>JBAQKN010000028.1:0-47507 GCA_049301055.1 Pseudobdellovibrio sp. | reverse complement strand
GTATTTGCAGCAGCGCCGACATTTGCAGTAATTACCGGAGTTGTTGTGGTGGTCGCTACGGTTAAATAAGTATTTGCTGAAGTAACACTTGTTACTGTTCCCGAACCACCGCCACCAGCTACACACGAAAAAGATGTTCCATTAAATGTTAAAACTTTACCGGTACTCACACAATCTGGAAACGCAGAGTTCAAAGCAAAATCAGCTATTGGATGACCAACTAATTTTGTCGAATCCCCAGCGAAACTTGCATACGGAACACTATTTACATCTACACCCTGAAGAGTTTGCCAACCCGCCGCTGTGCCATCATTAAATTGAATGACTATTTTTCGACGATCATTTATTCCCGGAGAATATGTGCCACCCGCTTGGCACGCATAGGATGTTGTCGAGTTATTATAAACATCTGTATACGCAGCACCCGCTGCAGAATATGTTTGAGCTCCAGCGCCTAAATTTTTAATCGCTAAACCACCAGAGCCTGCCATATTAACGCCGCTAAAATCTTCAATATAGATAATACATGTGCCAAGAGGATCTAAAGTTGTAAAACGAAAGTTCACGGAAGCCTCTTCTAAAGCGGATCCGTCAGGCTTAAGAATTTTTGTTTGCATTGTAATTGTGTTTGGTAAACATAAAGAGACTACAGAAATAATCTGTATTATGGCAAAAACTAGAATAAATTTTATATTTATCAAAATTCCCATGTAGTTTTATCGGCTTATTTGTAGAATTTATTAAATTTACTATTGTCTAGTATTGACACAAAAACGCTGACTTCTTTTAATACATAATATAGAGCTATGACAAAATGTCCGAATCGTTATCTGACAAGATTATTTACGAGCATTTATAAATTAGTATAAGTTCCATCTCTGGGTTTTGTAATAATCAATTATCGCTTTTATTTTAAAGTTTGTGGCAGTTTTAGCAGAGCCCAAGCCAGGATCATTTTTAAGTCGTTGTAAAGCGTTTAAAACATAATCTGCTTTGTAACTTTCAGGTATTTTAGCCTGAACTAATTCATTTTGTATTCTTTTATCAAATGCTTCCATCATTACTTTTGAAGCCTTCGCAGAATCTTCAACGATCTTAGTTCGCGAACCCCAATCGGCAGCATTACTTTCTAGGGTATACAATTCGTTAGGACTAATACTTACTTTGTTTTTCAAATTTGTTTGCAATGATTCTGTTGCGTTTTTATATAAATTAGTCACTTTGTTTAGATCACCATTTATCGTTTTTTCTTCAATACCAGCTAATAAACGCCACTTCGTTGGGCCATCTTCAAGTTTACTGTATTGCACAAGTTGCTTTGCTAAATCAGCTTGTGACGAAGGTTTCCCCGTTAAACTGCTTCGCATGAATGTACGAATTTCATCTTCACTAAAACCAGCTTTTTGTAATTCGCGCGCCTTTGCAAGCAATTCATCTGAAGAAAGCTCATGTGCTTTTAGGATAGATTCTGCTTCGTCTTTAGTTAGTGATCTTCCTAAGATTTTCTCGGCAACGGCTAAGCGGTCTTCATTACCAAGAACTTTAATGCTATCGACAACATCCTGCCGTAAAGCTAGATCTTTAATACCACCCGCGCGTTTTGCATTTTGCGCTAATACATCAATTTCAATATCTGTTAATTTTCTTCCACCCAAAGCTGCTAATTTTTCTAATCGCGCAGCACGGAATGCGGCCATACCTGGAATTATAAATGTAGCAGCTGTAGCTAATGATTCACAATATAACTCTGTTTGAAATTCAGAGTTATAGCAAGCAGCTGAATCATTAAATTGTTTCATAAAACCTGCAGCCATTTCTGAAATAGCAAAGCTTTGCGGATTTTTTTTATTATACTGAGGATCTAAATAATTGGCTGCAATTTGTTCATCAACCGTTAAAGTCTTATTCGCTGAATACATTTTAGAAGATAATTCATTCGTTAGTTTTTTTCGACCAAAACGTTCTTGCTCTTTCAACCAATTATCAATTTCCCAGCAATTCTTTGTTAGCAAATTTGCAGGAAACGAATTGGGCCGCATCGCTTTAGGCCACGATGAAACGGTAGCGGTTATTAAAGTTTTTTTTTCTTCGTTATCTGAATTGCATTTTTGCATTTTTGAGCTTTGCTTTTCAGTCTCGATTTGCATGTACGCAACGCCTTCGCCTATTGCTGTACCTACTGATTTAAACAAACCCACAGTTCCTTGAACAGTGTCTAATGCAAAATTTGCAAGACCTGACCGGCAAGCTCCTCGCAAAAGAATTGGCGTCGCGTTCTCTGTAAGAATAGTCCAAACCGTTTTATCACAAGTTAATTTTCTGCGATCGACTTCTTTTGCTTCCATTGTACTTGCAATTTTTTTATAATGATCTTGGCATTGCTTTGAATCGCGATTTGTTTCGCATTGCTTTTTTGTTACATCTGTTAAGTCTTTTAATGACGTCGTAAAATACGGGCATTTATCAGCCGCGAAAATCGAAATCACATAGAATTGAATGAATACCACATACTTTAATAAACGCATAATTTAGCTATCGGACAGATTTGAACATAATTTAACTGTATTTATGTCGGTCAGCACGAAAACGCTTCGCAACCCGACTTTTTTCTAGTAGAAATTTCTTTAAAGAGGTATCCCATGGCAGCAAATCCGTTTGATCAGCAGCAACCCATCCCAGGTGTTAAAAAAATTATTGCAGTTGCTTCTGGCAAAGGTGGTGTAGGTAAAAGCACTGTCGCAACAAATTTAGCACTAGCCTTGCGCGACTATGGTACCGTGGGCCTACTGGATGCGGATATCTATGGCCCAAGCTTACCCCGCATGATGGGAGCTTTAAATCAAAAGCCTGTGGTCACTGAAGGAAATAAAATTAATCCCATTACTCGTTATGGAGTAAAAATCATGAGCATTGGCTTCTTGGTTGAAGAAGGTGCCGCCGTTGTTTGGCGTGGACCCATGCTGTTTAAAGCGATGGATCAATTTTTTCGCGACGTGCAATGGGGCGAATTAGATTATTTAGTTGTCGATCTGCCACCCGGAACTGGTGATGTGCAATTATCATTAGTTCAAAAAATTCCAACTTGGGGTGCCGTTATTGTTTCAACTCCACAAAATATTGCCCTAATTGACGCCAAAAAAGCGATCGACATGTTCGAACGCACCGGAGTTAAAATTGCAGGAATGGTTGAAAACATGTCTTACATGCTAAATCCAGTTAGCCAAGAAAAAATGCAACTGTATCCAAAAGGCGAAATGAGTTCCTACTTAGATTCAAAGAAGATTTTAAAATTAGCAGAAATTCCGTTTAATCCTTCGGTTTCTTTAGCTTCAGAGGCTGGAATTCCAATAGTTGAAAGTCATCCGACAAGTACAGAAGCTTTAGCTTTTAAAGAGTTAGCAAGCAAATTAAGTACGCTTACTTAATTTGCTTGCTAAATACAAAGCGGCCTTCTAATAAAACTTGCCCCAAAGCAGCTGATAAAATTAATGCAGTTCCTACTATTTGAATCCCTGTTAATTTATCTGCTAAAAAAAAATAAGCAAATAATGCTGCAAATGGGGATTCCAGCAAACAAAGCATACTGATTGTTGAATCACTAATAACTTTCTGGCTTTTTACATGTAAATAAAATGCAATTAGAGATGAAAAAATAGCTAAAAACAAAATACCACCCCAAGCCAGCATATTATTCGATGTGTACGAAGGTTGATGTTCAAAAAATAAAGAAACACTTACTGTAATTAAAGCAAAAAAACCTTGAAGCATATTAAATAAAAAAGCATCTGAAGTTCTTTTTGAAGCATATCCAATATACAAAATATGAATTGCGGCTAATACTGAACACAACAAGGTCCAAAAATCACCTTTAAGAACTGTTTCCATTTTCATGTCAAACAGCAAGTAACAACCCAGTAAAGCTATACTAATTATAATGATATTAAATAAGTATATTTTTTTTCGAAAAAGTATAAACGCCAGCAATGGCACAAAGAAAATATACAAACTTGTAATAAAACTATTTTTCGTAGCCGTTGTCGTCTCTAAACCATAAGCTTGAAATAGCAACATAGTTCCAAGTAAAAACCCCGCAACAATAGCTAACTTAAATTCTTTTTTAAAATTCAAAATGGGCTTATTACGAAGAAATAAAAATACAATTCCAAAAAGTGTAGAAATTAAAAATCGATACACCATTGTTAAAGAGGGCGTAAAAACTTTCATCGCCCAGACAGTTGCAATGAAGCCAAAGCCCCAAAATATACTTGCCATAAATATTTCAGCTAAAGCTTTCTTGTGCTTACTCATAGACAGAAAGCTTTGCTATAACAAGGCAACCTAAACCCGCTTCGCAACAGATTCTAAGTAGTACTGATAATCACCATCGTAAATATTTAATTGATTTTTATCAATTTCAAAAACTTTAGTTGTAATTTCACGCAAGAAATAGCGATCATGGGAAACCATCATCACAGTTCCTGGGAATGTCTTAATTGCGTTTAGCAAAACTTCGCGTGATTTAATATCTAAGTGATTCGTAGGTTCATCTAATACTAAAAAATTCACAGGATGTGACAGAATACATGCTAAAATAACTCGTGATTTTTCGCCACCCGACAAAACAGAAATTTTCTTTTCAACTTCTTCTCCAGAAAACAGAAAAGATCCTAATAAGTTTTTAATAAAACCTAAAGTTGCATTTGGCACACGGTTTTCAACTTCCTGCAAAATAGTTTTCTTCGGGTCTAATAAATCCAAAGAATTCTGAGAAAAATAACCATAGGAAATACTTGGCCCCATGCTGCAGGTACCACTAGTTGATTCCACATCGCCCGTAATAATTTTTAGTAAGGTTGATTTTCCAGCTCCATTGATACCAACAACCGCTACCCGATCATTTCGCTTTACTAAAGCGGATGCATTTGCAAAAACTTTTTTCTGACGACCATCTGTTAAATCCCAAACTTTTGAAAGATTTTGAAACTTTACAACTTCATCTCCACCACGCGGTGGCGTTGGCCATTCAAAACTCATGGCTTTGTCTTCAACCGGAATTTCAATGCGATCAATTTTATCTAATTTTTTAACTCGTGATTGCACTTGTGCCGCATGCGATGCGCGTGCAGCAAAACGTGCAATAAATTCTTCTTCTTTTGCTAGCATATCTTCTTGGCGGCTGGCGGCTGCAATAAGTTGTTCGCGACGAATTGCTTTTTCTTTATCATAAAAATCGTAGTTACCAGAATACACAGTGAGTGTTTTATTTGCCACTTCGATGGTTTTAGTTACCAAACGATTCATGAAATCACGATCATGCGATGTCATTAACACAGACCCTTTAAAATTTTTAATCCACTGTTCTAACCAAACAATAGACTCCACATCTAGATGATTCGTCGGTTCATCCATTAACAACATATCTGGCATAAGCAATAAAATCTTAGCTAACGAAACTCGCATTTTCCAACCACCACTAAAGTGGCCGACATCTAACAGCATATCTTCGTTTGAAAACCCAAGACCACCTAGAATCTCTTGCGCCTTGGATTCTAAATCATAACCGCCAATAGCTTCAAATTCGGCTTGCAAATCTCCATAGCGCTCCACTGTGGCAATCATAACATCTTCTGTAAGTTCTGGATCCGATAATTTAGTTTCTAAAACTTGAATTTCGTTTTTAATACTTTCTAAATTTCCAGACGAAAGCACTTCTTCTAAAACAGTGCGTCCTTTCATCTCTTCAATATTCTGAGAAAAATATCCAATGCGCAATTTTTCAGGCGCCGACACCGAACCCAAATCAGGCATGTCTTCTTTAACTAATAATCTAAACAGTGTGGTCTTACCCGCTCCGTTTGGACCGACTAACCCCCACTTTTCGCCTGGATTAATTTGAAAAGAGGCATTCGCGTATAAAATTTTAGAACCCTGTTGCTTGGTAACGGCATTAAATGAAATCATGCCGCAAGTATGGTCTAACTTATATTAATTGTCGAGACCGAATAACAGGCGATTCTGCTAACAATAAGGCTTTGCTAGGACCCTAATCTAAAAAATGGTTAGTGACAAAAATTGCTAAATTTCGTTTTTTCACCTTCGTAACCAATCTAAGCAATACCCACTAACCATAAGTTCGACATACCAATTTACGCTCTGCCAGAATCATTACAGTAGAAAATAAACAGCCATATAAGTTATATTAACTGAACAAGAAAACTTAATTTTACAGAAAGACATATGACTTTAAAAAACTTTATTCCATTCGCGCTTCTTATGTCTTCTTCACTTGTTGTGAATGCGGATGGCTTACTTTGTAAAAGTCTATTTTACAAGCCCTACAAAGCAACTGAATTTATTATCGAAATTAGTGGCAAAAAAGAATCTGCCGCTTTTTTATTAGCGGCTCATGACAACCTTGTGACAACAGCTGACACCTTAATTGTTAAACAAATACTCAAGCAAATTATAGTTTCCGGAGCAGATTCTTTGTCTGATGAGCAACTTAAATTAGTCTACAAATTCAGACAAAATTCATCCTTTTTGCGGTCAATTTTCCAAACCTCTGAAAAAAATCATGCAAGTCCTGATGATTTTGCAAAATTTGTTAAAGACTTTGGGCACTTAAAAGACATGTTGCTTATTAATGAAACGGCAGAAGCCAGTTCAACAGCAAAATCGATCTTGAAAAAATATAAAAAAATTGATTTTGCAAACTTACTTGAAGATGCAAAACCTGCTTCGAAAAAATCGGTTGAAAAATATTTTCACTTTCTTTTAAATAATACAAAATTAATTATGGCCAAAGATATCCTAACAGTTGACGAAGTCCACACAGTACGTAAAAACCTACGCGATGTCTTACGTTATATGCAAATTTCAAATGAAGTAAAACAGATGCCGGACACACTTCAAATTGATTTCTTAAAAAAAATTAATAGCAAACTTGGCGTCATTTGTGATGAATATGCCGCTCAAATTATTAGAAACGAATTATCAAAAGGCACCGTGATCAGTTTTCCAGAAAGCCTTAGACCACGTGTTGAATATTTTTTAGCTAACTACCAGGTGATAACACTATGAAAAAACTAATTACAATCGCCTTATTCAGTTTGGTTTTCCCTTTTGCTACCCAAGCAAACCAGTGTGTTAATTTATTCTCGGAATCACAAAACACAACTCAATCTGACTCAAGTCGCATTGAAATATCAAAAGCATCCGATCCAATGACGTCTTCGACTCTAGTGATATCTGAAGGACTGTTTTCCAGCAATATGGATTTGGCAGCCTTAGAGCTAAGTCGGATGCTATTACAGAATTCATCATTCACGATTGAAGAAAAAAGCAGCCTTCTAAAAAATAAATTAGTTTTAGGAATTCCAATCAAAGATGGCTATTCTTTGCAAGTCACTTATGAATCAGACAGTCGCGCTGAAAAACGATTTATTTTAAGCGATAAAATTATTTTAATAACTCCGACAGGACGCGAAATTAAAATAACCGACTCCATCCTATCAATGAATGAGCTTAAAATTGAAAACTCAACATTTGACATTAAAAATTTCTTATCCAAGGGGCTTAAAGTTCATTTAAATATTCCCTTATCAATAGATAAAGCCTTACTTGAAAGATTTTCTAAATTGTCTTTTTATTTTCAATTTTTCTCTAAAGATGAATTGCGCGAAGTTCTTAAATCAGACTCTATTTTTAAAATACAAATGCTTTTCAGGCTACGCCGAGCAAAAGTTGTTTTTAAGAACGTCTTAATCAAAGAACCTTTTAAAATTGCAATCTCAGCGGCTGTGACATTTGCTGTTATCAATTACAATCCTTTGGTATTACCAAGTCAGCATAAACAAATAATGACCCCACCTGTAGCGGTTCAAGAAGTAGTTTTGGCAAAATCAACGATCAATGGCCTAACGATTACGAATGAAATGCCAATTATCAAAAACCAACTTGCAGCCCTAAAAGAAGAAGCGCGCGCTAAACTAAGCATTAAAGATAATTTTTCGACGACTCATAGCTCTTGGATTTTTAAACAAGTAAATCCAAAAACAGGATTAACTCAAACTTACTTGGGTATCGCTGAAGAAAAAAACAACTCTGCGAATACGGGCTTGCAGTACTACATTTATGAAATCGATACTCAAAAATATCAGCAGTTGGTTTCATATGCTCTGTCCAACGAAAAACGATAGAATTCTTTTTTTTCCCAACCTCATTAGTCTTACTTTAAAAAGCTATTCACTGTCTTAAATTAAGAATTGACGCGCTAGAAGCCATTAACAGCGATCCTATTCGATTCCTACTGATACAAATTCTGAACTATTTTGATATTCAAAAAAATAAAATGGAAACTTCTTTTAGCCCACGATAATCTTTCTATATCAGATGACGTCGACGTAAGCTTAGGTAGGTCACCTAGGACAGTTGTCGAGATAATGGAGGACATGTGAGAAGAGTTTTCAATCACAATGATAAATCACCCAAGTGAAGTACATCCAATAAAAGAATAGCCTTTTTATATTTTTGAATTAATTAGTTTAATTATTTTTTTAATTTTAGAACTAGTAAACAATTTAATTAATAGGAGGCACTTAGCGGACTTTAAGAATACGGGTTGACCGTATCCTTCTTTTGCCTCAAGGCAAACCTTAGGAAACTAAGGGACGCAAAGCTAAAGGGGCTTGTCGTAAGACGTGCTAGCCAGCTGCCAAAGGATAAAAAAGACCTGCGGTGAAAACTGCAATGGAAGGAAAAATCGTTCCTACAAAAATTTTATCATGGATTGGTTTCATTCCCCTTAAATGCAGGTCGTTCACTGATGAATAACTTGCATTTTTTTTATTTTAAAACCAAAAAAAATTCTTAGTTTTTTCTACTACCTGTTGCAGCTTCAGCTACTTTTCGATTCTTTTTTAAGTTTTTAACAACTTTTACATTATTTGATTTTTCAGAATTTTTTGACTTCTTATTATAATCACTTGCCTTTGTTTGATCCTGCTTAGATTCACCTGGAATTAGTAATTTCGATCCTGTTTTTACTTTGCTTCTGCGCGATAAGCGATTTGCTTTTTTCAAATCAAGAAGACTTACATTATATTTTTGTGCAATTGATGCTAAAGAATCTCCGGGTTGAACAATATAAAACTGGCGTGCCAGCTCTGGACGTTTTTCTTGCAGCGGAGTGCGATCTGGAACATAAATTTTTTGGCCTAGTTTAAGTTTTTTCTTACGTGGAAAATCATTGATATCACGCAGGTAGGCAATATTTGTTCTAAATTTTCTAGCCACAGATGAAAACGTATCACCCTTGTGGATTTTATAAATTTGCATTTCATCACTGTCTGCAATGAATTCAACTTTATCCGTAAAACTTTCCTGTGCGGCCTTCAATGCTACATCATGGCTTCCTACTGGGATGCGCAAACCTAAACTGTTATCGGCCCCTAGAGGCGCAATTTCACCTTTAAATTTTGGATTTAGTGCTTTAAAATCTTCATAATTGTAATTCATTTTTTCAGCCATAATTCGTAAATTTACAGGCTGACTTAAAGACACATGATCAAATTCAATTGGAGCCATGTAATCAATGCCTTCAAATCCATACTTATCTGGATTTTTTGCAATCAATTTAGCCGCAATATATTTTGGTACGTAATCATCTGTTTCGCGCGGCAGAGCCCGCTTATTTCTTGATAGCTCCCAAAAATCATTTGTTCTATATTTGCGAGTCACTTTTAAAACGCGACCTTCACCCACATTGTATGCGGCCATTGATAAATACCATGAATTAAATAAACCATATAAATCTTTAAAGTATTCTGAAGCGGCTTGTGTTGATAAAACGGGATCGCGTCGTTCGTCGATAAGTTGATTAATTTTTAATTTATAACGTTTGCCAGTACCACGAATAAATTGCCAGTAGCCAACAGCCGAAGCATGACTAAATGCCTGCGGACTAAATCCTGACTCAATCAAAGCTACATAAAATAAATCTTCTGGTAATTTATTATCGCGTAAAACTTTTTTCATCAAAGCTTCATAACGTGTCGATCGCAATAAATAGCGTTCCATATGGGGGCGACCACGTCCTTGAAAATAGGTAATCCATTTTTCAACATGAGAATTAATTTCCGTAGGAATTATTTCTAACTCTTCCGCGGCTGCGGCAACGGGCGCAACGACTGCAGCATCTGCAACACGAAATTTTTCTGGATCACTGCCTACTGAAGAATCACTAGGCAAACTAGTACTAGTTTCTTGTGAAGCCATTGTCGTTTTTGTTGTATGAGCACAACCTGTGAATAATAACGAAATCGACAGTATTGAAATTAAAATATTATGTTTCAAAGAAAACTCCACTGTTAAACCTTAAACTAAAACTTAAGCGTATAAACCTATTGCAAACTTATCAATTTTTCTTCGCTTAATTTAGCTTATTCCGTTCGATTATGATTCATTTATAGACATAACCCTAGACCTTAGTCGCTTTGCACCGCTAATATTTAATAAGTATCGCTCGCTTTCAAATCCGCGTCGATGGCCGAAGCCAACTTAGATAATTTTTCAAGTTCGCTAACTGTAGTATTTGATTCGATAATATTTTTTTGAACAACTTCAGGCGCAAACCCTAATAATTGAAAATACTCAAATGAGGCTGTCAATTGAGTAAGAAATTTATCTTTGAATTTAATTGGAATAGTCTCAACCAAACTTGCCCATTCATGATTTGCAGTTTTTTGCCCACTTAAATAGGCTGCTAATACATAAATTAAATTTACACCTTCTGCACCAACATGGCGATAATCCTTATCACTAAGAAGCTGGTGAAGTATTTTTATTTTTTTTGCGATTAACAAATGTAACATTGGACCATGATTCAACAGATTAAATTGCTGATAAAAATAGATCAGCACACCAATCATCATCACAGAAAACAAACTAAGATAAGCAATTCGCATAGCCATTAAAGAAACAAATGAAGCTGCGGGCACTTCAAATTGTGCCTGCGCTTGGAATGGGGTATTTTTTGCATCCGTAATATTTGAATTGGTAGCAGATCCTGTTCCATTATAATTTGGGTTCGGGTTAACAATTCCTGCGGCCGAACCTTTAGTTATTGTTAACACTAGCGGTTCCGTCGTTTTCGTAATATATTGTTTTTGCTCCGGATCAAAGTGAGAAATCTCTAAAGCCGGAATAGTGATTTCGCCTTCTTTGCGCGGAATTAATAAAACTTCAAATTCTTTATAACTTTGTCCATTTTTATAAAACTTAGCATCACTTTTTGTGTCAAATACTTCAAGCCCGTCTGGCCACTGTATGGATGGCAAATCAATTAACTTTGCATTTCCAGAGCCTTCAAATCTAACTTTTAATGAAAATGGCTGGTTTGAAGGAAACTGTAAACCCTCTGTTTTTATCTGTACTTGAAAAGATCCCACAGCTCCTGAAAAAGTTTTGGGCTTGTTTTCAGTTGGCAAAGGTAAAACTTTTATAGCAACGCGCTTTGAAGCCTTGGTCCATTCATGACTTTCGCCCCAACCAAATTGAGTCAGCGAACGTGTACGTGCTTTAATTTTAAATTCATCAATGACAGCAGTCCCTGCCTTTATTGGAAACAAGGCATGGCTTGCAAGCAACGCTTTTTGATAATTTACACCATTAACAATTTCAGGACTAAATTGCAAACTTGGAACCTCTTCAATAATTTCTTTCCAAAAACCTTTTAAATCTGGAAACTTGGCGCGGTCCAAAGATTCTATTTGGCCTTTGACATAAATATACCAATTCGCCGTAATTTGTTGACCTTCATAAACTTCTTTTTGATCGACATCTAAATAAATAAAAAAAGCTTCATTCGTATTTATATCCAACTGCCTTTGCTGAATAGGTTGCCTTGGTCCGCCCAATCCCCCTGGTAAACCACCGCCACCACCACGTCGCATTTGTTCAAATATCTTTTCTTTCTCTTTTAGAAGCTGAGAAAATATATCATTTTCATCACCGAACGGATCGTTTTGATCATCACCAGATCCAGGCGGTAAAATCATTTTTCCATTTTTTTTCTGCTGTTGGTTTCCTCGGCCACGAAACTTTTCGCCAACCTCAATTTGCAAAGGTTGAGTTTTAAAAGTTTTACCCTGTATCGGGATATCAATAACTGGAATTATCAATCGTCCTTCTTTTTGCGGAGACAACATAAAATGAAATGCCTGTTGAACTGATTTTGAGTATTCACTTTTACCATTAACAAAGGACATACGCGTTGATGAAGATTTGCCATCGGACCACGAATTAATAAGTTCAATCCCCGAAAGAGTTGGTAATTTAATTTCCGGATCGTCAAAGTCTTCATTACTTTGCACAACAACAGTTAAAGTAAATGAATCCCCTATTCCCATTTGATCACGATCCAATGACGCCTTAACTTGTGCAGTTAATTCAGCGGCGCTGATCAGTACCGAATAAAAAAGTAAAACAATACAAGCTAAAAAATTACCAATCTTTTTCATTTTTCTTTTCTTTTCTTTCTTTTTTTTCAAAATTTGCTCGAATTTTTTGTTCTTGATTTGTCAGTTCACCCAATATTTTTTTAACATCACCTTCAGCTAATTGATCACCTTTAAATGGTCTTGGTTTATACTTTGCATTTTGCTTAGCTTCTTTGGGTTCATTCTTCTTCTGCTCTTCATCTTTTTTATCGTCTTTATCTTTTTGATCTTTACTATCTTTTTTATCGTCTTTTGAATCGCCCTTGTCGTCTTTTTTTTCGTCCTTATCTTTCTGATCTTTGCTGTCTTTTTTATCTTTATTTTCACCACTTTTTGATTGATCCTTCGAATCGGACTGAATCAATAATTCAATATTTGTCTTAGTCTCTTTGGAATCTGGAACAATATCTAATGCGGCTTGATAATTTTCTAAAGCTTCAGGAACTTTTTTATCTAGACCAAAAAGAACTCCTAAATTGTAGCGAATCTTAAATTGTGTCGCTAAATCCTTATTTTCTTCGGCCAATTTTAATGCTTTTTGCAAAGACTTAAGAGCCTCTTCATTTTTCTTGTTCAACAAAAACAAGACTCCAATGTTGGAATGTATTTCAGGTAAATCAGAATTTGATTCCAACATTTTAAAATAAATATTTAAAGCTTCTTCATTTTGTTTTGCTTCAATTTTCTTTTTGACTTCAAAATCTTGAATTAAAGTTTGCAGTTTCGGATTCACCTTATCTTCCGCATAAGCAGAATTTAATGCGAAACTTAAAAAATAAACAGTAATTAAAACAAACCTAAGAAGAGACTTCATAACGGCCCTTCCAATCTTCAGCGGTTTTTCCGCTAAATTTTTTACGATCTGATATAAACAAACTCAATATCAACAAAATAAAGCCAATTAATAAAGGAATCGTAAATTTCTCGTCATACTGTGTCGTCATGCTGGATTGAAATTGTGATTTTTCAAGCTCACCCAAATCTTTAATAAATTGCCTTAAATGATCTCCGCCAGAAAATGCAAAATACATACTTCCTTTTCCGGCTTCAGCAATCTTTTTTAGAAATTCACCTTTAACTTGCGTTACCACAGTTTGACCACTGCTATCTTTTTTGTAACCCGTCATATTTCCAGATTTATCACGAGTCACAATGGGGGCTCCTTTTTCAGTTCCATACGCCATTGTATAAATTCGAATATTACTATCTGATAATTTTTTTGCAACATCCAGCGCACCGGGCTCTTGATCTTCTCCGTCAGAAACCACCAAAATAGCTCGTGTTGTTTTAGTGCTTTGATCTTGCGTTACGCCACCTTTTTCAAAAGCTTCTTTTGCGTAGCTAAGTGCGGTTTCAAAATTAGTACCTTGGGAACTTACCGAATTTGTATCTAAGGAATCAATATACATTTTCAATGCATTCGGATCTGTTGTCAGTGGACACAATAAAGAACTACTTCCCGCAAAAGCTATGATACCTACTTTATTTCCGGGCATCAGATCTAATAGTTTAGATAATTCAATTTTCATTTGCGCTAATCGCGAAGGACGCACATCTTCCGCCATCATGCTTTCTGAAACATCGGCTAGAATTAATAATTCGATGCCTTCGCTGCGAACTTCTTGCTGACTAGCACCCATCTGAGGTCTAGCCAAAGCAATAATAACAAATACTAAGCCAAAGCACTGTAGTACCAACTGCAATCGTCGTTTAAAATAAGATACAGATTGAGTTAAGTACGGAGTAATTCTTGCCCCGAACTTTTTACTTAATTGAATATAAGAATATTTTTCAAGAGCAAAAAACAAAATGACGAATGCAAAGATTAAACCCAATGCATAGAAATTGGAAAAGCTGCCCCATCTTAAAACTTCAAAGTCTGTTAACATCAAGGACCTACCTTAAGCCATGTTAAATTTAAACTTTGGCAAATCAAAAATAGAATTAAACCAATCCACGCAAAAAATTGAAAGTATTCTTCATAATGAACGTATTTATTATCTTCTATTTTCGTCGTTTCTAACGAATTGATTTCTTTAAAGACACCCTTCAGGGAATCTTCTTTAGAGGCTCTAAAGTATTTTCCGCCTGTGACTGTCGCCATTTGATTGAGTAGCTCGTCATTAACAGTGCTTTCGAAAGGTTGATACCGTTTAACTTTGTTTCCAAACATATCTTCTGCATATATCGGTATTTGAGTTGGCCCACTGCGCCCAATTCCTATTGAATAGATTTTTATGCCGTAACCTTTTGCTATTTCTAATCCTGTTTCAGGATCAATCGTACCCGAGTTATTTTCTCCGTCGGTCATAAAAATCATGACTCTTGATTTGGCTTGTGAATCTTTTAATCGCGCGGCTCCGCTTGCCATAGCGACTCCAATTGCGGTTCCGTCTTTTATACGTGCTCTTGCGGCTGTTGTTATTTTAGCGACGCGATCTAATACCAATTGGTAATCTAAAGTAGGCGGCACTAACGTGAAGGCTTCTCCGGCAAAAATGACGACTCCAATGCGGTCTGAAGTTCTTTGGCTAATAAAATTTGTTATTGTTTCTTTAGCCGATTCTAAACGATTAAATGGCTTCATATCTTCAATCAACATACTGTCTGAAATATCCAGCACGATTACGATATCTAAGCCTTCAATGTTTCTTTTAACTTTTGAATCTGCTTTTTGTGGCCTAGCTAAAGCGAATATAAAGAAAGCTAATGAAACCAGCAATAAAATTCGATTCAATTGAACAAAAACAACTCGTCCGCGACCGCGCCATTTTTTAAACTCTTGCACAGAGCTAATCGCCAAGCTTGATTTGTTTTTTGGTTGTTTCCAAAATATAAAATAAACAATGGCGCACCAAGGAATAAAAAGCAAAAAACACCAAGGCTGTCCCCATAAATATTGAGACGACAAAATATTCATTTTGCCCCCTGCTTAACTGTGATTTCGGTATGATCTACAAAGCGATATAGTCTTTGGATAAATACCGTTTTTGCTTTTGCCGCGTCATCCCCATTTAATTTTGAAATTAATTTGATATCTTCTAAAATTTTTTTTAATTCTATTCTTTCTTTTTTATACCAAGGGTTGTTCTTCTTAAAAAAAGATATCAATGCCTTATCTTTTAAGTCAAAACAGGGAACTTGATATTTCCTAGCAACATAAAACCGAATAGCACGTTCTAAATCTTCTACGGGATAATCTTTAATTTCAGCATGGCGAATTGCTTTGTAAAACTGACGATCCGCCGGAATAGAACTGTCATAGTCTTTCAATTTCAACATAAGTTTAATAAATTTATAGCGCCGTTGTAGAAACCAACCCATACAAAAAATGGAAAGGGCAATTAATCCAATGCTAATAAATAAATAATAACTTGGCCAATTTAGCTGCAACGGAAATATCGGACCAAAGGGCTCTGGTGGCTTAGGATCTTGCGTTTTTTCAATAACGGTTTGAACTTTAATATTTTGTTGGCCTAAATGGATTTCGTTGCTGCCATCAGATAAAACAAAATCTGGAAACTTATATTCGCCCGCAGAATAAAACACGACATCCACATCAAAGCTAGAAACAGACCGGGCTTCTGTTTTTACAATTCGGATGGTATAATCTTTTTTACCTTCCGGCTGATCCATTTTAATTTGCGCTTTTTTAAAATCAAATAACTTGTTCCAGGTTCCCGTGCATTGAAGAAGCACATGACGACCAACAGTAACCTCTTGATCCTTTAACCCAGGAACTGCTTCAATTATTTTCTCACATTGAACAGAATTGTCATCGGCCATATTATCTAGCCCTTCTTCTTCTGAAAAATGCTAATAATGACTTGTGATAATTTTCGTTGGCTTCAAACCGAAATGAATCGATTCCTGATTTTTTAAGATTTTTTTGAAAGCGTTCAAAATCCGAATTAATTTTGTTTTTCATTTCTTCTTGAAACATAGGATTTGCTGAATCCAGCAAAATTGTTTCACCACTTTCTGCATCTTTTAATTCAATCAAACCAACATTTGGAAACACCAATTCAGCTTCGTCTTGTACTAATCCTGCAATGACTTCATGTTTACGCTGTAATAACTTGATCGAAGCATCATAATTACTATCTTGAAAATCGCTTAAAATAAAAATTGTAGCTCGCTTTTTTAATACTCCACGCAAATAATCTAAAGCACTTGAAATTTTTGTTTTATTTTTTTTAGGTTTAAAGTAAAGCAATTCTCTTAAAATACGGTAAACTTGCTGACGGCCTTTTTTAGGCGGAATATATAATTCAACTTCGTCCGTAAATAAAAGTAAACCGACCAGATCATTATTTTTAACAGCACTAAATGCTAAAGTCGCAGCTACGTACGTTAAAGTTTCGCCTTTTAAAAAATCTTTAGATCCAAAGTCTTGCGATCCACTTACATCCACACAAAGCATAACTGTTAATTCACGCTCTTCTTCAAATGTTTTAATATAGGGTTTTCCGGCACGCGCTGTTAATGCCCAAGATATGGCACGCACATCATCGCCGGCGACATATTCACGAAAATCAGAAAAAGTCATACCTTGTCCTTTAAACATGGTATGGTATTCGCCAGAGAAAATATTATTCACGAGTTTTCTCGTGTCAATTTCTATCCGCTTTACTTTTTTTAATATATCCGCAGGAACGACCAAGCAAACTTCCCTTATTAAATCCGTGTCAATTAAGCAGTAACTTCAATTGCTGAAACAATTTCTTTAATAATATCATCATGCTTTAAACCTTCAGCTTCTGCCTCATAGGTCAAAATCAAACGATGCCGTAATACTTTATAAATAATACTTTTAATATCTTCCACAGTAACAAAGCCACGACCGCGTAAAAAGGCATGGGCTTTTGAAGCGCGAATTAAACTTAAACTTGCCCGTGGTGATCCGCCCACTGCAATTAGTTTTTCAATTCGACTTAACCCATAAATTTTAGGTTCGCGACTGGCCATAATTAAATCCACAATATAATTTTTTACTTTTTGATCAACATAAATTTGATCCACGATGTCGATTGTTTTTAGCAACTGCTCTTTAGAAATAACAGTTTGTAATTGTGGCTTGGTATTCGTACCCATTCTAGAGATAATTTCGTGTTCTTCTGTTTTTGTTGGGTAATTGACATTAATTTTAAACATGAATCGATCCATCTGTGCTTCTGGAAGTGGATACGTTCCCTCTTGCTCAAGTGGATTTTGCGTTGCCAGAACTAAAAAAGGATTATCTAGTTTATACGATTTGTCACCAATGGTAACTTGCTTTTCAGCCATCGCCTCAAGAAGCGCGGATTGCACTTTAGCCGGTGCCCGATTAATTTCATCGGCCAAAACAATATTCGAAAAAACAGGGCCTTTTTTAGCCGTGAATTCACCGGACTGAGGATTAAAAATCATGGTCCCAATTAAATCGGTTGGCAAAAGATCCGGAGTAAATTGAATACGCTGAAATTGTAGTGAAATTGTTTGAGCCAAAGTCGAAATTGTCAGTGTTTTTGCTAATCCTGGAACACCTTCAAGTAGAATGTGTCCGCCCGTTAGCAAGCCCATGACCATTCCTTCAATCATTTCCCGCTGACCGACAATTACCTTATTCATCTCGTTCATCATCTGAGATACAAAAAGACTTTGCTCTTTAACCGCTTGATTTAAAGCTAGAAAATCGTTTTCTGCCATATCCTTCTCCAATTAGTCCGTTCCGGTGCTGCAATTTCAAGTTGCAACAAGTTACAAGATGATATTGTGTCACAACTCGTCTTGATTTCAATAAAATCTAAATGCAAAATATTAATCTATGCGCACCTTGACTCAAGTCTGGGTTTTTTTCGTCTCCCTGACTATACTATTATTATTTATTGGCTTCCAATTTTATGGACGGCTTGGGCTATTCGTCAGCTTCATGGCCAGTCTTTTATTTATCTATTTAACTTTGCATAAAGGTTTATGGTTTTTTAGACGACATTTAGAATTTCATGAAATTACGGGTTCAGATCCAACTGGTTTTTTAAAACTTTTAACAGGTTTAATTAGGCATTATAATTTAAACACGATTCATCTTTATACAACTGCAGACTTTGTACCGCCTTTGGTCTGGAAAGATTATCCTAAAACAGGTTTTATTGTTCTGCATGAAGACTTATTAAATCATTTGGTAGAAACAGAGAAAATTATATTAGCCCATTTTTTATTGTCTCATTTAAAAGTGCGCCCGACTTTTCGGCCCCGTTTATTTTCAGTTTTTGAATTTGGCTTTTTAAAATTACAATTTTTAATTGCTCCGATCATGAGCCTTATTGCGTTAATTTTCAGATCGCCAGGTTATATTTTAAAATCGGATTCAATCGGACTAGCCAATAGTAAAACAAATTCTTTAGAATATGGCTATTTTATCAAAAAAATGCATGATTTAAATTTCCACCGCGTTGAAAACTTAAATGGTGCGGAATACTTTTCTACACTTACTGCTGCAAAGCATACTTTTTGGAAAAGCTTTGGACAGCCTAGTTTAGAAAATCGATTAATTGCAATAATGGGATTTGTTCCCTAAATTTAATAATAGCAAAGAGGTTCTATGAGCACGACACAAAATGATGTAAGCACAGAAAAATTAGAGGCTTCATTTTCAATGTTAACCATGTCGATTGCATCTAGCGCGTTAATGGCCATGGGATTATCCCCCGAGCCTGGTTCTGAAAAAATGACGCCCGACAAAAACATGGCCCGCTTCAATATTGACTTGCTACTGGTTTTAAAAGAAAAGACTAACAAAAATTTAACTACAGATGAACAAGATCTACTTGGTCATATTTTACAAGACTTGCAAATGAAATTTGTGCAAATGAAATAATCCGACAAAGGAGCATTTATGAAAACATGGTTTATTGCCGCAATCACATTTTTAACTTTTACCACACCTGGTTTCGCACAAGTACTTCCAAAGACTCCACCCACTTTAAAATTATCCGACCCGCTTCCAGCCAATTTATTTGTTGAATTAGGCAAAGTTATAAATCCATCCGTCGTAAATATTTCAACATCAACCATTCCGCAAGGACGAACTGCGAATGATCCGATGCTAGAAATGCTAGAGCAATTTTATGGGCAACAGTTTCAAGCACCAAAACAACCGCCCGGAAAACCCCGCCGCGTAGGATTAGGAACTGGATTTATTATTCGTGAAGATGGACTTATTGTAACCAATGCACACGTTATTGCCGGAGCAGATATTGTCGAAGTACAGTTAACTGAAAATAGCGACAAACAATATAAAGCAGTCGTTATTGGGTTTGATCAACGCACAGACATTGCATTAATTAAAATTACTCCTTCAGAAAAATTAACTGCCGCGGTGCTGGGTTCATCAAAAGAATCTTTGGTCGGAGAATGGGTTGCTGCTTTCGGAAACCCATTTGGCCATGGCCATACCATGACCAAAGGAATTATTTCTTCTACGGGCAGAGCCATTGAAGAGATCAATAAAATCCCATTGATTCAAACGGATGCTTCAATTAACCCAGGAAATTCTGGTGGACCGTTAGTGAATTCCAAAGGATTAGTTATCGGAGTTAATTCCGCAATTGATGCCCGCGCCCAAGGTATTGGGTTTGCAATTCCAATTGATGAG
Organism: Pseudobdellovibrio sp.; assembly: GCA_049301055.1. Lineage (GTDB taxonomy): Bacteria > Bdellovibrionota > Bdellovibrionia > Bdellovibrionales > Bdellovibrionaceae > Pseudobdellovibrio. The sequence continues at coordinate 27,374 of JBAQKN010000028.1, read as the reverse complement.
GTTAAAAAAATTATTCCCCAACTGGAACAAAATGGAAGTATCCGTAAAGGCTTTTTAGGAATCAGCCCTGGCGACATTCAAGGTGAAGATGCAGAATCCAAAGGTGCTGTGGTCTTAGGTGTTGGCGATGGTCCTGGTAAAAAAGCGGGTCTTCATGTTTACGATATTATTACAGACATTAATGGAAAAAAAATAAAAAGTGCGCGTGAATTAGTAGACACCATTGCTGATTCAGAACCTGGAACAAAAGCAAAAATTAAAATTATTCGCAATGAAAAGACTAAAATGTTAGATGTAACTATTGGCGAAAGACCTGACGATCAGCCAAAAAGATTCAACCAAATAAATGCCAAAAAATACAACGGCCAAAAAGCTCCTTTTAATTTAGGATTTTCTGTTTCGAATTTAAACAATGAACTCCGTAATGAATGGAAAATCGAACCTGGTGTTGAAAAGCCGATGATTGTTGAAGTTGAAAGAAATTCTTCAGCAAGTTCGCAAGGCTTACGCGTTGGCGATGTTATTGTTGATGTAAATAAAGTCGATGTCGTAACAACAAATGATGTTCTTAAATCTTTAAAAAAGGGAACGAACAAATTAAAAGTTGCTCGTCCCGATGGATTAACCGTTCTAGAAATAGAAGTGCGTTAGGATATAAGCGTAATCTTCAAAAGTATTGTTTAAAGATAAATCGCGCTGCTTAGACCATAGCGATTCGATTTCAAAATGCGGACGCGGGTACCAAATGGCGCCTGCACCGATACTTTGTTTTTCTGCAGATGTATTTAAATTAGGTCGGCTATATTGTTCGACAACTTGGCCATGAATTCCTTTGTAAAATTCATATCCTACTTTAGCTAATTGATACATCGATTTGGTTTCTAAATTATTAGAAGTTTTATCAACTTTTGTAACATGATCAATTTCAGCTAAAGTATAAAATTTTTCAGTCCAGCCCGATATTGCATGAAGCCCAACCATGGTTCTTTTAAATAAGTTTGCGTCACCTGACCAAAGACTAATCCCCACCTTATGTGCATCATTCAATGTTCTTTGCATTTGCAATGAAATCGATTTTTCTTCATCGCCTACTGCGGACCGAATATTTGACTTCGCATAAGCCAATGCAAAATTCCAAAGCTCTCCGTTATAAAGAACTTCTGCGGTGTCCCGCTCGGTTCCCTGACCTAGTAGCAATGTATCTTTAATATTAAATTGATGCTGCGGAATCTGTAACCCATATAACGGAATAAATTTTCCACCACGCACCGAAAGTTCATCCGACGCCTGGTAACTTACATAATACTTCGTTGAATTGGGTTTGAAACTTTGATTGCCTTGATTCACATCACCAAAACTTAACATTCCTGTTACCGGACCAACTGTAACCGCGGCTTCAATAGTCGCTTGCATCCATATGTAACGACCTGCCTTAACTTGTGAATTTTCTTGGTGCAATTGCACGCCACGTAAATCACCACCCACATTTAACCATGAACCCATTTTTTCGGGATCTATTGCATAAAATGGACGGCTTTCAGCTTCTTTTCCCCAAGTACTTAGCAAGTCGTAAGAAATTGTACGGCCATAGGCATTTAAAACACCACCACCACCTTGTGATACGTGGCAAGCGCTGCAATTAACATAATGCTGACGAATCATTTCCGGATAAGCAAAAGCTGCAGAATTGAAGAAACCCATACTTATTAAAATAAAAAAATACTTAATCATGATAAATTCCTTTTAGAAAAAAATAATTCCACTAACCAGTTATTTTTTAACGTCAGCCTTTACTTCAGTTAATGACATCGTTACGAAATTAACTGAAATCTTAACTAGGTCAGCAACTTTAACACCTAAGTAACTAGGAATATCGATGCCAAAATCTGTGATTTTAATTTCAAAATAAGCATGACTTTTTAATTTACTATCTTCAATTTGAAAAGTTCCTTTGATTGGTTTCTCAATACCATGAAGCTTTAATGTCCCGCTAAATTCTGTTTCACCAAGAACTGGATTTTTACTTGACCACGTTGCGGGCAAAGCAAAATCTTTAAAAATTAAAATAGCCTCAGGATTTTCCTTAACTTGAAGATATTTAGCTTTCATATGTTCATCGCGTAAGCCAATTCCAGAATCTAGTGTTGCTAATTTAAAATGAATTTCTCCGTTTAATTTTCCTTGATCAATTTTTAAATTAGAAACGGCACCTTCGCCTTTTCCTTTAATTTTAAGCATACTGGGTTTCCCAATGGCTTCAAATTGAACATCACCATTCGCTGACGTTGATTTCACTTCAACAAAGGCCATCACAGGCAAGGTAAGAAAGCATACAAGTAGAACTAATTTAGACCTCATAAAAAACCCCTTTATTATTTAAAAATGCCACTATTTGAACTTAGTTTTCTAGTTTCGTAAGAGCAAGCCAATTAAGAATTAATTCAGTTTCGGCTGACTGCAAGATACTTACATTTCGGACATTTTTACAAATCTTAGTCCATAACACAGTTTTTTTAAGCAAAATTATTACAAGAAATGGCCGTACTATCTAAAATTACTGATGCAGGTTCTGAAAACCAGATTTTGGCTACTTATGAAGTTCCTGTTACTGAAGACGCAAACCTACAAGATTTAAATCAATTTAAAATTAAAAATATTAGCTTAGAAAAAACTTCAGATGGAACAACTAATTTAAAATACGAAGTCCCTCGCGAATTAACTGGAAAATCTAATTTGGTTCAGTTTGTTGGAAAATTAGATTCATCTGGCTCTGGCTTTTTAGCTTACGAAGAAAATACGATGAATTGTCAAAATCATGAAACAGAATTAGAATGCAACGTTAGTTATGGTCATTTAATTATTGATCAAGATCTTGCAAGTTTATTTATAGATGCTAGGTTTCCAACAGAACAATTAAACAAACGCATGCAAGTTCAAGAAAAATTTTCGACAGATTTAATCGGAATTTTACACATACAAAAAGCGCCTATTCCTGCAGCAAAAAATTTTTAATACTAAAACCTTTTTATTTAAAAAAATATTAAGATTAAAAACCCAATTATAAAAGAACTTATAGCCACGCCCAAATACGCGGTCATTTTTTTTTGTCCTTGAAGCACTTCAAAGATTGTCGCAAACAAGGGACTGGTTCCCGCAATAGCTGAAATAGTAGCTAAATGACCAATCTGAATTGCTTTCAAATAAAAAGCTAATGAACAAAAAGTTCCAAGCACGCTGGCAAAAACAACTAACCGCTTATCTTTTACAGTTAATGAAATAAATGATTTTTTTAAGTGAACGACTTTTGGCAGGAACAGACTCACCAAAAAAAAGCCCGCCATGGTGGCCCCACTCCGAACGGTGTTGGCAACAAAGGCGGATAACTCTGGATTCATATCAAATGATTTTTTAGTTAATAAAATTCCACCGGCATCTAAAATCACACCAATCAAGGCAAAGGTGATTCCCTTAATTTGCCAATCCCCTTTTTCTTTAAATGATTCCACTGAAAATGAAAGCAAACACAGCATGAAAAACAAAACGGCAAATAACCGATGCCATTCGAACGATTGCTGAAATAAAAAATATCCTGAAATACCAAGTATTAACGGCTGAAAACCAAAAATCATTAAAACGCGGCCAGAACCCAAGTGTGTAAATGCACTTAATAAAAAAATATCACCAATTAACAGTCCAATGACTCCGCTGCTGGCTAATAAAAAAAATCCTGCTTGATTCAAAGCCCACGGTATTTGAAACAACAGCACCACAGAACTAAAGCAAAAAAAAGCAATCGTCGCTTTGAAATAATTCATCCAAACGGGCGATACTTTTCTAGAAAACTCTGTAAAAAAATGGCTTGCAATAGCGAATGAAAAATTTGAACCTAGGGCATAGAAAATAGAAATCATTAGTTTTTAAGCAGCCTTTTTAAAATTACCTGAATTTTCAATAGTATTGCTTAAAGTGAATTTTTTTACCATAGAATTTAAATTCTGACTGGTACTACTTAATTCATTTGCAATTGAAACATTCGACTTAACAATATCGCTGGTATAAACTGCTGAATGATTAACTTTTAAAGAGCCTATACCAATTTGATCCGTTTCCATTACGGACTGATCAATAATCATAACAAGCTGATCCGTAGTTGCAAATTGTTCTTCTGTTGCGCTAACCACAACTTTAGATGCTGTATTAATATTATCAATAAGCTCATTTACTTTTAAAATTGAAACCAAAAGATCTTTAGAATTGCTGTTAATAGCTAAGACTTGATTCGTAATTTCTTCAGCGGCAAGACCTGATTGTTTTGCTAACTCTTTGACTTCATTGGCAACAACCGCAAAGCCCTTTCCTGCTTCACCAGCTCTTGCGGCTTCTATTGTGGCATTCAGAGCTAATAAATTTGTTTGTCTAGCGATGGCTGTAATAACGTTTATAAATTCAGTAATATCATTTGAACTTCTTTCTAACCTGGCTCCAACAGCTTCGGCATCATGAACGAACTTTACAGCTTCTGAAGAAAACATATTTGTTTCAGCCGCTTGTTTTGAAATCCGACTAACGGCTTGCTTCATTTCACCTGTTGAATCGCTAAGATTTCTAATATTTGAAATTACTTTTTTTGTCTGATCGCTCATGGTCAAAGACAAATCATTGGTTTCCTTCGCATTTTTTTCTAAAGCATCGCATTTGCTATTTAATTCTAAGGACTGTTTATCTAGAACTTTTGAATAGCGATCAATTGCAACTAAATCATTTGATAATTGTTTAAAAAATGAATTCAGCGCTACCGCTAGTTGCCCAATGGCATCATTGCCTTCTGTCTCAATGGTTTTCGTTAGATCACCACGTTCAGCAGCACGCACAACAAACAATATATTATCTACTTTGATCTTAATTTGCTCTGCAGATTCTTTCTCTTTAATTGCTAAAACTTCAGCGCGTTTTTTTTCTTCAGAGGCCATAAGCATAGCTTTTTCTGCTAGTTTTCTTGCGTCCATAGCATTTACTGCAAGCTCTTCAGCACGTTTTTTTTCTTCAGAGGCCATAAACATGGCCTTTTCTGCTTTACTTTTTTCGATATCCGCAAACTTTTTTGCTTCTAATGCTTCCAGTTTTTCTTTTTCAGCCATCTTCAAAGCTTCTTTAGTTTGTTGTTGCGCAGCTGTTTCTCTTTCTTTTTGTGCTGCTATATCTTTCCATTCAATTTTTTCTAATTTAAATGCATCACGAATAAACGTCATTGCCGAATTAAATGATTCTGCTAATTTACCGACTTCATCCACGGTATTAATATTTACTTTCGCCGTCAAATCACCCGCTTTTAATAGGTTCGCAAAACGGCCAATTTCTTTAAACTGAAAATTAATATTACTTATTGATGTGTACAAGAAATAAACTACGAATACGCAGGCTATTAATGTAAAAAATAGCGATGCTTTAAGTACGATCATAGCTGTTGAAATATTTTTATCATTTTGATCAACAGAGGCATTCATTTTATCAATGTGTTCAGAAATAAATGGTGCAAAAAAAGAATCAAGCTCTTCAGCGGCTTTATCAAATTTTCCCATAAAGGCATTTCCTGCACTGGGACCACCCTTAATATATTCGATGGACATTAATTTACCGACAGAGTAAAAATTTTCAAATTTCTCTGACAATTCTTCTATTCGTTTTATATTTTTCTGATCAGATTCTTTTGCATAGTAATCTGCAAATATTTTTAAATTTTTTCTTAAGTCGATGGCATAGTCTTCAGCTTTTTTTGATCCATCATCAAAACCAGGCGCCGCGCGAGTTGCTGAAATATCTGTTAACCATTGTTGAACCTCTGCCGCATCAAACTTCATATCGTTGGCAGCTTTGGCCAAAACCAAATCCGTATTTTTAATTTCTAAACTCAGGCTTTGAACGTTTGAAATTTTATAAGCCAAAAAAGCAGAGCTTGCGACAAGAACAGAAATTGGAGCTAAAAAACCAAAAATTAATTTATGAATAAACTGTAATTTAGTAAACATGATATCCTTTTGTGTTTTATCGCCACAGTTCGTATCGCCACAATAGGTGGGCAGCTGTAGGTAAAGCTTCGAAGACTTTGATTTGCCTCATCTTGAAACAAATTTTCAACACATCTAAAAATCATGTTGCCAAAACGCCAACAAACTAAAGTCCAGTGCGTCATGTGTCGATACCTGTATAAGACACAGTAAGTCAGAACTTCTGACAAAAATTTTCAACGTGATGAGCACTAAAGACGACAACTTTGAAAGAGGCACCAGTCATGAAAATCACCGAAGTTAAAATTTTCTCAGTCAATGAAGAGCGCTTAAAAGCCTATGTGACGATTACGATCGACGCTAGCTTTGTCGTTCGTGACTTAAAGGTTATTCAAGGTCCGCAGGGCTTGTTCATCGCAATGCCCAGTAAAAAGCGTAAAGATGGTCAATTTCGCGATATTGCTCATCCATTAAATCAAGAAACTAGGCAAATGATCGAAGATATGGTTTTTGAGGCCTACGAAAAAGAGCTTAAAGCCATGGGTGAAACGTTAGTGAGTTTAAAAAGGCAAAAAGCTCCGATTAATGCAACTGGAGACGATTATTAGTTCTTCCAGATTTTGCCCGTTCCGATTATATATTTTGTAGAGTTTGTTAGCACAACATGTCCGACACCACAGCGTGATTTAAAAGAAAAGACCCTGCGTTCGAATTCTTTTCTGACTTATTTCACACCACACAGAAGGCCCAGATCAGCTAGCTGAGTAATCAATAACTAATCTGGGCTTAATTTTTCTTGCCCTTTGGCCAAATATTATTTAATTTTTATCTTAGCACTATTTTTGTTGGGGTATCGCCAAGTTGGTAAGGCAATAGATTTTGATTCTATCATTCGAAGGTTCGAGTCCTTCTACCCCATCCAATTCCTTCAACCGGCAATAAATCAAACGACAGATTCAAAACAGGTTTAGCCTGTTTTTTTTGTTTAAAAGGCACCAGGTTTGTTGCCGTACTCGATACCGAATTCAAAGTCTCACGTTCTGATCGACCTTCATCAAAATTGAAATAAGCATTTAAGCCATTCGGCTGATAAACCAATTTCCAAAGAATTTTTCGCAGGAGCCTACGCTTCGTTGGTGGCGATGCCTTATGAAAACTTCTTTTGAACTCATTCATATTCACTTCAATGATTCGTCGCACACCAGCCGCGTCCTCTTGAGCGCGTTCGATTTCCTCAAGTTCCAATATTCGATTCATTACAATTTTTTTATCGCGCCCCAGCTTCTCAAGATGCGTGGCCGTCAGGTGAACGGTTTCCGGTCCTCCTGCGGCCTGGAGTTGGAATCGAAATGTCGCAGCAATTTCCTTTTCTACATTTGATAGCGCTTCTTTTGCTCGGACAAGTTCGTCATTCAATCTACGCGGTTCGTCTTTCATGCTTTCATTTAGTTTTTTTTCAACACCGTCAAAATAGCCGGCACGCATAACCGCCTCTGATAGATGGTTGATAACCACTTGCTCTAGTTCGTCCGCGCGAATGCGCCGGACCGAACATTCGACTTCACTGTTTCTTTTATCTGAATGTTTGTAATATCTGTGAACCATCTGTCGACCGTGAGCAGAGTGACCATTAAGCGGCCTTCCGCATTCTCCGCAGCGAAGAATGCCAGTTAAAAGAAATATCCGCTGCTCGGCACCTTCGATGCGTCTCCGTTCAAGCAACAAATTTTCTTGAAGCACACTTTGAACCTCTGCGAATTCTTTATTGTCGACTATAGCAGACCAAGAAGCCTTCACTTGTTGATATACTTGCCAAGGCTTTAGATATTCCGGATCGGCATTTCTATGCTTCTTATTTACTTCTTTAATTCCGACATAAGCGGGATTCGAAAGTAAATCCTTGAGCTGATCATAACCCCACTTATTAAGTACCGGGACATTCGATTTAGTTTTTACTGGCTTTGGAAGAATACCAAGCGCTTCGATCACAGGAATCGTTTTTCCGATGCTTCCTTGCTCCAAGAAGACTCGAAAAATAGTCCGAAGGTCTTTCGCTTCTTTTTCGTTGATTACAAATGCACCCGATCGTTCTTTGTCTCGATTAAATCCAAACGGAGTTTTTCCACCGCTCACAAACCCTCGCATCGCCCGCGAACTGACATTAATCGAAACTCTTTCGGAAGTTTGTTCTCTTTCAAATTGCGCCATGTTCACAACCATATTGATCATTAGGCGACCCGCTGGAGTTGTAGTATCGAATTGTTCTTTCATCGAAAGATAACTGGCGTTGCACTCCTCGAGATCGCGCAAAAGAATACTAAAGTCATGAACACTTCTGGAAAGGCGCGAAATATCTGCCACTAAAATTAAATTAACTTTCTCGCTGCGAACATCAGCCATCATTTTTTGATACTGAGGTCGTTTCACAGTCCCTGCTGACACACCTTCGTCGATGTAGAACTCAACGATGTCGCCCCAGTTTTTATTTTCCTTGTTTTTGCTTTTAACGAACTCAAGCATCCGATACTTTTGCGTATCCAAAGACCCTTCGAATACCTGCACCTGGCGATCAGTGGACACTCGAAGGTAGGCCCCGATTCTAAGCTGCTTTTTCATCTTGGAGTTCCTTTTGTGAGGGACGACCACGTTTCTTCCCGGTTAAAAGTATTCTTACGATCATTTCTTCGATAGACTCGCGCCTTTTCTGAAAATCGACAGAGGCCTCCGGTGTTCCGATAAAATTAACCGGAAGGTTCTCGTCAACAACGTATAAGGAATTCGGTTTTCGCCCCATTGTCATCGTTTTGTCCTCGACGGTTTCTTTAACCCGTCTTCGGAGTACTTGAGAAGTAGGCTTTGCAGCTCCTTAAACTTCGCTGTTGAAAGACTCGTGAGTACACGGAGCAGCACCGAAGAGAGTCGGCTCGGATTTCGAAACCCAGTTTCAATGTTGCTCACGGCTTGTTTGCCAGAAAGACAAAGCAGTACTGCAAGTTCTTCCTGCGACAGCTGCAACTGCTCCCTTAAGAATTTAAATTCTTTGCCCGTCATGCGACTCCCTCGCTCTCATCGAGTACATCATTGATGTACTCTTTCGTCAAAGGCTTCTTGCCTTTTTTGGGCGGGTCGTCATGCCCTTGGAACTGCTTTTTGAGGGCTTCCCTCAAAAATTCCGGGATCTCTCCAGTCTCTTTCATTTTCCGATACATCGCTTCCAACATTGCTGCGTCGTCATAGTGCAACTGTCGGACGTTGGAGAGCTCACGGTCCGAGAAGTTATTTTTGTACTTCTCAATAATGTAGCTCGCGAGGTTTTGACGATTGATCTTCCCTCCCTCAAATCCCTCGTTAGCACGGCTCACGAGAACAGCCAGAGTTTCACCAGCTTCTTTGGTGATCGTAATTTTGACGATATTTTCTAGCTCTACCTTAGATTCCTGTTTTCCTTTGTCTCCTTCCATAATTTCACCTCCCTTGTTTTAGTTTTTAATTTTTTCCCCTTCTTCTTCCCCTCTTCTTCCCCTCTTCTACCTTCCTCTTTATCTACTCTTTTCCATTATTTGTATTCCCACCCAACTCCGCCCCCTGGTTCCTGTCCACCTTCACTCAACTCGTTGGGTGGGGGTGGACAGGAAGAAACTTGTTTCAAGGGGGCGGAGTTGGGTGGGTCCCATGTCTTTGATTTTTCTTCGATTTTTTTCATACGTCCTCACTTTCTCGTGAGTTTCTAAATGAAATGGATTTTTCATTTAGATTTCTTTTAGAACTTCCCGCTGCGACGATTTGCTTTGTGACGACTTCTAAAAAATTCTGAATCGAATACTCATGCGTACCGAACCGAATTTTCGTTTTAAGTCCCAGTGCTGTGAAATCTGGGTATTGAAAAATACCGGGAACTCGGTTCGCATCTGTAAAGGCTTTGCCTTGAAACCCACGGCTGACCGCAACTTCGGTTGCAAGGCTGCTGCAGGCAAAGAGAATCAAATTGATTTTCGAATAGTCCAGATACGCCAGCCCAATTTTCGAATAGCGACTTTGCGTCTTCGTAGTTTTCTCAACCTCATAAGCGCAGCGAACCACGCCATTTAAGGTTTTAAGATCAAAAACAACATCTGGTATTCGGTGAACGCGAGCTGATCCAAGAATGTCATAAGTGTCCAGCGGATTGCTCATTAGATCGTTTTCAAGCCAGTAGCGGCTAACGAGTCCGGTCTGCTGTAACGTCATCACGAATCGGGCCGCAATTGAATCATGGCTAATGTATGCTGGCAATCTGGAAGAGCGCGCAGACTCCCGGAACATTTGTCTACGAATCTTATGGCTTAAGAGCAGAACATTTTCTGAAGCCTGGGACTGCACAAAGAGACCTTCTGCTGTGAGCGAACGCCAATAGCGGTAGTTTTGTGTCGGGCTCATTCGACAAATAAAATCGTAGAATAAATCTTTCGTGAGAAATCCCCAGCGTGCGGCAAAATCCAAAGCCTCCTTACTAAATTGATCGTTCATCTGCCTCATTTGGAATCCTTTATTTGAGAACTTTGAGCCAAAACAAAATGGCCGAGTTCGATACGACCGTCTTTCAGGTCTGGTTCGACCCATTCAAGCGTGAATTGTGACAAGTTTGAATTTTTTAGACTTTCAGGAATTTTCAAATCTGATCCAACAGTCACCTGACGGATACGAACTTGGCAGGTGTCTTTACCAGCCAAAACAACGCCTGAGCCTTCAGGATTTCCGCACTTCGGCAAGTGGCTACACCCGGACAACGCAACTACCAGCGCCAAAAATATAATTTTCATGCGGCCTCCTTTTGTTGGTGAACCGCTCTTGTTAACAGCCCATTGACGGCTTCGGTCTGCTCATTTTTTTGTTTTTCATCTGTAGCTGTAGGCATTCCCGCCGGAGCTGACTTCTTAAGTTTCGGGATCACTGGCTTATCAAGATCAAAGCTTCGTTTGAATTTAATCCGAACGGGAAGGCTCCCGTTTGCGTGTGGCAAAACCATGATCGCCTCTCCGACGCCAAGATCTTGCTTAAAAAGATTCGGATGAAACTTGAACTCTTCAGCTTCCCTGACGGAGCCGTCCCCGGTTTTAGTGGCCCCCATGAAACCGTCTTTTTGTCGTTCGGTAACTTTGGCGGTCTGAATTGTTCCGATGACTGACGAGAAATACTCAGCCGAATCGGGTTCATTCGTCCTCATAAAGACCTTCAAATTTGAGTTGGTCAGAATTGTATTCTTGACGCCAGCGCCTAGTTCCTCAAGATCGCCTAACGCCTGATGGGCGAAAACAATCGCAACATTTGCACTTCTGGATTTGTTAAGCAGCGTCACAAAACTCGGTGTCAGATACTCAGTGAAATCATCTAAGTAGACCGAAAAAAAGTTGTTATGCTCCGATCGTCCTAAGTGTCTTGAAGATACGGCACTCTGAAGACATTGGAGAATAATTTTTCCCGTGGCTTTACCAAGTGTCGGAATTTTTAGGGCTGGCAACTGACAATAAATGATTTCACCGTTTTCAAGCGCGCGCTCCAAATCAATATCTGAATTTTCGCTATTGAAAAGCGTTGCGGTTTCACCGACTGCAAAACTTTGAAGTTGTGCGACGAGGCCGCTTGTCCGTTGCTCGCGGTCTTCACGTTTGAGGCTTAGGAAATCTTTGGCCCATGCCTGAAGATTTGAATCCGTCGATTGACTTGCGAGGTTCGCCAAATGCTTTTCATGCTTAAGACATTCGATCACTCGAAACGGAGTCGCTTTCACCTTGGCGCCTTCCAGTAAAAGCAGGCAGTGAAGAAAGGCGTCGTACTGAATACTTTTGAAATATTCATTTTCGAAATTCAGCGCCGCGAACACGCGCTCTGCAACTTCAAGCACAGACCCATTCGTAAACGGATTGAATGTATGACTGATGTCCACGTTGCAAAGTGACAGAATCCTAAAGTCGCCCTCTCGATGATGCCTTTTTGCATAGGCGTAAAGCTTATCAAGAAGGCTACGGTCAGATTTTCCGTCGATAATAAGAAGGCCGCGGCCCTTTTTAATGTCGTCAACAGCCCAAGGCACAATGACCGACTCAGTTTTGCCGGCGTTTGTAGTGCCGACAACCTGAGTGTGCATCCGTCTGTGTGACTGCTTGATATGAACTGACTTACCCTTTGGCGTAATACCAGCAAAGACTGAATCTTCGTTCTTGCAGGGGCCAATGACTTCGTTTTCGATATCGGCATCTTTGAAATTCGCGAGTATCTTGTTTTTGACCTTAACGTAAACCGCAAGAATGCCGACAGTGATACCGAATGCGATGGCGTAGCGAAATTTAATATAGCAGGCGACGATCTCCGGCTTGAATTTTAACCAGCCAACAAAAAGAGTGGCCATCGTTACTAGAAATATAAATCCTCGGTCGGTCATTTCTGATTTTTTATCTTCACTCATAGGTATCACCTCCTTCTTGTAGTTTGAGGGCATCACTCAACACAGCGTCACATTCGACGCCGGGGTTGAGTTCAATCCACTCGCGTTCTGTTTTTAGTTTTTCACCGTAGTTTTGTGCTCTTGACTGCGCAGTGGCGGCAACCGCACCAAGTAAACCGTTTTCAATTCCCCCTTTAGAGCGGCCCAAGATGTCGGTTTCCATACTACCTGCGGCAAGTCCCCCAACAAATGTCGTGAGAACTTGGCCTGCGGTATTTTTCATTCCGTCTGAAAAAACTCGGCCTGGAACTCCGGGCTGACCATCTTTACTTAAAGCAAGAGCTGAAACTTTTCTGATTTGTCCGCTGGGTAAAGAAATCTGCGTAAACCGAATCGTTGCGCGGTCCGATCCTTTTTGAAAACTTGCTTCACCATAAAACCTAGTACCAGCCACAAGCTTCAACCCTGAATCGGTCTGTGAATCTAAAATCAGTTCAGCTAAGATCGGGACCGAATCCTGCGACACGATAACTTTATCTAAAATACGAAGCGGAAGTCTTATTCCGGCGCGAAGTTCTGTTTTTGCGTTGCCACCCTTTGAGCCAATGACCATCGAAGTATTGTAATTCACCTGTGAAGCGTCACCGCCATGAGCCGTTGGCATCTTTGGTGAACCCCACAGCCCTCGAGCTGAACTGCTCGCTTGATTGGGATCGGTACCGGTTTTGTCCTGACTTGTGCTAGGTTCAGGTCGATCAATCTTTTCCGTGAACTCAATCGGTATATCCGTCGGCATCAAAAAAACGACGGCGATAAAAACCAGAACGCCGATCAATCCAATAACTTTGAAAGTTTTGAATTTAAGTTCAACCTTTTGGCTGAATTCATTTTTCTCGACAAAGTTTTCTCGGAATTTTGAAACGCTAGTTTTTAGATTTTGAAAAAAAGCCTGAGCTCGCTGCTTTATTTCCATAAAACATCCTCGGAAAGTAATACTGAAATCTTTTTTTCTAGCTGAATTTCAACGGTCACAGGTTTTTTGGATTTAAGATCCGACTTCGCAAGCGAGATCCCAATCAAAATAGATTTGTCTCGTGATAACTTTGTAGTCGATAAAAATAGACCATTGATAACTTTTGAATCGGTGCCTTGCTTGATCCAAACAGCCTCCGGCTTTAAGACTAAATCTTTTGACGATTTCATAGAGAGTGTCGCATCAATCAAAATAAAGCCGCTCTCAGAAAATCCAATTTTTCGAACGGTCAATTTTGTACCGTCGATTTCCTCAGACTTCCCAAGATTGACCCATTTTGTAGCGGTCTGCGCCGGATCAGGAGCCTTGACGTAAACGATGTAGTCCGCAGATGCTTGCGATAGCGTAAGAAGCCGAATGTTGTATCGTCGCTTTTCAGTGACCAGATACAAATTCGTTTTCACTCCCCAGCGAAGTGGCTTGATCGTAACAGCACGGTCAAGATATTCGACTTTGAACCCTGATTGATCGCCAATGATGGCAGAACCAATCGTTTCTGGAAGTTGAATGATCGTGGCAATCCCGAGTGCAGTTTTAACCGTCAAAATGTCATCACTTTTGACCGTCACTTTGCGAACTTGGGAATGAGCTGAAGCCGTAAACAAAATTAGGCACACAAGTGCCGAAATGATCTTACTCATCGTGCGGCCTCTTCCGTTTCTTTGGTAATATAGACGCCCCAAGGATTTACGACGGTACGGTCGTCAGTCGAAAATTGAAAAGTCAGCCGCATTTCTGTCGCTGCTTTTAAATTGTCGAACTCCGTGATTCTGTCAGCAAGAACAGTGACCTTCTTTTCCTTCAAATCTACCGATACGGACTTTGGGTAAACTCGCTGTCGTACTTTCTTTTCACGAACGAACTTCATCGTTTCCGCCATAGATTTTTCGAACGCGGAAACAAGACTTGGAAGGACAAAGAACTTTGCCTTGCCGATTTCTTCAGAAATATTTTTTTCATCCCAAGAATATCGGTAGCCGATATATTCTTTGATGGCTGATTCGATCTGAATGTCTGTGATTTTTGATTCAACTCGTGCAATTGATCCAGTGTTATCAAGTGCGATCACAGTCGGACCTTTTTTCACGAGATACAGAACGAGCATGAGCATCAAAAACAAAAGGCCGAGCAATGCTCCGCAGAGAAATTTGATATTTAGATTTTCTTCGGCGAACTCGCGCATAGCTTTTGGATAAGTACTTAGTTGTAACGTCATTTTTTTATTCATAATGCACCTCCTTTAGGACCCTTTGGGTCCGTTAAATTTGTTTTGAATGTTCTGTAGTTTTTGGCCCGCATAGGACTTCATATATGAGAGCTCTTGTCGGGTGACTTGCTTGACCGCCATCATCTTCGCTGGCAAACCAGCCATTGCAACGGCTGCCGTTGTTCCGATTGTCTGAGCTGTCGCTTGAACGCCTTCGCCGATGAGCGAACGCATAATCATAGGCGTTAAAAGCATCGCAATCGCGATCACGAAATTCATGATAATCAGCGTGAGGTAGCTGCCATCAGTCTTGTAGATGTCCCCGAATGAAATCGAAGCCAACATCGCCGACATGACTGCCCAGATGATCTTCCAGCACGCGACTTCAATAAGCCCTCGATAAAGATTCGCTGTGATACCTGCTGTCCTTGGGAAGATGTAACAAAGAATCATCAGGGGCGCACAGACCGACAGAAGTACCCAATAGAAATAGTAAAGTGCTACGGTGATGTATCTTGCGAAGTACAAAATGATGAAGCTTCCAAAACTTAAAACGGCCATAAAAAGATCGTCAAATTTTAAAAGCAAAACATTCTTTGCTGTTGCGTAGCTGTGGGATTTCTCTTGAGCCATTCGCATGAACGTCTCAAGCCCTGACATATTGTCGATCTTCAGCGCAATGCCGTCGCAAATATCCAAAATAATATTTGAGACCTCGGGAAACGATGCGAGTAGCAGGGCTGCAACAAAGCTTCGCTTGATGACGTCAGGGTAATTCGCATCACCAGATTTCAAGTAGCCAAAGACCACCGAGAACAAAATCGCAAGCGGCAACATGACATAAAAAAGCTGACTCAAACCCTGATAAAGATCGCGGACAAGAGTGCCTAGAACTTCAAGATGCGGAATCACTTGCCACCCCCAAGCCGAGGCAGATCAGTTTTTTTCGGGAGTCCATCGAAACCGCGTGAAAGTCCTTGGTAATTTTCCTGAAAGTTCTGTGTTGCGAGCTTTTCCTTACGATTATCGTAGGCCATATTCTGGGCCATGATTTTTAGCATCTGACTTTGTGTCCGCAATAGTTGAGTGGTCACGCCAATCAAAACGCCGAGCGCTTGGTTCTGAAGTTTTCCAGCTCCTTGGGGACTCACGACCTGTGCGTGAAAAAGAATTTTTTCTTTTTCACGGTCTACTTGATCAGCATAGTCATAGAGATTTCGATTCATCGAAATGACTTCGGCGACGCTTTGATCCTGTGACTTCATCAGCTCTTCGTCCATGCCTTGCGGAATGGTGCCGTAAACGGCCTGAAGCGCCCGCAGAACAGAGTCGGCATCATTCAAATTTCCGTACACGCCGGGATTGAAATTTGGATTCACGATTCGAATGAGATCGAGTCCGCTTCTGACGCCAGCATTGATGTCACGCAACAGATCGAGTGAGTCCTTTCCATTTTCAAGAACACTTTTAAGTGTGATGACGGTTTGAATGGCCTGAGCTAAGATCTGGGTTAAAACTAGAACATCGCCACCAAACAAATCTGCCTTCGCAGGATTTGGACTCAGCAACAGAATAGCGGGAACCAAAATCGTTAAAATTCGTTTTTTCATGCGGCCACCTCCTTCATTGATGAAACTCCAAAAGGTGCAAGCTCGGCCGCTTTGAAAAGTGCTGCTTCAAGCGAAAGCCCGTCGAGTTTCAATTTTTCCAAAAATTGGTTGTCTCTGGAATCTGAAGTCGAAATCCAATACTCAAGCGGTGATGGTTGAATTCGGATGACCTGACGGCTTTCGCCCTCCATCAAGAAACCTTCACTGAAAACACCTTTTCTCTGTTCAACACTTTGAATAAGCCTGAGTTCCTGCGTGTTCAGCTTCAAAGCGTCTCGTAAAACTTTTGTGTCACCCTTTTGAAGCATGATGAGCTTGGTTGCGGTATTATTCAGAATCGCAGGCCCCATGCCACTTGCGATGATTTCTTCAACCCCTTGAGTGATGAACGTAATGCCACTGCCAGTTTTTCTAAAAGTTCTAGCTGCGTACTCCATAAATTGACTGGCCGCTGGACTTTTTAAAAGTTCCCACGCCTCATCAAGAAGTACGCGCTTAGGGACCGTCCGATCAGATTCGATCTGCTCTAAGATGAAATTCGTTAGAATCAAGATCATGACGGATTGCAAATCGGGATACTGAGAAAGTCCCTTCAGATCAAAAGCCACAATGGCTCGGTCGGCCTCAATTTTACCAACGCCATCGAGAAGTTTTCCGTAGGGAGTTCCACCGATCCACGGGAAAAGAAGTTTTCCGATCCGTTTGAGCGAATCATCGGAATCTGCCAAGCAATGCTTCGCGAGATCTGAAAGCACAGGCGAGCGTGGTGAAGGCTGGCTCCGGGCTTTTAAGAATACAGTTGTTAGTGCCGCTTCAAGTTGGACCCTATCAAAACGCGAAAGCTTTTCACCTTGATCGACCACCATCTGCTCGACGATACTGACGAGACCTTTTAGCCTGTCGCCTGACGGCTCGACGCTTGGATCTTTTAGCTCGAACGGATTTAAAACGTACTGACCAGAAAGATTGATCTCGAAGTATTGACCGTCTAGCACTTCAGTCATCTTTTTGTAAGATCCGCCGATGTCGATCACATACACGCGAGTTCCGCGCGCAATCTGCTGAAGCATCAAAAAATTATTCGCAAAACTTTTACCTGAGCCACTAGACCCCGTGACTAGCGAATTAAAATTACTCAAGCGAGACGAATAAGGATTGAATGAATACAAAGTTCCAAGCCTTGTCTTAAGCAGGCACACTGGATTCTCGTCACCCATCGATGCGCCATAAAGCGGAAAGAAATCGACAAGATTATTTGTCTTTATCCGCTTCGCTCGCACTAGCGACATTGGCGCCAGTGGAAGATTTGATTTAAAAATCTTCCAGCCTCCGACAGTTTCTTGAGCTCCTTCAGAGCCGCTCAAAGTTTTGAACTTCGATAGAATCTCTTTTGTATGCAAATTGAGTCTGCGGTCGCCATCTTTTGTTGGGGCTTCACGCAAAATAATCATAAGCTCGGCCTGAAAAATTCTTTGACCCGTTTCAATGATTTCGCGAATCAGGTCCGTCGTTTGCGAAAGCCTTGATTCGCTTTCCAAATCTGAAACACGATTGCTTGATGAACTTGAAAGCGAGTGCGCCATACGCCGCTTCTGCTCTAAGCTTTTTATTTCTTTGGCTTGGTCTGGAATCTTCATCGAGAAAAGAAGTTCGTACTTAAACGGCAGGGCCAAAAAACCACTCATCATCCCTGCGTAAGTCATTTCAGGGAGTGTTTTAAGGGTGATGACTCGTGTTTTCAGACCATCAAGATTAAAATCCTCTTGATCGAGAACAAGATCACCAAACACTAGCTGTTCCCTAGGCGACGGATCGTCAATGTCAGCCGTGCGAATACAAATATTCGGAGCGGTCACAACATCTGCTCGGCTGGGATTAAGATGTTCGTACTGAATTTGAACTAAATCTTCTTTTGAGCAGTCGTGCGCAACAAAACCAAGCGATGCTAAAGTTGATTTTGCATTTTCTAAAGCCTGGCTAAGAGTCTGAAGACGATCTTCAAATCCTTTTTCAAAGTCGGTAGCAAATTTTTTCGTTTGCGTAAACGAAAAGACACCAGGCCGTTCAGCGCCTTCTGTTTTTAGAAAATAAAGAAGCCGAGGCCTGAAAAGAAACCCAGCCTTTACTTGTTCAACCAAATTCTCAGCGCGCTTTTGATCAAGCCGTTTTAGAAACTCATTTGGTGTCGTAACAAGCGCGGTGTGTTTTTGAATGACGTCCTCAACGTCGGACTCAATTTTGACCATAAACTGCGAAGTTGTGCCCTCGGGCAATGAATTCGCAAAGGCCCGAAGTCCAAGGGTCAACTGGTTAATGCGGGATTCATCGAAGCACTCAATATCAAGCGGCAGCAGTTCAATCCCGGATGAGATTGATCCATCCCAAAGAATGACGTGAGGGATTGGTTTTGATTCAAACTCCCAGAACGGTAAACTTTCGCATAAAGAATGTATTTCACTCACTTGGCACCGCCGTTTCCGAAACGTCGATACTTTTTGTCCGAGCTATTTGCAGACGATACTGTCGGCGAAATCAGATGCTCGAAAAAGTGCTGAAGAAATTGATCTGGTTTTCCTTTTTTGAAAAAGAATAGAATCCCAGCTAGAAATACGCTGGTGCCAAACACCATTGGAATTTTTAAAGAAGTTGATCCGAAAATTAAATTTTGAACCGATAGATTCAAAAGTAGAACAAGCACGTCAGAAAGTTCTAGCCCCAGAATTTTATTTTTTGTTTCCAGTGTTCTGGGCACAGAGGAAGTTAAAAGATTCTCGTCGCTCATTAGCGCACCGTCTGCGAAATGAAATCGACGATGGCTTGCGCACCGAACCCAATGATGGAGCCAAGAATGGCGTACCACATGTGTTGCTTGGCTCTTTCGTTGCCGCTCATCAGTGAAAATGCAGCCCAAGCGATCCCGATAATCGAAAGAGTCGGCAAAATTACGCGCGTGAGTTTGGTTTGAATTCCAACAAGCGAAGATTCAACACTGGCAAAGCCAAGCTCGGGAACAAGCACAAGTGCTAACAAAAGAGCCGCAAAAGTCAGAAACAGTTTTTTATTCTTCATAGGATCACCTCCTTTTTTAAAGTTAGATTGCAATGGATTCCTCCTTGGCTTCGCCCTTGTCCGGAAACAGACATAAGAAAATATTTTCCGGAAGAAGCTGCACTCTGAGTGCGATGAAGTTGCCGACAAGTCGTCCTTCGCCAATTCGATTCCAGCTCGTGCGGGTTTCGCCAGAAGGTAACTGGTATTCTTCAAGGCTTAAGACGATATATTTCGTGTCGTCTTTTTCGTCGGGAACGACAAAATATTGATGGCTCGGAAACAAAAATAGTTTCAGTCGAAACTTTTTCGACCCCTGCTTTAGAAAAGCGATTCCAACGCTTTCGCCCTCAATAATTTCGCCGCTCGATGTGACCTCGCCGACATAGACACCGAAGCTGTCGGACTTGCGAATTGGAATAACATTGCTGTATGGAAAGTTAGAGTTGTCGTTCATGCTGAGAACCTTTCCATTTCGAACATCTCAACAACGTCTTCAGTCCACCCACATTCGCAGCAAGTCAGATAGCCGCTCTGAAAATCAGTGAGCCCGCCGCACTCTGGACACACATCGCCGTCAACTGGCGGCCCCGATTTTTTGAAATTAAGAAATCTGCGGGTAAGTAATGGCTCTTGACGTTTGATGTGAACCAACTCAGATTCGTTTCGATAAATTTCTTTTTTGTCTTTTAATGTTCTAGACATTAGAAATTCCTCCACTGATTTGAGCTGTGCGATGAGGGGGTTCGCTTCGCCTCGATTCGCTCCCATGCCTCAAGAGTCATATCTGGCGCTGTGAACGCGCCCTTCAATCGGAGCCAAACCGATGATGGCTTCGCTCCTTCAGATGGAGTCATGCTCAGATCGTTATTGATCTCCGTGGTCGTCTTGTTTTTGATTTTTTTGGTATTCATAGATGCACCTCCTTAGTTTCGAGTTAATAGAAGACGTTCTCGTGACGACTTCCTGCCGTTCTATAAAGCAAAACGAAATCCGGGTGCCATCCGCGCGCGCCGTCGCAAGTAAGTGATTGATTTAGATAAAGAATTTTCGAGAAGGGAGAATGAAGAGAAAAACTAGGGATGGCGGACGGTCGCCACCACTGATTTTAAAAATGTCAGTTGATCCAATAGGTTGATGAAAATCATCTGCATGGCGGAGTTCCACCATGGTGATATGATATGAAGAAGCAATTCAGCGACTGCTTTACGCTCAAAAATCCATAGCTATATTTAATAAATATTTAGAAAAAAATATTTTGCCCTGTAGCTCATAGATCTATTCAGTTTGACTTCGAGAAAACTCAAACCCACCATGGAATAATGACTGATGACAAAGCAGGATCAAAATTTGGTCCACCAGCAGAGATGATCGCAGGATCAGCCAATAATATTATTTTTCTAGCCAGAGCTGATAAGCGTGAATATTTGGAATCACTGCTTCAGGGTAAACTTAGAGCTAGCCACCTTGAATCTTATAAAAAAGAAGAAAATAGAGGAAAGGCATTTTTTGACGAAAATGAAGCTATCGACGCCATTTTTGATCCAAAAAAAATAATTATAAAAATTAGCAAATCAGGACAAGAGCTGGCTGAATTGATTCCGGACGAAAATCAGCAGCTAAAAATATTCAGAGAGTCTGACGTTCCAGTCATGTGCTTTTACTCACTTCACACGGGATTAGAGCTAACAAAGCCCTTTCCTAAAGGAAAAAAAGCCGCTGATAAATTGGATGTCAATTTAGAAGTAACCGATCATATCAGCAAGTTTGGCAGCTATGTTTGGGTGATTGAGAATGTGCCCGAACTCAATAAGCGGATAGATCAGCGAGCTAAAGACCTCGGAATAGCTGTCAGACACGGGTTGGTTGAGTACACTAGTCTAAAAGCAATTCACGGACGGATACCGACCAAAAAGTGGGGACTCGTAAAAGACATTTCCTATTCAGAAGAGCGTGAATATCGGTATGTTTTTATTTCTGATAACAAGCTCCCGAATCCGTTTATTTTTGATGTTGGTAACCTAGCTGATATTTCGAGAATAGTTCCGATGGATGAGTTTCGGTCGTCGTATAAAGTCACCATTGAATATGAAAACAATGACTAACAACTCTAAAATCGGAAGAGCTAACGTACGATCAAAGGGATTTCAGAAATTTGGCTTTTAGGAATAAGAAATAATCCGTTAGTTGCGCAGGTCTCTCGAATCTCTGCGTTGTCGAAATGGCCTGTGACAAGGCACCGGACAGCTCGAGAAGGCATTTTTTGAAGTAAGCTCAGGCCTGTTTCACCGGGGCCAAGATCATAGTCAAAAAGGAACGTGAAAATCTCGGGCTCTTCAATAAAATCCTTTTCAAAAGTCCTTAGCCGGCTTCCATCGGAAGAAAACCTTGTTTGAGTAAGAAGTTTTGCTTCATCCAGCTTAAGTCGCCAGAGCTCTCTTCCGGCCTCTTGATCGTCAATCACACAAATTCTAGATTTTGCATCGAACTTAAGTCGCGGCACATACCAAGTGGCTCTGTCGCTCACTGGCAACAGAAATGTGAGCGTAGTGCCGACCTCTAATACGGATTCAGCCCGAATTGAACCACCCCACGCTTCGATGTGTTCCTTCGCGTGTGAAAGTCCAATTCCTGAGCCAGTCTTTTTTCCAAAGGAAAAATCTTTAGCAAAAACGCGGGAAAGATTCTCTGCCGGGATTCCCTGGCCGGTATCGAATACGCTGATAGCTATTTCGGTTCCTTGATCTGTGGCCCTAACAAGAATTTTACCAGAAGAGCTTCCTAAAGCCTCTATTGAATTGGTGACCAAATTTCCGAGCAACGCACGAAGTTCAACGGGAACGTGATGAACGAGCGCAGAAGAGATCATGTCATCAACTTCAAATTGAAGTTGGATTGCTTTAGGGACGTAGAGTTCAATTTCTCGCTTAGACTGAATCAGGGTGCTGTAAATATTCGTTTCACTCTGATATGAAAGATTATCTTCTGGGCGATCATCAAGCTTCGAAATCAATTCGCGAATTTGTCCAATGGTCAGCTCCAACAACTCCCGATCTTTTGAAACTGAGTCCGGCAATTTTTTTGGTATCCGCATCAATGCCGCAAGCGGAGTTCGAAGATTGTGGCGAACCTGTTGCGCTACTTCGCTCTTAACGAGCTGTTTTTCTACTTCAAGGTCTTTCTTAAACTGCTCACTTAGTCGTCGCTTCATAAACTGAGTTTGTGGAATCGAAACGAGATTTAAGATTAGCCACAAATAAAATGCGTAGGGAATCAAGCTGAAGCGATCAAATTCAAAAGTGATTTTATCAGACGAGACGGAGGATAAACTTACCTCGACAGGCACAGTTATCGAGTCAGTGGTAAGTGATTTCAAAAATCCAGCATCACTAAAAACCTCAGCTTTCGGTGGTAAAACAAATGAGCGGCCAGGTTGTTCAGACTGATAGTGAATCTTTTTAAAATTAGCTAGGCGTGCTTCTTGTAAGATCAGACTGGCCTCTCGAAAGTCGTCTAGCTTGACCATCCTTGATAGAAAACGTGTGGTCTCTTCCGCGACGGATTGAACGTGAAGCGTATTTAGCACAACAGACAATCCACAAAAAATCAAAAGCCCCATCGCCGAAATGATGTACTGCCGCTTTTCAAATTGCTTTATCCGCTGTGCGGGAGTTTGGTTCATCGAACTTCTCCTTCGGCTTGCAAAACAAATCTTGAAGTTCGCAGCGGTGCATCTTTTAAGATTGTTATCTGAGAATAAGAAACTTCGACATTTTTTAAAACTGGAATTTGAAAGGCATCAATTGTCTCGCCAGATTTTTCTTTTGTTGCCAGCAAAGGAACAATCTTTTCTAAAAAATTAGAGTCGATATGCCATGGGGTAGTCGGTTCAGTAATTTCAATATTAGTGTGCTTCTCGATAAGCCAAGCAAAATTAGGCAGGGCCTCAAGCAATGATCTACGCAGGCAATTATCTAAAGAGTCTGAGAGTGCAAAACCTAAGGACCGCTTTTGATTTTGAACTGATTCAATTGAACAGACGACTCCAAAAAAATCATCAGGAGTCGCCATACGATAAAATGAGATTTCTGACTTTGAATTTTGGTTGCGAAACTTTTCAGCCAACTCACAGGTCGCCGTGATTTTTTGAAATGGCGTATGATTTTGAATATGCTTTTCAAGATAAAATCTTTCGAGCGCCTCAAACCGCGCATGAGTTATCGGATCAATCGTGGCTGCTGCTGCAAAGCCGACCGAATCAAATTCTAATTTTTTGCAAATGAGTCTCTCGATTCCTTCTGCGACTGATTTTTCTAAAGCGATTTCTCGGCGCGTATCAACTCCGCGCCCCTCGGCCTCAACACCATCCCAAGTTAGGACGGTTGAAAAATCATACAGACCGGAAAGAAATCTTTCCGGCCAACTGAACTCCTTAAATCTAGGGTTCAGCGCCTGACGATTAGAATAGAGCCAAGCGGCTAGCGAAGTTTTATTCGCCATAACTGATTATTCGCATAGAGTTCAGATAATTCCATTTTCCAAGGTTTTCTAACTAGCGCTGCATAAGGCGACGCGATCAAAGGAACAATTGCCGGTTCAGATAAAGCGTGGAAATGCAGATCTTTTAACTTATGAATCCGCAGAGCCTTATCATCAGTTGCCATGTAATCAGCTAACCACGCAGTCCGTTCGGACTTTTTCAATCCCAACAATCCGGCATTCAAAGAATAGGAAATCAGACTGATGTCTTCCATGAATCCGGTGTCAGTTGTCGCAACCCACGCGTGGGGAACATCATCTTCTTTGTCGTACTTTTTGAAGTCAGGCACGTTGGTTTCTTGGTAGCAATCGGCTTCAGGCAATTCTTTATTAATCGCAGAAACCCATTCTTGAATCACTCCTCGCTTGATGACGCCGAGTCTGAAATGTTTTTTTGGAGCTACGAGAGTTTGCGTGCGAACTTTTTGAAGACGCTCCTGTTGTTCGACTGTCAAACCGCCTTCGCCAAGACTCGGGAAGAATTCAGCCCGTTGCTCGAAGCCAGGGACATTAGAATAAATATTTGAAAATGCTGCCTTCATCTTCTCGCCAATAAAACGGCGTTCCGCAGGCGAAAACTCTTTTTGTCCTCGCTCAGTGAACACAATAAAAAGGCTTCTAATCTTCATGGTGACATGACTTTCGAAATCTGGATTCTTTGCAGCAAAGGCGATCAGTTCGTCCGCTTTCGACGCATCAACAGTTGTTAGATGGTCTACGCGCCCTTCCTTCAATGCTACTAGGCTTGCGCCTTTCGTTGCTGAATCTGTCGGTACAAGAATGATTTGTTCGGGGACGTCGTTTGTTGCAAAGTAATGATTCTTATTCAGCTGAAGTTTAATATTTCCGGCCCCATCATCTTCAGTCATTGAATAGGGGCCACTTGTTTCGGCGTAGTTGATGATCTGCAAAGTTTTTGGATCAACACTTGATTGCGGAATGATCGCAAAATCAATCGCGCCCAGCATCGGCAATAGAAATGACTTTCTTCCTTTAGCATTTAAAAATACGTGTTCGTTGTCTTGTCTGATACCAGGACAAGGATCTTCAACAGTTTTTAGTTCAACGCCAGGGCACACGATATCCTTGAAGTTGCCGTGAGTATTCCCAGATAAAACGAGCAATCTTTTAAGCGAGAAAACCACATCACTCGGCGTGATAGGCACGCCTGAAACGGTTTTCAGATTTTTTCTGATAGTAAGTTTTAACTCGTCGCCAACCCAATCAACTTTTTCTGCGACTCCCGGCTCAATAGAGCCATCCTTCGAAATTTCGACAAGCGGAGAAAACACATTTTCTAAAAAAATGTATTCGTAGTCGAGATTGATATTAGTTGGCTCATACGCTGTGGCCTTCAGTTTGACTGGAAAGGCCACTCGCAATGTTTTGTCTTTATGTGTATTTCTCATAGAGAGAACTCCTCCGACGGCTAACACCAAGCCGAGTAAAATAAAATATTTGATGTTTGCCGTTTTCATATAATCCTACTTTGTGATGCCTGAGGCGCCAACGCAGATTGTGGTAGGATGCGTTCCGCCACGTTCTATATGTCCCTCAGCTTCCAAAACACTTAAAATATCCTCGTCGAATTGAACGCACTGATTTTGCGACGAGACCAAAGTTTTTGTATTGCCTAGAATTCGAATAGCCCAGGCAATTTGCTGCTTTTCCAGCGCAGTTAACTTTTGCGCTTGTTGAACGTCGGCCAGTGCCGTGAGATTTACTCCCAGTAGTCCTGCCAGAATTAACAAAATAGATTTTTTCATACTTCGACCTCCTCGTCGTTTGATCGTTTTAGTTCAATTCCATATTTTTTCATTTTCTCTCTGACTGTGCTACGGCTGATCGCAAGCATTCGAGCCGCTCCTGCAATGGAGCCACATTCTTCAAGCGCCTTCAGTACGATTCGTTTTTCATCGGTCATCTGACTGAATTTCAGAGTCGTCAGGTCTGGTGCCCTCTTTTTTCCGGCGGCTAGATCACTTCTTGTTTTAAGTAAACTTGCATCCAGATGTTCACCCGACGATAGATTCACCAAAAATCGAATGCAGTGTTCAAGCTCCCTGACGTTGCCTTGCCATGGGATTTTTTTAAGTTCTTCAACGGTGGACTCAAGCAGAATTTTATTTTGATTTGTTTCTATGTTCGCTTTTTCAAGAAAGGCTTGCGCCAAAATCGCGATATCTTCCGGACGCTCGCGAAGGGGTTTGATCGTGATTGGCAGCACATTCAGTCGAAAGAAAAGATCTTCTCGAAATAATTTTTCAGCAATGAATGTTTCTAAAGGAGCATTGGTCGCGGCGATCAGCCGAAAATCAATTTTGCGGCTCTCGGTTGAGCCAACAGGCGTTATACATTTTTCTTGAAGCACGCGTAGCAAGCTCGACTGAAGATGTTTTGCCATATCGCCTATTTCATCCAAAAAGATGGTCCCGCCGCTAGCGGCCTCAAAGAAACCTTTGCGACTACGGGCCGCTCCGGTGAAAGCGCCTTTTTCATGACCGAAGAATTCGCTTTCGATCAGATTTTCTGGGATAGCTGAGCAGTTGACCGCAATAAAAGGTTTGCTACTTCTGGCTGAGTGATTGTGGATCGCGCGGGCGACCTTTTCTTTACCGGTCCCGTTTTCACCACGGATCAGCACTGAGTCGTTTGATGGCGCAAACTTTAAGACCAGTCGGGCGACTTCGGCCATGGACTCAGAGACGCCCACCATCTGAACACTTTCGATCAGCTTTCGATTCTCTGAATGAGTTGAAATTGAAATGGGCTTTGTGCGGCGCTCGACCTCACGACAGGCCCTGTGAAGTAATCCAAGCAGTTTTGCATCGCCAATGTCCTTTTCGATAAAGTACACGGCTCCTGACTCAAGAGAGCTATTGTGAGCATCTATCGAGTCATCGCCTGAGAAGGCAAAGACCGTGAAACCCGAATCCAACTGCTTAAGTTGCCTGATAGTTTCCGGACCGCCAACATCCGGCATGTGGAAATCGACGAGGGCTAAAGAAAAGGGAATCACTTTCTGCCGGACCAGAGCAACACCTTCATCGCCACTAGCTGCGGCGCGAACGAAGAAGCCTTCGTCTGCTAGAAATGCTGACATTGAAGCTCGAAAGCTCGCATCGTCATCTATCAAAAGGATGTTATGCTGCATCCGCTGTACCCCCGTACTGGACAAAGGTAGTACAAATCTGATGCCTATTAAATAACCATACTTAAACATTCGTTATTTAATAGGTTCGATTTGAGCGTAAATTAGGACGGCTTTTGCAGGTTTATTCATGTAAGAACTGCATGGTCGTAATGTCACCAGCGTTGTCCGATACTGTAAGTGCCTAATTATAAACATGATTAACTAATCGCTGACTGGCGGATGTCCGCCAGTTGGAGAATTTCACTGATCGGAGCCACCCAGTTTCACGTTTGGGAGCCACTTCGGATATAGAAAAAGTTTTAGTGATTTAAATCCTTACTGTCAAGTTTCTTTGCTTTTACTTTTCGATAACTTTCG
>JBAQKN010000027.1:0-173834 GCA_049301055.1 Pseudobdellovibrio sp. | reverse complement strand
TGTTGACGGGGCTTACACCCGCTTGAGTTCTGACTAGCATCGCTGCTATCGAACATACAATCTACTTAAGCAGAACCCGTGCCAGGACTTGTTTACACTTAGATCTTATTATTTTTGATTTAAAATCGAAATTCTTAATTTCTTATGACATCATGACTTTAGTTGATTACAAAAAGTCTCGATTTATATATGTGATACATTGTATCTTACATTCAAAATAAAAAACGGGTATTAGTGGATAAGTACTAAGCCCGCTTAAATTATTAACATTTTATTTTATATAAGCTTAAGCAATTGAAAAATTCTGATCATGATTATTTTTATTTAGATTAACGGATGGAATTTCTTTTTCAATGAATTTGTCTTTAGTCTCTGTTGCAATCACCTTGATATGTTTAACTTTTTTGCCTACAATCATGCTTACTAGCATCATAACAAGCGCAATTGGCGAAAAAATTATCACAAATAATGGAAAAAATGCAAATATCAACCATCCCCAAAAAACGGATGTCAATCCAATCAATATAAAAAAAGTTACAAAGATATATCTTAAGTATTTATTCATTAATTCCCTCGTTGAATCTGATGTTAAACTTAGCTTTATTACCCATTAAAAAATTTGCCACAGCGACCTCCTGTTAAATTTAAATATGAATTAATATTTATTTATAAAAATTTTGTGTTTTGTACTAAAACTATGTGATTTCTTTGGTTAGTATTTAAAAAATATAAAACAAATTTTGTTTTAGCTATCAAAGGATGGTTGCGCCACATATGAAAAGAGTAGACATTTGCCGCATAGGATTTGTAGTCAGCTCTAGCAGAACTAATATGAAACCTACTTGGCTTATGAATTAGTTTCTTCTTGAATTTAACTTCCTCAATTTTTAATGGAGTATTAGTATAAAAATCTTTAAATGCATAAACTAAAATAAAAATTGGGCCTATAAAAAACATAACTACAGGAAGCATAAAAAATGCTACCCAAGCCCAAAAAACTGAAGTTAACCCAATAAAAGAAAAAAACAATATAAAAATTATATTGATAATACGATCCATGTCCCACCCCTCAATTGTAATTCCTTTTACAATTCCCTTGTATTTCTTAAAGCAATTCACTTGCCAATATTAGAACGCGCAAAGTCAGCATGTTATTATTGATATTTAATTTAATTTAATAACTTAACAAGACACACTGACTTTAAAATTAGTCCAAAAAGTCTCAGGTAAAAATATTATTTCCCCATTATCAAATATTATGTCTCTTGCGAAAATTATATATTCAATTGGTCCAAGCTTTGCACTTATTAACAATAAATATTAACCGGAGGAATAAATGAATTTACCAACCGCAACAAAAAAAAATAAAAATTTAATAATTTGGGCTGTCGATCCCACAAAGAAAGTTGAGGATGCGAAAAATATTATTAAAGAGTTATCAATTTGGTCAAAACATCTTAATTGCGAAGTTCAACCTGTTTCGGTTTTTATTCAATCGGCTTTTTCATACCCTTTAGAATTAGCTTTTCCATCAAGTGTAGACTTTAAAAAAGAGGCTCAGCGTACTTTAAATAGTTTCATGAAAAAAGCGAATACTAAGGATTTCCTTACTCCTGAGTTAATTTTTGTTACAGCACTTTCAAACCGCAGAATGGCTTCTGAAGTTGCAAAGTATGCAGAAAAGAAAAATGCAAATCTTATTTTTGCTAATACACATGCTAAATCAACTTGGAACCCCTTCAGATTGGGTGGATTTGCAGAGACACTTATTGCGACTTCTAAAGTCCCCGTGTTGTTGTTAAATCCAAATGCGGTTGCTTCAGAAAAAATACCAACAATATTGTATCCAACAGATTTTAGTGCTGAATCAAAAAATGCTTTACTAAAACAAATTAATCCAATAGCTAAATCATTTAAATCAAATCTTCTACTTTATAGTCAGGTTGAAACTCCTAATATTTATCCGATTGAATTCTATGGTGCTTGGCAAGGTGATTTTTCAAGCGCTGAATCTATAATGAAAGATGTGGAATCAGCGCGGTTAAAAAAATCAAGACAATGGCTTAACCAACTTCAAAAAGAAAACATTAACTGTTCCGCTTTGATCCAACGCGAGACAAAAAATTTAGCCAGCGATATAATAACTGCTGCTAAAAAAAATAAGGCTGGATTAATTTCTATCGCTATACAAAATCATCCGTCAACCTTGGGTTTCTTAAGTAGCGTTGCCAGGGACGTATTAGTTCAAGCAAAATGCCCAATTCTTGTTTTCCATATTCCACAAGAACACCACAAAGAAACTGCACGATCAGTCTATCCTAATGGAAATTCTAAATACATCACACCAAAGGAAAAATCGCCGCAACAAGGGGTTTCACATGGCTAGTCATGAATTAAGCTGGCTTGATGATTTGTCTCAATTTGTTTCTTATTTTCCTGTTTTCCTAAGAGGCGAATTCAATAGCTTCTTAAATTACAAAACTGAAGATGATTATTTTAAAAATTCAATACAAATTGAAAAAAGAATATTTAGGACGAAAAGTAGAACATTAAGAAATAAAACAGCTTATTCAGCCGCTAAAGTAAGAAAAAATATCTTAGATGATGAAGAGCGCTTTGCAATAGATGGCATTTCATTTGAAGATAAATTCGGCGTGATTATGGCTAACAATAATAATTGGACTTATTAAATTTTCCCTTGCTCATGGAAGAGCTACCCCTATTTTTTAAAATATGCGAAATTATTCGCTAAAAACAAAGGAGATCACATGAACAATGAAAAACCATTAACAACATCAATTGCGGCTGGTTCGGCAGTTGCTTTAATTTACACTTTGATCGCGATCGTTTTTGCAGTAATGCCTGATTTTATGGAATCAATGATTCGATCATTAAATCATGGTTTAAATCTTGAGCCGCCGGGCATTAGCTCTATAACATACACCTTTGGAAGATTTATTGTTGGACTTGTATATGCCGTCATTTTATCAATGATCGCTGGCTATGTATATGGAGCATTACGAAATGTATATCAGAAATTTGAAAGTGGACAATCAGTTACTATTCGAACTTCTTCGCAAGCCAGAACTTAATATTTTATAAGATAAAGTCGCTGCATTGCCGCGACTTTATCTTTTTTTTAACTAACAACAATATCATTTTGTACAGTTTTAACACCACTTAAACTTGCTACAGCTAATTGAGCATCTTGCTTCTCTGTTGTTGATCGAACCTTACCAGCCAATATAACCTTATCACCATCAACTTCTACAGTAATTTGTCTTGCATCACGCTCTGCCTCTGCTTTCAAAGCCAATTCAATTTTTTTCTTTATTGCAGAAGGCTGAACTATCTTATCCTTAACAGAAATCGCATTTGATACTCCAACAACACCAGATAGACATCGAACGCAATTTTCAGCTGCAGTTCTTTGATATTCCCAATCAGCAGTTCCGTATAATGTAACCCAGCCTTCTTCTATGCACACCTTAACTAAAACTGATGGATGAATTTCAGTATTACTTTTTAATTTTTCAATTATTGCTTTTGCAATATCATGATCAGCCCGCATGTAGGACCCAGGAAGACTTACTTCAATTTTTTCAACTATTGCCAATACACCTTCAACTTGCTGTGTTGCTTTTTCAGCGTTTGATTTTTCAAGGTAGCTAGAAATACTTCCAAATAAAGTTACTACTCCATCTGCCGTGGTGACACCTATATGTTCATGCCCAACACCAGGCTCTTGTTTTAACGCTTGAATTACATCATTTTGTATTTGCGAATCAGTTTTCACAATATTTGCCCCTTTTCATAAACTATAGATTTCATATGACACAGCAAGTTCAATACCTAATTAATTTCTAATTAGCACTATTAATACGGATTAGATTCGATCTAAAAAATTTCTTTGGGCAGAATATTTATTAAATGGGTCAAATTTACCCTTGCTGTTTTTTACCTTTACCGAAATTCTATTTTTTCATAAAGTTATTTTTACTAACATGACACACATCATGTCTATCTTATGAAAAGCGACTAATGTTGGAAATGAAGGTTACATTTAAACTTTATACTCTTAAGGAGATATTATGTTGCAGCAATACTTTAAAACAATAATAGTTGGTGTGGATTTTTCTGATTATTCAAAAATTGTGGTTAAGCAGGCTCAACTGCTAGGCCAGTTGTGGAATGCAAAATTAGTATTAGTTCATGCTATTCAAGATCCGATTGAATATGCACCATCAATTTATAATTTATCGTATCCTAATTTATCTTCTCCAAAAACGTATTTAATTCGTATGAGTAAAAAATATGAAATAGAAAAAAAATCAGCAACATTAAT
Organism: Pseudobdellovibrio sp.; assembly: GCA_049301055.1. Taxonomy (GTDB): domain Bacteria; phylum Bdellovibrionota; class Bdellovibrionia; order Bdellovibrionales; family Bdellovibrionaceae; genus Pseudobdellovibrio. The sequence goes on along the minus strand of JBAQKN010000027.1, from coordinate 169,489 downwards.
TGCTTTATACGGTTCAGCTGTTCCATTACTTTTACAGACTGCAAAAAAATATCCTGAACCATTAATCATGATCGGGCATAGAGGCCAAAATAAAATTTCAACATTTATGTTTGGTAGTACAGCGCAAGAGTTAATAAAAAAATCAAAAAAATCTTTATGGATTCATCGCGGCAGTAAAGTGGTACATCCACAAAAAATATTGATTCCTCATGACTTATCAATTGAATCAAACCGTTCCATTGATGTTGTAAGAAAACTGTCATTTGAAAATCCATCTTCTTATGAAGTGTTTTTTGTTAAAGAGAAAGAATTCCCAGTTCTTAATTACAAGGATTATCCATTAGTTGAAGGTGCATTTCTTAAGAATGCACAGGCGAAAATAAAAAATATTTTTAAGGAATATCCAGAAGTTTCTTTTGTTACTGCAAAAGGAAACGTTACAAATAAAATTGTTAAACATACTAAGAAATTTGATTTATTAGTTATGACACACCATAGCCCAACAGGACTGTTTTCAAAAAGTGAAACTATTGAATTACTTAAAGATATAAAAACACCAATGTTGGTGGCTCATTAAATTATAATTTCCAAAGGAATAGCATGGAAACACAAATTAAAAATATATTTTCAACAAATCTAATAACTCTTAAGGAAACGGATAGTCTGCATAATGCCGAAAGCATTATGACAAATAACAATATCAGACATTTACCCATCGTTGATGACGAAAATATTTTAGTTGGTATTTTATCACGAAGTGATTTTATAGCACTTAAGCATGTTGACTCATCGCTAAGTAAGTTTAAAATTCAAACCTTAATGAGTTCTCCTGTAAAAACATTGTCTATTACGGCAAAAGTTAAAGATGTTGCGCGACTGTTTATTACTAAAAAAATCAACAGTGCTGTAATAGTTGATCATGATGATGTCGTAGGAATTGTGACTAGTGAAGATCTGATTCAGCTACTTGCAAACAGTGATACTTTAAGTCATGAGACAGAAAGTATGGACTTAGCAGAATTGGCAAGCGAAGGCTGGATTTCTATGACTACGTTAACACAATAATTAATTATGCAATTACCTTAAAAAAGTAATTGCAGTGTTTTTATTTTTTCTTATTTGCTGCATAACTTTTGGAATGCGATTTAGAATATCTGTAGCCATAAGACTTAAGATGTCATTTTTTTCCATTACCCACTGATCCGCAATGGCACCATGCAAATAACCACCTAAACAGGCGGCCTCTGCAGCTTCTAACCCCTGAGCTAGAAAGCCAGTTATCATCCCAGTTAATACATCACCCGTTCCAGCTTTTGCTAAAGCAGAATTTCCAGATTTAATTTTGAAAACTTTTTTATTCGTAGCTACTAATGTATTATGCCCCTTTAATAGAACAATACAGCCAAGCTTTTTTTGCGCCTGAATTACTGAATTAAGCCTATCTTTTCTAACTGCTGAGGCATTAATCCTTAATAGTTTTGCTAATTCACCTTCATGAGGTGTCGCAATCCAAGACTTTGGTACTTGCAACAGTCTATTTTTAGCCAGTAAGTTTAAGGCATCTGCGTCTATTACAACGTGTGCTGGTTTTAGTTTTATTAGTTGTTTTAATAGTTGCAACGAATGAGTCGTTTGACCAAGCCCAGGACCGATGCCTATAGCTGAAAAAGATATGTCCTTAATTTTTTTTCTTTTTGAATCAATAACTAAAAAATCAGGATTTCTTAATGATGAAAATTTTTTCTGAATCGTCATTAATAGCACGTATCCAGATCCAACTCGTGCTGCGGCTGTTGCGGCCAATATTGCAGCGCCAAACATTCCTTTAGAACCGGCAATGATTAAACTTTTTCCACACGACGCTTTATTGTCCGTTTTCTTTCGCTTGGGCAGTATTTTTAACGCCTGCTTTGATTCAAAACTTAAAATTCTTTTATTCACATATGCCTCTGAATTATAAAAAAGGCTTCCATATGGAAGCCTTGAATAATCACTAATCTAGCATAATTTTAAATACTTTTAATATGCTAATCCCAAAATAACTGATAAACGTCCACGAGAACCAAATAAGTTTGACGACGTTGCATTGATCACAATTCTTTCAACGCGTAGTGATGAACGATAATCTAATTGAGCTCTGAATTCCCCACCATCACGAATATTTCCAGTTGCTTGACGAATATCGATTACTTGTCCATTCGATAAATAAGCTAATACTGAATTTACCTGAACACTGTTTTCGCTAGCACGTAATAATATTTCGTTTACGAACTGCCCGCGAACATCAAGAACAACATCTTGAGCCATTAACTTCGGAATTAAGTTAGCCCCAAAATCCTGCCAGCGAATTGTATATGCTGGCCCATAATTATTGCCATAATCATTTCCATAATTTGGAGGTGGTGGCATTGGAGGACGTGGACGCGGCGGAGGCGATGGGCGATGCCCTGGGGTAATATATGGCGGCTGATAAGGATTATTATTTCGGTCTCTTGCATCACGCTCAGCTTGGCGAGCCGGATCAAGTGGTGGTGTCCATTGAGCAACTGCAGTTAGACTCATCAAAACGATCATTATTGGTGCCATTAAGTTCATTTTTCCCCCTTGGTTAGTTTAAATCACTGTTATAAACCAATATAAGGCAAGTTTTAGGCCAATACTTAATGACATCAGATATAGTGAAGACAAAAGTTGCACCACCTAAATAAAGCTATGTAACAAAATGGCTTTGAGGCCAACTAGAGTTATGTATACTATTTACAAATCTAAGGAGCCCATCTTTGAGTCATTTAAATTTACCATTCGATAGCTATATTAAATTGGAACACGACAATATTCTGCATACAGATTATGTGGTTATCAATTGGTGCCTTGGCAATACCTGCAATTATAGTTGTTCTTATTGCCCTGAAGGTTTGCACAACGCGTCCGTTAAATGGCCATCTCAGGAAGTTGTTACTGCATTCATCGATAAAGCCTTGGCACATTATGTTGGTAAAAAATTATATTTTGAATTCACTGGCGGAGAAGTTACTTTATGGAAAGATCTACTACCTGTTGCCGCCTATCTAAGAACAAAGGGCTGTAAAGTTGGAATTATTTCTAACGGCTCTAGATCATTAGATTTATTTGAAAAACTTATTCCAAATATAGATCACATTTGCTTAAGTTTTCATGCAGAGCAAGGCAATGAAGATCATTTTTACTCTGTCGTCGAATTTTGCGCAGATAAAATTAGAACCCATGTTAATTTTATGATGAAACCAGATCTTTTTAATAAATGTCTTTCATTTGCAATGAGAATTAAAAATATTCCAAAGTTAAGTATGGCCTTACAACCGCTTGTTGTAGGTTTAGTCGGAAAAATTTTAGATTACACAGATCTACAAACTCAAACTATGAACAAAGAATATGAATTAATCACAAAACATATTCAACATGCAAAATCCTTTGAAACATACCGTGGCGCGATGACCATGGTAACTAGTGAAGGCGAAAAAAATACTTTAGCTGCACAGGGATTTATTGCTAGCGGAAATAATAATTGGAAAGATTGGTATTGCTACGCAGGCTTAGAACAAATAGTTGTCGATATGGATAGTCATGTCTATCGCGGCTGGTGCAAAGCCGGAGAAAGCATTGGACGAATTGATGATAAAAATTTAAAATTGCCATCGCGCCCAATTCGCTGTCCAAAAAGCAACTGTCATTGCAACTTAGACATAATGTCGACCAAAGAAAAAACGATTTAAGGACACAAACTATGATGGAAAAAAAGAATGATTTAACACCAGGTCGACCATTACGTGCTTATAATAAAGATGGTCAATTCTCAGATTATAGTACAGATGACTTAGTTAGCAAAAAATTAAATTTTTTTGAAGGCTGGAGTTGTGGCCTAGGCACAATGAGCCTTTTTGTTGATATGGATGGTAATATTTTTGGAGCCTCGTGCCAGGTTGGCGGAAAACTTGGAAATATTTATGAAGACTTTGAAATTCCAAAGAAATGGTTAATCTGCAATAGGCAATTATGTTCTTGCGGCGCAGATTTATTTATTCCAAAAGCAAAAACGGAAGAATTAAAAAATTTATTAGCAAAAACAAATTCGGAAGAAGTAAATTTAAAAAAACGCAGTCTTGTTGAAGGCGATCAAATTGCAGCCATTGAACGCACCCATGCCTCTAACTTAAAACAAGTCTATTGGGAAATTGGCAGACGTTGTAATTACGACTGTTCGTATTGCTGGCCTTGGATTCATAACAAAACAGATCGTCATAAAACATTTAACGAATTATTGACTGCGACAGAAAAAGTGATTCAAAAGTTTTCGCAAGGTTCACGTGTTAATTTTATTATCTCGGGTGGAGAGCCTACTTTAAATCCAGATTTTTTAGATTGGGTTCGATATATTTCTACAATGGGACATTATCTAAGTATGCATTCAAATGGCACCCGTTTACCAGAATATTACCGCGAATTAATACACTTTGGTGATCTGAATTTAAGTGCTCACTTCGAAACAATTAATATTGAAAAATTTATTAAAGTAGTTGCTGCCATTACCGATGAAAAAGCAAAACTTAAGAATGTTGGAGTTGGACATTTAGAAGTCAAAATGATGATGGCTCCAGGACGCAGAGCCATTGCACTTGAGCTTCAAGAGGGTATCTTAAAAATTCCAAATTTTAAGAACTATTGCACCTGGGCATTTGTTCCCATTCGCGATGGAAAAATGGGTGACCAAATTATGGAAGGCTATACAGACGAAGATTTTAAACTTTTTGGCAATGGCGTTGTTTAATTAAATAAATTTGAAATTTTATTTATCCAGCTTTTTTTTGATTTTGCGGAATGTGCATGAAACAATCCGCATTCTTTAAAAAAGTTTTTATATTCTGGAAACGTTTTATGCACATCAAGACTATTTCTATCGTCAAATTGCTTAAAAAAATCACGTACTAACTTTTTCTCTGCTGAATTCAATTTGTGGTTTGCAATAGAATCTTTAATCGTATTTAAGAAAATGATATAATCTTTCCACGAATCATATTTATAAACATCTTCAAAGTGCGAAGGTTTTGCTTCAAGTGTTTTTATAGTTTGATCAATATAAGTAACAAATTCAGAAGTAAGCAACAAGGGTGAATTCGCCATAGGAAAGGTAACTAAATTTTGCCGTAAATAAATCTGAACCTGGTTCTTATCGATAAGCTGGCTAAAATACTCAACCAATTGGGGCAACGAACTAATGCTAAGAACATTCGTTGCCATTTGCGCTGAAATTTTTAAATTATTTAATTTTAAATTAATCAATTTTTCTAAATTTTCTGTCCATCGATTCCAAGACAATCCATTTCTAATATATTCCGCACGACTTCCAAATGCTTCAATGGATATATTAATGTCGATAAATTTGAAGTACTTAGAAATAGAAATCAAATGATTTACAAATTTATCAAAAATGGCTGGACTAGAATTTAAATTTGTTACAACTGCCAAAATCACATCATTTCTAGATTTTAATTCTAAAATTTTAGCAATTTCTGACGAGATTTCATAAAAATCTTTGATTAGCGATGGCTCTCCACCGATAAAATTAATACTATTTATAGAATGAACAGCATCATTTTTAAACCATTCTAAAAGGGTTCTTTTATATTCACTATTTGGTTTTGGCAGTTCTGATACAACATCTTGCGGCTTAATTTCATTGTATTTAATGCGTTCAGCAGCCCATTTTGTACTGTAGTGATGGGAACAGTACATGCATTTCATATCGCACGTATTCGTTAAAATTATCTCTAGCATATTTGTTTGGGTTGATCGTGTTGATGGATGCTGCGAAAGAAATAGAACTTTTTCAGCTTCGGATTTACAATTATCTAGTTGATTTTTTAAAGAATTAAAATCAATTGGTCCAGCTACATTCACTAAATCAACATCAGCCCTTGGCGAACGAGCATTCTGACTTTCAATTTTCCAGCATGAAGAGCAGCCTTTTACTTTTTCGCCAAGAAGCATTCTGGCTCTTTTTTCTCTTTCTATAGGTGAGTTTAATAATATTTCTTCGCCATAAGTTGATATATCATCAGCCTTGATTCTTGTTGTTTCAGACCGACAGCAGTTTCGATATTCATTACGGCCTAAATTAATGACTGGATAGTTCCATTGAAATACACATGCAGTAGAGTTGGGAAAAGTACTTTTCTGAACTTCAGTCATTAAATAACACTACTACTTCATTATATTACGATCAAGACACTAACATCATCTGACTTGCATATTTATTTTGAATTTATTAGCTTTTACTATGTTCAAATATAATGAAGTTACAACTCTTCATCTAGAGCTTACAGATAAGTGTAATGCAAACTGCCCGATGTGCCCACGTAGTTTAAATGGTGCCTTTTTAAACCCAAACTTGCGATTGACTGAATTAACCCTTGAAAATATAAAAGCAATCCTGCCTATAGACTTTATACAGCAGCTTCAATTTGTTTATCTATGTGGAAACTTTGGTGACCCTATTATGGCCTGTGACACTTATGAAATTTTGTCTTACTTTCGAGAAGTAAATTCAAACATAAAATTAGCCATGTTTTCAAATGCATCAGCTAGGGATTCAAATTGGTGGGGTAAACTTGGAAAGCTACTTAGCAGGCCTGGTGACTTTGTCCGATTTTCAATCGATGGCTTAGAAGATACAAATCATCTTTACCGACAAAATACAAAATGGTCTCGGATTATGACAAATGCAAAATCTTATATCGCCGCGGGCGGAGTGGCGTTTTGGGACTACTTAGTCTTTGAACATAATTACCATCAAATAGAGCAAGCCTCTTGTTTAGCCAAAGATTTGGGCTTTAAAGAGTTCTATACAAAATATTCAAGTCGATTCGTTAATGACTCTGGAAAACTAACTATTGAAAGCTTTCCGGTTTATAACGATCAGGGAATTTTTCAACGCGTACTACGTCCCCTTCCCGAAAATTATTTAGATCATAAATTTTCTGATAAAAAATTTCCAGAGCAAATTTACCCAGTTTCAAGAAATCAAATAATTCCTTGGTCTCCTGACCCAAGATCTTCAGAATATTCGGCATCATTTTTAAAAGAATGCGTCAGTTGCCAAGCTAAAGACAATCATGAGATCTATATTTCATCTGAAGGTTTCGTACTTCCCTGCTGTTGGACAGCCTTTGCAATACGATCGACTATTGAAGCTGAACATATCAATCAACTTCGTGGTTATGTATTAGATCAGGGCCTAGATACATTTTCTATTTTCAAAAATTCATTGCAGACAATAATTGAAAGTAATTTTTTTCAAAAAACTTTAGTCGAAGGTTGGCAACAAACAGATCCTAAATCAGGACAGATAATGCTTTGCCAAAAATTTTGCGGCAAATCCAGCTTAGTAAAAAAAGAATTTTCAAACTCAAAAATTCTTTGATTTTTACATATTACTTTTATTTTCTATTTATTTTTGAAAAAAAAGGGGAAATTCGCGTTTTAAGTTGATATGTCACAAACCAATATACTTTATAAATTGGTACTAACAATTTTGAATTCACAAAAGACCAATATAACTTTATCAAGTACATAGTAAAAAATCCGCGAACCAACCAGCAAACTTTAATTAAAAAAATATAAACCTGAGTCAAACTTCTTCTTATTAACCAATATAAGCTTATGAAAAAACTACGCAATTTCCAGAATCCATGAATAAAAAAAACATAAACCTGACTAAAAAACTTTACAAGTTTCCAATAACTTTTAATCCATGCATTCTTGGATTGCCCTGGTAAGCGTTGCAGATAAATAGTGATCTGGCTAAGCAAAGATCTTAACTTCCAAAATAGCTTAATATTAAAAACACTTAAATGGCCCGAAATCGATTGCAACGTTAGCTTTAATTCCAGCATTATGGTCTTAAATCTAATTTTTCCATATTTAATTTTTCTTTTTATCGCCCAATAAGTATGTATAAGTAACCAGTAAACATTCGTACCGACTTTCACCACTAATTTAGGGATTTCCTTAATTAGCCCAAACAGGCGAATATATATAAGTTGCACTAAACCCAGCAGAAATAGTTTTTTTGATTTTTCATTTTTAACAGAATTTACAAAAAAATGATAAAAATTTTCTTCAGACGGATTGCCATAAAACTGCTTTTCTTTTGCTTCGCTTACTAAATTAATTTCATTTTGAATAACCAATATTTTTAATTTCTGACCACACAAGGCACACTCTTTATTTCTTAAATGAATGCGTTTTAATATTTCTTTAGGAGTCAAAAATTCATTTGTTAATATTTTTGGGAAATAAGAAAAGAAAATTTGCGACCTGTATTCGACTGGAAAGCTAACTAGAACAGTAGATAGTTGACTTGAGACCTTTTTTTCTAAAAAAATAAAGCGCAAAAATAAAGAATGAAATTTAATTTCTTTCAAACTTTTAATTTGATTTGCTGAAAAAGGCCTTACAAATAAAATATCTACACAAAAATTATTTTTTAAGAGTTCGCAAATAAATTCAAATTTAATATCAAGCTCATAGGGGTAAAATATAATTCGAAGCGTTCTCTTTCGCTCATCATGCCAAAAATCACTTTTGGGATCATAGTGATCAAAAATTTCAGTTGTTACTGCTAAAGGGTACTTGATTAGCTTTAATTTATCAGAAAGTTCGAAGGCACTTTCAGTATTAACAATTGGTGCTATATAAAGCTTAGACAAATCAGCCATCTGCACAGCATCGCAGACACCTGTATCGATATCCAAGGAAAAGATGCTCTAACCAAGCCGAATCGATCAATTAAAACGTAGTGTCATCTATTCAGAACGCAACATGTTTAATTTTTAAACATCCTTTGAATTTTGTAATTTTACTAGACCAAAGTTATAATCTTGCCCTGACTTACGAATAGAATTCTTTATTTGAAACGAATTATGAACTGAAATCTTAATTATTTTTTAGGATCTTCCGATTTTAAAATATGCATATTTTGTTAAGACACTTTATTTTGTTGAATTTTATATTAGGAGCAATTCTAACTTTAAATGCTTGTGTAAAAAAGAATGCAGCATTAGTAACTACAACAGAACCTGGAAATTTAGTTGCCACCCCACAGTCGACAGATGTTAAAGCCTTAGTATCTGTGGGTGCTGGAATCAACTTTAATGGTTCAACAGGCTCGTGGTCCGAAATGGCAATGAATCCTGTAACTTCAAATCCAGAAATTATTTATTATGATAGAACCGCCTTAGTTTCACCTATTACTGGCGCATTAAAATATGCAGCAATGACCGAAAATGGAACTTGGAAAATTGAAGTGATCGATGCAAATTCCCCGGTAACAGCTGTTACCAATACCTGTGGTGGTGGCTTAACAACCGCCAGCTGCATCGGTGCTCCAAATGTTGCGATTCCAACTGCGTCGCAATCTCAAATTTATGATATTAAACATTTATTAAATTCAGGTGTCACAACTCCGGTTGTTGCCTATGCCTATGGTACTGGTGGAGCAAGCTCTTCAACATCAGGAAAATATATTCGCTTTGCAGCTAGAAGCACATCTGGTTCATGGATAATTGAAACAGCTGTTACCGGAGCGCAAATATTGGCAGCAACAGTCGGCGCCGTTGGTCCGAAATTAACCACACTTGAATATCCAATTAAAGGTGTTCGACTTTTAGTTGATGATAATAATCGAGTTCATTTAGTTTTTGCAGTTTATGCAGCAACTGCAAATAATAGTGTTTATCTTTACACAATGCGAACTGCTGCCGGCACCTGGCTTACTCCAACTGTTATTTCAACAGCTTCACCAAGTCTGTTAAATTTTGTAAGTGGTGCTCCGGCTTATGCTGCGGGTACTGGATTATTACAAACTGGTGCTGCTTGGTGCAAATATAATTCTGGTGGAACTTCTGCAGATGCCACAGGAATTTTAATTAGCACGGCAACAACTGACAATACTCCTGCAGCAAGTACTCAAGGATTTATTCTAAAATGTGCCACTGCTAATTCTGATGGTTCCTGCGCAACATGGCAGGGTTTAGATTTTACAGCAGGCTGCTCTGGGGCTTGCGTTACAACAACGCCTGCTTCAATTTCTACAACGGCAAGCCAAGCAAATCGCAGCGACATAGCTATTGATCCTATTTCGGGATCAATTTTCTTAAGTTATTTTTCTAGTTTACCTTCGCTAACAGCACCAGCAACTATTGCGACGGGCATCCTTAGTACAAAATCACCTTTAGCATGTTCCAGTGGACTATCATCTACAGCTTGGTCTGCTGTTCGTGCTTATCCAACAGCGGCTCAGGGAACAATGGGCTTACGAGTTGCCGCGGATGGCACAAATTATTATTTAGCTTCTTTAGCAGCTGCTACTGGGACAAGTATTACATTAAATAAACAAACGTCAGCACTAAGCGCAAATTGGAATACCTCACCCGATCAAGTAACCATAGAAGCTACAACAAATACTGTGGCTGGTGGATTTTCATATAATTCTTTAACTGGAGTTTTATGGGGCTCTTATGGTGCTTTTACTGCGGCTGCAAGTGGAACCGTTGGACAAGATATAAAAGTTTTTGGAGCTTACCCAACAGATATAACTTCAACTGGTTTTGTAAATACGAATTATGTTGATCAAACAAATTTTGTAGCTCAGTCAGCACCTATTCCGATGCTTGATGCCGCAATTGCGCCAAATGGTACTATTGGCTATGCCTATTTTTATCAAGAACCCGGAACAGCTGGACCAAATTCACATTTATATTATGGAACACGCGGTGGCACAGCCTTGTCACCAACATTTGGTGAAAAAATAGTTTCAAATTCAATTTCAGGAGCCACCACCTTTCTAAATGGCTTACATCCTTCGCTAGCTTTTGATAAAAATAATAATCCTGCAATTTCTTTTTTAGATCAAGGCACTGCCGCAAGCACTGGTTATTTAATGGTTGCGCGTTCTAACAATGGTGGAGTTTCTTTTGAACTTGATCGCGTTGATGGGTCAATTGTAGCAACAAAAAATGTTGGCCAGTTTTCAAGTATTGATATTAGCGCTGCAAATACAATTGGTGTTGCTTATTACGATTATTCAACAGGAGCCACCGGGCAACGCTTAGCTTTTGCTAAACGAGAAAAAAATGGTAACTGGAGAAGATTTATTGTTGATGGCCCTAGTAGTAGTGGTATTGGCTGCGATACCACTACTACTGCATCAATTGGTTTATATGCGCAATTCAAATGGACCAGCAGTGGGCGACCAGTTATAACCTATCAAGGTTCTGTTTCAGGAATAAAATCTTTGCGTTTAGCTTACGGTACCGAAAATGAATCCACTTCAACATACACTTGGAAATGCTTAACACTTGATACAAATTCGCAAGGCTCTAATAGTCGCGCAGAAGGAATTGATTTTGTTTTAGATGCAAACGATAATCCCTACATTGCCCATTATGATTATACCGGCGGAGCATTACGTGTTGTCACATGCCCTGCTGGAAGCGGTGTTCTTACTTGTGGAGCAGTGGGATCATCTGCATTTATCGGTGAGCGCTTAAATTATATTATTGGATCTATTACTCCTGCGGCAAGTCGTCCAGGAATTCGCGTTGATAAATTGGGGAAAATTTGGGTTTCCTACCACAGTCCTTCTGATCAAGGTTTATTTATTGCTTCAAAATCTAGTGGTTCAAATGGTGTTTGGGATGCAACATCGCAAGTTATCGAATCAACACCAACTGGCGTTGGGTCGGTTAATACAGGATTGCATAGTGTTTTATTATTAAATTCAAATGATTTACCAATGATGTTATATCGTAGTTTTGAAAATTGGATTAAATATTTTTCCAGAGAGCCAAACTAAAATGAAAACAATTTATTTTTTAACCTTTACTTTTATGATGTGTTTTAGCCAAATAGCAAAGTCGGATGTTAAGTTGAATTTAGAATCAAACATTCCTACTTACGATACGATAAATATCAACACAGCCCCCGTTGGCTCAATGTCCTTTTATGATGCTGCTATAAAAGTTCAAACTAGTGAAAATTCAAAACTATACCTAACCATTGGCTACTTGCAAATTAGTAAGCTTGCTGCATTAACAGCAACAACAACTTATCTTTTAACTTCCAGCAATCCCTATTTTGGTTTTGATTACTATTTTTCAAAAGGTTTTCTTTCTTTAGGAGTTTATTATTCGGCTTATGTTCAGGGTAATTATTCACAGTCTGGTTCAGGCTCTGAAGTTTGGTCTGGAAGCGCTGGATATATAAAAACAAGTTTTCACAAAAAAGTTGGAGAAAGCTTTAATTTAAATTTATCACTAGCCTATTATGCAGCAAGCTACACAGCAAAAACAGCAACACCAGCTATTTCAAGTGCAACTAATTTTAATCAATCTGTTTTCTCTCCGTTAATAGGTTTTGACTATACATTTTAAATAAAAAGACTAAATAATTTTACTTTGCAACTGAAGCAAATCCACGGATTCAATATTATCGTTTTTCTGAATTATTCCATCTATTGACCATTGACTAAATGTGCGAATAATTGACTCTGTTGAAACCCCAGCCGCGTCAGCAATATCACGTCTTGAAAAATTAATTGTTAATCGATTATTTTTATCTGCAAAATTAGAAAATAGTTTTAGCAAGACCCATGCAATTTTTTGTTCCAATGAAAACCGTTGCGTTTCGCGTACAGATTGCAGTGCTTGAACTCTTTCCAAATTGGCAATCTGTACCTTTTGCATAACTTGCCCGTTATTCATCCAATATTTCCTATAGGTCGTTTTAGGAATTTTTAAAAATTGCCCAGATCCAATTGATTGTACAGTAACGGGATACAAAGATGTGTCCGATGCCATTATTAATCCAGCAATCATTCCGCCCGGAGAAACAAAATCCATAACTACCCGCTGATCTAAGGCATTTATTTTGGATAATGAATAAATGCCTTTCACAACAAAACCAAAATAATCTGCACTGTCCTCTTGATTAAAAAGATTTTGTTTTGAAGTTGTTGTGACTAATTCATTTCCAATTAAAAGTTGATTCAGCATTTCAGTTGGCAAATCAGAAAAAAAATCTAACTTTTGCAAAAAACCAGAACTTAAAAATTGTTCATTACTAAATTTATTCATATTTAAAGGCTAGTCATTTTTTGTTAACTGCCATATGACGTAGATCATACATTACTGACTTGTCTCAACTTTTTATGACGGCAGTCATGCCTCATTAGTAAAAATTTTCATTATTTTGACTATATGTAGTGTTCTTCTCAGAATTAATGATATGCGATACCTAAGTTCACAAATAACATTTCAAGAAGTTCCAGACGAAATATCGCTTTCGTTCTTAATTACGGGTTGTTCACTGAAGTGTCCGGGTTGCCATTCTGTTGATTCATGGAATCCACAAATTGGGACTGAACTTAACATATCAAATTTAGATAATCTAATTTTAAAAAGCAAAGATGCTATTACCTGCGTTCTATTTATGGGCGGAGAATGGGAACACGATGAATTATTAGTCTTACTGAAACACTGTCGGAAGTATAATTTAAAAACTTGCCTTTACACAGGCTTAGACGATGTCAGTGCTTTATTAAAGCAAGAACTAACTTATTTAAAAACTGGTTCTTGGGAAAAAAATCTAGGTGGGCTTTCTTCAAAAACAACAAATCAAAAATTAATAGAATTAAAAACCGGTATGGTTTTAAATTTCCACTACACCGCTCATGGAGGGCATTATGGTCAAGCTGACATCTGAACAGGTAACAAAAAAAATTGAATTCATAAACCATTATTTGCACGCTAATAACGCTGCAGATTCATCTAAAGTAGATGCCAACGCAAACGTAACGTTAAAAAATATCGCCACATTAGAGGCTGAAATCAATAAAGATATAAATATTCAGATTAACAGAGCTCTAATCAGTCAGAAAATAGAAAATTTATATGGCAAAGAACTTGCTGTCGAATATCTTCGTCAAATTAAAGATCATGAAATATATGTTCATGATGAGACCTCAATAAAGCCTTATTGCGTATCTGTGACTATGTACCCATTGCTTTTAGACGGAATGAAAAAATTAGGCGGCGAATCATTAGCTCCGAAGCACTTAAATTCTTTTTGCGGAACTTTTGTTAATTTTGTATTTGCCATCAGTAGCCAGTTCGCAGGTGCCGTAGCCACCGTTGAATTTTTAACATATTTTGACCATTTTGCCAGAAAAGATTTTGGTGATAACTATTTATTGACTCATAAAAACGAAGTGTCTGCAGCATTACAGCAGGTTGTGTATTCCATTAACCAACCTGCTGCTGCACGCGGGTATCAGTCTGTTTTTTGGAATATTTCAATCTATGATCAATACTACTTTGAAGCTATGTATAGTAATTTTGTATTTCCGGACGAAGACCGCCCAAGCTGGAATTCTGTTGATGGATTACAACGATTTTTTCTTTCTTGGTTTAATCAAGAACGCGAAAAAGCATTACTAACTTTCCCAGTTGTAACAGTCGCTTTACTTACAGAAAATGATAAAGTTCGTGATCGCAACTATTCCGCACTTTTAAGTAAAGAACTTAGCCAGGGTAATTCGTTCTTTATGTATTTATCTGATAGTCCCGACAGTTTAGCCAGCTGCTGTCGACTAAGAAATGAAATCAAAGACAACACTTTTAGCTATTCATTAGGAGCTGGCGGTGTAGCCACAGGAAGCATCAATGTCATTACTTTAAATATGAATCGACTTATCCAATCTGGTGCAAATTTATCAGAACAGATTCAAAAACTTCATAAGTACCAAATTGCCTATCGTAAAATTATTGAAGAATTTAAAGCTGCTGGAGTATTAACCGTTTATGATGCTGGATTTATCAGTTTAGATAAGCAGTATTTAACCATTGGTATTAATGGTATGGTTGAAGCCGCAGAATATTTAGGAATAACAATTAGTAATAATTCGGAATATAAAAACTTCGTCACTTCACAATTAAAGATTATTTACGATCTTAATAAAAAAGCTCAAGCAGAGACAGGATATATGTTTAATACAGAGTTCGTTCCGGCTGAAAACCTAGGCGTTAAAAATGCTCAGTGGGATAAAAAAGACAATTATCAGGTCAATCGCGATTGTTATAATTCATATTTTTATATTGTAGAAGATGAAAATATAAATTTCTTAGATAAGTTTCAATTGCACGGAAAAGAAATGATTCAATTCTTAGACGGCGGATCAGCCCTACATTTGAATTTAGAAGAAGCCTTAACTGAAAAACAATATGTTCTACTTATTGATTATGCAGCTAAAACTGGTTGTAACTATTTTTGCACCAATATCAAAGTTACTGTTTGCAATGACTGTGAATATATTGACAAACGAACTCAACAAAAATGTTCAAAATGTGGATCCAAAAACATTGATTATGCGACACGAGTCATTGGATATTTAAAACGCATCACATCTTTCAGTAAAGCCAGAAGAGTAGAACATAATGCCCGCCAATACCACAAGCATACAACACCAAAATCCGCACAAATAGATCAACAGGCAATTACACTTTAAATTAAATATTGAGTTGAAGAAATTATTTAGATTTCTTCAACTCAGCTCTAAATTTTTCTAGGAATTCTTTCCAATCAGAATTACGTTCTTTTCTTGCTAATATTTCGCCATCTGCTGATAACAAAAACAAAGTGCTTGAATGAGTAAAGGTGCCGTCTCCAACATCTTTATAACCAAATCCTAAGATAGCCGCTAATTCACGAACCTGATCGGCATTCGATGTTAATATACTCCAACGTTTATCTAACTTCATTTTATTATAAAATGCTTTTAACTCTTTCGGATGATCATTGGCTGGATCAATTGAAAATGCAGCAAACTTGATTTTACTTTTTTCTTTTTTTGTTAACTGCATATCAAATGATTTCATGTCCGAAACCATCAAAGGGCAGGCCCCAGGACAACTTGTAAAAATCATTGTTACAACTTGAGGCGCTCCGCCTAGTTGCTTCATTTCCTTTTTTTTATCCTCTTGATTCGTCCATTGCTGATCAAGTTGAAAAATCGACTTAGGGTTTGCGATTTCTGTTGCATGAGCATAACCAGAAATTCCCATTACGAATACTAAAATTAAATATTTCATAAATTACCTTTTTTTATTTATTAGAAGCGCACCTAAAACCTAAATTTTTCATACAGTAATCGCCACGAAAACCGCTACGAACTGCATACCGCATAAAGGTTGCATAGGCCTTTGAATCTTTAGCATTGATTGAGCCACCACCGCAGAATTGCCCATCTGTGCGATCCCCTTTTGACCTAGAATCAGATGAAATCATAACCGAACTAAAATCTTCAACTAATTCCCAAATTAAACCATGCATATCATACAAGCCAAATTTATTGGGTTTACCTTTTCCAATATTTTCTAAGGGTTGATCACCCGTTTTTGCATACCATGTCAATAATAAGTCTATAATTTTTGGGTCTAAGGAATCTGAAGCATATTCCCATTCCGCAATTGTCGGAAGCCGTTGATTTTTGGACTGGCAATACTTTCGCGCAACAAACCAAGATACATTTGTAATGGGTTGTTCACCTTTTTCTTTTAATTCTTCTGCGGATAAAACATCTGTTTTCCACGATCCAAGATATCTTTGATCAGCATAAAGCGCCATAACTTTTGATTTTTGATACATTGGATTTTTAATTAAAAAATCATTGAACTCTTTAACTGTCACAGGATATTTATTCATAAAAAAAACTGAAACATCAATGTCTTGATCTTTCAGCTCTTTAAAAAACGGTTGAAATTTTCCTGCTGGCACAAGCACATCTAAATCAGCAGCGTTAGCTAGACTAAAATTAAATGTGCACAATAAAACGAACCAAAAAGCATTTATCATAATTATTTTTTGCGAAGACTCTTCACTTCAGAAGATTTAACTTCTTCGCCTTTATTTCCCCATGTGTTAGTTACATAAGATAATACGTTAGCAACATCTTCATCATCTAAACCTAATGCTGGCATTACACCGGCGTATTCAGCTCCGTTAACAATCACTTTTCCTTCTAAACCATTTAATACAACACCAATAGCACGTTTTTTATCAGCCATAAGATAATCAGATTTTGCTAAAGGAGGAAATGCCCCTTTTAAACCTGTACCATCAACTTGGTGGCAAGCCGCACAGTTCTGAGTGTAAACCATTTTTCCAGCTGCAATTCGGTCTTCTAAAGTTTTTGCAAATATTTTTTCTGGAACTTTTCCAGTTGGCATTGTTTGCAATGCTCCACCTTCTGGAAGATAAACTGTGTCTGATTGTTTTCCAGTATAAATCATTGGATCTTTAGGCCCATCTACTTTTAGCATCCCTAAGGCACCTTTATTGAACGCTCTGAAAATAGCGTGATCAACTAAAATATATGTTGATGGAATATCAATTTTGAAATCAAGAATTGCTGAACCGCCCGGTGGCACTACTGTTGTCTGTACATTTTCTTGAGCTAGTTTAGTTCCGCCCTCTGTATAAACTTTATCAAAAATTTCACCAATGATATGAAAGTTTGAAGTTATGTTAGGTCCACCAACACCGAAGAAAATACGAACTTTGTCGCCCACATTTGCCTTGATCGCATTGTCACCAGCTAAGGCGCCAACACTTCCGTTGAAAATTGTGTAATCAGGTTGTTCTTTAATTGCTTTTTCCATATCAAATGGTTGAAGACCTTTTTCTCCGTATTTTCCTTTTGTGTAGAAATCAGATTGAACGATATAAAATTCTTTATCTACAGCTGGCAATGGTTGCTCGGGCTGAACATAAATTAAACCATACATACCATTCGCAATATGCATTCCCACAGGAGCTGTTGCACAGTGGTAAATGTACAAACCTGCATTTAAAGCGCGAAACGAAAATTTCGAACTATGACCTGGAATTGTCATCGAACCTTCAGCGCCACCACCTTGGCCAGTTACTGCATGCAAATCGATATTGTGTGGCATTTTGCTTGAGGGATGATTATGTAAGTTAAATTCAACATAATCGCCAACACGAATTCGTATCATTGGACCAGGGACAGTTCCAGCAAATGTCCAAAAATTATATTCAACACCATCTGCAAGTCTTTTGGTAACTTCTTTAGTTTCTAAGTTAATTATAACTCGTGCAGGAGACTTTCTTTTAATTACTGGAGGAACTTCTGGGGCATGAGTTAAAATTGCAATTTCTTCTGGAAATTTTGCAGGATCAGCAAGCTTAGATCCTTTTGCAAATACAGTTGTTGTTGACATTAGCGCAAGTGCAATTAATATTTTTTTCATTGTGTCTCCGTTATTGGTATATATTATTAATACTAATGAAATTCTCAAGAATTAACATGATTTAAATCATATTAATTTAATTCCACCTCTAAGATTAGCTTAAAGATGCTTATGACTTAAATCATAAGCATCTTTGCTGAAAATTGATAAAATATTCTTTCCAAAAGGAGTATTTCATTTGAAAAACCCTAAAATGTTAGTTTATTCATGCTCTGGTTGCTCTAGCGCTGCTCAGCTTGCAAATTTTGTAGCAGTAAAACTAGACCGAAACCAAATTGCAGAAATGTCCTGTATTGCAGGCGTCGGAGGTGGAGTTGCACCGCTGGTTCAGAAAGCTATGTCTGGTCGAAAAATTCTTGCACTCGATGGCTGTGCACTTAAATGTGTCGAACATTGTCTAGCGCGGCATGGAATTAAGCCAGACCAACATATCGTTCTATCGGAACTTGGCGTTGAAAAAAATCTTCATCACGATTTTGATCCCATTCAAGCCAATGAAATTCTTAATCAAACCATCAAAATGATCGCCAAACAGTAATTTTAGGCCAAAATGTTTTAGCCCAAAAGCCAATACCAAAAATCCAAAGACTTGCTGCAATTAAAATAAAAGCAAGAAAAAATTGTGGGAAAAAAATTGGCCCTAATGAACGTACCAATGTAGCTGTAATCAAGACAAATGTAATAAGTGGCAATCGAATTGATTCTTTTTCTAGGGAAAGACTGTGGCCACCGTGGGATAAAATAACGCGAACAGCGACCATTAATGTCATCAAACTAATTCCAGAAATAAAAAACATATGCAGCAAGTGCAATTCAAAATTTGGAAAAAATAATATAACTAAATAAGGCAATGCCATAAATATGGCTGCAACGCGCAGACAGATTCCAAGCCAAGTTATTTCTGTAGGTTTATGAAATATTTTAAAATCTGCAACAAGCACATAGGCTAATACTAAAAACCGAATAGCCACGCCTAATGATTTATCAATAAAAGCTTCTAATAGAAATGAAGAATTTAGTAATACTAATATTATTATCGATCTAGATAAAGTTTTTTTTCCTTGCTGAATAGGTGACAACGCTCCAGCGACTCGTGATAAAACTGGAATTAATCGACTTCCCAAACCGACTATTAAATTTAAAACAAACGCCTGGTATAATAATAATTTTCCCAGCAAAAGAAAAGCTGGACTAAGTTCATCTTGAAATATCAAAGACAAACAACCTAGTAAGCCAGCTAACATTCCAACAGGAATAAATATAAATACCGAAGGTGGGTCCTGAGTCCTTTCCTTTATACGTAGTGCTAAATGGGAAAATAAAAACAAAAATTGTAAACAGCCAACTAGTGAAGACAATGTTAATAGATTAAATAATGCAAAAAGTATTTGCGCAAAAATAAGTAACATGCAAATTGAAATTTCAAAATTCGATGCCGACTTTGATCCAGACATTTTTGGAACTGCCGTCATCAAAAAGCCGCTAACAAATGAAATTAAAAATCCTAAAACCATTATTTTGGCATGAATCAAATTTGGATAAACTGCAACAGCACCTGCAGAAAATAAAATCCATGGGATAACACCCACACATGCTAATAAAATTCCAATTGGAAACAAAATTTGGTAGGGTTCAATTGATTTAGCAACATTTGACATATTTTAGTACTCCCTGGAAATTAGTAGCCCATCATAATTTTACTTCAGTTTCCAGGGTGTGCGTTATGATTTGAATCAGATGTATTTATTAACTTTGCTTAAGAAAACCAATAATTTGATCTAATTTAATAATTTCAATGCGTTGCTCATGAGTTCTAATAATGCCTTGTTGATCCCATTGACTCATAACGCGAATTACAGATTCGACAGTTACTCCTAGTGAATCTGCAATTTCTTGACGTGTCAGTGGTATTGGAATTTTTTGAACATCTTCACTTTGGTTACGGTCAATCAAGCCCATTAACACATTAGAAATTTTCTGTGTTAATGGTAATTTATTGGAAGCTTTATCCTCTTGTAGCAAACTCATTCGCGCAAACAACATGGAATTAATGCGCTTCTGGATTTCAATATTATCAGACCAACTTTGCAAATAAGTATTTCTAGGCACGCATAATGCTTGAGATGGACCCATCGCCTGAGCCGTTACTGGATAATTTACGACATGAGCCTTATTCATAAGAACAGCGCCAATAGCGTCTCCAGGTGTTGCAAAATAAACAATAACATCATCGCCACGAAAAGTGGGCTTAACTAATTTAAATGCCCCTTGAGTAACAATACTGAAGGTATCAATTGGCAAGCCCGCTTGATAAAGTAATTCACGGTGCTTAAAGTTTTTAAAAGAAGAGCCATTTAAAAGTGATTTTAGCAAATCATCAGAAAAACCTTCAAACAATGGCACCAATTTAATTTCAGCTAATTTTTTTTCGAAAGAGTTCATCACGCTAATTTATAACCGGGTGCTTACAAAGTCACGCTAAAGTCTGGATCGGAAAGACTGGACCTTACTAGTGTCCACCACAAACGCCACAACACCCTGTAGATTTAGTTTTTTCATCAATTTTTTTAATTAACAACAACCATTCCATTGGTCCATTTTCTAAAGTATTTAATTCTAAATTCTTTAGCCCAACAGCTTCAAACTTTTCTTTAAGCTCTTCCATCGTTTCATTATTTGAAATAATCATTGACGCACCAATTTCTAAGCTTTCAAAAATTGAAAACATTAAAGCATCTCTAGAATTTTTTTGGATAGAATTAAAATTAATTACCATGGGCTGATGTTCTGTCATAATTGAACCTCCGTTTTATTAAAGTTAAAATACGCAAGGTCCTTTTGCTATGATTTGGATCATACGGACTATTCTATTTTCTAATTATACTTAATAATTGTCTAAAACCAGGAGCAACTATCGAACTTTCTGAATTAATAACTTCTTTAATTGATGACCATCACGTGATTTGGAGTGAATTTCAAAAATTGATTCTAGAAATTAATTTAAGAAATATTCAATCCAGTAAAACTGGCATTGCCAAATTAGATGAAAGCATAGTGGCTCATTTTCAAAACGAAGAAATTCAACTATTCGCGAAGGCCTTTGGCAAACCGCGATTAACCGAAGGCGGCGCATTTTGTGCCTATTATTTCGAATCGTTTATGAATCGAAGACCCTTACAACAGTTAGGCACCTTATTAAAAAAAATAAATCCAAATTCAATTGCTCCAACCCCAAATCCAGGGACTGAATTATTCTTTAGCACAGGTTCGCCATTAGCTATTCCCTGCGAAGAGCACTTGGCCTTATTCACTTTAATAAAAGAAATTAAATTGCAATTAGCTTTGTCGACCGAAATTAATTGGCCTTGGATAGATTCAGCTATGACGCTGATATCATCATGGCTACGAATGAATCACGAAAAAGAGGAAAATTGTCTTTTCCCCCATCTTTTCAGATTACTTAATGAAAAATAATTAAGCCTTTTTAGCCCAAGAATTGCAAAAACCATCTGCATGAACAAATTTGTTAGGAAATATTGAACATGACCCAATTTCTTTCCCATCTTTCATGTCTTTTTTTGCATACAACATACACGTTGAACACTTGTTGCCTTTAGCTGCAGGGCTTTTCTTTGCATCAGCAACATACTGAACACCCTTAACAACAGGATCATTTGCATCAACCATTTCTGGCCCAGCTCCTGCTTTTTTTCGACGTCCTTCTTCAGCAAATACCTTAGTCGCAATTGACGATATAACAACAGGCGCAATTAAAGCGATTCCACTAAAACCTGCGATATTTTTAAAAAAATTTCTTCTATTCATAAATAACTCCTTTTATATTTTAATTTTAACATTAAGTCTTCTATCCGATCTATGATTTAAATCATAACCAAATCTTCGCTAAGTCATTTTTTTCCATAAATTGCAAGCGTCAGTAATTCGGCAGAGCTTTTCATCGCGACCGCTTGTTTTGAAAGAATTTCGGCCACATTAGAGGACTGTTGCGCAGCTGATGAATTTTGATGAGTTGTTGTCTCAAGCTGACCCATCGCTTTATTGATTTCTTGTACCCCCAAAGCTTGTTCTTCACTAGCTGCAGCAATTTCACCCACCATTCTATTCATATCATTAGCGCGACTGCACACACTATCAAGAATTTCAGCGCATTCACCTGCGGTTTTATTTGCGGCAGTTACTTTTTCTTGCCCTTGATGAATTAATACATCCACTTTTTCGCGTGTTTGGTTTACAATTCCTTCAACTTTTTCAATACTTCCTTTTAGAAGTAACGAGATTTCTTTAGCTGCATTACCGCTCATTTGCGCTAAGTTTCCAACTTCTTCAGCAACAACCGCAAAGCCTTTACCCTGTTCGCCGGCGCGAGCCGCTTCGACAGACGCATTAAAAGATAAAAGTTTTGTCTGAAATACAATGTCATTAATAACTTGAGTTTTCGTTCCAATTTCGTTTATCACATTCACAATAGTTTGCATTTCCTGATTGCTTGCTTCAATTTGCTTCATAATTGCCGCATTACTTTCATTAATTTCAACAATAGATACTTGCATAACACCCACCGTTTCTTTTCCATCTGAAGCCGTTTTTAAATTTGATGTCGATAAATCAAGGGTGTTTTTTGAATTATCAGCATTTTTATTAATCATTGCGCTTATTTCTTCAATAGATGCTACGGACTGCTGCAAGCCCGCAGCTTGTTCCGCAACTGACGCTGATAAGGACTGGCTCGATTCATTTAATTGCAATGATGCTTCCGAAACTTCATCGGCTTTTTCTAGCAAGTCATTTGAAACTTGAATAAGTTGATTTGAAAAAGAAACAATAAATTTCCAGGAAAAAACAATAAGTCCTGCTGAAATCAAAAGTGCCGCAGCCAATACTTGAATAAAAGTTGTAGTTGTTTCATTTTTTGCCGCCTCTGAACTTTTTATTATTGTCCTCATTTCATCACGAACAACAGAACCCAAATCATTAATACTTCTAGTAATTGCTTCAAAAAATTGATCTGCTGGGATTCCATATTCGCCAGAATTATAGTGCTTTGAAACTGCACCATAAGACGTTAATACATACAACCAATCTTTTGATTCTTTAAATTTATTAATAGAGGCCGCACTGCTGGCACTTAAATTTACAACTGGCGAATCAAGATTTGAAATAATATTTGCATAAAAACTTTCTAACATTTTACTTGTTTCGTCAGAAATTGCTTTATTCGCAGCTAGTATGTTAGTAATATTAGCCCTCAACTTTCCAGCATTTTCTTTAGCAATTTCCAACATAATCAAAGAACTAAATGCAACATCAATACCCTCGATAGATCGCATTCTTGAGATTGCCACTTCAAGCTGAACTATGTTTTTAATTATGTTAGAATAGTTGCTCGCTATTGCTTTTGAATCACTTTTTTCATCAGCCGACTTTCTAGTACTTTCAAGTTCTAAAAAAATATTTTGAATTACATCTAAACTGCTCTTATTAAAAGAAATCGCCGGAATTTCTTTGCGAAATTGTTCCAGTGCCAGGTCTACTTTTTTTCTTTGTTGGTCTAAATTTGATTTTTCCATTTTACCAGCAATAAACATAGAGGTCTTGCCACGCTCTGTTTGTGCTTCTGCAATCAAATCGGAAGCCGCTAAGAAAAAGCCAGCATGCGAAGATGTTGCAACAGCAATATTTTTTTTATCTAAAATTTGCTTCATTAGAAATACCGAAAGAATTATAAAAGAGCACAGTGGAACTGCTAACAATAAACTAATTTTGACTTTAAATGAAGCATTCAAGTTGAATCCCTTTGCTGTTTTTGTTTAATATTTCTTCGGTAAAGTATAGGAATAATATTAATATTATATAACTTTACATATGATACAGATCATATTCTAGACTTATGATTAGCATATACACTCTGATTTCATTATTGGAGGTAAATAGTGTTTTCAAAGTCTCAGGCTAAGGCGTTTTTTCTAGTAGGAACAGCTTTATGTGCCACTGCATTCGTACTACTGACGATCGATACGTTAAAAAGAATACCTACGCAAACGCATGCTGAAAACTTAACAGCTGAAGGTATTCGTGGAAAGCATTTATTTGAATCGAATAACTGCGCAGGGTGCCACACCATCATGGGTGAAGGTGGCTATTACGCACCTGAACTAACCAAGGTCTATGAACGACGTGGTGAAACTTTTATTGCTGCCATGTTACGCGATCCAGAATCTATGTATCCAGGTCAGCGCAAAATGGTAAAATATAATTTTACGGATCAAGAAATTAAAGATTTAACTGCATTTTTTAAATGGATCGGAGAAATGGATTTAAATGGTTTTCCAGCTAAACCAGATTTACTTCCCTCCGCTTCGCCGAATCCTTCGGGCGTGCGAAATTCAAATGATATTATTCTTGAAACAAGTAATCGCCCCAAAATATTTAATCAGATGTGCGTGGCCTGTCATTCACTTCAAGGTCAAGGCGGAAGTGTAGGACCAACTCTTGATGGAGTCGGATCACGTCGCGATGCCAGTTACATTAATAAGTGGCTTCATGATCCTGTGTCTTTAAAAGTGGATTCTAAAATGCCAAAACTTCCTTTAACAGAAGAAGACATCACTGAATTGACTGCATTCTTATCTCAGTTGAAGGAGACAAAATAATGAAATACAAATCACAAAAAGTAGCTTATTGGTTTTTTGCAGCATGTATGTTGCTATTCTCTTTACAAATAATTTACGGATTTATTATGGGTTTTGCTCACATGGGTTTCGATGGATTGCATAGCGCAATTCCATTTAATACAGCTCGTGCGACTCATACTAATTTATTAGTGATGTGGCTATTAACTGGATTTATGGGAGCCGCATATTACATTATTCCTGAAGAAGCTGAACGCGAATTAATTTCAGTTAAATTAGCTTATGTTCAATTGATTGCCTTATTAGTGGTAGGAGTAACTGCCATTATTGGTTTTCATTTTAACTGGTGGGAAGGTCGCAAGTTTTTAGAAATCCCAAGACCCTTAGATTATTTAGTCGTTGTTGATGTTTTATTATTTATTTATTTAATTGGCGGAACAATTTGGAAAGGTAAACGCTATACCACAACAAGTATGGTATTATTTTTTGGATTATTAATGACAGCCTTACTTTATCTTCCTGGAATGATTCCAACAGATAACCAATCGATGGATTCCTACTGGAGATGGTGGGTTGTGCATCTTTGGGTGGAAGGTGTTTGGGAATTAATTATGGGAGCAATTCTTTCATTTTTACTTATCAAACAAACAGGAGTTGATCGTGAAGTTATTGAAAAATGGCTTTATATCATTGTTGGGTTTACATTCCTTTCAGGAATTTTAGGAACCGGGCATCATTATTATTTTATTGGAACTCCTAGATATTGGTTAATTATAGGTGGAGTATTTAGTGCATTAGAACCCGTTGCATTCTTAGGTATGGCTATTTACGCCATTGCGATGGCTAAAAAAGGTGGACGAACTCCAGATAATAAAACAGCTTTAAATTGGACCATTGGCTGCTCTGTGATGTCATTTGTTGGAGCCGGATTATTAGGTTTTGCTCATACCATTCCGCAAGTAAATATTTACACGCATGGAACTTTAGTCACAGCAATGCATGGACATATGGCTTTTTGGGGCGCTTATGCAATGCTAATTTTAGCAATTATTACGTACACAATGCCTATTATGACAGGTCGAAAATTACAAGATACAGCCATGAATGCTTTCGCGTTTTGGGTCAGTAACGTCGGAATGATTTGTATGACTGTTGCATTTGGAATTGCAGGAATTGCACAAGTCTATTTAGAAAGAAAATTAGGCTTAGACTTCTTAGGCGTTCAAAAAGAAATCGAAGTTCACTTCCTAGGATTAATTTTAGCAGCAACTTTATTCACAGCTGGAATTATTGCCTTTGTATGGAATTTTATTCGATACGGTAAACCAAGCGATATTTAGATTTAATTCTAAGTTAAGGATTTATGTCACAAAATTATTATCTTGATGTTGGCAACGAAGCAGAGGTTTTCAAACTCTGCTTCGAAAAAAAGCTACCTTTAATGATCAAAGGCCCAACAGGTTGTGGAAAATCACAATTTGTTGCGGCAATGGCTGAACGACTAAATCGTCCTTTGATTAAAGTTTCTTGCAATGAAGATACTTCGGCATCTGATCTTGTTGGACGCTTCTTAATTAAAAATATGGAAACGCTATGGCAAGATGGCCCCGTCGTTCGAGCCGTACGCGAAGGAGCTATTTTATATTTAGATGAAGTTGCTGAAGCGCGTGAAGATGTCATTGTGATTTTACATTCATTAACGGATCATCGCAGAGAAATCTATATTGATCGAATTAATGAAAATCTGAAAGCACCTAATAACTTTATGTGTGTCGCCAGCTTTAATCCAGGATATCAGCGTGGCTTTAAAGAAATGAAACCATCGACACGACAACGTTTTGTTAGTTTGTCGTTAACATATCCAACACCAGAAGCAGAAATTGAAATTTTAACAACGTTAACAGGCATCCCGAAGGCAACTGCGAAAACTTTAGTTGCTTTTGCGGATGGGATTCGTAAGCAGCCTCAACTTGGACTACGTGAAACAATATCGACACGTTTGTTAGTTTATAGCTCGGAATTAATTCAAGCCGGTATGCACCCACGACAGGCCCTAATTTATGGAGCTATTGAAAGTCTAAGTGATGATCCTAAAATAGTTTCAGCTTTAAAAGATTTAGCATTTCTTCACTTCTGAGGTTTCGCTATGGACATAATGGAATGGATATTTCAAAAATTTTCTGAAAGAAACATTCAAAAAAATAAAATCAAAGAAAGCGCCTATCTGGTTCGAACAGAAGATGAAATAATAGCGCTTAAAACTTTACTGGCCTTTATTTTAAAAGATGATTCAATTCCCCTATTTGCAGGAAAAGGCATGGGAAGAGCCAGTTATGACTGCATTTTATTACCAGAATGTGTTTCGTATTTCTCAAATGCGGATCTAAATCGCCAAATTCTTATTCATAAAGTGTTGGTCGCTGGAATTATATTTAGTAAAAAAATCACCTATACTAAAAAAAATCTTTCCTATGCGGAAAGAACACTCGAGATCTACAATCATCAGGACCAAATTAGATTCGAATTAACAGCATTATTTCCAATGTTTCAAAAATTCAATTTACTGCTCGAAAATAATTTATCTAAAATTCATAGCAAATCAAAAAATGAAGAAGCTTCTTACCCTAAGTTGATTGAACTAAATAACCCAGAACCATTTTCTAGATGGCAATGTTTTCCAGAACAAGCCTTAGCCCTATGGGTTGAGTTACTGGAATGCTCAAATGCAAAACAAGAAAGTAGCGAATCAGTTAATAATTCTGACAAGAAAAAAACGAATGAAGGAACGCAAGTCGAAGGAAATTCATCAACCGAGGCCATCGAAGAAGTTTCATTAGAAAAGAAAAAAAAAGAGCAAAGCCCTGTCTTTCATTCTTTTGAAAAACTAGAGGCCGCAGATGAATATAACGGAGGATCGCGCGTTAGCGATTCAACAGATGAAATCGAAGATCATCAGCAAGCACTTTCAGAATTAAATTTAAGACATGTTACCCGCGAAGGCGGTGGTGCCGGGTCTGTTTACAAAGGCCATTTTTCGGAATTATTTGGTTCAAGCTTAATCAAAGAGCCTGCCGCAAGATATAATCATTACATTAAAACGCCTGAATGGAATTATAAAAAAAATGAACTGGCTCCTGATCACTGTCGCCTTTATTTGTTGGATGAAAATTTTTCTGAAAGCAGCGAAAAGCAAGAAGTGTCTGATGATTTTTTACTAAAATTAAATAATACCTATTCTGCTGACGTCGAACTTTGGAAAAATAAAATTTGGTCATTAGTGAATCAAAGAAATTGGAAAGACCGCCAGCTAGATGGTCCCGAATGGAATCTTGATGCTTATACTCGCTATTGCGCAGATGTAAAAGCCAGTGGCCAAGGTGATAATAAAATTTTTATAAAAAACTTCAGAAGCCAGCGCGATTTCCATGTCAGCATCTTAATGGATTTAAGTCTTTCTTCTGAATCATGGGTGCAAAATAAAAAAGTACTCGATGTGCAATTAGAATCCATTGGGCTATGCGGATTACTGCTTCAAGAGCTAAATGAACCCATTTCTATTAGCACAACTTGGAGCGAAACTCGTCATCATTGCTACTTACAAAAAATTAAAAACTTCACTTCTCCGTGGTCCCACTTTTTTAATCAAGCAAACCATCTTACGCCGCGTGGTTATACACGACTAGGACCAGCTTTACGACATACGATTTCGGAGTTAGAAAAGACTTCTGGAAAAAAGAAATTACTTATTCTTTTAACTGACGGAAAACCCACAGATCTTGATCAGTATGAAGGCCGTTACGGCATAGAAGATATGCGGCATGCCATGATTGAAGCTCAACAAGCCGGAGTCCACGTGCAAGCCTTAGCCATTGATAGCGAAGCTAAATTTTATTTTCCGCAAATTTTTAGTACAAATAATTATCAAATTTTATCAGATCCAAAATTTTTACCCGAACAACTTTTTAAAATTTATTTTAACTTCACACGTCAGGATTAAATATTATGTCACAGTTGATAAATGATTTTGTAATTAATATTGCCACAATCAATGGAAGCGGTAGCCAAACAGCAAACACCATATTATTAAAATCATTTTTTCGAATGGGCTTACCCGTGGGAGCAAAAAACTTTTTTCCCTCCAATATTCAGGGAATGCCAACCTGGTTTCGAATTCGCGTGAATCAAAATGGTTTTACCGGACATCATCCGAAATCAGATATCTTAATTAATCTAAATCCTAAAACATTGTCTCAAGATATTGCATTGTTAGCTAGTGGTGCCTTGTTTATATATGACCAGGATATGTTGATGGATGGATTAGATTTAAGTCATTTGACTACATTTGCAATACCGTACAAAAAATTAATTCAAGATCTAAACATTCCTATTAAATACAGAAAATTTACTTTAAGTATGGTTTATGTTGGTTTTTTATCTGAACTCTTAAAAATTGAATCAGAAATTTTACAACAAGCGGTACAAGATCATTTTGAAAAAAACTTAAATGCTGTCGAATTAAATATTAAAGCCATCTCTGCCGGGGCAAACTATTACCGCGAAAATTATTCCGCGTTTATTAGCCCTTTCCAATGCAAAACAATTACGACATCCAAAAAACGAGTTTTAATGGATGGCAACACTGCGGCTGGAATGGGATTGGTTTACGGTGGCTGCCATTTTGTAAGTTGGTACCCTATCACACCAAGCACTTCTGTTGTTGAAAGTTTTAAAAACTTAGTCATTCCAAATTCACAAGACTCTGATTCTAAGCCTGTCATTATTCAGGCCGAAGATGAACTTAGCGCTATTTGTATGGTACTTGGAGCCGGCTGGTCTGGTGCTCGTGCGCTTACTGCGACATCGGGACCAGGTTTAAGCTTAATGGCGGAAGCCAGTGGCTATGCTTTTTATGCAGAAATTCCCGCAGTAATTTGGGACGTACAGCGAGTCGGCCCATCAACGGGTTTACCAACTAGAACGGCTCAGGGTGATTTATTATTTGCGCATTTTTTATCGCATGGTGATTCTAGACATGTTTGCCTTATACCAGGAAATTTAAAAGAATCTTTTGAGTTTGCACAGACATGTTTCGATCTTGCTGAAACTTTGCAAACTTTAGTCATTGTACTTTCTGATCTTGATTTAGGAATGAACATTTGGGCCGAAGAGAAATGGAACTATCCAACATCTAATTACCAACGCGGACAAATTATTTCTAAACAACAACTTGATGCCGGAGCTGTATTTGAACGCTATAATGATTTAAACAAAGACGGTATTCCAGCCAGAACTTTACCTGGAACGCATCATGAAAAAGCGGCTTATTTTACCAGGGGTTCGGGTCATGATTTAAAAGCAAATTACACAGAAAACCCGCAAGCTTATCGCCAAGTGCTTGACCGTTTGGATCGCAAGTGGGAAACCGCTCGAACGTTAGTTCCGAAACCAATTATATCAACTAGCAAAAATTCCGTTGGAATTATATATTTTGGTCCACTGGATGAAGTTGTTTCAGAGGCCCAATATCTTTTAAAAAATATATCATTTGATACCTGCCGCGTACGCGCTTTGCCATTTAATAATGATATTAAAAAGTTTTTAGAAACTCATAAAACTATTTATGTGATTGATCAAAACCAAACAGCTCAAATGAAAGCACTGCTAAGTATTGAATTTACCGAATTAGCAACTCATCTTAAATCAATTCGTAATTATGATGGCCAGCCCCTGTCTGCATCCATTTTAGTAAAAGCAATTCAAGAGGATTCCAATGACCACACAACAATTTAGTAAAGAAGATTACAAAGGCCAACCATCGACTCTGTGTACTGGTTGTGGGCATGATTTGCTTTCGAACCAAATTGTAAATGCTTGTTTTGGATTAAACTTAGATCCATTAAATGTATTAAAAATATCTGGCATTGGATGTTCATCAAAACTTCCAGCGTATTTTATGTCAAAATCATTTGCCTTTAATTCGATGCATGGACGCATGGCACCCGTTGCAACCGCAGCCAAAATTGCAAACCCAAATATGAAAGTCATAGGACTAAGTGGCGACGGCGACACTGCAAGCATTGGACTAGCTGGGTTTATTCATTTAATACGACGAAATGTTCCCATGGTTTATATCGTTGCAAATAATGGTGTTTATGGATTAACCAAAGGACAATTTTCTTCAACAGCAGACAAATCTTCGCCCGCAAAAAATGGCGAACTGACTTTATTTGATAATATTGACCTTTGTACATTAAGCCTAGAACTAGGGTGTGGATTTGTAGCTCGCGGATTTGTGGGTGATGCCAAACAAATGGTTGAAATTTTACAAGCAGCACTTCAGTATCCAGGCACAGCATTTATTGATGCCCTTTCACCGTGCGTCACTTTTAATAATCATGACACATCAACAAAATCATACACCTACTTAAAAGCCCATGAAGTTCCTTTAAAACCATCTGATATTTTTAATGATCCAATGGCTGCGACTATTGCTATTAAGCAGGCTTATAAAAAAGGCGAAGTCCTAACCGGAATTTTTTATAATAATACCGACCAAAAAACCTTACTCGAAACTTTGAAAATCCATGATAAACCACTGAGTTCGTTAAATGAAACAGAACTTCGCCCCTCTGAAAATGAATTTAATAAAATGATGGAAAGTTATGAATAATAATTCTAAATGGAAAGTGGCCTGGCTGCTTAGTTTTATAATACTTGTAATAATTATGATTTCTGTCGGTGGAATCACCCGCTTAACAAAGTCAGGTCTTTCGATTGTTGAATGGAATCCTGTCATCGGAGCCCTGCCTCCATTAACTGAATCCGATTGGCAAAAACAGTTTAATCTTTATCAAGAATCGCCGGAATTCAAGCAGGTTAATTTTAATTTCAGAGTCGAAGACTATAAAAAAATATTTGTTACCGAATATTTACATCGCTTAATAGGCCGTGTGATATTTTTATTTGCTTTGATTCCTGGATTTATATTATATCGAAAAAAAATTGTAAGCCTAAACTTAGTATTAACTCTTACCGGCCTAGTGGCCATTCAAGGTTTAGTTGGTTGGCTTATGGTAAAAAGTGGATTAAATACAAACCCGCATGTCAGTCCGTACTTCCTAGCGATGCATTTTTTCTTAGCCTTGATTTTACTTTTAACAGCTTACTATCCGATAACAAAACTACGAAAGCCTTTGCCTGTTCGATTAAATCGCACACAGCGCGCTCTTATTGTTGTACTTGGAATCAGCGTTTGCCTACAAGTTTTTTATGGCTGTTTAACCAGTGGATGGAAAGCTGGATTTATTTTTAACACATATCCGCTAATGGGCGGACACTTCTTCCCAGTTTCTGAATCCTTTTTTACACCCACGTGGATAAATGCTTTCGAAAGCCCAGCCCTGGTTCAATGGACCCACCGTTGGCTTGGTCTATTTTTATTCACCATGATCATCAGCACAGCTATTTCCATATTACGATCAAAATCGCATCACGCACTACGCGGTCCATTTATACATTTTGTCGGTATTACAGCTGTACAAATAATTTTAGGAATATTAAATATTGTTCTTACTGTACCGTTACCGCTTGCCGTGATCCATCAAGTATTAGCGGTCTTAATTGTGATGGCTTATTTTAATATTTTGTTTCGGATGAAGGATTGCACCTCTATTATAGTTATTCTCTAATTTACCTACTTAATTGAACGAACTATTTCCTTTAAATAAATAGGCATTTCAACTCTTGGATACCACGCCAGTGCTAAAGGATCTTTAATTGTTCTTCCTTGATTAAGCTTAATCAAGCTTTGATCTTCAAGAAATGGCTTTGCAATTTCTTTTGATAAAATTCCAAAACCAACTCCATAACAAAGCAGCGAAGATAACGCTAAATTTTCATTTACGAATAAACGTGGTCTTTTTAAAAATTTTAATAAATCAAAAGATTTAAGATAATTTAAACTTGTTTGATCCTCAGGATGAAAAGCAAAAATCCTTTCTTTTTCTAAAATATCTTTTAAATCACGATCTTTCCAGCTAGGGTGACCCACTAAAATATACTCGTCCGGTTTAATCATTTTGCTATCAAGCTCTAGTGGCACTTGATGAGGATATAAAACAACGATGTCTGCTAAGCCCTGTTTTATTAAATCGATTCTATTTTCTTGATCATTAATCATAAAACGAATATTTAGCTTGGGCCATTTTTTATAAATTTCTGCACATTGATGAACAGCCCGACCCGAGATAAAACTGGTAGGCCCAGCAATTGTTAACTCGATATCATTTTCAATACCGCCTTTATTAAGCTCAGCAAAAGTTTCGCCTTCTAATTCACTAGAGCGAAGACAATATTTTAGTAAGGATTGCCCTTCTATCGTCAAAGCCATACCTTTTCTACTTCGTGTAAACAAAGTGATTCCTAATTCACGCTCAAGAGATTTGATTCTTTGAGTAATCGCCGTTTGGCCAACACCCAGCTTATCCGCAGCTGCGCTGACCGAAGATTTCTCGTAAACTGCTACAAATGCTTGAAGATTAATACTTAGTAAACTCATTATTTTTGATAGATATATCATAAATATGCATTTTTCAACTGAATAAATTAATGGAATATTCTATTTAATCTAAAAAAAGGAATTGATAAATGAATACACTCATCAAAATATCTCGAATTTTCGCTCTATTATTCTTACTGCTTAACGCTAACAATGCATTTGCCGTGATGCCAACACCAAGCCTACGCAGCCACCCTAAGCACAATATGATACTTTTTGGAGAAAATGAAATTTTCGCATCACATATTGTCTTCACAGCTCCACACAATTTTCAGATTATACTTAAGTTATCGTTGGATAAAAGCACTACGGATACTTATGTAAATGAAAAACTAAAACATACCAGCGACAAATTTATATTTTTATTAGATCCCATGGATATCAAGAATATTGCTACAGTTGATTTCATCTCAGGAGCTATTTTTAGAATCGATAAGAACGAAACAAAAACAGAACTACTTAATAACGTTCTTCTTGAACGGAATGATTTTGAAGTGATATTTTTTAATGAATTGCCTTTATCATTAAACACCATCAATCCATTCGTTAATTTTTCTATAGACGCTAATGCTACCGCGCAAAAAGACACCTGCGAGACTACGGGACGTCAGGCAAATCTTAAATGTCAGTAGTTATTGAAGCCCTTACATCCCCGATTGCTGATCCCAACTTAACAGCCGTTGTTCGCCAACTAATTTTTGTATATCAGTAATGTCCTGTGACATTTCAATAACACCTTTGTAAACGTTTTGTTTATCGCGAATAGCGAAATAGCGGATATGAATTACTTTTAATTTAAATTGAATCCAAAATTCAGCTTCATTTTTGGTGCCTTTTTTAAATTCCTCAAGAATTCTTAACACAGTGTCTACGCTTTTCGGAGGGTGACAAAATCGAACTTCGCGACCGATGATACCTGCGCTTCTTGGAAAGACTCGATTTTCGCCGCGATTGTAAAAAATGACTCGGTCATTTTCGTCCACATAGGTTAAATCCACTGGCATAAATTTTAATAATAAGTTCACTTGTTCGGGCGTCATATGCCCTTCTTCTAAAATGATCTGATTGCTATTGGTCGCAATGACATCCTTATTGCTTTTTGCAGCGGTTTGATTTGAATAATTAACTGGTTTTTGCGCTAGCATCCACCCGATTTCCTCATCACCCGTGTGCATTTCTTTCCATTCGTCTGCTGACAAAAGTGCTAATGCGTTTGGAAATAATCTGGTCTCTTCAATATGCATTAATCGCATTAATTCGACGGTGATCGTATGCAAGTCTTGTCGTAAATCTAAAAAGTTTCTAGCTTCCACTTTCTCGTGGGCAGATTTAATTAAGACTCTTATTTGATCATGAAAGGCCCACATACCTTGACTTGGTCCATGCCAACCATTTTTTTCTAAATAGGGAAACAATTGATTTTCTTTTCTAGAAAATCTTTTTTCAACGGTTCCTAGCTGATTAAATAAATTATAAAATTTTTGAAATTCTGTATTATAATCTGTTCCATCTATTTCATTTAAAATACTTTTTAAAAGCATACTTTCTTCAAAATAAACTTGAACGGGGTGACCTTCTGGTAAACTTTTTACATAATCCGGATAGTTTTGCATTTAGTTCCTTACGATTTGTTTTTAATTGGATAATACGGATTTAGTTCGAATAAAGATTTTATAAAAGCCTTAACCCGTTTTTTGCTTGTCAACTTCATAACTTTTTTATAGAAAATATTTTCTATTTTATTTTCTCTGGCAAGATCGCATATTTCTATATTATTTTCTTGTTTTAACTTTACTATTTTTTTTGCAATTAAAATTCTTTTCTTACAGAGCAAAAATAGCTCTTGATCGATGCTATTTAATTGCAGCCTATATGTTTTAATTTTCTGTTCAGTCTTCATGAGTAATCAATAAAGCCTGTTCTGGAATAGGCTGATCGCAACTAACGTTGACTTCAAAAACACCGCTACCTGAATGAACAGCTGCTTTATCATCACCACTTTCTGACGTGATTTTTAATATTTTAGCTTTAAAACTTTTAGCATGAGGACTGATCACATCGATCATTTGGTTTAATTCAATTTTATTTTTAACAGCAACTAAAATTGTTGACGGATTAATCGCTTTTTTTACTAAACCTAAAAATTTAAATTTATCATTATAAATGGTGCTAGCTTCATAATTTTGACCACTATGATTAGGATCTTCTAACATAAAACCTGTGTGATACCCACGATTCGACAATTTATTTAATTCATTTTGCCAATACGGATCGACTGGTTTTTTTTGTATTAAATTATCTAAAGCACCACGGTAAGATCGTGCAATCATTGCGGCGTAAAATTCAGATTTTGTACGTCCTTCGACCTTAAAGGATACCACACCCGCATTGGCTAACTTTTCTAAATGATCAATCATACACAGATCTTTGGCATTCATGATGTAAGTTCCATGCTGGTCTTCATCTATTTGATAAAGCTTACCAGGGTTATTTTCTTGATCTTCGATAAAATAATCTTGGCTTGATAAATTAAATTTTTCTCTGCATGAGTTGTCGCACACACCCTGATTGGCATCCCGCTTATCCATATACGAAGACAGCAAACAGCGCCCTGAATAAGCTATACAAATCGATCCATGAACAAAGGCCTCTAATTGCATATCTGGAACGCGTTGCTTAATTTCTTGAATTTCAGTGATTGAAAGTTCACGACTTAAGATAACACGTTCAATATCTAATGATTTTTTCCAAAACAATACCGATTGCCAATTCATACAGTTTGCCTGAACCGATAGGTGAATTGGAATTTCAGGACATAACTCTTTTGCGATGGAAGCTAATCCTGGATCGCTCATGATAAATGCGTCTGGCTTCATTTTAGCGAATTCTTTTACATCTTCTGAAAAAGGTTTTAATTTTCTATTTCTAGAAAATATGTTTAGCGTCATATAAACTTTTTTATTTTGCGCATGCACAGCACTAATCGATTTTTGCAACTCTTCCGCATCAAAATGATTTTCTCTGGCGCGCAAACTATATAGGGGTGGACCCAAGTAAACGGCATCAGCTCCGTAGTCTAATGCTAATTGCATTTTAGTTACGGAACCCGCGGGCATAAGTAATTCTAAAGATTTCATTTTAAATACCTTAATTCTATTTTAATAAAAAGCAGAGATGCCCGTTATGTTTTGTCCAATAATTAAACGATGAATATCTTCTGTTCCTTCATACGTATTAACACTTTCTAAATTTAACATGTGTCGCCCACATTGATATTCATAGGTGATTCCGCTTGCACCTAGAATATCGCGACAAACCCGCGCTGTATTTAATGCCATTGCAACATTGTTCATTTTTGCCATTGATATCTGATGTGGTTTTGCTTTGTCTTGATCCTTTAATCTTCCAACTTGAACTGCCAAAAGCTGAGCCTTCGAAATTTCAGTTACAATATTTGCTAGCTTTGCTTGAACTAACTGAAAACTTGCAATAGGTTTATCGAATTGAATTCGAGTTTGCGCATAATCCAAGGCCTCATGATAACAAGCCATTGCAGCACCTAAGACCCCCCATGAAATTCCAAAGCGTGCATTATTTAAACATGAAAATGGCCCCTTAAGACCCTTAACTTGCAACATCTGAGATGCTGGAACTCGGCAATTTTCGAAAATTAATTCAGATGTGACAGAGGCTCGCAGCGAAAACTTTTTCTTTATATCTACCACTTTAAAACCGGCTAAATCACGATCAACAATAAATCCACGGATATCTCCGGCTTCATCTTTAGCCCATACAATTGCTAAATCTGCAAAACCACCATTCGTAATCCACATTTTTGATCCGTTAAGAACATAGTGATCACCATCTTTGATAGCTCTGGTTACCATACCGCCTGGATTGGATCCATAATCAGCTTCGGTCAAACCAAAACATCCAATTAACTTTCCTTCTGCCATTTTAGGTAAATATTTTTCCCGGTGAGCTTCGGTACCAAAGGCATAAATAGGGTACATGCATAAAGCTCCTTGCACAGAAACAAAACTGCGCAATCCACTATCGCCACGCTCTAATTCTTGCATAATTAAGCCATAGGAAGTTGAATTAACACCCGCGCATCCGTAACCAGAAATTGTAGATCCGTACATTCCTAATGCGCCCATTTGCGTAATAAGATCTTTTGGAAACGTGCCTTTTTCATAGTGTTCTGCAATAATAGGAATGATTTCTTTAGATACAAACTGACGTACGGTATCCCGAATCATAAGTTCATCTTCAGTAAAAAGTGAATCGACTTCTAAAAAATTAGGAGACTCATAAGCCTTCATAGATATCCTTAAGTAGGGTTTAAAAAACAAAAAGAGACTATGAGGATATGATTTTTATTAGAATTCGAATATGATTTAGATCATATTTCATCAATAAGAATATGAATATTTATTTCATATACCTACTTTATATTTGACTGGCTTTATTTGGGCTTATTATCTTCTGATTCTTTAGATAAGTTGCTAAAAATTTGTTTTATAAAATCTTCAACCATGGGCATTAATGACCCCGCTTCTGCTTTTTTCTGCTTTTCTTTTTCCATTATGGCAATTTTATATTTTTGATAAAAAAGAATTACCAAACTTAACACAAAAGCCAAAACACCGATTAAGCAAAAAATACTAGCAGAAAACATCAAACCCGTAAACGAAATAGATCCGCGCTGGTCTAATTGCAACCCAACACTAATGATGGCGACAACACATGAAATAATTAGAAATAATAATGATATAAATCCACAAAGACTAACAAGAAAATACATTTTTGCTTTACATACGGCACTATCAAGATGCTGCGTGATTAAAGTTTGCTTAGTAAAACTTTTTTTAAGTAAAATTAACTGTAGAACTAACGAAATTATTTTTAACATATTATTATTTTTTCTTTAAAAAAGAACCAATGATAAAACCGATTGCTGCGGCTCCAAGCACGGATTGAACAGGATATTTTCGAATAAAATCAGTGGCTGTATCTGCCAGTTCTTTCGTTTTTTTATTTAAAGCTTCCACATCAATATTATCTTGAAGAATTTTTTCAGCAGATTCTATTTTTTCTTTAAACATATTATTCCTAGTTATTTACCAGCTGGTGATCGTGATTTTGTTAACACTTGGAAAAACTCTTGTTCTTTCTTTTTGTAAGCTTCATAACGAACCTGTGATCCAAATAAAGCTGCATTCTTCTCTATGAGTTCCGTTTCGTCTTGCTTCATTTTTGCAAGTTCAATTTTAATTTTTGATTTCTTAAGATCTGGACGCTGCTCTTCAATACTTTGAACAAATGCTTTTGATGAAGAAACCACAGCAATCACTTTTTCTTCACTTACTTTCCACTGATTTAGAAAGTATTTAGTGATATAAGTAACCCATCGTTCCTGATTTTGATCATTCAAATAAGCTTCAACAAACTGATCTGTATTCAAAGTTAACTCTGTGTAATTTGAATGCCATACTTCACTTTTGATAGGAATAAATCGGTTTTCTTCTTCGCTCTGTTTACGATCAAGTGCCATTTTTTTTCGTTCTGCTTCGAAAGGGTCCACACGCAAAGCTTTGTAGATAACATTAAAACCCAAAAAGACAACAAAACAAGCTGCAAAACCAGTCGCTAGTAATTTAAATTTTTCTACAGACTGTCGTTTTTTCCAACTTGCCAACTGTTCAACATGCTTTGCATCGATACTAGCTGAATCCGATGATTTAACTTGAATCACAGAATGGACCAGTTCAACAGATTTTGTGTAATCAAAAGCTTGATTTTGGTTTTTCTTTGCTAATAGCTCTAATTTTGAAGCTATTTCTTCAGAAAGCTCGATGCTGTATTTTTTAATTGATTCAACGTGATCGTCTTTTATTTTTTGTAAAGACTTTAATTCTATTGCTTTAAAATCTTGATACTTGCGATCTTCGGTATCACGTATTTTTTTAAATTCCTCTTCAATTTGCGCTTTGCCAACTTTTTTATTAGTTTCAAGTTGCTCTGTTAAAGTATTTAAACGCGCTTCTTCATCTTCAGATTTTTTTGCAATCACAGAATATTTGCGACTTAAATCTTCAATATTCGACCTTAAAGAAGCCTCTTGCTGAGTCATGGTATTGCGTAATTCAATTACGTCTCTTGATTTTATTTCTAGCTCGTTGTATTCAGTAATTTTTTTATCTAATTCAGTTTGGGCCTCTTGCGATTTATCAGAAATTTGGCGCAAGTTATTTGTTGCTGTAATAAAATCTAGTTCAGCTTTATCAAATTCGATCTTAATTTTATTTATAGATTCAATTAGACTAGCTTTTTCTTCTTTTAAATTATCAATAGCCGCATTGATTTCTTTTAACTTTGCATAATGAATTTCACGCTCTTGACTTGTCTCAAGCTGAAACTTTCTTTTTTTATTAAGAATTTCATTGTCTGCAATGGATACCAACTGATCACGTTCAACAAACATGTCTGTTTTCATTTTCTCAAGACTTAGCTCAAGCTTTAAACGATGCTCTTTTTCAATTTTCTCAATATGACCAAGTTTTTCTTTGTACATCAATTCATCATGCTCATCCCATTTTAACTGAATTTCTTCAGATAACATAAGACGCTTATCACTCATAACTTTTTCAGCTTCAACTCTTGATCGTTCCAAACTTGACTTTGTTGAAAGCAACAACTGATCCACTAAAGTTTTGCATTCTTGGTGTATTTTCTCAGATTCCTGACGCGCTTTAATTTTAGCATTATCAATTAACTGAGCCGCACTAGCTTCACCTTTTTTAATGATTGAATGCTTTAAAAATTCGGCATCACGAATGATTTCCTGAGCATGCTCATTTGTGTTTTTGTATTTTGGCATATCCAAGCCAACATTCTTAAAGTTAAAAGCAGCATCTTTTGTATATTTAACTTTCTCAACAGACTCTAAAATGCTATCTGGATTCAAATTTTTCAGATCGGCAAGAACACTTTGATTTGCAATAATATTTTTTTCTTCATTCGAAAGTATTTTTGAATCACTATCGTAATCACTTTCGATAATTGGATTAATTATTTTATCTTCAATTGCTACTGGCTCATCTGTACGCACTTTAGCAACCAGTGGAGCATGTATAGATTTTTCTTCAGGAAAAGCAGGTGCTTCGACTTTTAATGGCAATGTTTTTTCTTTTTCTATTTTTGTTTTATTCGCATCTACAACAGGATCCATTTCAGATATTTTACTAGATTGGACATCTGTAACATCAGCATTTGAGGTAGCTTTTTTAATTCGAACTTGCACAAAACAATTTCCAAAAGTAATAACATCTTTAGGTGTAACTATATACATTTGTTTATTTGAAATTGGATTTCCATTTAACATGGTTCCGTTCGATGATTTCAAATCTTGAATTTGATAATTATTAGCATTTACGATTAGTCGCAAATGCTCTCTGGAAATATTGATGTCATTAATAGGAATATCACAAGTATGCCAACGACCAATAGTTAACATTGGCTTATTTATTTCATAAGTCAGTGTTTCACTATCTTTGATAATTTCAATTATCATGTTCGTAACTATCTTGCTATCCGACATAACTCACTTTATAAAAGTTAATTGTTACTGCTTATGACGCTTTAAGGGTCATCATTTTTTCTGATTTTGATATTTCTAAATTTAATGCTTCTTCTGCTAAAGCTTCAACAGGGTCACGATTTTCATCAAATCGATTTGTTTCTACAACGTCATTGTTGTCTGAACGGTACCATAATAAATCCATCGTATTTTCAAAACGGTCACACAAAGACGAAAAAACACGTTCCGGAGAAAAAGTAACATTTACCAAATGCAGCATTAATGAAAAAGCAATACCCACAATAGATGAAGACATCGCATATCCAATTTCATGCAGGAAACTATCCATAATAGTTTTCGTTCCTTCAAGATCAGACATATCCATACCACCTAAAGATATTAGACCACCTTTAATACCTAAGAAAGTTCCTAAGATACCTGTAATAATAAATAAACCAGGTAACATTGATATCAAATCATTAAGTGCAGATATTGGAAACAAACCAAAAACTTTATTAAAGCAAGGGTTTTGATCCAAGCTTGATTTTGTAATGTGCAAAAGTTTTGGAGTCTCTTTAGACCACTTCAAATATCTTAATTGCTTCAACACATCTTTAACCATCCAAGCACAACCTGGTTTAATTAAAAATATACGATCATTCATACCCATAACTTTTTGGTTGTCACCGTGATTACTACGATCACGAACTGCAAACACTTCATAATATGTTTTTTCTAAAACTTTTTTAGTTAAGTTATAAAATGATATGTTTAGACTTTTCTTAGCCACTTCAGAATCTAAAAACTTATGAGCTCTTTTTTCAAATTCACGTGCAAACCATTCATGCCTTCTTACCGTATAATAAATAGCCCATCTGAAAAATGCGGCTCCGGCAAACGCAATTGCAATAGCATATGGCAAATATTTAATAAAATTTCTTATTAAACTTTGTGTTTGGAATATTTCGTTCATCTTTGGCTCCTAGTTCTTTTTGTCCATATTAAAACGGA
Organism: Pseudobdellovibrio sp.; assembly: GCA_049301055.1. Taxonomy (GTDB): domain Bacteria; phylum Bdellovibrionota; class Bdellovibrionia; order Bdellovibrionales; family Bdellovibrionaceae; genus Pseudobdellovibrio. The sequence goes on along the minus strand of JBAQKN010000027.1, from coordinate 127,327 downwards.
TGATAACTCTTTGCGTTTTCTTACAATCATTTAATTTACAAAACTCTTCAGCTGTCGCAACTTTTCGGTCCACCTTCATGGATTCCAAAAAGCTTCGCCCAGATACTTTCATAAGTGGAATTAGATTCTGTTGGTATTGAAATTTAATTTCAGCTTCATCCAAAATATAATTAAATATTGAGCGGGCTCGTCGATAACTTAAATCCATATTATACTTCAAAGCTTCTTTATCTGCTTTTTTGGTTGAATTGGGGTCAATAAATCGACCTTGATATGTTGGCGAAGCAAAACCAATTACCTCGACAGCTGAAATATTTGATGAAACTTGTTTATTACCAAACAATGATTTCGAATACACGGGCATCGCTTTTTGTAAAACGTTACGCATTTCATTTTTTAAAGCCGAAGAATCGTTATCAAAATAGGCTTGACCAAAATCAATTACAACATCACCCGTTTTCATATCGATATCTGCTTTAATTCCTGCTTTATCAAATCCTTTTTTGATGTCAATAGCGACACCTTGACGAGCCGCTAATTCCGCGCGTGTTTTAGTTAATTCACCTTCAGTTTCTTTGAGTTGATTAGATAAACCAGCTAATTCGCCAGCTAACTTACGTTCTTTTGCATCTGCTGATTTTTTAAATTCACCTTCACGTCGAGCAATTTCCGCAGCTCCTAGATTTTTTTGATTTCTAAGGGCCGATTCAAACGCTTCGCGTTCTTTAGCACGACCGCTTTCAAATTCACCTTTTAGCTGTGCAATTTTAGCCTGAGTTTCCGCAGTACTTTGTCCTAATTTTTCTTGTAAGCTTGCAGCTTCTTTATTTTTCTCTGCTAATCGTCCACTGACTTGATTTAACTGGCCACTGACTTGATTCAATTGCCCGCTAACTTGATTTAATTGCCCACTCACTTGACCTAGCTCTTGCTTTGCCATTTGAATTTTAGCTTTTGATTCTGCTTCTGTTTGAACTAACTTTCCTTGTAAATTTTCAGACTCTTTACTTTTTTCTGCTAACTTACTTTGTGTTTGATTAAGTTGACCACTTAAATGACCCAGCTCTTGTTTTGCATTTTTTAATTGAGCCAATGAAGCGCTTTTTTGCTGATTCAAATCATCAATTTGAGCCAATGCAACTTCTTTCATTTTCTTCAGACGATTATTATATACTTTTTGAGTTAACTTTTGATGCTTATAAGCATTTTTAAGTTCTTTCATTTTTTGCTCTAAACTTTGGCTAGCCTGAGCAATTTGATTTTCTTTTAAAGCAATTTGATGCTGTTTAGAACTAATATCCTTATTTAAATTTGCAATCTTTCCATCTTGTTCTTTAATTTCAACGTCTTTTTCACCAATAACCGTTTCTTTCTCAGTTATAATTTCATTACGATTATTAATTTTAACTTTAGAAAACTTATTTGAATTAATAACATTACGAACCATTTGTTGATATTTGTTTAATGCTTTTTCTTTACTTTCATTTTCTTTGGCTTGATTTGTTAATTTATCTTTTTCATCTTTTGATTCTTGCTGAAGCAAAGATAATTTATCCATAAGTTCATTGTATTCATCCAATTCACTTTTAGGAGCACTTGTTTGCATATAATTTTCTTTTACTGATTCATATGTTTTTAATTGATTCTTTAAATCCTGCACTTCAATTTTTAATTTTTGATTTTCAGCTTGATGTTGCATTCCATTCGTTCCAGTTCGCAAACTAGCAACAACGTATAACATCAAAAAAATTGATGACAGTCCTAAGAACAAATCTGAATAGGATGTCCAAAAACTTTCGCTTTGTTCATGTTTGCTGTTTTTATTATAACCTAAACCCATATCAAACCCTCTTCTTCCACAATTACCCTTCGTCACTTTTTAGAAATAACATAATAACTTAACAAGCTTTCTAGACATAAGTTTGCGGACAAATGTCTAGTTCACTTACCTTGGTCGTGCTCTAACTTTAGCTTACAGTACCGACTTCAGCTTTGATTGTTTAATGAGCGCTTAAGCAAGTTTGGATCAAGCTGTTTTAGCAATTCAATAAGCTGCTGAGAATTCTTTGTAATACCTTTTGAAATATCAGAATTTAAAATGCGCGTTAATCGTGTTCTTGCAACTAGGACAATGATACTTAAAATAACTTTATTACGGAATGATAATCTCTTTAATTGCAAACAGCAAAAGAACTTCCCTATTGGCTTCAAACACGTTAAAGATGAGTTAAGACTTCAAATCACAAGCGAAAATACCAGAAAGGCTATTTGGAATGCAGACAAGTGAAGAAAGATTTAGAAATATTAAGAAACTAGGAACTCAGTCCAAATGGACTCAAGATTTGTATCACAGCATGCTTATATTTAGCTGGAGAAAGTTTTTTCTTATTTATGTTTGCCTGTTTACCTTATTTAATATTTTCTTTGCTTTCTTTTATTGGATTTTTCCAGCAACACTTGCTGGAACGGATAATTCTTTTTGGCATGCATTTGTATTTAGCGTTCAAACTTTTTCGACGGTTGGCTTTGGAGTTTTTTCACCCAATTCGGATTGGGCCCACAGTGTTGTTATTATTGAATCTTTACTTTCTGTTTTTGTTACCGCTTTATTAACTGGATTAATTTTTGCCAAGTTTTCTAAACCAAGTGCGCGTATTATATTTTCAAATAATATACTCATAAATACATTTGAAGGTAAGCGCACGCTTATGCTACGTATGGGGAATTTACGTGCTAATCAAATTGCCGAAGCACAAGTGCGCATGGTTGTTTTAAAATCCACCATCACTGCAGAAGGTCAACATCTTCGTCGGCAAGTTGATTTAAATTTAGTTCGAAGCTCTAGTTTGTTTTTTGCTTTAACATGGTCCGTGATGCATATCATTGATGAAAGCAGTCCATTATTTGGAATGACTCATCAAGAATTAATTGATCAAGATGTTGAAGTTGGCATTTCTGTCATCGGCTATGATTCTACTTTTTCACAAAGTATTCATGCTAATTGCATCTACAGTCCGAATGACATGATATTTGATAAATATTTTGAAGATGTATTTACCAGCGTAAATGGCAAAGTTGTTTCATTAAATTATGCTCATTTTCATGGAACAAAACCATGATACCGTCTTTTTACCAATATTCATTTAAAGAATTGCAAACCCTTTGCGAAGCAAATGAACTTCCCTTATCAAGCGCAAGTCTGCTTTACAATTGGCACTACAAAAAAAACAATCGTCATGAATTAGCGCATCAAGATTTATCGCAAAAAGCAAAGACCTATGTAAAAGAAAATTTAACTTTTGAATTACCAAATATAGATACGGTTCATCAATCGAATGATAAAACAGTTAAGTTTTTATTTAAGCTCAGAGATTCTTTGAAAGTTGAAACCGTCCTGATTCCGTTCCAAAATAAATACACTATTTGCTTATCCTCACAAGTCGGTTGCGCCATGAATTGCGCATTTTGCTTTACCGGCAAACAAGGCTTCAGTCGCCACTTAAAAACGGAAGAAATCATTGGACAATTCTTAGAAGCAAAAAGATGGCTAACTTTAAATCGGCCTGATGATGATCGCATTTTAAATATTGTTTACATGGGACAAGGCGAACCATTACATAACTTTGATGCTGTAAAATCATCTGCTGAAATCTTTCTATCACAGCATGGGTTAAGTTTAGCACCCTATAAAATTACCATCTCAACTTCAGGGTATCTTCCAGGTTTACAACGTTGGAAAAGCGAAATGCCAAATGTAAATATCGCGTTGTCTTTACATTCCCCGTTTACAGAAAAAAGAGACGAACTTATTCCAATTAACAAACGTTTCCCGTTAGAACAGATTTTACCATTTGTCGACGCCATTCCTGAAGATGAAAAACGTTTTGTAACCTACGAGTATTTATTATTGCAAAATTTTAATGATGCCGAAGCCGATGCGCATGCCACCGGGAAGCTTTTGTCAGGAAAAAAAGCATTTATCAATTTAATTCCATTCAACCCATTCCCAGGTTCTAAGTACAAAAGGCCAGACGATGAAAAAGTTAAAAATTTTAAAACCATCTTAGATCAATACAAAATCCCAACAACCATCCGAACAACAAAGGGTGATGAGATTTTAGCAGCCTGCGGTCAGCTTAATACGGGGTATTAGGATTAATTGATTTCACGACACGCCGTCACCGGATCCGCATCAATCACTTGCTGAACTTCGGTCAGTAAGTTTTCACAAACCGGAATCACTTGGGCCTCAATGCGATTAATTGGACCGAAATGGCCTCTTAAAATTCGAAGCAAAGCCATTGCATACTCAGTCGCAAAAGCAGGACAAGCTTTATTAAATATTTGAAAATCAGCGCCGGCCCCAGATCCTAAAATTGCTTGTGCTTTGCATTTTACACCAGGACTAAAAACTTCTAACAAACACCGCGAAGTTGTCGCCTGATATTCTTGGTATAATTTTTTTAGCTCTGTCGATGCCGCCATTGAATTTGAACTTACCTGAAATAATCCTGATTCAGCCTCTGACGATTGCCGTTGTGAACCTGCCGAGGTATCCCAGCCTTCGCAATACTTACCCGAGCTTTCACGCATGCCTAGCCCAAGTCCCAATGTGTAAACAGCTTTCAAATTTTCTTCGCCACCTTGATTAGTGCGAATTCCTAAGTTAGCAAAAACACTTTGGTAATGTGTTAGCGCATCCTTGCGATCAATGCGCGTATCTGCTTGAGACATAATTTTAACTAATCCTGAAGGAACTGACGCTTTCAACCGGCAAAGACTACGCGCAAATCCAAGAGCCATTCCGTTAACGAATGAGGCCGGTGCACGACCTCGATTTTGCCAAGAAAAATTTGCACAGTCCGAATTCTTTGCAAGGCCGATCACCTTCTGATTAGCTTGTGCGAAAAGTGTTGAGGTACATAAAAGAATAGATACAGTCATAAGGATATTTTTTTTCATACCCTACTGATCGACTTTTTTTTAATAAACTTGATATGATATAAATCTAGTATTTCATTACAAATAGGCAACGCGCCGGCCTATAGATTCATATAAATAAGGTCTGTACTACGTTTGCGACAATTTGGAATTAATATTTTTATTGCCGTAGCACAAACTTCAAAGCTAAACTTTAATTTTTTAAAGGATTTCTTATGAAAAGTAAATTGTCTGAGATCAGTTCTAATTTAATTAAATTACATCGGGATCTTATTTTTTATCAAGCTAGCCTTGTTGAAAAAGAAGATCAGCGCCAGTATTCGCCTTATGAGCTTTTACCATTAGTAATTCATGATCCCCGATTTGAATGGTTAAGACGATTTTCTGAATTGATTACGCAGATTGATATGATCACTGATGATAAAGAAAATAAACCGTTTGATTTACAAGCCATCATCGACGAAATAAATAAAATCATCGATGCGGATTCTGCCAAGGCTTCCCCGAATTACAAATTAGCCCTTCTAGGAAGCACTGAAACTATTGGCAAATACTTTGAGGTTAAAAAATCACTTACATCCCTAGAGGCGATGCAACCTTCTTTCCATGAAGCCCATACGGACAACGAAAAAAAGAAACACCAACATTAATTGGCTTTAATTGAAAATGCTACGCTTGTGGCCGTTTGACGCTGCATAAGCACGTCTCCAAAAAACCATCGCTCTTGAAATGATGAAATAAAAGAATATTTTCCATTTTTTAATTTATCAGATTCGCTTAATTGAATAGATGTTGAATCATCAGGTCCAATCTGCGACGCACTCCAAACTTTTTCCCATCCCTTTTCGCCAATACTTCCCACTGTTAACATTCTTTTACGCGATTCATAATTGCGAAAGTTCGCTGTTGTCATATTTTCCCACTTAAATGTGGGATTGGCTGTTTTATAAATTTGTGAAATTTTAGGAGACAAAACAATTGGCGCTTCAGGTGCTTTCATAGGACTGATAATAACCCAACCATTTGTTTGTTCTTTTTGACCAGCCATCCTAATTTTTACCAAGTACAAACCATCTTTAACTTCATTCGAACTAATTTCAGATCCGGCAGAGAATTTTTTTCCAGTTCCAAAGATTCCCTTGCTCCATGAACCAATATTTTTTTCTTTATCAATCAGCACTTCGCTGGGATAACGAATTAATTGAAACTGTTCAGGAATTTCTTTACCATCGTGCATAACCCCAAAATATCCTAATGAATATTCAATTTTATTATTGGGCTGCCTTAATTTTCTTTCTTGCGAAACGACTAAAGTTTTAAAATCTTCTGACAATGACCAACCTGTCGGAATAATTTCACCTTTTTCTTTCTGATACTTTTTTATTTTTGGAAAAACAGTTTCTAAATTCTCTTGCCCTTGCGCTGCTTTCATAATTTCTTGTGGAAATTGCTTTGTATAAACTTCTTCTAAAAATTGATTATACAAGCTTAATAAATTTTCACGAGCTACAGCATTTTCTGGCTTTTCTTTTTGTACATCTTCTAACCCCTTTTTAATACTCATCAATAAATTATATTTGTCTTCTGTTTTTTTGAAATCAGATGACAAATATAATTCATGGGCCGTTTTAATATCTTGATCAATTTCAGTTGCTTGTGCTGAATTTGAAAAATGCAGATTTATTACTAACACTAAAATAATTGTTTTAAAGTTCATGTTTACCTCTTTTGGGGTTTATTTGTTTGTTCCCCAACTATGCTTTACTTCTTAAAGTGAATTGTCATACCTTTGTAAAAACAAAGTCATTTTTTATTCGGCCGGAATCGGTACCCAACACCGCGCAACGTTTCAAACAATGAACTATCAAACTTTTGCCTTAATTGCAGAATATGATTATCTACCGTCCTAGTTGTTGGATAATTATCATAGCCCCAGACTTGATTTAATAATTCTTCACGCGGAAACACATGATTTGGGTTTTCAAGAAAAAGCTTTAGTAAATGAAATTCCATCTTAGTTAAATCGACATCAAAACCATTATATAAAACTTGTCTAGAAACAGTATTTAATCGGATACCACTGTCTTCCAAGAAGTTCTCTATTTTTGAACTATTAATTACTAACCCCTGACTTGTCCGAATGTGGGTACGCAACCGAGCAATCAATTCACGCGGCTGAAAAGGCTTGGTCATATAGTCATTGGCACCAACCTCTAATCCAATAATTTTATCAACTAAATCAGCCCGAGCAGTTAAAAAAATAACAGGCACCTTTAAATCTAGTTTTCTTAATGATCTTAAAAAATCGATTCCCTGCCCATCGGGCAACATCCAGTCTAAGATAATTGCTGATACAGGCTGCTGCAAAGCACTTTGAGCTTCGCATAAAGTCGATTTAGCAATAACTAGAAAACCTTCTTGAATTAAATATTTTGTTAATGCTTCCGATAAATTTTGATCATCTTCGATCAGCAGTATCGAATCCATTTATATAACCTTTAACTTTATAGTAAATCGAGTTGGCTTTTCATTAATTAATAATTGCCCTTTCATCTCGGTAACTATTCGATTTACAATTGAAAGCCCTAATCCTAACCCGCGATTCTTGGTGGACTTATTTAAACTTTGCATCCCCGCATCTAAAACTGAAATTTCAAAAAATGAATCTAACTTTATAAGTTTTAAGTGCACAGGTTTTTCACCATGCTGTAGCGCATTTTCTACTAAATTTTTTATGCAAATAGCAACCCAATGTGGGTCCAAAGTTAAAGCACTATCGTCTTTTAAAAGCTGATATGAGATTTGATCTGAATAAGGATCTAAAACATCCTGAATATACGAATTGATACTTTCGATTTTTTGAAAATTAAATTTTATAAAGTTTTTTTCCGAGTGAGCAAAAAGATATTGTTTACTGATTTCAGTTAAACGATTTAATTTTTGGATATCATTGCACATCCTTAAAATTTGATTTTGCAAATCATTTGGAATTTTATCAAATTTATCTAAAAGTGTTTCTGAATTTAAGATTAAACTTGCGATGGGTGTTCTTAATTCATGGGTTAACGCTTGAAGCGCAAAACGTTTTCGCTCTTCTTCATGCTTTTGCTTTCTAAATTTTTTTACTGCCAATCCCCCGCTAAAAAGAGCTAAAACTAAAGAAGTAATTAATATAAATAAAGAAACACTTTTAAATCTGCGAAACAATGTTTCCTTATTTTCTATCCAACATATTGAATATTCTTGAAATGCGCATCTAGAATTCGTTTCTGTTATTAAAGCAGGAAGTAAGACAGTGTTTTTAACAAACTGGTTCCAGTTGCTGCGTGAAAAAGCTATATAGGAATTGGTCTCTTCATTTAAAACTAAATCACTTGATTGTTTTATTCCAAACAAAACAAAGTTCTTATCCAAAATGAACTCATCTTGATTAAATAATGCTTGTTGTCCGACTTCGGTCAGACCCTTTAGAACTTGCCAATCCGGTGATAAAATTAAATCGTCTATACTTTTTAATTCAGACAAATGCAGATATTGCTTATGCGTCTGAATCCATGTTATGGGCCTTAAGGAAAACTGTGACATTTGAAGGCTTAACATTACATATGAACTTCCAAAAGGATGCATATAGGGTGGCACTTCAAAAAACAGTTCAGGCAAGACTTTTATCAGTCCGCACTTAAACTTTTCCAATGTCCAGGCTTTCTGAAGCGGCCCGTAACTTTGATTTATTTTATTAATTAAATTGCTGCTGCAACTTTTCGAATATTTATACAAAGCTTGTATCATCTTATAATCGTAATTTTGCGACTGTGGATAAATCTGGGTTGGATCAAATAATGCATTAAAATCATCAGATAACGCAAAAGATAGCGACTTTAAAACTGCAAAAGGCTTTTCTTTTGCAAGAAAATCTTTCTTAATTTTATTTGCATCATTTTTTGCAGTTGTCTTAACTTGCGAATCTTGCTGAACGGACAGAGTCAAAAAGCCAGCTGCAAATGACATACATATTGTAACTATCGTTAAGAAAATATAAACACGCATCAAAAATCCCAATTAAAATTGCTTTTACTTAGTAAAGTCTAATTTTAACCAGGAATTGTCACGTGAATGTCATTTTTTTTCAATTATTAGAAAAATAATTAGCCTAGAACTCAGCTGAATACCAGCTACCTATATTCAGCCCAGCCAATTTTAAAACTAATGGCAATAATAATTACTAACAGCTGCTCCTGCATTCATTGGAATACCTTGTGGTGTGTATTGGTAGCAATATGTTTGACCATTTCCACCACGCCCCCAGCTGTAATAAGAACGTTGTCTTTGTTCACAATTATAGTTGGATTGTGCAGCACCTTCGTTCATTGGAATTCCGTTTGGAGTGTACTGATAGCAATAGCCGTAACCATTTCCACCACGACCCCAATTAAAATATGAAGGATTTCGTTGTTCGCAATTATAATTTGCCTGAGGAGATCCACCATTTAAAACCTGACCGTAAGATGTGTATTGGTAACAATATCCATAACCATTTCCAGCGCGACCCCAGCCATAGTAAGAACCTGTATCTGGATATCCAGGGTATTGAGGTGGTGGTTGAACTGGATAAGGATTTTCATTGCATGGCTCGTATGGATTAGAGCACTGTTGCGGAACGATCACCATTGCTTTTGATTCCATCGAGGCAGCTTGAACAGCTAAACCAGAAAGTAATGATAAGCACAAAATAATTTTTTTCATTTCACGAACCCCTTGTTAATGTTTGTCTTATCTTTATTAATTCGTTCACAAGAATATTATGCAATCAAAAAAACTTTAGACTACTTGCAAGGTGCGCGCTGACGCCATTTTTTTTCTTATTTTTCTTAACATCTTTGAATTTCAGTCAAATTAGTTAATTATTTAAATTATAGGGCTGTTTTGACACTGAAAAAACAGATCCTAGTTTCCCAGGCTCTGTTTTAATAATTCATTTTAATTTAAGTTTGCAGAATTAAAATGATGGAACATATGTAATTTCAGCAAAAGGCCAGGGCTGTCCTGCTGCGATGAATGATACCGGAGCATCGTTTGGAACGTAGATCGTCATACCGGTAAAGTTACTAATCGCATCGGCATTACAAACAACATTTCCTACATCAACAGACTTATCCGCTTTTAAACACATTGCATCTGGAAGGCCAATTGAAATAGAAGCTAGCACTGTACCCGTTTATAACAAATCAATCTTGCCCTGAGACGCGGGGATAGTTCTGGCAATAGTTTTATCATCTTTCATGACTTCAATTAAATAATGATTCAATTTTCTTATGTGCTTATTTTTTTGTATCAAATCAGACTTAATTTCATACTTATCCTCAAGTAAATTCAAATCGTGTTTTATAAAAAGTTCCATTGTCTTATCTATTGATTCTTTAGCTTCGCCCCACTCAAACAATAGGTCTTTAGTTAAATTAATGCTAGACCAAAAAGTTTCTCTTTCGATTTTACGTATCCCCGTACTCCATAACCGTATCGCATGATTACGATTTCTAGCCCGAGCAAAAATTTTTAAATGAGGATAAGCTTTTCGAACTACTTCTGCCGTGCGCATTGAGGCTTCAACATCATCAATGGCTAAGACAAAATATTTTGCTGTTTGGGCACCTGCTTTTTCTAATAGATCTAATCTAGAGGCATCCCCGTAATAAACTTGAATTCCAAATTTTCTTAATGTTTCCACTTGTTCCGGATCATGCTCTAAAGCAGTAAATTTAATTTCTTTTATTGCTAATACACGACTAAACATCTGACCAAAACGTCCAACTCCAGCAATAATTACTTCCGGGTGTTCATTCTTAATTTCATCAAATTTTTTTTTCGGCTGTTGAAACTTTCTAGATAAAAATCGATCATTCACGATTCCCAACAATGGCGTCATTGTCATTGATAAGGCGACAGTCATAATTAATAAGTCTGATGTTTCTTGATTAACAATGTTACCTACTAACAATAAATTAACTATAACAAACGTAAATTCACTGCCTTGAATTATTGAAAAGCTTAAATTGCGTGAACTGGTATTAGTAAAATTAAACAGCTTCGCTGATAAAAATAACGCACTAAACTTTAAAACCAAATACAGAAACAAAATAATCAGAATTTTACCAGGATGTTCAATAAGAATTCGAGTATTCATCATCATACCTACAGACATGAAAAATAATCCCAGTAATAAACCTTTGAACGGTTCAATATCTGTTTCAAGCTCGTGGCGATATTCACTATCTGAAAGTAAAACGCCTACCAAAAAAGAACCAAATGCCATTGATAATCCCACTTCGTACATTAATGTCGCAATACCAATTACGATCAGCAGAGTAACTGCAGTGAATACTTCACGGCTTCGACTAGCTGCCAAGAAACGAAAAATTGGATTTGTAAGCCATCTGCCTAAAAATAAAATAACTGCAACCACTACTATGCCAAGCCAGGACGAAACAGGTGAATTAGCGCCCAATCCAACAAATAGCAGTGGCAAAATGGCTAACGCAGGAATAACGGCAACATCTTGAAAAAGTAATATTCCAACTGCAGAGCGTCCATAATCCGTTGTTAATTGATTGCGTTCATTTAAATACTGAAGTGCAAATGCAGTTGATGATAATGACAATGCAAAACCTAAGACCACACTAAGTAATAAAGAAAACCCAAACAGCATAAATACAATACTTAAAAATCCAGTCGTTAGAAAAACTTGCGTACTGCCAAGACCAAAAACAGATTTTCGAATTTGCCACAATCTTGCTGGTCGAAGTTCAAGTCCAATCATAAATAATAAAAATACAACCCCAAATTCTGAAAATTCTAGTAACCCGGATACGTTAGAAAAAATTGCGGCGCCTGATGGGCCAATAATTGTTCCCGCAATTAAATATCCCAAAATGGATCCAAGCCCAATTTTTTTTGCTAGGGGTACAGCAACCACCGCTGCTGCTAAAAAGATTAATGTTAAAAATAGAATCTGATGACTCATACTTTATGAAAGTATCGCATAAATAAGTTCTAAGTTAGTTCAAAGATTTTACGCTGCACTTAATTAGATTGAAAACAAAAAAGATAACGTTATCGTAACAAAGACCAATCAAAGAAAGGCCACTGATGAAAACTTTTTTATTTTTTTTACTTTATTACGCCAACCTGTCTGCAGCGAATATCCAAAATCGCCCATACCAACAAGAGGGCTTCTGCACTAAAATAATGGATGCATGCAAAACGGCAGGATTTACATCTGGAAATAGCAAGCAAAAAAACAGTTTATATCGGGATTGCTTTCAGTTGATTATGAAGGGCGAAGCTGTTGCTGGTATTTCAGTCTTACCCTCTGATCTGAGCGCTTGTAAAGCAAAGCGTGAAGCCCATAAGCAGAAAAGATAAATAGTGCTTAGTTTTTCGCAATATTTTTGCTAGTCTAGAAAATTCAAATATTTACTTCGCTACTTAGGATTTTACTATGGCAACATTAGTTTCTTCGCATTTAATTTCAAAAAGCTACGCAACAAAAACTTTGTTCCAAAACATATCTTTTGCGGTCGACGATGGCGAACACATTGGTTTAATTGGCCCAAACGGTGCCGGAAAATCAACGCTACTATCGCTTATTGCAAAAGAGCAGTCTCCAGATACTGGAAAACTTTCTTTCGCCAATGGACTGCGTTTAGGATATTTAAAGCAAAAACCAACATTCTTAGCTGATGAAACCATTTACTTAGCCTTAATAGCAGCATGCGATGATCCTTATGATTCAGAAAATATTGCCTTGGCCTATGAGCTTATTGCTCGATTTAAATTAGATCAATTCCCCGATGCTGAACACAAGTTAGCCCTAGAGCTTTCTGGCGGCTGGCAAAAAAAATTGGCTTTAGCGCGCGAGCTAATGAAACGTCCAAATTTACTTTTACTTGATGAACCTACAAATCATTTAGATCTAGAAAGTATTTTATGGCTTGAAGATTACATGAATAAAGAAAAACGGATTGCATTTTTAACTGTAACTCATGATCGTCGCTTTTTACAAAACACATCAAGCGCAATTTTTGATTTAGATCCCCGGTTACCAAATGGAATCCTACGCACAACCGGAACTTATGCCGACCACCTAGATAGCAAAATGCAATTACTACAAGGCTTAAAGCGCCTTGAAGAAAAACGCAGAAACACAATGCAAACAGAAAAAGATTGGTTGTCACGCGGCCCCCAGGCCCGCTTAACAAAGCAAAAAGCACGTATCGATCGGGCCCATGATCTTATCGGAGAAGTATCTGATTTAGAAAACAAGAATCGTCAAAATAAATTAAATTTAGACTTTGGAAAAACTGACTCATCACCAAAAAAATTAATTGCTGCAGAAAATATTAAAAAATCTTTTGGTGGTCGCGTTTTATTTCAAAACTTCAATGCTATGATTAGCCCAGGTCATCGTTATGGATTAATTGGCACAAATGGTTGTGGCAAATCAACATTATTAAAAAGTTTAATTGGTCGTGCCGCTATTGATTCTGGGATCGCCTTTGTTAACGAAGACATTCAAGTTTCATACTTTGAACAAGGTAAAGATAGCTTAAATCCAAATGTTTCTGTCATGAAAACAATTTGTCCTGAAGGTGATTATGTTCATTTACAAGGCTTACCGGTCTATGCAAAATCTTATTTAAGCCGTTTTTATTTTCGTGCAGAACAAATGGACATGCCTGTTTCGCAACTTTCTGGTGGCGAACAAAGTCGTTTGATTTTAGCTAAATTAATGCTGCAATCGTCTCATGTTTTAATACTTGATGAGCCTACAAATGATTTAGATGTCGAGACACTTGATGCTTTATCAGAAACTCTGCAAGATTACAGCGGCGCTATTATTATCGTCAGCCATGATCGTTATTTTATGGATCAAAACTGTAACGTAATTTGGGCATTTGGCGACCCCGATGGAAATATCCAAAAGTTTGCTGACACCTTCCAGTGGGAAGAGTGGCATATGTCAAAAAAACTTTCAGATAAAGCAAATCTGAAACAGAACTCAAAAAATGATTCTTCAACAGCCCAAGTTATTAAAGTTAAACTATCAAATAAAGAAAAGTTTGAATTAGATAATATGGAGAAAAACATCGCTGAACAAGAGGCTAAAATAGCTGCCTTACAAAAGCAGCTAAATGACCCCAGCACACAGTCCGATTACACCAAACTTGCTGACCTAACTTCCAAAGCTAGCCAAGCAGAATCTGCATTAGAGCATCTTTTTACACGTTGGAATGAATTAACTCAAAAATCTGTTTAAGCCCTACTTAAGCAGATTTGGTCCCATAGCATTCACATGGGTTCTTAGGTGACAAATTTAAGTACACACCTAAAAAAAATTCCAGTGTTAAAGTTAATCCTTAAAATAGCATTTTTTTATGTTAAAGATTTGCTATGAAAAGTGTTAAATTAACTCTTATTCTAATCAGTGCTTTAGTTACCTTTGGATGCAAAGGCGCTAATTACTTAAATGCAGGCAGCCAAATTAATTCCATTCCTACTGTTTTCGAAAACCCATCAGCGGCTCCTGATGCTAAACCCGATGAAGTAACTGAAAATGCTGCGACCGATCCTGAAAAAACTGCTCCAGTCGAAGAGGCTCCAGCAAAACCAGAATCAGTAATTCCTGTAGTTACTCCACCCCAAGTTCCACAAAAACCGGCAGCACCTGTGTTAAGCAAACCTTCAGAATTTATAAAAAATGCTGAAATGATTATGCTTAAAGAAGGAAAAAAGATTGGCACACCTTGCAATATGTATGTTTTGCGCGTCCTTGTGGTTTCTGGATTTCCAAACGTATCTTTTTTGGCGACCGATTTTGACCTATATGCCAAGAAGAATTTAGGCCACTTCCGCGCCATTGATTTTAAAAGCGATGCTTCAAAATCGGATATTGCACGACTTAAACAGCATATTTGGTCCTATCCTGAACGAACACCATTTATTGCTCAGTGGAGCCGTTCAAGCGGACATGGTCACATTGCTATAATTGAACGAATTAAAGATAGTCTAATCATCTATCAGGCAAGCTTAAATCAACATTCGGCGCAACGCGAACAAACAACGCCTGAAATTATGATTGATGATTCGAATCGCAGAGTTTTAACTTTGTATTCTGAATTTACAAAATAATATAAAATCAAAAAACAATAATGACCCGCATAAACTAATTGACCAATCCCATCCATGCCGATGCAATAGAGTAAATCAATAGCAAGGAAGGCTTTATGCGATTTAAAAATAGCACTCTATCTGTGGCTTTAGTTTCGTCATTATTTCTTTTTGGTTGCTCTCAGGACAAAACGGAAACGCCAAAGTCTGAACAATCTCAAAAAAATGAAAGCGCATTACAAAACAATCAAAGTAGCATACTAAAAGCAGCTATTAAAATTCAAGTTCTTAACCGCTTTGGAGAACCAATCCAAGCTAAAATATTAATCGGAACAGCTGACGGAATACCTTTTAAAGGAAATTTTATTGCAACAGATGCAAAAGGCTTAGCGACTGTTCCTATGGATTGGACAACACCTCAACACGTTACAATCGATGCTGCTGGCTATATCCGCCAGACTTTATTAAATCAAGTACCTAGCGATTTAACAATTAAATTGAATCCAAATTATTTAGCATCACGTGCAGAAATTAAAGGTCAAGTTACGAATTTGCCAGTTGTAAATAACGATAAGTTTGTTGATTTCGCTTTAGTTATGCCCGGCATGAGCCGCTCTGATTTATTAAACTTTGATTTGAACTCGGTCATTAGTCCTTACAACGACTCTTTGACTGCAGCTGGCCAAACCAATCAGATCCCTAGCAATATTGCCTTACCAACACAAAAAGAAAGTTATATTATACCGGTTACTCTTACGAAACCTATTTATAGAATGTTCACTCCAACATTAGGACCAAAACGTGTGTTCGCAGCACGCGGTCGTTTTCCATTTAAAGAAGTTGTTTCAGAACTTCGTAAAGGAAAGCCATTTTATGAATTAATTAATTACTTCTCTATTCAAGGTGGCGGATTTCGTGATTTAACATTATTGGGCCAATCCACTAATCTAGATTTTCCAGGAAATGAAATTGAATTTAAATCAAGCCTAACAATTCAACCCCCAACAGCGAATAGTGATGAAGTTCTTCTGGTTTTAGCTGTTAGTGATGTGGCTAATTCTTTAATTCCGACAGATATAAAAAAAGTAGTCGATACTAATGCTTTAACTTTATCTTCTTTGGCGGATAAGCCAGCTTTTGTTGTTAGTGTTATCAAAAGACAAGCTGAATTCATGACAGCAACACCAGGGGCAGATCGGTTAAGTGCAGCGCTAACTCCGTACACAGCAAATATGAAACCAATACTTTTGCCGTTAGTTGAAAATCCATCCATTAAAAATGTAAATGGCTTTGAAATAACAATGCCTAATGCTCCATTAAAAAGTGGCATTAATTCACTAGCAATTTCTGCAACAATTTCAGATATTGTAGAAATTCAAAATGGAACAGACAAGATAACTAACATTAATCATCGTTGGGAAATTATTGGCCTTGGATGGAGTCCAATCATTCAACTTCCAAATTGGCCATTGGCTGACATGGCTACTAAAAAAAGAATAGAAATTAATTTTCTTGGCAGCACAACAAATACAACCGCTCAGCTTGACGAATCTTTGATTCAAGCCGCAACACATGTGACCCATGCTTCAACTGATTTCTAAATTAGCCCTAATTATTTTTATTAGTTTTTCTTTCTCAGGCTGCTCTTTATTTGAAAGACAGCCTGACTCTTCTGATAAAATTATCCAGAAAGCATCCAAGCAAAAAATATTTTTTGCTCCCTATGATTTGGTATGGAAGGCGGCTCATCTTTCCATAAAATGGACTATCGCATCTGAAAACCAAGATTTCGGAGTCATTGAAACCGACTACATTAAAGCCGTGGACGGATGGCTACCTCCAGAAAAAACAAAGCCAGAATTTAAAAGTGCTAGATACAAATTAGTTTTTACTTTTGCGAAAGGTAAGTTCGATGGAAAAGAATCGACACGCTTAACAATCGAGAAAAAAATAGAAGTGTTTCATGACTTTATTTCTGAAAAGCAAACCGTACCCAGTGATGGGCTTGAAGAGTTAACTCTTTTTTATCGCATCGAACGTGAAATTATTATCGCAAATGCTCTAAAGAAAAGTGCTGAAGCTACCAATAAATAGTTGGTACTTTTTGCGTATAATTAAAGCCAGTTTTTTGCTTTAACGTAGGCTTGCCATTGTTCAACTTTATTTTTATCGTCAAATCGCACAGAGCTTAATTTTTCAAGAGCTGTTGCCGAGATCGCTGCAACTTTCTTGTCTGGATCAAATAAATATCTTGCGATAAATTGTCGATCATCTGCAATTGCACTATTTGCAATTGCTTTCATAATTTGTGGCCGAATCCATAAACTTTGCTTTCCACTAAAATTATATGGCTTAGCTAATTCGGCCGCAAAAATTCTTTTTATTTCTAACGTATTCTTTTTTGCTAACATCTCGACAGCTGCAGATCGAACGACTAATGCTTTATCTTGTACTAATATTTTTGCTTCATCGATTGCATAATTTGAATTTATTTTTTCTAAAGCCACCAATGCTGCATTTCTCATGAACCAATCGTTATTTTTTGCAAATGTTGCGATTTCAGCTACTTGACCAGTTCCTGCTTGCTCCGCCGCTTTGATTAAAGCTTGCCATCTGGTACTCATCGGCAGTGATAAATTCTGAGCCATCTTTATTTGTGTTGCATAACTTTTATCATCAGCTTTTGGAATAGCTGCCGTACTAAAATTAGTAAATAACTGAATCAATATAAAACTTAAAATGACTTTCATGGATTAGCCTTTTTTTACAATTGTTTGTTCAAACTCATTTAATAACTTCTGCTCTTCTTCGGTGACTCCGCTTTGACCAATTAATTCAGCAACGATCGCATCGGCTGCTTCTTGTTCGCTTAATGGCTTCGGTACTTCAATCGCAGCTTCTTCTTTTACTTCGGCTACAACTTCAGTTTCTGCATGTAAAGTTTCGACAATTGCCTCAACAGCAGCTTCATGAACTACTGCTTGTTCAACAATGGGTTCATCCATTGCCAACATTTCTTCAAGACTTAAAACAGGAGGCTCTAAGGACGCTACCGCAACAGGTTCTGTTTTCACTGCCGCAGCGACCGGCTCACTTTTTACCGGAGCTTTTTCTTCTGCCGGAGGGGCTTGATCAAAAATTCCTAGCTGCGCTTTTAGTGTTACATTTTCTGCACGTAACTGACTTAATTCAGATATATCTTCAGCAATAATTTCATATTCAGCTAATCGCGCCTCTAAGGATTTAATTAATTGAGCTTGCCCGTTATCAACCGGCGCCGCAGCACTTGTTTTTGCGGCTTCAAGTTTCTTATCTGATTCGGTTACTAATTGTTTTAAACTTTGAATTTCCAATCGATAGCGTTCTACTTCAACATTGGAAACAGATTCTCTTTTTGATGAGTCATTGCTATCAGCTTCATTTTTTGCTGAGTCATCTTCATTCCCAGACAAACTTGTATCTACAATGACCTTCTTTTTTTGATTTTCTAGTATCTGATTTAATTTCTTATCAATTTCTTCGTTACCAATTGCCTCGCCATTGGCACCACTGGCACTTGTATTGATATAAAACTGACGATACATGTAAACAATAATACCAAGAAAAATAATCGCAAAAATCGATTTTACGACTAATATATTATGTTCAATTAAAAAAATTAGGGCTTTTTCCATACTTAGCCATTGTCTCAAGAATCACTCATCCGTGGCAAGCTTGAGTCATACTGCAAGCTAGACTTATAGCTAGAAAATAAGTACAGTTTACGTATGAAAAATTACGATTTAGTTTTAAAAAATGCATCTTGTTTGGTTTTTGATTCAAATCTGAATAAATTGATCTCTGCTCAGGTTAATATCGGAGTTAAAGATGGACGCATTGCTGAAATTTCAACGGCTGCATTAGCAAATAGCGAACATATTGAAGATCTAAAAGGTTTAACTGTTTTACCTGGCGTTATTGATTCGCAAGTTCATTTTCGCGAACCTGGGTTTACTCACAAAGAAGATTTGGAAAGCGGTACCCGTGCAGCCCTACTTGGTGGTGTCACTAGCATCTTTGAAATGCCAAATACAAATCCCGCAACAACTACAATTGAAACATTCCAGGACAAACTAAATCGTTGCGAAAAAAAGGCTTACTGCCATTATGCTTTTTTTATTGGTGGAAGCAGTTCAAATTTTGAAATCTTAAATCAGCTTGAATTACTTCCCCACTGTTCAGGTATTAAAATATTTCTTGGTAGTTCCTTTGGCCCCCTGCTTATTGATAATGACCAATTACTTGAAAATATTTTAAAAAATGGCAAACGTCGGGTAATCATACATTCCGAAGATGAAGCCCGACTTATTGAACGCAAACACATTGCAATCACAGGAGCTCACCCCAGATTTCACCCGTTATGGCGAGACGAACAAAGCGCATTATTATCAACAGAAAAAGCCGTGCATTTTGCTAGAAAATATAATCGCCCAATTCATATTTTGCATATTTCTTCCAGTGAAGAAATGGCCTTTCTAAAAAAGCATAAAGACATTGCTTCCGTTGAAATACTTCCGCAATACTTAACATTATCAGGCCCCGAATGTTACGAGCGCTTAGGCACTTTAGCACAGCAAAATCCGCCTATTCGTGATCATCGTCATATGAATTTTTTATGGCAGGCAGTACAAGATGGAACTGTTGATATTATTGGATCAGATCACGCGCCACATTCCCTAGAAGAAAAAAATAAACCTTACCCACAATCACCATCTGGTGTTCCAGGCGTACAAACGCTTGTTCCATTAATGTTAAATCATGTAAATAATAAGAAACTTTCCCTAGAAAAATTTGTTGAGCTAACATGCGAAAATGTTAGTCGCGTTTTTGGAGTTAAAAATAAAGGTCGCATTCAAGTGGGATATGATGCTGATTTTACTGTTGTCGATATGAATAAAGAAATGACTATCGAAAACAAATGGATCACTTCTAAATGCGGATGGACTCCCTATGACGGAATGAAAGTTAAAGGTTGGCCAGTAGCTACAATTCTAAAAGGTAAAATTGCAATGAAAGAAAATCAAATTTTATTGCCTCACCAAGGAGAGCCTGTTGACTTCAACACCTAAATCACAGGCCCTGGCTTTATTTTTTGGCGGATTACTTCCAGTAATCGCATTTACTGTCATTGAAGAAAAATATGGAACTTTTGCAGGACTTATTACCGGCATGATTTTTGGTGCTGGCGAAATTGCTTATGAACTTATTAAAAATAAAAAAGTTAGCACAATCACTTGGATAGGTAACAGCATGCTATTAGGTCTTGGTGTCATTTCGCTATTATCAAGCGAAGGGATTTGGTTTAAGCTGCAACCTGCAATTTTAGAATTTGGCTTTTTTATTTTCTTATTAGCTTCTTGGTTTATGAAAAAACCATTTATGAAAATGATGATCGAAAAACAAAATCCCATGGCTCCTGAATTTTTGAAACAACGCATGGGCGGAATGACATTTCGCTTAAGTTTTTTTTTCTTAGCTCATGCCATCTTAGCCACTTGGGCTGCTTTTAAATGGACTTCAGAACAATGGGTTTTTTTAAAAGGTGTTGGCTTAACAGTAAGTATGATTATTTATATGTTTATTGAAGTTTTTTGGGCTCGCATTGTATTAGCAAAGCAAACCCAAAAATAATTTGCAGCTTACTTTAATGACATTGTCTCCAGCTAAAAGAATAAATTAATCCTAAATCCTGAGATGACATATCCACGGAATCAACAATCATCATTGTTTGCTGCATTGCCGAATTTGACATAGCTGTTGCTGAAGCATTCACTGCAAAAATAACATCGCCACCACATGGCGACCAAACTCCAGTTACAATATCATTTGAAATAATAAATGAATCCGACATTGGTCCAACAAACTTTTTTGTCGCTTTTGGACCACGCCCAGCACCTGCAAAAAAATATTCTGAATTAAATGTTGCTGAAGCTCCGTTTCCAGGAACAGCTGTAAAACCACGATAATCCGATTTTATTACTGCAACGCTATAACCAGGCATTACTTGAATTGGAATTCTTAAGTTGCAAGAGGCTCTATCAACACGACGCCCAGTTGTTGAACCCGCTTCAGCAATAAATTTATCAAATAAGACAGACATCACTTTATGATCTTCCGTCAAAGATACCGACGCCGTTCCTTGTGGGCAGCCATTACCACCATAAGTTGGTAGACCAAGTTCCATTTGTGCATATGCAGAAAATGAAAAACTTAAAATTACTGCTAAAAGATTTATTTTTGATTTCATGAATCCCCCCTTGGATTTGTGACACCACTTCGTACTTAGTAAATAGATACAGCAATAACCCAGCCATGTTTGAATTATTTTCAATCTCAAAAAATAAATGACCCGCATAAAGTACAAACGAAAAAAGCCCAGCAGTTTGCTGAGCTTTTTTCGTTAAATAATTTTTTAAGAAAAAATTATTGGCAACGTCTCCAAGAAAATTGGTACAAAATTCCCGCGCTGATGTCCGCAGAATCTACGATCATCATTGTTTGTTGCATTTGTGAATTAGCCATTGCTGTTGCAGATGCATTTACACCAAAGATAACTTGAGCTCCACATGGTGACCAAACTAAATTAGTGGCAATTAATTTATTATTAATTAGATATTCATCGCTAGTTGGGCCAGCAAAACGTTTTGAGAAACGTGGACCACGAGAACCCGCATAAAAATATTCAGCATCAAACTGAGTATAAGCACCGTTACCTGGAACTGCATTAAAACCGCGATAATCTATACCAATTAAAGCTACTGAATAACCTTGTGGCACTTGAATAGGAATACGTAAATTACAAGAAGCACGATCAATACGTCTAGCCGTTGTATTACCTGCTTCAGCTTTAAAACTATCAAACAATACCGACATCGTTGTTCCATCAGGAGTTAATGATACAGAGGCAGATCCTGCTGGACATCCATTACCACCGTAAGATGGTTGACCTAAACTTATTTGCGCTTCAGCTGATAACGCTAAAACTAAAGTTGCCAAAGTTAATAATGCTTTCATTCGAATCTCCCTGTTATTGTTAGTTTTTTTCGAGACCTAAAATGTCATCGACAACAAACTACAAAGCAAAGACGTTGCCAAAGTTTTTGGAGACAAAAGGACACTGTAATTACAACAATAGGTTAATTCGTAGGCAAAAAAAAAGAGAGACCTCGTCCTGAGGCCTCTCTTTTAAAAAATAATTAAATAAACTATTTTAAAAAACTAAATTTAAAACTATTTGCACCAAGGAGCTGTCGGCATAATTTTGCAAAGAGCATCACACATTGCTTGATCTCCAAGTGGACAGCTTCCACCACCCGGAGGTGTTTCTCCCGGAGGATTTCCTGGAGTCGGTGTTGAAGTAGTTCCAACGTTCATATCCAAAGATTGTGCGATCATACCGTTTGAATCCGTTGCTTTAACAGTCACTGTTCCAGCAGAAACTCCAGTCAATAAACCTTGGTCATTAACTGTTGCAATTGCAGGATTTGAAGATTCAAATTTAACTGCGCCTGAAGAATTTTTCATTGCTAGCTGCAAAGTTGCTTTTTCAGCAATTGTTGCCGCAGCAGGAACCATCCATACTTTTTTGGCAATTAATGCATCAACCGCAGATAATGCATCAACACGACAATTACATGCTGTTTCAATATTAACTTTTGCACCAGTTATTTGTAATAAAGAACGAACTTCCGCACCTGTTAACGTTGCATCTTGCGCTTTTAAAAAAGCAACCATACCCGCAACTAATGGAGTCGCCATAGATGTTCCAGAAAGATTTCCGTACTTATCGCTTGGTAATGTCGACATAATGCCTTCACCCGGAGCCGCTAAAGAAACTTTAGCTTTACCATAATTAGACCAGCTAGGTTTAGCATCTGTTGCGCCAGAAGCTGCCACAGTGATCATATTTGCAGTTCCTGCATTTGCTGGATACACGTCTGTCGTGTCATTATTTTTCCCATCATTTGCTGCAGCAGTAACAAAAATAATTCCAGCTTTATCAGCGCGCTCTAATGCTTCAACTAAAGGTTGAGCTGTAGATAATGGAACACTTGCCCCCCAAGACGCTGAGATCACTTGAACCTTATGCTCAATAGCGTAATCAATTGCTTTAATCGCATTATTTAAATCGCCAGAGCCATCAGCTCCTAAGAAACGTAAAGGCATAATTGAAACTTCAGGGCTGATTCCAGAAATTCCTCCGTCAACAACTCCTGTTGCACCGATAATACCCGAACAATGTGTTCCATGACCTGGATTTTGCGCCGATGTTAAATCCATTGGATCTGCATCGTTATCACGGAAGTCATATCCCGGAACCATATTTGCCGCTAAATTCTTATGCTTATAATCAGTACCTGTATCAATAACAGCTAACAAAACATTTTTGCTGCCTTTGTTACCTGCTTTAGCCCACGCCGCAGTTGCATTTACTTTTGTCAGTGCATATTGCTCTTGTAATGCTGCTGCAGTTACTGGAGCCGCAAAAGCGTAAATTTTAAAATTAGGTACAACATACTCTACATTTTTATCAGAATATAATGCGG
Source organism: Pseudobdellovibrio sp. (assembly GCA_049301055.1). Taxonomy (GTDB): domain Bacteria; phylum Bdellovibrionota; class Bdellovibrionia; order Bdellovibrionales; family Bdellovibrionaceae; genus Pseudobdellovibrio. The sequence continues at coordinate 103,637 of JBAQKN010000027.1, read as the reverse complement.
CCAAAGTACGTGCTTCATTTGCTTTAGCAATACTAACAGTCACTAAGCGTCCTGGACGGTGAATGTCTTTCATTTCTAAGCCAAATGATTCTGTCTGCATTCCAACAATAGAGTTTACTGCAGATAAGTTTTTGTACTTAATTAAGTACTGTTTAGATTGAGCTGCGTTTGATGTGATAGCCGCAAATAATAGCGATAGAACCAATCCGGTGGTTGCTTTTCTCATAAGTTTTCCTCCATGAAAAACTGTTTAAGTTAAATAGTAGTTCCAACTTGGAACTTTTTTGATTTCAAAAATGGTAACGCGAATAATTTAAGAAGAAATAGTAAAAAATATATTTTACGCGTCTAGACATTGGTTGAGTAGTTGGTCGATACAGCAAAAGCTTAGTCTAAATAGATATTTACAGGATGTGAAATTCAATTATGACACTAATACATGTTTTTATACTTTCATTTATTGAAGGTCTTACCGAATTTTTGCCGATCTCATCAACTGGCCACCTTATTATAACATCCGCTTTTTTAAAAATTGAACCCACTGACTTTTCAAAAGCTTTTGATGTCATCATACAATTCGGCGCTATTTTTGCGGTTTTGTTTTTGTACCATGACCGTTTAAAATGGAATTTTTCATTTTATAAAAAAGTTTTCCTAGCCTTTCTTCCTGCCGCTTTTTTTGGTTTTTTGCTTAAACATCGTATTGATGAACTGCTTGAAAGCACTGCTGTTGCTGCCTGGGCATTAATTATTGGCGGATTCATTTTATTATTTATTGATTCTGTTTTTAAAAAAAATTCCGACATCCTTCTAACTGAAAAAAACTCTATCTTTATTGGTTTTTTCCAATGCCTTGCTTTAATTCCCGGAGTTTCTAGATCGGCCGCGACTATTATAGGAGGCCAAGTTGTTGGATTAAGTCGTGAAAAGGCGGCAGAGTTTTCATTTATATTAGCCATCCCCACTTTAACTGCTGCAACACTATATAAACTTTGGAAAATTCGAAGCATTCTAGATGCTTCGCAGTCACTAGACCTTGGTCTTGGTATCGTTTTGTCTTTTGTCTTTGCGATTTTAGCAATTCGATTTTTTATTAAAATACTAAACAAATATGGGCTTAAATACTTTGGCATTTATCGCATCGTTGTTGGTGCCATCGTATTATACATGAACTCTAAAGGATTATTATGACCGGAACTGATTTTACAATTCATGCTGGTACCCAATTCATAACATCTGAAATGCAGGAAATTTTTGAAAAAATAATTTTCTTAGTCCCTAATTGGAAATGGTTAGCCCTAGTCGTAATTTTTATTGGCTTAGGTGTTTTTAAACTAGGCTTTAGTTGGGTCGTAAAAAAAGCAAAACGAAATCAGCATTATTTCTTGGATAAATCTTTTATGCAATTTTTCCTTAAAATGGAAATTGAAAAAAGTATCGGCTGGATTGCTACGGCACTTTTAGGAAATGTTTTAATTGAAAGTTTATTATTAACTCCTAATTTAGAAAAGTATTTACTAATTCTTTTTAAAGTTGTTTTAGCTTTTAATTTAATTCGCATGTGTTACTTAGCTGCAGATGCGTTTGGAAAATTGGCGCAAGAATGGGCCTCTGTTACAGAAACAACAATTGATGATCAATTAGCACCACTTGCTAGCAAAACGTTAAAGGTATTAGTTGTCCTTATTGGTTTTTTAATTTTTCTACAAAACTTTGGCGTCAATGTTACTGCTTTGCTAGCGGGGCTTGGTATCGGCGGTGTGGCTTTAGCTTTTGCTGCTCAAGATACCGTTGCCAATGTCTTTGGAACTATAACGATTATCTTAGATTCACCATTTAAGATTGGTGATCGAATTAAAATTGGTGATACTGATGGGCTTGTTGAAGAAGTGGGTTTTCGTTCAACTCGCATCCGCACATTTTATAATTCAGCCATAACAATTCCTAACTCTGTCGTAGCAAAAGAAAAAATTGATAACATGTCTGACCGTAAGGGATGGATTCGTTTTCGGCACGTGCTGGGCTTAACGTACGCAACAACACCAACACAAATAAATCAATTTATTGAAAATTTAAAATACCAACTTAAGCAAGATCCCACCGTGGATCAGTCGCGAATTTCAATTAGCTTTTCGGCATTTGGCGACTCTAGCTTAAACATCCTTGTGAACTTTCATTTCCTAATGCTGGCAACTGAAGATGAAAATGTAAGAAGCTCTGGTTATATTGATTTAATTCATCACTTAACATTACAATTGAAACTGGATTTTGCTTACCCTACGCAAACTATGATTGTGCAAAATAAAGGTTAGAAAATTACTGAGCCGCCCCCGCGGCCGCTGGTTTTACAAAATTTAATTTACGCGTACTTAAAATTTCGGTATCATGATAACTATCTGGAATGCAGTTAACTAGGTTAACATCTTCACAAATTCGTTTAATTGCTGCAGATTTATCTTTAGCCTGTTCATAGCTATCCAATGACTTCTCCGTTAGTGCACAGCCAAAAACATAAGTCCCGGCAGAAAGTTTTGCAGAATCACCAAAATGAAAATCAGATCGGCACTTAACTTCTTTTACACATGACAGATGGCCTTTGCCCGCATCTTTGTATTTAAATGGAGCTGAATCTAATGCGCAAACATCACCCGCAGGAGGAATTTTTTTAGGTGTTACTATTTTTAAACCCGTTTTAAAGTTATCTAGATAATTTAATTTTTCCGAACAGCCAAAGTTTTTTGTAATATTTAAGTTGGGATTAATTCCTAAATTTGAATTTGCTTTTTGAAAACATTTTGTTGGATTTTCTTTAAAGCTTTTCTTAGAACAATCACTTGCTAATAAGCCAGCAATTGTTCCTGAATTTGCACTTAGAATATTTATTATTACAGTTTCGTCACAATGTTCGAAGCGGCCATCCAACCAAAATTGAACGATTTTATTTGATTCTTCATTAGCATACGAAGTGGTTACAGAAAAAAATCCTAGAATAACTAAAAATATATTTAAACCAAATCTCATGTCTTACCCCCAACAGGATACGATCACTTTAAGTGATTTTATTTAATCTCGCTAGTCGGGATTCCTAAATCTAAACTTATTCGCTCTTTAAAACGGGTACAATCTTTTTTGAATTCCGTTTGAATGGCTCCAGAAAAAGTTGTTTTATCATTATTATATTGAAAGTCTGTTCCATACAAAAGAACCCAATCTGCAGATTCTTTAATAATATACAAAGCTGTGCTTCCTGTGATTTGGTTGATCGTACGCTTATCGCCACTAAAGTCGGGGTGATCTGTATTATTCACTAAATCATAAAGCGAAATAAATAAAATCAAGGCATCTGATTTATTTACAATTATCTGGTCAGTGCGATACATCGAAGTAACACATCTCCAACCCAAAAGTTTTCGACATTTTTTTAAAGTGTATTCCTGCGCGTCGTGAAACGGTTGAGCCGCTTCAGCCCCAAACCATGATGTTTCTGTACCTACAGTTTCTTTTACTGGCCCTAAGGGTAAACTTAATGGCTGTGAATAGTCATAAACAAAATCACTGGGCTTTGCTGATCGCTTATAAGAGGTCAATGCATTCAATAAACTTTGTGGAACTGAAGATGAATTTGTTTTTGCTTTTGGAATTAAATATAAACTTCGTGACTGAGCCGAACTTGGACTAGTTCCTTGAAAAATTATATTACCATTAGATCCAATAACGTTAGCGTCAATCTTCCGTACAGCTTCATAAACAGTATCAACGACTGTACTTGATGCAGATTTATCGAAAGCTTCTGAAATTAAATCAATTTCGGATAACATTTTTAAATTTTCAGATTGAATTCGTTCTGTTTTTTGTTTTTCTGTTTCTAAGCTTTCAGATGGCGATAAAATCGTTCCATAAAAACTATCCAAGCCTAAAGTTCTTTGATTTAGCAGGTCGGCAATTGTCTTTAGTGGTTGAGCCAATGCGAATTGTGATAAAAACAAAACAAAAATCATACTAACTACCTTCATAGACCTACCCTTTACTGAATTGGCCGAAGCTAACAAGCAAACAGGGCTAAGCTCAAGAAGATATTTTGCCATAAGTGTGGATTATTAGCATCAAACTTAAGATAATGTTAAAAGCCAATCTTTATAAAGAATATATTGAGGATCTGATTCTTCAGACATAACTTGAACTCGTTTTTTTTCTTTTTGATCTTCAACTAAAGAGCATATTAATTGAAAGACCCCCAACTGAGTTGCAATACTTACAATAAAATAGCCCGCAATCCAATCTGGCAGAAGCTCTTTAAAATGAAGCCCACCTTCCGAAATATCAACAGTTTCACCTTCGAATGTATTTTTTGGTGAAGAAATTGAACAAGTAACTGCAACATCATACCGAGTATGCAATCTAGGCAAGATTGTACGCTTCGGTCTACCTTTAAAATAGTCAGTATCTGCCGTTGTTTCAGAGGTCTTATCATTTATTTCGATCGTAGGATAATCCGATGTAACAGCGACAGCACGCTTTATAAAGAATTCTGGAAATGCAGCCTCAGTCAAGGCTTCCCACTTTTCAGATTTCTTCTTAGAAACCAAGGTCAGCCTAATCTCATTGAACGACATAATACCAACCAACAATTGAACATCATGCGATGATAAATCATACAACGTCCAACCCTTTAATGTATTATGTAAAGCCCAGTCTACTGATAGCATGTTTTTTCTATAAACCCTTCTGGAACAACATTACCTTTTACAACTGATGACCATGGACCGCCCTTATCAATAACTGTTAGGCGACCACTTTTCTTAACTTTGAAAATACTTTTACCACCGCTGCTTGGTTTATCTTTAACTAAGCAGTCTTTTTTCATCACAACCTGTGCTGCAACAGAAACTGAGCTTTCTTTTTGCACAACCATTTTTTGTGAAGCACCTGATTTTAATCCTGCTGTTTCGGCGCGAATTTTCTGAGCTTCTAATTTAATTTTTTCCGTTTCAGCCTGCGCCTTAACGGTGTCCATTTTAATTCTAGCTTCATCAATTGCCGATTGCTCTTTTTCTACAACTGAACTAATTTGCTCTCTTTCTTTTTTTAATCTATCAGTTTCTGATTTCATTCTTAATGTATCTGCTTCAATTCGTTTAAATTCAGATTCAAGTGTTGCTTGTGATCGCTTTAGTTGTGCATTTTCTAGATTCAACTGCGCCGAATCTTTTTGAAACTGCGTTCGTGCTTTTTCATAGTCCGCACGAGCCTTGCCAGCTTGGTCCCTGATTTTTTCTTCATCAGATTTTAGCGCTGCACTTTTTTTCTTTTCTTCTTCGAAATTATTTTTTAATTGTTTACTTTGCTCTTCAACTTTTTTTGTTTCTTCAGTTATTTTAGCTAACGACATTTGAGTCGCTTCCATCTGAGATTTTAATCGTGCCGATTCAGCTTCTGTTTTTTTAATTTCAGCTTCTGCACGTGCTTTTTCTTGATTCGCTTTAGCTTCAGCAATCTTAGCTTCTGCTTGGGCCCTTTGAGTTTGTGATTGCACTTTGGAAGCATTTAATTGCGCCATTTTTTGTTGATTTTGCGCTTCTGCCATTTCTTTTTGGGCAGCTTTCACTTCATCAGCAGCTTTATTCGCTTCAATTTCTAATGGCTTTATTTGAGCCACTAAATCTTGAGTTGATTTTTCAACAGCTTTCTTTTTTTCTAAAACCTCAGCTCGGGCTGCTAAATTTTTTTGAACTTTTTCTTTTTCATTTTTTATTTTTTGCTCTGATTCTGCAGCTAGTTTTTCAGCTTGGCGCTGACTTTTTTCCGCTTCAGCTATATCTAATTTAGCTTGTGATACATCTTTATCTGCTTGAGCTTGCTCTTTTTTTGCATCGACTTCGCTTGATTTTGCTTTATCTAAAACTTTTTTAGCTTCTACACGCGCTTGATCACGACGTTTTTTTTCTTCTTCTAGGCGTTTTTTTGATTCTGAAGCTTCAGCTTTTGCAGCTTCCGAATCTGCGACAGCTTCTTCAGCTTCGATTTGCGCATTATCTACGTCCGCAGCGCGCGCGATGGGATGATTTAAAAAATAAACACCTGCTAAAAAGACAACCAGCATTTTCTTGATCATAAAAACTCTCCTGTGAAGAATTCACTTTAATCCCGAATTGCACAGAAGAGAACCTTTGATCAAATATAACTCTAACTAGACTACACTTCTGTCCAGATTATACCTTAGTAACGCGAACCTGTACCCGTAACATCAAAAACTAAATCTAAATCTTCTTTAAAAGACAAAATAAATCGTCCACTATTCATTCCTTCAAAAGGCGGATTGTAACTAATTTCAAATTTGCATTTTGCATTCGGCGCCAATACAGCATCACAAGAGTGATAAGCGTCAAAGCCCATTCCGCCAATTAAAGCGCGGTCAAAAGTTAAAGGAGTCGTCCCAGAATTAGTTACAGTGTACTGCACATATTGGGTTGAATTAACACGTACTAATCCAAAATTATAATGATATCTTTCAACTGTTCTTTCAAGCGCTCCAATTTCTTGTTTTTCAGTAGTGTTTACTGAAATATTTATTTCGGCAGCAGCCCAAACAGAAACTCCTAATACTAAAGTCATTAAAAATACGATTATTTTCATAAATTCCTTTCATGTTAAAATAGACTCCACTAAAGGCTATTCCTTTAATTTCTGGCTGTGAATCTGCAATACTTTTTTACTGGACTAAACTAGACCATTGGCATGCAGCTGTCTAAAAGAGCTTCTTTAGTTTGTGTCACTTCGTCTTATTTGTAGACACTAATTCGACCCCATCTCTAATATAATTAAGCTAAAGTCGGTATATTCATCGCATACATCAAATTGGAACAAATAACTGTTTTATCTGCCTCCTGTCTTAAAGGTATGTTGAATGAATTTAGGAATTATTTTTAGAATTTTGCTATTAGTTTCTTTAACTGATGACTGCTTTGCAAATGCAAGCATGTGTACTTTTTTATTTAAAGAAAAAATAATCACAAGTTTCGCTAATGTTCATAGTGCTGAACGTTTCAACAAAATAAATGATAGTCTAAGACAGATTCTTGAATCTACCAAACTAGCTAATATTAATAGCGCTGCTCAAAAACCCGATTGGAATGATTACAACAATTTGGTTTTATTGATTAATACAATCAAAGTTGATTTCAAAAGTGTTAAAAATAAAATTGCCTATTTAAATTCTGAAGAACGAATTTTACTTCTGCAAAACATTAAACAATCGCAAAGCATGTTAGAAAGAAACCAAGAAGCACTTGGTATTACAGTCAATGATATTAAGCATAAAGAAATTTACAAACGCTTCTTAGATTACCATATTGCTTATTTTAGGTTGCTAAAAGAAGTGAATACTTTATTGCAGGTGAATGTATTTCCATTGCCTGATTTTTCACTTATCAAATCAGATGCAGAGTTAATAAAAGATGCAAAAAAAATTGTTAAGAAATTAGAACTTGTTGTCGATAAATCGTTTGCAGATACGGGGCACAAATCACTTTCTGATTTTGAAAACTACACTAGAAATTATAGCGTGTATGCAAAACGAAATTTAGAAATTGTACAACAGCATTTGGTCGTAGCTATGCACCGGCCCGAGCGATCTAGATTTTGGATTCCAATAGCAGGATTTCAGAATCAAAGAATTACAGGATCTAGTAATGGTTCCTTTTATAAAGACAGTACAAAGGAAGTTTTAAGTGGGCGCGATCAGGCTGAAGCAAATTTAACTTTAACTGATAAAGATGAGTATTTGCCTTTAAGTGGGCGGCTAAAGCCTAATTATGCCGAAGCTAGGCCAGATAACAGTGTGTCGGGTCTTAGGCCTGGAATAGGGGCTGCTCAGTATGGATCAGATTTATGGATTATAAAAAAAGAAGTTATTGAATCTCGTGCGACTTGGACACCAGAAGACTCGTTAGGCCCAGGCTTTGATGCCCACGGAAAAGATAATTTTGATAATGTCTTTATACCTTGGAAGTATAGAAATTTACTTGTTCCATTTTCTTTAGATAGCCCAGGCTTCTTTAATCCAAGAACAAGTCCTACTGACTTCAAATACGATGGCCTTAAACGGTGGATTCATCCAAGCAATTATTTCGAAGTGCAAGTTTTTGGACCGCTAACTATTGATGATGTTCAAGCATTTCATTTTCAAAGTAGCCCGCCTGATAAAAAACTTTATGACTATTTAATTGAAAAAGGAATCGAAGTTTTTGATGAACGAAATTGGCCGGCCGTCAAATATGACGGATCGGAGTCTAAATGAAATCTGTTATTGTAGTTTTAAATCTTTTAGTATTTAGCCATCTTTGCTTTGCTCAATCGCAAGATGAGGTGACGCAAAAACGATCTCAGATAATTCTGAACGCGTTCAATTCTAGGTTAGATCAATTGATCGAACCATTAGAGTTGGGCGATATTCAGTTGGGTGCTTATGACGGTCGCATTGTCGTGAATAAGAAATCTAAATTTACGTATTATGTTCAAATCGAAGAAGCTATGAATATTGATTCGAAAATAACATTAATACCGATGTCGACAAGTCGATTTACGGCAACATATTATCAAACAAATGACTGGTGGGATGCTCATAAGGCCGAAATTGATGAAGCTAAGCGGAATGGAACTCCGGCGCCAAGACAAGATATTGATGAAGTTGCAACATGGCTTAAGGAAATGAAATTAGATACTAACCCTGATGTCTTAGTTATTCATCCAAAAGTAAATAAAGTAGAACGAACTCCATTAAACGACTTTTTACTTGAAGTGTATTTGAAAAATTTTGTAGAAAATGGAAAAGTTGTTTTATACCGCGGTGCCGAGAAACCAAATGAATTAGACGCCTGGAGCAAGGGTGTAGCGCCAAGGGGCATTCGTTATTGGACTCCAACTGCTAATTATGCATGGAGATATGCGCGCAAGAATACGCAGTTTTTAGATCTACTATTAGATAATGATACTCCACTTTTTCGATTTGAAATTCCAACAGAAAAATTTAAAGCGATGGTACAATCCAAATGGCGTCAATTAACATTAGGTACTGAATTAACTAAAAATGCGCATCAAATTTTTGATAGAAGTAACTATTTTGGAGACCATCTTTACTCCGGAGATCCATTTTTAGGCATAGGAGTTTATGGAGTCGAATTTGAATTAAGATCTAACAAATCAGGGGCCCAGGAAATGGCCAAGTATTTTAAAAGAGTAGCTACGATTAGTGATTTGGCGAATGATCGGATTCGTGTATTAGAGTCTGCCAAGAGCCGTTTACAGAGGCAAATTCCAGAGAAGTACGAATTGAAATATAAAGCGATAATGGAAATTCGAATTTCCACGGTTAGGCAAGAAGCGAATATTTTACAAGCATTAGTTGATCATAAGTCTGAAACACAAATTTTTGATTTAAGTCGTCAGGTTATGGGGCGCTCTGAAATTGCATCAATAGATGGATTGAATTTTGCTAGTTGGGTTAGTTCTAAAGCAAAAATACATGCCGCTGCAAAATGCGGAGAATTATTTTAATGCGAATTTTATGGTTTCAAATATTTTTCATTATTTCTTTAGTGTTTCAGTTTTGTAAGGCTGAAACAGTTCCCGAATTTATTATTGCAGACATTGCTCATGAAATTAACGAAGCGGACTTTATTAAATTAGATTTAAATCAAAAAAACTTAGTTATCGATCAACTTAAAAAGTTAGGCACACTAGAATTCAGTCAGCTTCAAACATTTTTAATGGATAATTTTGGTGAAATACTTTCCAGTTATTTATCAATACCACTCCAGGAAAAATACATTTTAAATCATAAAAAGAGCGCCCAACAGTTAGTGCCTGCAAACATAACTGCTTCCGGGGCACATGCTATTCATGATTTAGAAAGCTACGTTGATAACAGAATTGGACACGGCACTTTTAAGGAAATTTCAAAAAACAATATGAAGATTCTTGTTGTTGGGGGTTTTAGTCAAAATTTAAATTGTTATCTAAGCCAATTATTCAATACGGAAACTATTGATGTTATTAAGATTCCAACTTTGTATGAAGCTTGGGGGCTTTCAAAGTACTTGGTACCAGCACAAGGAAAATTAAAGAGCCCAACACTAATTTGGATAGTTCCTCCGGCATTAAGGTATGTCCGCCATTATTTAACTTCCTTTGGGATGTTTTCAAAAACAAAGCCAATTGGCTTTGTTGATAATGCAGCAGTGAATAATTATAAACAGTTAGCTAAACACAATGCTAAGATTGTCTCTACCAATGTTAACATTGACTATTTAGCATTCGGTTATGAAAAAACATGGCTTACCGAAATCAAAAAAACAGAAAACTTAAAAGTATTAAAACTAGAGAACGTTCAAAGCTTAGCATTAGGAATTACATTTAAAGTTATTCATATTTTTGACTCTAATAAAATGGAAGTAGTTAAAATTGGCCTAATTGCTTCAGACTTGACGGTTTGGGGCGAGTTGGCAGCTATACAAGTTGAAAATTTTCTGAATCCAAAATTAAAAGGTGTTATCTTTTTAGGATCTGCAGGATCGATTGATGAGAAAGTTGATATTTATGATTTATCAGTTCCTGCAAGTTTTTTTAGACCAGGAAAGAAAATTACCATAAAAAATTTTTTATTAAAGAGCTTACCTGAACCAGCTGAGGCTATGATTACTGTGCATACTCATTCAAGACACGGAAATACATTCTCACCCATTGAACAAAATGTTCCGTATTTAAAAGCTGCCATCAAAAAAGGTATTAACACGATAGATGTTGAACAGTCTTTGATTGCAGAAGTTATTGATGCATATAACTTAAAAAACAAAACAGAAATTAAATTTGGTGCAGTTAATATTGTTACTGATAAGCCTTATGCTATTTTGACTAATGAATTGGTACAGAACAGCTTAGATGTCTTAAATTATGAATTAAAGCAAAAGGCACGCGAACAGGCTGTTTCTATTTCCTTAAAAGGTATATTTTTTGACGATGAATATAATAAAGCTAAACTCTGTTCTGAGTTGTTCTAGCTTTTAAGTAAACTGCCTCGAACTGCAATAAACGTCAGTGTCTAGGACATTGACACCCCAAATGCAATATAACCATTTTAGACCTTGGCCAAAGTATTGCTTTACATAGAAGTACCCCCCATGGCGGCTAGGGACTCCCCCCATACCTGGCCGTCTTTTTTTTTCTCTCTTTCAAAAAAAAGACTTACACTTAACTAATGCCAACATTGCTAAAGATTTTGCTTTTCCATTTACTCATTTTTTATACGACTTCCTTATTAGCATTCAATATTGTGCTTGATCCTGGCCATGGCGGCAGCGATAAAGGCGCCAACCGTGGCTCTTTTATCGAAGCGGACATCGTCTATAAAATCACTGAAAAACTTAAAGCAAACTTAGACTTAAAACCAAATATGAATTCCTATATCACGCGCTCTAGTGAAAATGGGATGACCTTAAAAGAGAGGGTTCAATTAGCTCATGAAAAAGCAGCGGATTTGTTTTTAAGTTTACATGCGAACTCATCCCCTTCGAACCAGGTTAGTGGTATGGAATATTATTTTAGTACGCAGAAAGCCGCACCTGTTTTTTTAAAAACAAAGCCAGTTGCTGAAACTGCGAAATCGCAGGATTTCATTTTGCAATCGATCAAAGATGATTTATTTGAATTTGGAAAAACAAAGCAAAGTTTAGATTTTAGCAAAAAAATTCAAACTGCCTGGTTGGAAAGTGAATTTGGAAAAAAACAATCGCGGACTAGTAAAATTCGACGGGCCCCATTTTATGTTATAGAAAACACCAGAATGCCGTCCGTCTTAGTCGAGGTTGGCTTCATTTCTAATCAACGCGAAGCTCGAAAACTGATCACTGACGTCTACCAAAATGAATTGGCCCATGCGTTGACAGAAGCAATCATAGAATTCAAAGACGGATACAAAGAAAAGAGTGACAAATAAGCCCGCTTTATCAAAAATGACCACATGAAAAGATCAGACTCCCGAGAAGCCTCACAACTCCGCCCAATTAAGATAACTCCTCACATTTTAGATTACGCGGAAGGTTCCGTATTAGTTGAATTTGGCAATACACGTGTCATGTGTTCAGCCAGCTACGAAGCTAAAACGCCCTCTTGGTTAGCGAATACCGGTGCAGGCTGGGTTACTGCAGAATATGGGATGCTTCCTCGATCTACGCATACACGTATGAAACGCGAAAAAACTCAAACAGGTGGCCGTACTCAAGAAATTTCTAGGTTAATTGGCCGCGCTTTAAGATCATGTGTTGATTTAAAAGCGATGGGCGAAAAACAAATTTTAATCGATTGCGATGTCATCAATGCCGATGGCGGAACACGAACTGCTGCTGTAACGGGTGGTTTTGTTGCTTTAGCATTAGCACTTAAAAAATTAAAAGATTTATCTGAAATTAAAACATTTCCTTTAAAACACTATGTTGCTGCAATCTCAGTAGGACTTCACGAACAAAATAATATTTTAAGTCCACTTTTAGATTTAAATTATATTGAAGACTCTGATATATCGACGGATATGAATTTTGTTATGACTGACAAAAATGAGTTTATCGAAATTCAAGGTACCGCCGAAGACGGAAGCTTTTCGAAAGCTCAACTTTTAGAAATGATGACATTTGCTGAAAAAGGCTGTGAACAACTTTTTCTTGAACAAGAAAAAATTGTAGGCAGTTTTTTTCCATTAAAAAGATAATTTTTTAATATAACAGAAAGTAGTTTGCATGGATCTTTGGATTGCGACCGGTAATAAAGGCAAATTAGAAGAGTACAAAATGACTCTTAATAAAATCCCTTCGATTCGCGTGTTTTCACAAGCTGATCTGCCATCGTTTACTCCTAAGCCAGAAAATGGAACTACATTTTTAGAAAATGCCCGTATCAAAACTAAATCCGTTAAAGCAATGAAATCTGCCGACTGGGTATTAGGCGAAGATTCTGGATTAGAAGTTGAAGGGTTAGCAAATTTACCAGGGGTCCACTCTGCTAGATATGCGGGACCACATGCTCGCGATTCTGAAAATATCGCCAAGCTTTTAAAGATGATGCAAATTCGAAATGTTCCAACACGTGCTGCGCAATTTAAATGTGTAACGGTCGTAATTACTCCAGACAATGAAGAATGGATTTTTGAAGGCAGCCTAAAAGGAACAATCAGCCCAAAGGCAACTGGCTTAATGGGCTTTGGCTACGACCCTGTTTTTATTCCCGAAGGCGAAACCAAAACCTTAGCAGAGCTTGGCCCCGGCTATAAAATTCAAAAATCACACCGCACTGATGTTTTAACTCAATTTATTAACAAACTGAAAGAAAAGGTACCTGGTACCTTTTCTTAGCTAAAGGTACCTGGTACCTTTTTTAGGAGTTATATGTCTTTAGGAAATCTTAAAATCTTTGCTAGTAGCTCTAGCCGCAAACTTGCTGTCGATGTCTGCCATATGCTAGGGGTTGAACTTGGCCTAAGTCAGGTCAATGCATTTGCTGACGGAGAAATTCAAGTCGAAATTAAAGAAAGTGTTCGTGGAAAAGATGTATTTATTGTTCACAGCACCTGCCCTCCTGTAAATCAAAATTATATGGAGTTATTTATCATGTTGGATGCTATGAAGCGGGCCTCGGCAGCAAATGTGACTGCGGTTATTCCTTATTATGGCTACGCTCGCCAAGATCGTAAAGTGGCCCCGCGCGCGCCGATTTCTGCAAAATGTATGGCCGATTTATTAACGACGGCTGGTGCCGTCCGTGTTGTCTCTGTCGATTTGCATGCGGCTCAGATTCAAGGTTTCTTTAACTGCCCTTTTGATCATTTATTTGCAATTCCAACATTAGCCCGCTCATGGAAAGAAAACTTCGGCACAGGTGCCGATTTTGTCACAGTGAGTCCAGATGCTGGTGGAGTCGAACGTGCTCGCGCCTTCGCGAAACGAATCGATTCATCATTAGCTATTATCGATAAACGCAGAACTGGCCCGAATGAAGCCAAAGCACTACACTTAATAGGTGATGTGACTAATAAAACAGCGATCATCGTTGATGATATGATTGATACGGCTGGTACTCTTACACAAGCAGTTGACAGCCTATTGAAAAATGGTGCAAAAAGAGTGTTCGCTATTGCTACGCATCCTGTTCTTTCTGGTCCTGCGATTAGTCGCATTATCGAAAGCCCAATCGAAAAAGTTTTTGTGACAGACACAATTCCTTTAAGCGAGCAAGCTGTGAGGTCAGGCAAAATAGAGGTGGTTACGGTTGCTCCTGTTTTAGCTGAAGCCATCAAACGAATTCACGATCATGATTCTGTGAGCTCTTTGTTTGATTAAGTGATTGAAATAGTTGTATAAATACGTTTTAAAGTTTTATTAGTTAAAAAAAGATGAGGCAAATATGAAACAAAGAATTGAATTAACAGTTGAGAATCGTACATCAGGTCGTGCAAATGCTCGTGGATTACGTGTTGCTAAAATGGTTCCAGGAGTTATCTACGGAGCTACTGAAAACATGAATATCTCTTTACACGTAAATGATATTTTAAAATATAACTCACGTGCTTATGAGAATGCCCTTTTAACAATTAAAAGTACTGACTCTAAATTAAATGGCAAAGTGGCTTTATTAAAATCTGTTGTTGTTGGTCCATTAACTCGTCAGCCAGAACATGTTGATTTATTTGCTTTAGATCTTACTAAGCAAGTTCGCGTATCTGTTGAGATTCGTGTTGAAGGCAAACCAGTTGGTCTTGCTGAAGGCGGATTACTTAATATCGCTATTCGTCAGGTTGAAGTTGAGTGTTTACCAACTGAAATCCCTGATTTTATCACAGTTGATGTTTCTAACTTAGCTGTTGGCGATACTTTACACGTTTCTGATTTAACAATTCCTACAGGAATCAAAATGATTTCTCGTGATGACTTAACAATCGCAGCTGTTGTTCTTCAAGAAGAAGAGGTTGCAGCTCCAGTTGTTGTTGCCGCAGCGGCAGCAACTCCTGCAGCAGGTGCTAAACCAGCCGCAGGTGCAAAAGCTCCAGCAGCTGCAGCAGGTGCTAAACCGGCAGCCGGTGCTAAGCCAGCAGCAAAACCAGCCGCTAAAAAATAAGTCTAAATTAAATTTATCTTTAAAAAGGCGACTAACATGGTCGCCTTTTTTTGTTTCAGGCTTCAAAGGTACCAGGTACCTTTTCACCAAAAAGGTACCTGGTACCTTTTTTTTAAGGTATCTTATTTCGCATGTGGCTTATTGTAGGTTTAGGAAATCCAGGAAAACAGTATCAATCAACCCGACATAATATTGGGTTCATGGTTATTGATTACTTGCTTAAATCACTATCTGGCCACGATCCTGATTATCGAGAATCACACAAGGCTATGACCAAAAAAATGAAACTAGAAGGCGAAGAAGTAATTCTGGCTAAGCCGCAGACATTTATGAATTTATCGGGCGAATCCGTTCAAGAGCTTATGCATTTTTATAAAATACCAAAAGAAAAGCTTTTGGTTATTCATGATGATATTGATCAAAGTTTTGGCTCTCTACGATTTCATAAAAATCGTGGTCATGGAGGCCAGAATGGCGTACGTAGTATTTCACAGGTATTAGGAACACAAGACTACAGTCGTTTAAAAATTGGCGTAGGCAGACCAGATCACCCTGATTTTGATATTGGTGATTATGTCTTAAGTTCTTTTTCAAAAGAAGAATCTGTTCAATTAGGAAAAGTTTTTAAAAAAACTTGTGACGCTATTGAGTGTTTTGTTTTCAAAGGTTTAGACCGCGCTTCAACCGACTTTAATGGAAGCGCATTATAGCTGAAGCATTAACAGATTTATAGCTGAAGCATTAACTTAGTTTTTTACTTTAAAGGAGTTTTTTATGGCATTACAAGTTGGAATCGTAGGTTTACCGAATGTTGGAAAATCAACATTATTTAACGCCCTTACTTCATCTATGCAGGCTGCTGCTGCGAACTATCCATTTTGTACGATTGATTCCAATGTTGGAATCGTAACTGTTCCAGATGAACGATTAGATAAAATCACACACTTTGTAAAACCGCAGTCCGTTGTTCCTACTACAATTGAATTTGTGGATATTGCTGGAATTGTTAAAGGTGCTAGCAAAGGCGAAGGTTTAGGAAATCAGTTCTTAGGTCACATCAAACAAACAGACGCAATCGTTCATGTTGTTCGTTGTTTTGATGATCCAAATATTATCCACGTAGCTGGCAGTGTTGATCCACTTCGCGATATCGAAATTATTAATACCGAATTAATGTTGGCCGACTTAGATACTGCAGAAAAAAAATTAAAGCGTATTGAAAAGTTAGCAAAAACTTCAACAGACGTTAAAGTAAAAATGGACTTAGATGTCACCCAAAGAATCTATAAAGCGTTGGCAGAAGGCCTACCTGCTAGATCTGTAAAAGTTAATGACCTAGAAGCGCCCTTTGCAAACGACATGCATTTACTTTCTAGCAAACCTGTTCTGTATGTATGTAACGTATTAGATACTGATTTTGCGGCTGGTGGAAATGAATGGGTTCGCTCTGTAGAAAAACGCGCTGCTGAAGAAAACAATAAAGCAATTATGATTTGTTCTGCTTTAGAAGCCGATGTTGCACAACTTCCATTAGAAGAACGTGCAGAGTTTTTATCTAGCATGAATGCAACCGAGCCTGGTTTAAATCGGCTTATTCGCGAAGCTTATAAATTATTAGGCCTTTATACCTATTTTACTTCAGGTGAAAAAGAAGTTCGCGCGTGGACCATTAAAGCTGGCTTTAAAGCTCCGCAAGCTGCGGGAGTAATCCATACTGATTTCGAAAAAGGATTTATTCGCGCTGAAGCTTATCACTGTGAAGATTTATTTGCTTTAAAATCTGAAGCTGCTGTTAAAGAAGCTGGCAAATACAGATCAGAAGGAAAAGAATATCTTGTTAAAGATGGTGATATTTTATTCTTCAAATTTAACGTTTAATTTTGTAAATTATTAGTTGTGAATAAAAATTTTCCAATTTCTTTATTTTCAATCGTTTTCGCTTTCGTTTTGTTACTAAGCTTACCCTTAGTGGCAAAACCAAAACCGCCAACGCAACCACCTGTTCAGTTGCAGTTTTCAGTTCAATTTATTTTAGAGCAGGTACTGTCTAAAAAAAATATGGCTTTTAAGCCCGATGTAAAGACTCCTGCGATTTACATGTCTAGCGTAGTGCCACTTAGACAATTCCAAGATGCTATTGAGCCACAATGGGGTCTTCGACCCGATTCAATTATTAATGCCTTTATTATTCTTAAAAATGAAATTTATCTTTTAGATGAAGCTGCTTATTATAAAAAAAATAACCGCTGCATTGATGATTCTTTGGCTCATGAACTGACCCATTATATACAATCACAGTATCAGGGATTTGACCTGAATGACGACTCACTGGAAGCTGATGCAATAGAAATTCAAACTTGGTTTCGCGAAACTTATTGTAAGGAATAAACTAAATGGATCGCATAAAGCCTTTGGTTACTTTTATTTTATTAAATTTTGGACCCTTGATTGGCTTTTATTTCATTAATCAGTTTTGGGGATTTAAAGTTGCTATCCTAGTTTCGATTATTCTAGTTATTGCAGAATATAGCTGGCTAAAGTTCAGAAAAATAGCTTTAAGTGCATTCTTTTATTTCTCAAGTGCACTCATCGTCATTTTTGGAATAGCTGACCTTAGCATACAAGAGCCCTTCTTTTTTAAATTTGAAGCGATGTTAACAAATATATTTTTTGCTACTTTCTTTGGAATGTCTTTACTTAAAGAAAAATCAATAATTCAAGAATTTGCTGAAGCTCAAAAAAGAACTTCTGTAAATACGTCTGAAGATAAAACTTTCTTTTTTAAATCGCTCACGCTTTTCTGGTGCTTATACTTTATCGTAAAGGCTGTTTTTTATTTATGGATAAATTTTAATACTTCTATGAATGAAGCATTAATAATACGACTGCTAGTCGGTAAAATCAGTTTTTGGATCATGATGTTTATATCCATTGGATTGCCACATCAAATCTGGAATGTTTTAGAAAAATTTAAGTTATTTCCTTCACAAAGAACCCAAAAATCACTTGCTTAAAAACCATTTGGGAAACTGTAATAAATAATTTTAACAACGTTGTTCCTCCATCTAAGGAAGAAGAGCTTGCGGGAATAACGTTAAATTTATTTAGTGTTTAGAAAATTTCAATTGTTATCAGTACTTAAAATAGAAAAACCCAATTTAATTTTAAGTTGGATTTTTCTATTTAACTTTTCAAATAATTAATTATCGTAAGTCGGTAATTTTGCAATTTGTATAAGTATTTGAATCGTAGACCATGTGACAGTCTGTGGAATCATTCACTGTATAGTCTAAATTTGTAGACAATCTTGGTGGGCGATCTGGATCTTGGTTTCCTGGTTTGTGACCGTCTTCGCTTGGACCGGAAGAATTATCTGCTTCGTGAGAATCTCCTGGAGTAATCCATCCGCTGTCATTACTGCCACTATCACTATTATTATTTCCGCTGTCGTTATTACCACCATGGTAACGTGGCGGTCTGTTGTGATCGTGGATTGGCTCTGTTGGGTAATTGGAATGGGTTGAACACACTTCGTGAGATGATGATGTTGCCGTTTCTATACACTGAACAGAAACATTATATATAGTCTGACTACCACGAATCACGGGAATCTCACTAACCGTTACGCGTGAACTTCCAAAGACACCACTTGATATTACGGTTTCATTTCCTAAGGTGATCTTTTTAATATTACCCAATGAGTTCAGTAATTGCTGCTGATGATCTGCAGTGCTTAGTTTTTCAGCGGCTCTGCCAGATAACAATCTTAAAAAATCTTGCGTGCGAGCTTCACTCAAAGCAATAACAGATTCTATGATAACGCCTTTTGGTGTTGTTGTGTCACCTTGCTGCTTACATGCAGTAAGCCCTAGCGCAATAGAACAAATAAATATGAACTTTTTCATTTTAACCCCTGTTTAAGTTATGGTTTTGCGATCACAGTTGCAGTTAGCAACTTTGAAGCCATAAAAATTGGAGCCAAATTAACCGGAATTACTTAATTGAAATATCCCACTCTTCTTTTAATGAAATGGGCTCTTTAATTTTATAAGGATTTTTTTCAATCAAAAAGTTCATTTTTTTAATATCAATCTTTTCATCGTATATTTTCTGATAGGTAACGTAGAAGCTTAAAACTCGTTTGACATAAGTTCTAGTTTCAGGAAATGGAATGTGCTCTATAAAAACATCAAAATCAATATCGCCTAGATTTCTGAGCCATAGTTTTACACGGTGTGGACCACCATTATAAGCGGCTGCAACCAATGGTAGCTGGCTATCAAATTCAACGGATAATTTTTTTAAATACGCAGCCCCATATTGAATCGCAACATCAGGCTTAAATAAATCTTTTACATCATGTTTGTCTTTTAATAGCAACGCGACTTTTTGCGAAGTGTATGGCATAAACTGCATCAAACCAATCGCACCCACCGGAGAAATAGCATCATACTTATATTGAGTCTCGGCTTTCATGATAGACCAAATTAAATTTGGATTTATTTTTCGAATCAAAGCCTCTGAATTCGTATTTAAATGATAAGCGCGCGGATAAAGTGATTTCCAAAGCAATTCATCATCCCGCAGTGATATCTTTTTTTCTTGCGGAGACGTTAACTTTTGCAATAAAGACAAACCACGATTATAGAAATTTTTCTCGATATAATATTGCACTAAAATATCTGCAGCATTTCTTGTTTTTAAAGATTTTTCAACTTCGAATAAATGCCATTTTGCAAAATCAGCATATCCCCAACTAATTAAAGCATCTGCCCATTTTAATTGGCGTTTAATATCAGCGGAACCAGATACCGCAATTCCATCAATATCGGATTGATCTGCTACTGCTGAGTCACGATTAACAACTTGAATATCACCTTCATCTGTTACAGACATATCTTCAAAATAAGTTCGATAATCATTCACGATACGCATAGGATCAACTTGATCATCTGGTATTAAGTAAGGACCACGTCCTGACTTAATAAGTGCCAACTGACTTCGTAGCAAATCATTGGTTACAAACGATTTGTAGGATTCAAAGCGCAACCACGCCAGAAAGTTATAGTAATTAAAGAAATCACCTTTTTGCAAAGGCAATGCTAACTGCTTAAAGTGATCTAATGCTGTCGCCTTGCGATCAAGAGCCCACTCTGTCTGCGCCGTCCAATATAAATTTCTAGCTTTATCGCGTGTCCATTGTTTGTTTTCTTGTAAAGACAATATAGCCTGTTCAAAATTTTTATCCAAATATTGGCACCACGCTTTTAACCACGTTAAATCATCATAGTCTAATTTTTTATGCTTTGCCTTGAAAGAAGAATTTGTTTTGATCAAATTATCAAGTAGGGCAACAGCCTCTTTATATTTTTTAGTTTGATAAAACAAAAATGCTTTTTGATACAAGGCTTCTTTTTTTTCTTTGCCAGTTGTCGCTTTATCGTAAATTTTATTAATTAAAATTTCGGCTTTACCTAATTCTCCGGCGCGCTGAGTGATATAGAATAAATTATTATAATAATCGTCAGTTTCTAAAATTTCTTTTTCGTAATTTTTTACTTCATTATATGCCAGGATAGGATCGCCCATATTCGTATATAAAATTGCTTGCAAATAAGCTTTTTGCCAGTCCAATAAATCTTTTGAAGTCTTAAATTCATTTAACTCAGCTTGCGCTTTTTTCTCTTCGCCAGAAAAAATTAACATCCTTAATCGGTAAATAAATTCATCGTATTTAACTGGGCAAGTACTTAATGTTTTAGATATATCCGCAAAATCTAAACTTGTTTGAGCCAACCATCTTTTTCTTTCTGTCTTACATAGTTCTTCGGTAATTTCGTATTTGCGCACCCATTTTAAATATTTTAGCTCAAAATCCAAGCCCTCTGGCAGACTACTTACTTTTCGAATCATCAATTTTGCTTCTTTTTTAAAATCAACAAATGACAAGCTGAATTTTTTATCTCCATTTGCTAAATCGATATCCAAAATTGAAGTTAATGCTTCCAGCTGAATACGAAGTAATTTTTTATTTTTCTTAAGATCTTTGTATAGCTTCCAAAAAACTTCGGATGTTTTTTGAACTTCAGCTTTAAAAAAATCTTTATAGTATGTGTCTTCTAGTCTTTTAGGCTGCCAGATTTCGATTTTATCTAATGCTAAAACTGGATTTGTTTTTTTTAATTCAAAAAATTCATTTAAAATTTTAATATCTGATAAATCAATTTTTTCAGCTACTTCAGGCTTATCTGCATTTTTTATTTCTATAATTTTAACAGGTTGTACTTTTTTTTTCTTTCGAAATGCCTGGGCGGGAAAAGAAATAGACATGCAAATTGCAAATGCAATTTGAATATTTAACAGATTAGTAATCGAAAAATAATTATTTTTTGGCACTGTTTTGACCTTTGCATTGCAGCTCAGTTATGTTAACTCTTTTAGATGGCAAAAGCGAAGAACAAAACTGTATTTGTGTGTCAAAATTGTGGTGCACAAAAGTCTCGATGGGAAGGTAAATGTTCTGATTGCGGTGAATGGAATTCACTGGTGGAAGAAAAATTTACGGACTCATCTGGTGGCTTTGGTGGAAAAAACGCTCCGCGTAGCTGGGTAAGTACTGGAAATGCTAGTGCACACGTTTTACGACTAGACCAAAGTTTAAGTGAAGCCTCAATGGGAAGATCAAAAACAGATATCAGTGAACTGGATCGTGTTTTGGGCGGAGGACTTGCGGAATCCAGCTTTGTCCTTTTAGGTGGAGCACCCGGCATTGGCAAAAGTACTTTGCTTTTACAAATGGCCGGCGGTTTAGCAAAAAATAATAAAAAAGTTCTTTATATTTCTGCTGAAGAAAGTATTTCTCAAACAGCATCAAGAGCTCATCGCTTAGGAATTAAAACGCCGTTGATTGAAATTGCATCCGAAAGCAACATGACATTGATTTTAGATTTAGCTGAAAAAAACAAGCCAGATGTTTTGATTGTAGACTCTGTTCAGACTGTGTTTGTACCTGAAGTAACTTCGGCTCCGGGATCAGTATCCCAAGTCCGCGAATCTGCAGGACAGCTTATGACTTTTGCTAAGAAAACAAAAACAGCAGTGGTTCTAATTGGGCATGTTACAAAAGATGGAAATTTAGCGGGACCTAAAGTTTTAGAACATATGGTCGATTGCGTTTTATCTTTTGAAGGCGATGGAACGTCTCATTACCGCCTGCTTCGTACTTTGAAAAATCGCTTTGGATCAGCACTTGAACTTGGCGTTTTTGAAATGTCTGGAATTGGATTAAAAGAAGTTACAAATCCTTCTGAATTATTCTTACAAGAGCGTAGTCAAAATCGCATTGGCTCTTCAATTTTCTGCTCTCTTGAAGGCACACGCCCCCTGCTTTGCGAAATCCAAGCACTATCTTTGAATTCGAACACTTCTTTTCCAAGACGCACATGTGTCGGAATTGATATTAATCGGTTGCACTTACTGATTGCAGTTTTGGATCGTCACTTAGGAATTAAACTTTCATTCAGCGATCTGTACGTTAATGTCGTCGGTGGATTAAAAATTGATGAACCTTCTGTCGATGCAGCTATTGCCGCTGCTATTCTATCGACAGATCGCAACCAACCCTTAGATGCCGACGCTCTTTTCTTAGGAGAAATTGGTTTAACCGGAGAAATTCGCGCAATATCATTTCCAGAAATACGCATTAAAGAGGCCCTGAAACTAGGCTTTAAACAATTTTATATTCCAGCAAGTAATCAAAAACATTTTGAAGACCCAGGACTTTTAAAAAATAATCGTGTGATTTTTTTAAAATCTGTGCATGATTTAGCTAAAAGTATTTAATATAATCCCGTTTTTACAAGGAGTCCCCTATGAGTTCTTTAACAAAAGAATCTTTCAAAGCCAGTGAATTTATCTTTTTCGAAGGCGACATTGAAACTCATTTCTATATTATAGAATCAGGTGAAGTATTAATTTTCACAAAAGATCCTGTTGGCAAAAAAATTGAAATTGCGCGGCTAAAATCGGGCGATACATTTGGTGAATTTGCTTTAATCGACACCGGCGCTCGATCAGCATCAGCACAGGCTCTAGTCGACACTAAAGTTATGAAAATTTCTAGTGAAGGTTATGATATGATGCTAAATGATTTACCATCTTGGGCGTCGTCAATGCTTCGTTCTTTTTCTAGTCGATTAAAAAATATGAATTCAACATTGAAAGAAATAAAAGCCAGCTTACGTAAATAACACTAAGTATCATTAATTATTAATAAAAAAAGGAACTCAAATTATTGAGTTCCTTTTTTTTATACTTTTATAAAATTAATTACTGAGCCGCATTCATTGCTTGAATAAATTTATCCCAGCCAGTTAATTTACTAAACTCTAAATTTGAATAACGTACCATATCACCTGTTGCGAATGTTGGAACCCAGATTGCTAAACCACCAGCTGCTAAAAAAGAAGATGTATTATCTACGGAAACAACTAATGACTTTAAATCTGCAGCGGCTTGTGTAAATAATTTTGAATCTTTTTTGAAAGCTAAAGCGTCAATGTGCTTAAGAAAATCGCCATAATCTACGTTGTCAGCATAATAAAAGTTTACAACATTATTAGAAACTTCTGCTTTTATTTTCTTTAATGAATCAGCACTTAAAGATTTTAAATGCGTAGCCAAGGCTGTCGTAGAACTAATAACAGCATCTAATTTTGACATATCTAATGCAGAAAATGTTACACTTTTCTTACCGTAAACACCACCGCTGTAGGCTGCCGCATATTCTTTACTTAATAAAATCGAAACTTCTTTCGGCGTTAACGTCGGCGACTGACCCCATTTTTTCATAAATGGCTGGTATGGCCATCCCTCTCCAGGTTCTGTTTCTTCTGATCCAACAAAATAATCTACTGAATCTTTCATTTGTGAAGCAACTTCTGCCATTTGCATTAAGCATGCATCAGATCCATAAACATCAACATTGTGTCCAATAATTTTTTTTGACTCTGCTAAAACTAAACCCAACTCTTCAGTTGTAATTTTATGTCCCGTATTATCATCATAAGAAATATCACTTGCATGGATTGCGTCCTGTGCAGCTAAACGTTTCCAACCACTTCCATGATTCCAAACAGCGATGAAATAGTGTTTCGCAGGATACTTTGCTACTCCCCAACGAACGAAATCAATTAAGTTTTTATAATCACCCATATCGCGCTTAGTTAGACTCATAACTGTTGGGCTAGTTACTTTTGTAGGATTCGTTGATTTTTCAACACGCAAACGACGAGTTATATCATCACCAGCTTTACCCCATTCAACGATATAATTAACTTGATCAGTTGAACCCGATTTTTCCATATCTTTAAGATTCATATCACCGAATGAACTTAAATTATTATGACCATTTAAAAATAACAGGAATGTCCATTCTTTTTCATCAGCAGGTGCTTGCTGACTTTCTTGAGAAGCGTGAACAGTAACACTGAAACTTGCGACAACTAACAAAGACAAAATACATTGTTTGATGGTTTTCATTTACTTCCTCCATGAAGATACCATCAGTGTTTTGTTTTTCAGCATTCAAGAGTAGGCCAGTTTCAAAATGGAACTGTTTTCTAGTCATTCGAAATAGGCAATTTGTAACTAGACTTTGGTGTTTGGAAAATATGATAACTTAAATAACTTTCGCTTTATCTATTACTTTCTTCCAACGTTTTAAACGCGCATCAATTGTTTTCTTTGATTGCGATGGTATAAATTCAGCTTCTTTTTTCCAAATATTTTTTATTTCATTTAAATTTTTCCAGTGTCCACACCCCAGACCCGCCAAATAGCCAGCTCCGATGGCTGTCGTTTCGACTTGTTCCGGGCGATCAACACGTGCTGAAAGATAATCGGCTTGCAATTGCATTAGTAAATTATTCGATGACGCCTTTCCGTCTACGCGTACAGTTTTTATTTTTTTATTTAAATCTTTTTCCATCGCTTTTAAAATATCAGCATTTTGCAAAGCTAAAGCCTCTAAAGTTGCTCGCGCAATATGAGCCTTATTCGACCCGCGTGTTAAACCTGTAATTTCACCACGTGCTTCCGGGCACCAGTGGGGTGCTCCTAACCCAGTTAATGCAGGAACAAATTCAACTCCGCCCGAATCTGAAACTTGATTGGCTAGTGCTTCAATATCCGAACTATTTTTTATTAAGCCCAATCCATCGCGCAGCCAACTTATTGCAGCTCCACAAATAAAGGCTCCGCCCTCTAGTGCATATTGTGTTTTTTGTTGGCCAATTTTCCAGGCGACTGTAGTTAATAATCCAGATTTTGAATTTAATATTTTATCACCTGAGTTCATTAGTATAAAACTACCCGTGCCAAACGTACACTTGCTGTCACCGGCTTGAAAGCACACCTGACCAAATAGTGCCGCCTGCTGATCGCCAGCAACACCCGAAATTGAAGTTGTCGCGGCCACAAAGGAATGATCTGAAGTTACACCAAAAATTCCCGCTGAAGATTTTATTTCAGGTAAGGCCGACAACGGCACTTTAAAAAGTTTTAGAAGTTCAGCATCCCACTGACAGGTTTTTAAATTCATCAGCATTGTTCTAGATGCATTACTAACATCTGTTGCAAATATTTTACCTTTTGAAAGTTTCCACATTAAAAATGTATCTATCGTTCCGAAACATAGATCATTTTCTTTTAAAGCTAACTTCACATCTTTTACATTTTCAATCAGCCATCGCATTTTGCTGGCTGAAAAATAGGGATCCAAGACTAGCCCTGTCTTAGCTTTTATTTTTTTTGCCCATTTCTTTTTTAAACCATCACACATATTCGTCGTACGACGACACTGCCAAACAATTGCATTATGTAAAATCTGCCCTGTTGACCTTCGAAATGCCACAACTGTTTCCCGCTGATTCGTGATACCAACTGCCAAAATGTCTTCTCGAGTTGCTTTACTTTGGCTTAAAACCTTTTCGGCTGCCTTACCTACAGAATTCCAAATTTCATTAGGGTCGTGTTCAACCCAAGCTGGCTGAGGAAATATTTGTTTAAATTCAACGCTTGCCTGAGAAACAAGACTTCCGACATGGTCCAGCAAAACAACGCGTGATGAAGTTGTTCCTTGATCAATAGACATGATATATTTTTTCATAGATATATCATGATCAATTTTTTTAAAAAACCCAAAGAAAAAGTTTTCGACTTACATCTGCTTGACGCAGATTCTTTGCTTTATAAAGTCTTTCCGCGCTTGTTCATGGAAATGATGAAAAAATATTTTCGCCTTGAAATAGAGGGCTTAGAAAATATTCCTGCGAAAGGTGCTGTTATTATTGCTCCAAACCATTCTGGCTACTCTGGTTTTGATGCCATGATCTTAGCTTATATTTTACAAGAAAATATGCACCGAGCGCCAAAGGTAATGACTCATCATCTTTGGTTTTTAACCAATAAAACTGCATTGCCGGCGCAAAAAATGGGTTTTATTGAAGCGACTTATAAAAATGGTTTATCTTTACTTAAGAAAAAAAACATTGTGGTCCTATTTCCAGAAGGCGCTAATGGAAATTTCAAAGCAACATCTGAAAAGTACCAACTGCAAGAATTTAAGCGGGGCTTTATTCGCTTGGCTATGGAAACAGGTGCGCCAATTGTCACGACTTTGATTATTGGCGCAGAAGAAACTCATATAAATTTACAAAAATTAAAATTTACCAAATTTTTACGTGGCTTGGTCCTACCCGTTCCACTAAATATAATTCCGTTACCCGCAAAATGGAAAATTATTTTTAATAAACCTATTTCATTACCCTTTGGTTCGGATAAATTACAAGACTCAGAATTATGTCATGATTTAGCTAATGAAATTCAAGAATCTATGCAGAAAAAATTAAACAAAGAAATTCGTAAGCGTGGCTCTGTTTATATTTAATTTAAGGCGGGCAATTCGCAGAAGCAAAATCTTTTTGCTTAGCACAGTCAGGTAAATCATTACCTAAAATGTGAATGATTTTATCCCACTGCTTAATTATGATCCCAGTATTTGTATCACTTCGCCCAACTAAACCTTTAGTTAAAATTGCGGCGCAAGCTACTGCGATAACCATCAATAACAAATACTCAACTAGAACTTGTCCGTTTTGATTAAAAATTATTTTTTTATTTTTAAAGGGTTTCTGAATGGTCATTGGCACTTTGTTTTTCGAGCCAATTTGCTAAATACTTCTGTACATGCTCGAGTTGATAAACCAAATCAAGATCAGTCATCGGTTGAGTCAAACCTATTGCTAAGCCTTCTTCCCATTCTTGCATATACATCTTTTTAGAAATATCCACAGAGTCTGAACTATTAAAAACATTCTGAACATCTGTGATATCTGGATAGATTAGAAAGAAAATATGTTCTTTCGAACCCGCCGACCAATCTTTCACTTTACTCCACAAATCTTGATATTCCGTCTGCAGAAGATGGTACACCTTCAAAGCAGAAGATTCATAAGACTGCGAAAAGTAAATTCGAAAAGGGCCATCGAATAAAGCTGTATTAAAAACAGGGCTATAAAATCGAGTCGTCATAAATGAAGAGTATGTTGCTGCCATATTCATAGCCTAGGAAGGCTTTGGTTGTTTTAACAAGTAAAATGTAAGAATCTTAAATTTACAACGCAACGCGGTAAGAGTGCTTGAATTTTTATACTTCAATGCGCTTGCCACAAATGAAAAGCGAGTGATTTGGCATCCCCCCTGCCGAGTAAAAAAAATCATTTATATCTGCATCAGTGCAAATAAAATTAGCTTTTTTATTTAAATTTAATTCGCCTTCTTCAGAATATATTCCAAGCGCTTTAGCTGCTGCCGATGTGTAAGCCGTAAAGACCTCAGGCAATGTCATCTTCATTTCAAGCCGTGCTAATAGCCCAACTAAAGATAAATCTTGAGTCGGGCAACTGCCCGGATTAAAATCCGTTGCCAGAGCCACTGTAGCTCCTGCATCTAGCAATTTTCGCGCGGGTGGATAAACGCATTTCATATAAAGATCTGCTGCTGGCAAAAGAACGGCGACGGTATTTGATTTAGAAATTTTTTGAATAAGCTGATCTGTTAAATGAATTGAATGATCTGCTGATTTTGCTTCGAACTTTAATGCTAAATCAACACCACCAGAAAGAGAAAGTTGATTGGCATGAATAACAATTTGAAACCCCATCACTTGAACCTGCTTTAAAAAAATATCAGCATCTTTTTCCTCAAAGAACTTGTTTTCAACAAAGATATCAACCCGATTCGAAAGTTTCTTCTTCTTTACTACAGGTAAAACAGATTCGATTAAGAACTTTAAATATTCAGAATGAGTTTTAAATTCAGGGGGCAAAGCATGCGCGCCTAAAAAAGTTGAAATTATTCGAGGTCCTTGAATTTTCTTAATAACTTCAAGCATTTTTATTTCGTTTTTCAAGTCTAAAGCATATCCCGATTTTATTTCTAAAGTCGAAACACCTTGCTTTAAAAATCGATCCACATGCCTTTGTGATTTTTTTAATAATGCCTTTGCTGAAGCCAACCTTGTTTTTTTCATGGTTGATAGAATTCCACCACCACGCTGAGCAATTTCCAAATAGCTAATACCATTATTACGCTGTTCAAATTCTTCAGCACGCGAGCCAGCAAATACAGAGTGTGTATGACATTCAATAAAGGATGGTAAAACTAATTGGTTTTTCAAATCAAATTCTTTATTAAATTTAGCTTTTTTTGGAATTCTTGCCTGCGAACCAATCCAAGAGATATTTCCATTTTCAACACATAAAGCCATCTTATCCTGATGGCCCACAAAATTGGGATTCACTAATTTTAGATTTTTAAATAAAATTTTACTCACAAGACAAAGTATCATACTTTTGCATAATCAATTCAATCTGTGTTTTTGGCCCCATTTCAACAAATAAGGGACGTGCCAATTCTTTATATCCAGCCAACACATCGCCCTTGCTATTTTGACAATACTGCCTTAATTCAACAGAAACTTCAGGCTCTTTTAAGACCGGTCCAATCATTTTACACAGATATTCATTACTGATTAAATAATCAGTTAAATCCACATAAGCTTTAATTGCTAATTTTGATTTAGCACAAAGATCTTTTTGTTCATAGGATCCAATTTCGTAATATTTTGTCGACATATGCTTTAGCGAGCTCGCATATTTTTCGCGTTCTTTATAAAAAGAAACTTGTTTTTCAATTTGGAATGGAAATTTGCCAAATGGCTCTTTACTAAATTGTACCCTTTCATATGCTTTAATATAAAAAACTTGCTCCGTAAATTTTTTAAAAGCTGCTTTAAAAGATTTTTCATTATCCTGAATCAAGTCATACACAGGACCTGCCGCATGCTTTTTAAATATTTTATCAAACGTTGATCCACCCTCTGGTCCATTAAATAAATATTTCGGCATTCCACGCATTCTTTTGGCCACTTCACCTGGTTCAAAGACCGAAAGATCTGTAAATAAATTTAATTTCTTTTTATTCGATTGCAGGTCCATTGTTTTCTTATCTTCACGAGCTATTTTTACTTCGCTTGAAAGACTGCTGCTTGTTTTTTGCGAATTACTATCAAAAGCTTCTATTAAACTTTTTAATTCAACTAAAGCTTCTTTCTGCGCATCAATCCACAGAACACCTACAGACGCACAGACTTCAACATCTTTCATAGTATCTGACTTGTTTAGCTCTTTATCAAAGTCTTCAAATTTTGTTATTTTAAATGCGATTTGATCAGCTTTATTTAGCAAATCCGCCAGGCCAATCAAGTCCGCATGAATTTTACCAGACAAATTTGTGTTTTTTACAGTTTTAATAACTGAACAAATCCCTATTGCTGAAGCATTCTTTCCACTTTGCAATACCAACTCATCTGAAGCACGACCAAATAATTTTTGATACTCTTCGAAATGATCTTTAATTTTTAATACTTTAGCACTATCTGGATCACTATTTAATTGCAAAACATCTAAAGAAAGTGAATTTAATAATACTGTTTTATTCTTCTGGCTAATCTTAATTTTTTCATCAAACTCAATATTCATTTTAGTCATTTTTAAGGCGCGATCTAAAGTTAGATACTCCATCTTATTATAGACCTTCATGAACGAGCATGTATTTCGAATAACCGCTTCGCGATTATCTTGAATTCCCATATCTAATGTCACCGATTGCTTCATAGCCATTTCTAAAACAGAAATTCCTTTTGAAACTGCCTGAGCTCCAGCTACGGCAGGCAAATAGGGCGCAAGGCTTGTCGTTAATGCCGGATTTTTTGCAATCATGTCTAAGGCAACCGGTGCTATACTTTGAAATGCGGTATTCATTGAAAATATTAAATTTCTTGATTCTTCTGATTCATAGCATTTCGAATTTGCTTTCGACTTTGCACTGGCACGAATCAGCACATCTTGTAACTGTGCGGACATTGTTAATATTTTTTCTGCCGATAATCCTAATTTTTTTGTTTCGCCTGAATCTTGCGATTCTTTCGCTTCAACAATACTTTGTCGCAACTTTGAAGACACACTGGTCATAGCATCTGTTGAAGTAGCACCTTGGCTATCGCATTTAGGAAAAATATTAATAGCACTTTGCAAACCATCAATTGCGTTTAAAACGTCTTTATAGGGTGAATTTGAAAATAAAGGGCAGTCGAAATCCTCGGGAACAACCGCCACCGTCATTCGAGCCGCAGATAAAGAATTTTCATTTTGCGGTATCGCAAAATTACGAGTTTCGATAACACTAAAATTTTCATTCGATATATTTTCAGCAGCATATGTGGTTTTAACCAACAGCAAAAAACCTAGAGCTAATACTTTAAACTTAGCTGAATTTCGTCCCACATAAACTCCAAACTGTTAAAACCTTAGACACATCGACAAAATAAGTCGAAGTTTAAGGACTTAGACCTAATACGTTTCACTTCAATACAAAATCGCACTCAAGTTGAATTTATAGCAATTTAACAACCACTTTTTGGTTTTCTTAAATCAGTAATCTCATTTTAAGACATGGCTTCTATGTTGCTTTAACTATTTGTATGAAAACTAAAATAGCTCTACCACTATCTATTCTTGCTCTTAGTTTAATTCTATTAAACTCATGCCAAAAAGCGCCTGCGGATAAAAACATGTTAGTAGCTAGTGATAAAAGCGCTGAAGCTGATATTAGTTTAAAAATGCCTGATACTGTATGCTCAGAAGAAATTAAAAAAATTGTTGCATCTATTAATTCAACTCAAATCCAAATGTCACAAACACCTAGTGCTGACCAAGCCGACCAGCAAGTTGATAAATATCGTCAAATTAACGATCAATTTATTAAAGAGAACATAACTGCCTGCTTAAAATCGCCAAATCCAAAATCGAAGGAAAATAGTTATTATAAATCGGTTTTTGCCACTTATAGCAAAAGTTTAAATTTGTGGGCTAAAAAAATAAATGAACCAAATAGATCAAAAGATGCTGAAAAAGAAATAACATTCTCTTTTAACAAAGATGCGGCTCAACTTATTCAGCCAAATACAACGAATGATTTAACTTTTATTTCTAACGGAGAAATTAAAACTGGCAAAGATTTATTTATGCACGATACAAAATCTGGTGCTGTCACTTGCCTTATTACAACTCAAAATGCAAATATGCTTGATAATTTAAATTTAAAATTCATCATGACTACTGCAGATTCAAATCCTGCCACAGATATTGGGTTTGAGTTTAATGGTAGCCGTTCCATGATTGTAATGCAGGATTCAAATAAATCCCTTCACTCTATGTTGTGTTTAAACTTAAAACTATCTTCTGAAAAAAGTAAAATGGTGATTTTAGCAAAAATATTTGGAGCAGGAATTAGAATTAACGAAAAAGAAAACGCTAAGAAAACAAATTCATCAGAAACCCCTAGCGAAATTTCGGCGTTGTTAAATAAAGATGTTGCACCAACTGCTATTCCTAGTGAAACAGTACCTCCTACGGCAACAGGTGATACAAAAAACAATGACACAAAAACTGAGGCATTAACTACTCCTGCAGGCCCAACCGCAATTATTGACCATACTCTTGATAAAGGTTCTGCAGTTACGAAAGAAATCATCACCGAAACTAAAATTGCGGCAAGCCAGGTCATCAAAGAAGGACAAATTGCCATGGCTGAAACAATTGAAAAAGCTGGCGATAAAGCCGGCGAAATAGGAAGCAAAATTGCCAATAACGCTATTAACAGCGCTCAAAAAGCTATCATTAAAACGATCAAAAGCCCATTTGTTGCCGTTGGAAATTACATCGCTAATACTGCAACAACTGTTTCAAACTTTGCTTCATCCACGTGGACTTCGGCAAAAAGTTATTTACCCGATTGGATGAAATCATCTTCTAAATAATATTTTTTTATTACTTTTAATTCCGCATCCAATTCATAAACCAAAGGTACTCCTGTAGGTACATTGACTTCCATAATTTCAGCAGGCGATAATTTTTCTAAATATTGAATCAAAGATCGAATCGAATTTCCATGAGCCACTATTAAAACTTTTTTTCCGGCTAAAATGTCTTTAGAAATTTTTTGATTCCATAAAGGCAATACTCTTGCAACTGTATCTTTTAAAGATTCTCCGCTTGGTAATTCCGCTGGACTTAAATCTGAATAGCGCAAATCAAATTTTGGATGATCTTGGTTGGTCACATCCATCAATGGAGGTGGGGTATCATAACTACGTCGCCAAATTTTTACTTGTTCGTCGCCGTGTTTGGCTGCAGTTTCCGTTTTATTCAAACCTTGAAGCGCACCATAATGTCTTTCATTTAATCGCCATTCTTTAGTCACGGGAATCCAAGCTAAATTCAAAGCATCTAGAACAATATTTAGTGTTTTTATGGCTCGTGTTAATCGACTGGTGTAAGCAATATCGAATTGAAATCCAGCCTGAGTCAAAAGTTTGCCCGCTTTTTGCGCTTCAATGATACCTTTTTCAGCTAGATCAACGTCTTTCCAACCAGTAAACCGATTTTGATGATTCCATTCGGACTCGCCATGCCTAATAACCACTAATTTATACGTCGTGTTTTTCATTTACGGACCCCTGATTTTATATTCATCTTACAACAAACTTGTGAGAGTATTATTAATGAAATTACAGTCGAGGTCAAAACACAATGAATCACTTAAATTTAGAATATTTAGAATCTCTTTACGCTCAATTTAAAACATCTCCTGACTCGGTCAGCATAGAATGGAAAAACTTTTTTGAAGGTGTTGAATTCGCTAAAGACGGCGCGTTTGGACTATCTGAAAAAGAATTAGATGTTTATCGCCTGATCAATGCATATCGTGATTATGGTCACTTCGAAGCAGATCTTGATCCTTTAACAAATACTCCCGCCCCTAGTGATCAATTGCGTTTAAGTAAATTTAACTTAACCGAAAAAGATCTAGATAAAAAATTTCAAATTGGATCTATCGTTGGCAAAGCGAACGCTAGTTTGAAAGAAATAATTACTCATTTACGAAATGCTTACTGCGGTAAATTAACTGTTCAATGTGCCGAAGCATTGCCTGAAGTTCGCAATTGGTTTATTAAAGAATTTGAACAAAACATTACAGGCTTTAAGATTTCAGCAGACCAGAAAAAAGAAATTCTTAAATCTTTATCAAATACAGAAGGCTTAGAAAAATTTATTAACACTAGGTACGTAGGAACAAAACGTTTTTCTGTAGAAGGTGGTGACGCCTTACTTCCCATGTTAGATTATTTAGTCACAAAGGCTTCTGCTCTTAAAGTTGAAGAAGTTGTTGTAGGAATGGCACATCGTGGTCGCATCAATGTGTTGGCTAATTTTATGGAAAAAGATGTAGGCCAAATGTTTGCTGATTTCAATGGCCCTACTGAATTAGAAGCTCCTCTTGAAGATTTTGATGGCGATGTTAAATATCATTTAGGTTATACAAAAATTAAAAAAACACCGACTGGAAATGTTGAAACAAGTTTGGCTTTCAATCCATCACACTTAGAAGCCGCTAATCCTGTTGTTTTAGGAATGGCGCGCGCGTCTCAGCGTCGTCGTAATGATATGGTGACTCGTAGTAAAGTTATTCCCGTATTAATTCATGGTGATGCCGCTTTTGCCGGCCAAGGCATTGTGATGGAAGTTTTCCAAATGGCCCATGTTCAGGGTTACACTGTTGGTGGAACTATTCATTTGGTTATCGATAATCAAGTTGGTTTTACAACGAATCCTGAAAATGGTCGTTCGTCTCATTACTCTTCAGATCCTGCAAAAATTTTAGCAATACCCGTTATTCATTGTAACGGTGATGATGTGGAATCGTGTATACGCGCAATTGATATCGCGATTCGATATCGTCAAGAATACAGTCGAGACATTGTCATCACAATGCTTTGTTATCGTCGCTATGGGCACAATGAAGGTGATGAACCTGCTTATACTCAACCCCTAATGTATGATATTATTCGTAAACACGCGACTGTTCGAGAAATCTATGCAAAAACGTTAGTTCAAAATTCTATTTGTGATCAAAATTTTGCAGATACTTTATTAGCTGACCGCATGAATGAATTACAAAAAATTTATGAAACTGCAAAAACAAATCCTCCAAAAATGAAAGTCTTTAAATTTGAAGGCGCTTGGAAGGGCTTAAAAAAAGCAGCTCAAGCAGATATCGAAAAAGAAACAAATACTAAAATCGATTTAACAACTTTGAAAAAAATCGGTTCACTAATTTCTGAAATTCCAGCTGGCTTTAATATACACCCCAAATTAGTTAAACTTTTAGAAACGCGCAAAGCCATGGCTACGGGTACCGAACTTATCGACTGGGGCATGGGAGAACTTTTTGCTTATGGAAGCCTACTCAGTGAAAATACGTCGGTACGTTTAACTGGACAAGATTGTGTTCGCGGTACGTTTACACACCGTCACTCTGCTTTTTATGATACTAAAACGGGCGAACCTTATTTTGGTTTAAAAAAATACGATTCTGATCAAACTTATTTCTGCGTTTATGATTCTATTTTATCGGAATACGGCGTTATGGGATTTGAATATGGAAACTCAATCACAGACCCAAGTTTTTTAACGATGTGGGAAGCACAATTTGGCGACTTCTGCAATGGAGCTCAGATTATCATAGATCAGTTTATTGCTGCGGGTGAATCTAAATGGCAGCAAATGAGCGGCTTAGTTTTACTTTTACCACATGGCTATGAAGGCCAAGGCCCCGAGCATTCTTCAGGAAAGCTTGAGCGTTTTCTTCAATTATCTGCACAAAATAATATTCAAGTTGCCAACTTAACGACGCCGGCTCAGATATTTCATGCTTTACGACGTCAAGTTAAACGCGACTTCAGAAAACCGTTAATTATTATGACTCCAAAATCATTGCTACGCCATCCACGAGCAACTAGCACTTTGGAAGACTTAGCTAATGGAACATTCCAAGAAGTTATTAATGATCCATTTATTTCAGATTCAAAAAAAGTTGAAAAAATTGTTTTAGTTTCTGGAAAACTTTATTATGAACTTCTAGAAGAGCGCGAAAAAACAAAAGATCTTTCAACTGCCTTGGTACGGCTTGAACAAATCTCGCCGTTCCCAGCTTGGAAAATGAAAGATATTTTTGCAGCTTATCCAAATGCAAAAAAATTAGTATGGTCTCAGGAAGAACCCAAAAATATGGGCTCTTACCAATTTGTTTATTTTAAATTAACAGAATTATTGCAGCAATTAAATTCTAAAATGTCTTTTAGCTATGTCGGCCGTACGGAAAGATCGTCGCCAGCAACGGGATCAATATATCGCCACAAAGCAGAACAACAAAAAATTATTGCCGATGTTTTTAAAGTTTAAATTATTTTTAAAAGTTTAACGAAAGGTTTTACACCATGAAAGTAGATGTTAAAGTTCCAGCCGTTGGCGAATCAATCACAGAAGCCGTTATCGGAAGCTGGACAAAAAAATCTGGCGATTTCGTCAAAATGAATGATGTCCTTATGCTTCTTGAAACAGATAAAGCTTCTGTTGAAGTTGTCGCAGAAAAAGATGGAATCCTAACGATTTCAGCTGCTGCGGGTGACACTGTTAAAATTGGCGCCACTGTCGCAACAATTGATACAGACGGCAAAGCAAGTGCGACTACTACAGCTGCTGCACCAGCCGCAACAAGTGTTGCAACAACGCAATCTGCAACAACTTCAGATGGCCGAGCTACACATCCTGAATTAGCTGCGCATTTGTCTCCGGCAGCTCAACGGGTTGTTACAGAAACAGGTGTTAATCCTGCTACTGCAACTGGTACAGGTCTTGGTGGCCGCTTAACAAAATCAGACGTGATTGGTGCCAGCACAACAGTGGCCGCTGAACCAGCTGCTGCAAAAAAGCCAGCAGCGTTGCCTTTAGTTGTTCCAACAGTTTCTGGACCATCCAAGCAAGGTGATATCAAGCGCGTACCCATGACAAATATTCGCAAAAAAATTGCTGAGCGTTTAGTTCAAGCTCAGCACAATGCTGCAATCCTAACAACCTTTAACGAAATCGATATGACCAAAGTAATCGAAATGCGTGGAAAATATAAAGATAAGTTTAAAGAAAAATATGGAGTCAATTTAGGTTTTAATGGTTTTTTTGTTAAAGCCGCAATTGAAGCTCTTAAAGCATTTCCAGCTGTTAATGCATGGGTTTCTGGAGACGAAATAGAATATCATAATTACTACAATATTGGCATGGCGGTTTCAACGGACCGCGGACTTATGGTTCCCGTTATTAAAGATGCTGATTTACTTTCAGTTGCTGGAATTGAATTAGCTATTCGTGATCTTGCTTTAAAAGGTCGCGATGGAAAAATTACCCCTGATAATTTAATGGGTGGAACTTTTTCTATTACTAATGGCGGCGTATTTGGTTCTCTTTTATCAACACCTATTTTAAATGCTCCACAAAGCGCAATCTTAGGTTTACACAAAGTGGAAGAACGCGCCGTCGTAATTAATGGGAAAATAGAAATTCGTTCCATGATGTATGCCGCTTTATCTTATGATCACCGCATGATCGACGGTAAAGAAGCCGTTAGCTTTTTGGTAAAAATTAAAGAAGGCGTTGAAGATCCTGAGCGTTTATTAATTGAAGTTTAATTTTATTTTTTAATATTTAATATTTAATATTTTTATTTTTATTTTTATTTTTTTGGAGTCTTTATGGAATCGTTCGATCTTGTAATAATTGGTTCTGGACCTGGTGGCTACGTCGGAGCAATACGCGCTTCACAGTTGGGCTTAAAAACAGCTGTGATCGAGAAAGATAAAACATTAGGTGGCACCTGTCTAAATGTAGGCTGCATTCCATCTAAAGCTTTGTTGCAAAGTTCTGAATATTATTACGAAGCAAATCATGATTTTGCTAGCCATGGAATCAAACTAGATAAAATTTCTTTAGACTTACCCACAATGATGTCTAGAAAAGATAAAATTGTTAAAGATCTAACGGGTGGAATTGAATTTTTATTTAAAAAAAATAAAATCACTTCTTTAAAAGGTTATGGAAAAATTTTAACTACAAATACAGTTGAGGTTTTAGCTGCTGACGGAACAAAAACAGTGGTTGAAGCAAAAAATATAATTATTGCAACCGGTTCCATTCCTGTTGAATTACCTTTCTTAAAATATGATGAAAAGAAAATCTTATCTTCGACCGGAGCTTTAACTTTAGATTATGTTCCAAAAGAAATGCTGGTTGTAGGTGGCGGTGTTATCGGATTAGAAATGGGCTCGGTTTGGGCACGACTTGGATCAAAAGTAACAGTTATTGAATTTGCTGATAAAATTTGTCCTCTGATTGATCAAGATTGCATGACAGTACTCGTTCGCTCTATGAAAAAAATGGGCATGGATTTTTTAACATCTACAAAGGTCACAGCATCGCGATCAGTGGGTGGCCGTGTTGAATTAGACTATGAAAGCATTACGGATGGAAAAAAATCCTCTATTCAAGGTGATGTTGTTTTAGTTTCTACCGGACGCAAACCATTTACCGATGGTCTTGGCTTAGAAAATGTTGGAATTCAATTAGATGAACGTGGACGAGTAAAAACGAATCCAAAATTTCAAACAAATGTTGCAAATATCTACGCAATTGGTGATGTCATCATAGGACCGATGTTAGCTCATAAAGCGGAAGATGAAGGCGTTGCCGTTGCCGAGCTTATAGCGACAGGTCATGGTCATGTTAATTACGCAACAGTGCCTTCAGTTATTTATACTCATCCTGAAGTTTCTTGCGTTGGCTTAACAGAAGCTCAGGCCAAAGAACAAGGTATTGAAACAGCTGTTGGAAAATTTTTCTTTGCAGCAAACGGTCGTGCTAAAGCACGAGGTGCCACAGAAGGTTTTGTAAAAATTGTAACTGATAAACGCACTGATCGCATTATTGGTGGACACATCGTCGGAGCCGGATCAAGCGAGATCTTAGGTGAAATCGTTGTGGCTATGGAATTTGGCGGATCAAGCGAAGATCTTGCCCGAAGTTTTCATTCTCACCCAACGATGAGCGAAACTATTCGCGAAGCAGCCCTTGCGGTTGATAAACGCGCACGCCAAGGATAGTAACTATCTTAGTTATTACTTTTTAGCTTCTTGGAAATTTAGAAACTGATCCGACGAACACGTATTTGGCTCGACCCCACTGGCATTAAATGTATCTCGAATAAATTTATTCTTTTCCGCCAGTGCAGTTAAATATCCTGGAAATCCATATATTTGGAAATTACCAGAAGAATCCCCTTTGTACGCATTTAATCGGTAAACAATAAATTCTGGAAAACTTTTAGCATAAGCCGAAGCCCATAATCCAGGAAGCGCCTTACGCATTTTAACTTTTTCTAATTTATCTTTTGGTAAATCTTTGGGTTTAATAAAAGAAGACATTAACTTTTTTCGCGCTTCTTTTGCTAAATCCTTAGTTGCTATAAAATCAAAATCCGATAATTTTAAGTTATATTTGTTTGATTTACTTCTTTGATTTGCTGCAATTCGTTGATCTAAATAGCTATTAAAAGCATTCATCGCGGACCCAATACCCGAATTGTATCCGGCTAAAGTAATCATTTTTCTAAAGCTATGAAGATTTATATTTTTCAAACCTAAGGCTGTTAATTTTCTTCTTATTTCAAACTCTTTCATCTTACCAGTTAGTTCATCTGAAGCTGTTCCTGTAGACTTAACTTTTACAGCTCCATCAACAATCAAGTCGTCACCGGCTTCGAAGGAAACTCCAGAAACATACTTCATATTATATCTAGTTAAAATAGCTGCATATAATAAATTTCGAATTGGGTTTTCTGTTGGCCATAATAATCCACAGCGCGAACTAACGTCTGATTTCGCAGGAGTTACAAATATTTTATTTTTAATAAGTCTTGCGCAAGCTCCATTCGGATTACCCGCTGCGGCCTTTGTAATCTCTTCCATATACTTTGGATAAACTGAATTTACTTGATCAATTGCTGGCTTCGTTAATTGCCCAATTCCACCATCCATTCCGCCACCTAAAGCATTTATAAAAAATCCTGATTCATTATAAATTTTAGGTAGTAAGTCTTTTGGATCTATATTTAAACACGATGTTACATCTACATAGCCATTGTAAGTTAAATTTACCAAGTTTGATGAAACACACGGTGATGCGTTTCCAACACGTTGACCTCTGTTTAATAAGGGACCTCCAGAAGATCCTTTAGGACACTTTGCAAACATGGAAGAGTTTCGGCCTTTAAAGGAAAGAGCCGCTGATTTTGTGGTAATTTCAGGATAACTATTCATTGCAAAAGCGATGCACTTTCTAGGCAAAAGTTCTGATTCTTTTGTGCGTGTCTTAGTCCAATCTTTTAATACTGCATTTTTTGAAATTACATTTTCAATATAGTTTCTTTTATCGCCGCATGTTTTAGAATCTTCTGGTTCTATCAAATATGCCAAATCACCTTCAGAAACATTTTCAAATACAAACTTTCTATTTTTTAAATGCTTTTCAAGAGAGACTTGATCCAAATCTAGTGTACCTTCTGAAATCATTTCGTAGTTTTCAATATCACTTAGCGAACTAACAAAAGGGGCCTCTGGATCGAACTCTTGGGCACTACCTTCCAAATCCTTCATAGCCAAATTATAGTGTTCTTCAGGATTCATCTTGGAAGAATCCTCAGTACCAGCAATTTCTTGCTCTAACAGATCCGTGTCTGCAGAATCAGTTGCTTGATATGATGCTGTATTTCTGGCTTGCACGTTTTGTTTTGCATAATTCAATTTTAAATCACCTGGGGTAAATGAAAAGCTCCATCCAAAGAATCCTAAAAATAACCAAAAGAAAAAATATCCAATGGAATACTTTGGATTGCTTAGCCAGTTTGAAATCAAATTTTTCATATCAAGACTCCCCGGGATGACTATTAGCTATCGGCTAAAAGCACCTGAAGTTTGACTCGACTTTGATCCTGATGTTTTTTTTGTTAAGTATTGTATGGATCAGATTGAGATATTTGCATAAATTATAAATCATTTAGGCAAGTCTAATTTAGAAATTGGGAAGCTAATGATAAATCGAGTATTAAGACATTCATTATCAATACGCACAGTCCCGTTATGAACTTCGATGATATTATTTGAAATACTTAAGCCCAAACCAGTTCCCTTACCAACACCTTTTGTAGTAAAAAATGGCTGCATTATTTTATCTTGAATGTCTTTAGGAATGCCCAAACCACAATCAGTAATTTCAATTTCAATAAATTTGCCAATTTCCTTAAGCTCAATATTAATCCATTTATCTGAAAAATTTTGTATTGCATCAAAAGAATTGTTTAAAAAATTCAATAATACTTGAGCAATTTCAGTTGGATGGCATTCAATTATTGCATCATTTGAATATATTAATTCAATTTTTACATTATTATGCTTAAATCGTTCCCGACATAAATCAAAGGTGTCATTAATAATTTTAAGCAATGATGCTTGCTCCATAGCATCACGCTTACCATCACGAGCAAATGAAACAAGTCCATTTATTATTTTAGAAATGCGAGCCACAGTATGATCAATTTTACCCAGCATAGCTAAAGCATAATCTTTATCAAACGGCTCATCATTTATAAAATCAATCAATTGAGAATTTCGCATTTGAATTATGGCCAGAGGAGTGTTGATTTCATGCGCAACTCCAGATGCCATTTCTCCTAATGCAGACATCTTGGATGTCGTGACCAAAGTTTGTTGCTGTTTTACAATTTCAGTTTGAGAGTCGCGCAGCTCTTTTGTTCTTACCGCTACCCTTTGTTCAAGATTACTATTTAAGTCTTGTAGATCTTTTTTAGATTTCAAAAGTCTTAAATTATTTAGTATGAAGAATATAAATAATATAATGCTTATTAAAAACAAACTATTCCTAAAATACGTGGCCAAGTGTTGATCTTTTTTATAGTCATCAAAATACAAACTTCTTAGTTTATCAGCTAAGTCTTGAGAACTTGAAGCCATAATACTATCAACCAAAACTAACAATTCGTACTTTAATTTGACAATTTCCAGAGCTGAATAATAAATATTTTTTGATGCTTTATCTGAAGTATTTTGATTTAAGTACTTTTTATTTTTTATTAATATGGAATCAATATTTTTCCTAACTTTCTCGCTTGGAATAAAAGAATAAATAAGAGCTGCGCCAATAACTTCGATCTCTTGTTTGGAAGATTTTAAATTTAACTGCACTTCTTTTTCTAATCTTCGATTTAGTTCGCCTCTTAAAAAAACAACTGCTTTAAAATACAAATCACTTTTTAATTTAAACTCTTCTAAATAACTTATTAAATTTAAAGCTTCATGCCTATAGTTCATAAACATTTCATCATAAGTACTGCTTCTTGAATTAATAAAATACTGCATAACTGTTAAGTCACAAAAAGCTCTAATTCTCTCAATATTTTCAACATATACTTTGTCATTATATGGAATAAAATTCTGAACACCTAAGACTTCTTTTTCTAGTGCCATTCCACTTTGCTTAATTCCAGCAAATTGCTCTAATATTTCTTGGTGATCTTTGTTGAAATCGCTCTGACTTCGATAATAAACATAGAATAAAAGCACCCCTCCTAAAACACTTGCTGTAAAAATAATTGAAAAGTGCCTCATTTGATTCCTTTAGCTATTCTTCAAATAAGGACTGCAAAGCGATTAGTACTTTTCGATCGACACGACTATCATAAATTTTTTGCATATAAGCCACAGCCTTAGCGCCTGACATTCCAGAATTCTCTGGCCTAACAACCAATTCCATAAATATATTAACCGCCTGCAAAATTCTAGATAATGGGTGTTGCACTTTTAAAGCTTTATTAAATGGAAAGCCTGTCGCAGTTAAATCTTCATGATGCTCAAGAACAAGCTGGGCCACCTCTTCAGAAATTCCGCTAATATTTGCTAAAATTTCATGGCCGCGAATAACATGTGTTTCAAAAATTCTGCGTTCTTCTCGGCTCAATGTATGTCTTGGCTTTTCTAAAATCTCGCGATCAATTTCTTTTTTTCCAATATCATGAAAAAGCCCAGCAGTCATAATTTTAAAAAGGACTGAATTAGCTTCAAAAAATAATTTTTTTGCAACCATTACAGAATATAAAGCAACACCTAGCGAATGTGCATAAACTTGATCAGAATTTGAATTCAAATGATCTAACAAATCTAAGTGTTCTTTTGAATCAGCGATAACGCCAATTGACATTGTAATAAAATTTTGGGCATCACTAAAACTTTTCTTATCCAAGCCGACTACAAAAACTTTTTCCATCATTACTTCGCCAGTATATTTCATGAAATTTAT
Source organism: Pseudobdellovibrio sp. (assembly GCA_049301055.1). Lineage (GTDB taxonomy): Bacteria > Bdellovibrionota > Bdellovibrionia > Bdellovibrionales > Bdellovibrionaceae > Pseudobdellovibrio. The sequence continues at coordinate 60,543 of JBAQKN010000027.1, read as the reverse complement.
TTTTTTTTCTATTGAAATATCACTTCGCTTTTGAATTAATTTAGATAGATTAATATTAAAATCTACTAACTTTGCAAAATCATTTTTTTGAATGTGTAAATATTTAAGTCCCTTATCTTTATAATATTGAACTCGTTCGGCAGGTAGCTCATCACCCTGATTTGCTAATTTTATAACTTTTGAATCAGATAATTTAATAAATAGATCAAATTCAATTTTTGGCTTTGCAACGAATTCATCAATTGAAACTTTGCAATATTCAACCATGTCTTCAGGTTTTATATCATTTACCAAAATTTTAGTTTCAACAAGTAGGCTATCTAATACAGAAAGCAATTCAGTGTTTTTAAATGGTTTAGATATAAATCCTTTTGCACCCAAATCATAAGCTGTCTGTGTTTCAAGAAGCATTGAAAATCCAGTCATAATCACAAATGGTGTTGGTTTATTTTTTTTAGACCATTCAAGAAGTTCAATTCCTGTCAAACCAGGCATCTGAATATCTGAAACAACAAGATCAAAATCGCGCAATAACATGAGTTCAATAGCCACTTTTCCATTTGGAGCTTCTTGGATATCATATTTTTTTTTCAATAAATCACAAATTGCCTCTCTAAAAAACTGATCATCCTCAACAACTAATATTCTTTTCTTTTCCATAAATAACTCCAATAGCCCAATTCAATAGGTTATGTTATTACAGCACTTTACTATTAACGAGTTAAATCAATGAAACTGGACTAAGTAAGGATAACCTAATCTTAAAAAACAATTTCTTAAGCTTATATTGCAGCTATAAGCAGAATGTTAAATATATTTAATAATTCGAAAGCCTAACTCTTAGCATTAAGATTTTGCGTACAACAAATTGAATAAATCCTAAAATGCAAACTGTGGCTGTTGACAAATTTATATCCGATTCTTAAAATTTAAAAAAAAAGCCCTAGACAACAATTTGCCTAGGGCTTTTTGTAATGCTGAATTAACCTTACTGTTTGTTCGCTTGAATCATCAAATCAGCGATCAGCTTAGAATAGCGAATCGGATTTTGAATAGAGCTGCCTTCGGCTAACAAAGCTTGGTTGTAAAGGATTTCAGACCAGTTTTTAACTTGATCATCCGTAGCCTTCGTCATTGCTTCAAAAATTAAATGATTTGGATTAATTTCTAAAATTCTTTTAGGCTCTTTGCCGTAGCTTTCGCCCATTTTAGAAAGAATTTTTTGCATATTTGCAGACATATCATTTTCACCTGACACTAGACAAACCGGAGTTTCCGTTAAGCGATCAGAAATAACGACATCTTTTACACTTTCAGATAAATTACTTTTCATTTTTTCTAAAAGTGAACCGAATCGTTCCACTTGAACTTTCTTAATAGTTTCTTTTTGTTTTTTCTCTTCTTCGCTATCTAAATCTAAATTTTCTTTAGTTACTGAAACAATGTTCTTTTCTTTATACTGACGTAAGCTTTGAGTTAACCATTCATCAACAGCATCGGTTAAAAATATAACTTCGTATTTCTTTTCTTTTAATTTTTCTAAGTACGGAGAATTCTCGATGGCTTCCATTCTGTCGCCTGCAATAAAATAAATTTCTTTTTGATCAGGCTTCATTCTTGAAACATATTCATCTAAAGTTATTAATTCTGTTGAAAAATTTGATCGAAACAAAAGCAAATCTTGCAGTTTTTCAGTTTGAGATACATCTGTTGGAATTCCTTCTTTCAAAGTTGTTCCAAATTCTAACCAAAAGGTTTCATATGATTTTCGATCTTTAACTAACCAATCTTTTAATGTTGCAAATATTTTACTAACGATATTTTTTCGAATCAGGGTTACCAAACGATCTTGCTGTAATAATTCGCGTGAAACATTTAATGATAAATCATTTGAATCCACTAGGCCTTTCACAAACCGTAAATAAGGGGGCAGCAAGTCCTTGCAGTTTTCCATAATGAAAACACGTTTGATGTATAAACTTAAACCAAATTCATATTCTTTCATTTGGTAATTAAATGGCTTTTTTGCAGGAAAATAAATTAACGAAGTAAATTCAGTTGTACCTTCTGCTTTAAAATGAACATGCTTTGCAGGAGTTTGCCAGTCATGGGTAATGTGTTGATAAAATTCATTGTACTCTTCAGGTTTAACTTCTGAAGCCGGTCTTAACCATAAAGCTTTTTGGCTATTTAAAGTTTGATCTTCAATAGTTGTTTCAGTTTCTTTTTTAACTTCAACATTCATTTTAATAGGCCAAGCAACAAAGTCGCTGTACTTTTTAACTAATGCTTTTAATGTCCAAGAATCCGTAAAATCCTGTGGCTTTTCAGCAGAACCATCATCTTGTTTAGTTTCTTCAAACTTTTTTAGTTCTAAAGTAATTGTCGTACCATGTCCTTCTGGACGTGGCATAGTTTCAATTGTAAATGTACCGTCACCATTTGATTCCCAAACAGTACCGATATCTGCGCCTGCTTTTTGAGTATGAAGAATAACTTTATTAGCAACCATAAATGCAGAATAAAAACCAACACCGAACTGTCCAATAAGTTCTGGCTTAGATTTCATTTCTTGATTTAATTGCGCAAATGCTTTTGTTCCAGACTTTGCAATTGTTCCAATGTACTGAGTCACTTCATCTGGAGTCATACCAATTCCAGAATCAATAATTTGCAATGTATTTGCACTTGCATCCGGCTTAAGTCGAATTTCTAGCGGTACAGAGTCATTAACCAATGCGGCATTGGTTAAACTTTCATATTTCAATTTATCAATTGCATCCGAAGCATTTGAAATTAGTTCGCGAATAAAAATTTCTTTTTGCGAATAAAGTGAATGGATCACGATATCTAATAATTGTTTTATTTCAGCATTAAAACTTTGAACTTTCTTTGACACAAAATCTCCTTTTTTTAATTTAATATGTATTTTCTTTTTATAAATAGCAGGCTTTGCTAAACCCAACAACTTTTTACACCACGTTCTTTTGCCGTTTCTTTAGCTAACTCATACCCTGCATCAAGGTGCCTAAAAACGCCCATCGCTGGATCAGCGGTTAAGACTCGTTGCAATCTTCGTGCGGCGGCATCTGTTCCATCAGCTACAATAACTTGCCCACTGTGCTGAGAATATCCCATTCCTACTCCACCACCATGATGCAACGAAACCCATGTTGCGCCACTTGCTACGCACGCCATTGCATTTAGTAAGGGCCAATCGCTAACCGCATCTGATCCATCTTTCATTGCTTCTGTTTCGCGATTAGGACTAGCGACAGATCCACAATCTAAATGATCGCGGCCAATTACAATGGGTGCTTTAACTTTACCTTCTTTAACTAATTTATTAAATAATAATCCCGCCTGAGCGCGCTCACCATATTCTAACCAACAAATTCGCGCGGGTAATCCCTGAAACTGAATTCTTTGCTCTGCCATATCTAACCAACGTAATAAATCTTTTTTATGCGGAAATAATTCACGTAATGCATCATCAGTAACTTGGATATCTTGCGGATCTCCTGACAAAGCGACCCAACGAAAAGGACCACTGCCCTTACAAAATAACGGCCGAATATAAGCAGGTACGAATCCAGGAAAATCAAACGCATTTTCAACACCCGCTTCTTGCGCTCGTGCACGAATATTATTTCCGTAATCAAAAGTAATGACTCCACGTTTTTGCATTTCAAGCATTCCACGTACATGCTTTGCCATCGATTGATAAGCTGCAGCTAAATAAGATTTTTGATTTTCATTTCTAAATACCGCAGCTGTTTCAACGGAATATCCTTCAGGAATATAACCAACCAATGGATCATGCGCAGAAGTTTGATCTGTTAATAAGTCAGGAAGGAAACCTTTTTCTAACATTTGATGAATCACAGTGGCCATGTTGCCTTGTAACGCAACCGACTTGGCTTGTTTATTCGCGGCATATTTGCGAACTAAGGCAATGGCTTCATCAATGTCTGTCACCGCTTCATCGACATATTTTGTTTTTAAACGTTTCGCAATACTAATCGGGTCAACTTCAACAGCTAAAACAGTTGCCCCAGCAAAAACTCCTGCTAGAGGCTGAGCCCCACCCATTCCACCAAGACCTGCCGTTAAAATAATTCGACCCGCTAAGTCTCCACCAAAATGTTGGCGACCAGCTTCGACAAAAGTCTCATATGTACCTTGAATAATTCCTTGAGTACCAATGTAGATCCATGATCCAGCAGTCATTTGACCGTACATCATTAAACCTTTTTTATCTAATTCATGAAAATGATCCCAGGTTGCCCACTTTGGAACTAAATTTGAATTTGCAATTAAAACACGTGGCGCATCTTCATGCGTTTGTAAAATACCAATTGGTTTTCCAGATTGAACTAATAATGTTTCATGATTTTCTAATATACGAAGAGCTTCTAAAATTTTATCGTAGGATTCCCAATTTCTAGCGGCTTTACCGATTCCACCGTAAACAACTAATTCATCAGGATTTTCAGCAACCATGCCGTCTAAATTATTCTGAATCATTCGATAGGCTGCTTCTTGCAGCCAACCTTTACAATTAAGTTTTGTTCCCGTTGGTGCTTTAATATTACGGTGTTGAATATCTTTTTTCATTTTAAAACCTCTTTGGTTTTCATTTTAATAATTATTAATTAACTTTCTAATGGACCCACATGCTTGGTAACCGCATTTATTAAATTCCGGCTTTCAATTAATTCATTAATTCGCACAACATCTTTAGCAAAGATTCGATCTTCTTTAGCAAAAGGTACACTTTTGCGAACTAAATCAAAAGCAATCTTCACGCCCGCACTGGGTTTTAACGGTGCAATTAAATCTAAGGCTTGGCATGCCGAAAGAATTTCCATGGCAATGACATTCTGTGCATTGTTGACGATACTTTGAAATTTTCTAGCTGCGATAGTTCCCATAGAAACATGATCTTCTTTTTCAGCCGAAGTCGGAATGGAATCACAACTTGCTGGATGTGCTAAAATTTTATTTTCACTGACCAAACTTGCCGCAGCGACTTGCACAATCATATGACCCGAATTTAAACCACCATTGGGAGTTAAAAATGGAGCTAATTCGCTCATCTGCGTCGAAATCATTTTTGAAATACGTTCATGCGAAATACTAGCTAACGAAGCGATCGCAATACCAGCAAAATCAAGCGCATGAGCTACCGGCATACCATGAAAATTCCCACACGATAAAACCTTATTGTCGTCAGCAAAGACTAATGGATTATCCGTGCTAGAATTACTTTCTGTTTCTAAAATTTTCTGAACATAATTTAAAGTCATCTTCACGGATCCATGAACGGCTGGCATGCATCGCAATGAATAAGCATCTTGAACACGATGATCATTACTTAAATGACTGTCTCCAATTTCTGAAGAAGCACCCATTAATTTTAATAAATTTCTAGCTGTTGGGGCTTCTCCAGCATGAGGCCTTGCTGCGGCGATCAAAGGATCAAATGGTTTTCTAGAACCACGCAAGGCTTCTAAAGTCATGGCTCCAGATAAATCGGCTAACCACATTAAATCGCGAGCCTGATGCAAAGCCAAAAGTCCTATGGCTGTCATAACTTGGCAGCCATTAATTAGCGACAAACCTTCTTTAGCTTTTAACTGCAGTGGAAGAATATTTTTTTTCTTTAACACATCTGCAATTTCAACAACTTTACCGTCTTCCGACCAAACCTCGCCCTCGCCAATAAGTGCCAATGCTAAATGCGATAGCGGAGCCAAATCACCAGAAGCGCCCACACTGCCCTGCTCTGGAATTACTGGAATTAAATCATTATTTAAAAATTCAAGAATTTTCAAAACAACATCAACACGCACACCACTGTGACCGCGTGCAATTGTATTCGCTCGCAAAATCATCATGCCTTTGGATTGCTCTTTTGAAAAAGGCTTTCCAATTCCCACGCAGTGCGAACGAATTAAATTTCTTTGCAATTGTTCTATTTCAGAATCAGAAATACGCACCGAAGAAAAAGCACCAAAACCCGTGTTCACTCCATACATGACTTCACCCGTAGCAATACGCGAATCAATGTAGTCACGCGATTTTTGCATACACGCGGCAGCTTCTTTTGAAAGTTCAAATCGAACATCCGAAGCCATCACCGCTTGAAAAAACTGGTTCAAATTTATAGAGTGTCCATCAATTTTATAAACAGAGTTATTTGTAGTTGTCATGGCAGGAAGACTAGCCGAAAACCCTACCGCCCGTCGAGAAGAAGGCGATTCTGTTCGCAGAAAAAAGAGCTGTTAATACCCGATTTACATATTAAAAATGCTTTTGTTTTACGCAATCTAGCCTAATTGATTATTCCTGCGGCTTAATATAATTTCGATCAGCCAACTTGAATCCTCAAACGCAATATCATGCCCTGCCGTTGGATGAGTAACTAAGTCACAATTCCATTTTTTTTTAATATCAATACTGCACTTTGGATTTACAAACTGATCATTCGCTCCGTTAATTAGCTGAACATGGGTAGGCTTCTTCTTTGGAAACTTATACAGCGCGGCCGCAATAAGCTGCCTTACAATATTTATTTTTGTGATCGGGTTATTTTTAGTAAAATCCACATTCGAATTATAATCTTTTAAAAATTTACTCCGAATTACTAATTCCGACAAATTTGTCGTAACCAATAATGAATTCATTTCAAAATCTTCAATCTTACTTGTTAAAATCTGCTTCACGGAATTCATTAAAACTAAAAATGAAATCCGTTGATAAGGAGCCGAAAAATTAGAAGCACTGGTATTAATTAAAAATATTTGAGTAAACAAATTAGCTTCTTTCGAAGCAAATTCTGTCAAAACCATTCCGCCTAACGAAAGTCCAATACCAAAAACAGGGCCATCGCTATCAAAAAAAGTGGTTGCAGCTAGCTGCTGCTTTAAAAAAGGTACATAATCAGAAATACTTAAAGGCGATATTTGTTTATTTAAAAAGCCATTTCCTGGTAAATCTAAAAAATAAAATAGCTCATCTGGAAAAGCCTGACGAAGCTTATCTTGAAAAAAACCCCAATGACCGCAACCGCGACCTAATCCTCGCAATACAATCCATCTTGTTTTTTTTATTTGTACCATGTTTGTAAACCTTTTTTATAATTCGCTTCAAAATCTGTTTTCTTAAAATCTTCAGTTCGCATGTACATTAAAAAACGTGTTAAAAAATCAATAAACAATTGATGTCTTCTAAAGATTCGCTTCATTCGATGCTGCTTAATGGGATTAAACAATCCTTGCATATTAAATATCTGCATTGGATTTTTTTTTACCCATAACCACGAACCTAATTCTAAAGTTAACGGTAAAAAAAATGAACTTTGAATTTTATCATGTAATAGATGATCCCACAAATCGCCATGCGTACAGTAAACCTTAGATTGAGGTTCTATTAAGTAGATATGATGTGGATATAATTTTTCAAAATAATCAGTTAAAATTTGCATTAAATCCAATCTAGGAAATGGTCTTTTCGTAAATGCCCATGGAAACCATATTTGATCTTTAAATCCAAAACCAGAGTGAATATCGATTGAAATTAATGACTTTGAATTTTTCATTTCAGCGGTAACACTATCAATCAAAAATTGAGATTCTTTTTGCAAAATATCATCATCAAGCCCTTGATACCAAGGTAGTTTATTTGAGTATCGATGACCACCAACTAAAAATGGAACCTTATCAATTGCTTTAATTGATGAGTTTCTCATAAGATCCACGCCATTTGCATTCGATCGAGTGTGTTCAAAAACTCCAGTAGGATTAATTATCGGCAAAAAAACTATCCTTAATTTTTGCAGATGATTTTGAAGAATGGGATCCCACTGCGAAAGTTCAAAGTATTTTTCCATTAATGAAATACAAAGCTGACTACCGATACGCTCTAGGCCGTGAACACCACCAACTAAAACCAATGTCGACGCATCTGCATCTGAACTACCACAGGTAATTTTCCATAATGGAAATTCAAAATTTTTATGCTTTATCGTAACGGATTGATCAAAGTTCCATAGGTTTTTATGCAAACTTTTTTCATTGCGACTATTTAATAATTTAATTCTATTATATTCATCTAACATAACTGGTACTATCTTAATCTATTGAAAACAAAAGACAATGTTCTAATTTTTAAATTTCTTCTCTATCTGTGCAGATAAGTTTTCAACACGCATAACAGTTAAAAAATCCACACAGGACATATCATTATCCCAAGCAGGCTCGCCAGTAACTAAAGCACCATACTTAAGATAGGATCTTAATAGTGCTGGAATTAATGTTTGCGCCTCGGCATTTTGGTCTTCCGATAATTCATTTTTATAATGATCCATAAATTCTTCCAACATAGGCACTTTAAAAGTATACAGCGGATTTGTTTTATAAACAGAATCAATCATATTATTGTTTTCAAAATATCTTAAAACTAATGCAGCTTGCCTAGAATTAATTTTCTTGATGCTTGAACATCCAAATAAAATATCCGCATTAAGATTTTTCATGTAGGTGTAAATTCCTCGCCATAATAAACTAATCACTGTTCCTTTACGGTGATTTTGATCTATGCAGGCGCGACCTAATTCGACGCATTTCTTATTGCTTTCAATTATTTTTTGCAAATTGAACTCAGTTGATGAATAGAAATTTTTTTCTGTATTTGAATTATTCATTCGATATGTTCCGACAACTTTTTTTGTCGTCTTTTCAACTATAATCAGATGATCACATAAGGCATCAAACTGATCAATATCGTAACGACGACCGCGCCCGTCAATGGTCGAATCAAAAAACACTTGGTGCCGCAAACTGAATGCAGACTTAAGCTCTTCTATTGTTTGAGCTGTCTTTAATAAGTAGGAACCAACTTCTATTTCAAAATAAAACTTTGGATTAAATTTATGCATTTCAAAACTTCTAAATTTATAGTTTTGCTGAACATCAGTTAGAAATAATCGCATGCTGATCCTCCTTGAAGTAATTAATAATTTTAACATTTGAAGGTAAAACAGAAGATACCAGTCGATAAGCCATTTGGTAAATATGATTTAGCTCATTACTGCTTTTCGCAAGTTCTGGATTAATTTCTACAAAATCAAAATTGCTTAATTGACCAGACTGCTGAATAGATTGAAACAACATTTCAACATCAATTACATCAAGTCCATTGGACGCCGGAACCCCGGTGCATAATCCGTAATTAGGATCTAACGAATCAATGTCAAAACTAAGATGAACTTGATCAAATAATTTATTTTTATTATTTATTTTTTCAATTACTTTTTGAATTCCATTTTTATTTACTTCTTCACTTGTAAAATAGTCAATTTTTAAATCATCTAATAATTTTATTTCAAAAGGATCCAGATCTCTTAAACCAATGTAAGTTATTTGGTCCGGTTGAAGCAATGCTTGCATCCAATTTAAATTAATTGGCCGATCAAGTTTATTCATCAAGTAATAAGCAGGCATTCCATGAAAATTACCTGTTAAACTTTGCTCAGCACTATTCGCATCCGCATGAGCATCGATCCATATCACATGGGTACTTTTGTTGTGTCGAAGACTTGCCTCAACCGTCGCTAGTGCCACACTATGATCGCCACCAAAATTAAATGGAATTTTATTTTCAGACAAAATCTTTTCATTCAACCGAGCTAAATTTTGGTAAATGCAAAAATCTATTTTTGCGAAATCATCTTTAGAATATATTTTTGGGCTGACTTCAATTATTTCAGAATTTACATAAAAATCAAAATCATTACTGAAATTTAATTTTTGATGCGCTCTTTTAAGATAGGATAAAAATTCTTCCGCAGACCGAACAAGGCCTTTATGGGGCTGACCAATTTCAATATTCGCGGCGACAAAGGCGACCTGATTAGTTTGCATAATTAATTTAAATCCATTTGCTAATAAAAGTCATGTCAGGGTTTAGTTAATTTGATTACGATGATAACGACAGTTTTCCTTTTTTTCTAGTTAAGCTATATATATCTTTAAATAATTCAAATTTTTGAACTGGAGCTACTTTAAGCCCTTGATCGCGAACGGCTTGCCCAATCTGAAACAGTATTCGCCACTGCTTAAATAGCACTTGATAGGCTTCCAACAAGCCAGTTGACGGATCCCAAATATGTGTTGCTTCCGAACCAGAACCATTTACTTCAACAATTTTGTAGCCTTGCCCTGCCATTAATTGTGTTTTTGATTCGTAACGAATATCAAATCGACCAATAAAAAATTTTGGCATCTGATCAGCAATATTTTGAATTGAATTTAAAAGTTCGTCGGTCTTAAGTTTGACACCATTCAAAAAAATGGCTCCCTGGCAATGATTGCCACATTCAGACAATGGAATAATCTGCGCTACTGAAGGAATAGAGTCTAAGTTTTCTTTGTGTCGAGCAAGATAAGTTTTTGCAATTATTCTTGCCCTAGAATCATTAAGTATCAATTGTCCAATTGAAGTTTTTCCATCACCCACCAAAAATGGAAATTGCTTATCCGTAATTGAATAAATAATACCTTTTGCTTCGCCTGGCATTTTATAATAAAAAATTCCAGCCTCATTTTGCCAACCACAGTATTCTTGAACAATTAAATCAAAGTCTGATTTTAATAAATAACTTTCTAGGTCGAAACTTGAACGCACAATTCGGACGGCAAAGCCACGCTGTCCAACGTCTGGTTTTAAAATAAATGGAAATTGAATTTTCTTTTCCGCAATTAAATTTAAAATTTTTTGATTTCTTAAGTCATCATTTTTGACTATAAAAGTATTTAATGCTTTTGAATCAGAAAGAAAATGTTGGTAAAAATCCCATTTAGATTCTCCCACAAACCCACCATGCTTTATATTTGGATTAGCATCCATAGGTATAAATAAACTTTTATACCTAGCTGCAAGATACATATAGTATCCAAGTATAGGCGAATAAAAAAACCATGCAGGCCAAAACTCGAAACTAGACCACTTTCTCCATGACGACAAAAAAGCTTTGCGCTCCCACTTATCTAGGATCAATGGGGTAATTGCTTTAATAACAAAAATCAGAACAAATAAAGAGACTATTAGCGTAATCCAATGTGTTTGAAAATAATGAATTAATGCCATTCCACCTATAAAAGCTAAACTGACCCAAATCAAAACTGAAACCATGGTAATTAAGAAAAATGAAATCGCAGAATATTGAAAATAGCCAGCACCCAAATAAATTGGCAACCGTGTGCCAGGTACAAAGCGGCAACTAAAAATTAGAGTCCCTAATTTTGAAAAATTAACTTTTTGTATTTTATTTTGAAACCATGGTTTTTTAAAAAAACGGATCGAATTCTGAAAATGGCGCGCTGTACGGCCAACTCCAAAAAGCACCATATCTCCAACAGCTATTCCAAAAAAACAGGCAGTAAAAGCGCCCTGCAAAGTCATTTTTCCTTGTGAAACTAATGCAAGACCACCAACTAAAGCTAGGTCTTCTAAAACAAAAGTTGAAAAGAAAATAGATAAAAAGAAACTTATCATATTTATTTTTTAAAATCTTTATGAACTACTTCTTTTTCAAAATCCTTAACGAATTCTTCATAGCCTTCTTCTTTTAATTTTTCTTTTGGTATAAATCTTAAAGACGATGAATTCATGCAATAACGCAAACCTGTTGGCTTCGGGCCATCATCAAATACATGACCTAAATGAGAATTAGCATGAAGACTGCGAACTTCGGTTCGTTCAGCCCCTAACTCACGATCAACTTTTTCGATAAGATTTTCTTTAACTAATGGTCGTGTAAAACTGGGCCATCCTGTACCAGAATCAAATTTATCTTTGGAACTGAATAACGGCTCACCGGATGCAATATCAACATATATTCCCGCTTTCTTATTATCCCAATACTCATTTCTGAAAGGTGGCTCCGTTCCATTATCTTGAGTAACGCTATATTGCATAGGAGTAAGAATTTTCTTAAGTTCTGATTTAGAGTATTTTTTTAACATTCTGGCCTCTGTTGTAAATGCTATTTGAGAACTAATGAATATTAAAGCGAATAGTATAGTTTTGTTCATAAATAGGTTCCTTTTCATGTCTGTGCATTAAAAGTCAGAAATATTACAGTAATAATTAATTTATTCGACAATGTAATAAATCAATCGTCAAATACACTGTCCTATAGTTAACAAGGGAAATACTATGGTAAATTTTAAATTACTAATAATATCAATAGCTTACATTTTTAGCTTACCAAGTTTAGCCGGTCCACAAGCGTCAAGCATCACAGCCAACTTAGATCATGGGCAAATCATTAAGGGCTATGATCCTGTTTCCTACTTTAATTCAAGCAAACCAACAAAAGGTAATCCTGAATTTAAAACTGAGATTAATGGCATTACGTATTTATTCACCAACAAAACCAATCAGCAACTATTTGTTTCAAATCCTAAAAAATTCTCTCCTGAATATGAAGGCTGGTGTGCAACTGCTGTGGCTAATGGTTACAAATATGATATCGATCCAGAAAATTATAAAATTACCAATGGTCGTTTATTTCTATTTTATAAAGGCTGGAAAGGCGATGCAAAAACCGCCTGGGACAAAGCTGAACAAGAAAGTATCAAAAAAGCAGACATGAATTGGACAACTGTTAAAGATTCAAAAGAATAAATATGAAAAAAATAATTTTGCTTTTAAGACTAATCGCTGCTGGAATTATATTTCAAACTTTATACTTTAAGTTTACTGCGTCTCCAGAATCTGTTTATATATTTACCCAACTTCATGTCGAGCCATGGGGACGTTTATTTGCTGGGTTTAGCGAACTCATTGCTGGAATTTTATTACTGATCCCAATCACCCAATCACTAGGAGCCATTGTTGCATTTGGAATTATGCTTGGCGCCATATTAAGTCACTTGTTTGTACTTGGTATTTCTGTGCAAAATGATAATGGTTTGTTATTTATACTTGCTGTTGTAGTTTTATTTAGTTCGGCGGTTATTGTTTATTTTCAAAAACAACAGCTGTTTGGTTTTAAAAAACTACTTTTGATAAAATTAGGACTTAATACATGAAATTGGCATCGCATACCTTAACTTATCAACGAACTATATTATATCAAACAGAAGAGTTCGAAATCGTATCTTGCCTATGGACAGCTAATGCTTTTTCGCCACTACATGGCCATGGATACAGCCAATGCTTTACTCTTATCGAAGAAGGTACATTTGAAAACACAACCGATTTTGGAAATAAAAAAGAAACTATTACCAAAAGTAAAGGGCAAGTTTTAATAACTCCAACTGGAGCAAAACATGAAATTATCTGCACCTCAAGCGTTGGCAAAACTTTACATGTGTATTTTCCAAAAATATCTTTGACGGATAAAATAAATAATTTCAAACATAGAACCGAAATTGAACTGCAAAAATCCTTCGATGTTAACTTAAAAACCATAGGAATATCATTTGAAGATCTGACTGCTGAATTAGCGCTAATTTCTGAAAATTCAATTACAACAAACTCTTTGTACTTTATGAATCAGTTGTTTTCAGGAATTAGTTCACAAATGTTAATTGCTGAAGATTTAATAGCCAAAACAAAAACCACAATGGCTACTCATGAAGCTAGCCCAGCCTTATCCACAATAGAAACAGAAGTAATTCAAAAACTTTGTCAACAGATTGGCTGGCATAAGGATTTCTCTGAGGGTATCCAAGTTCCGGGCGGTAGCACAGCTAATTTTATGGCTTTGCATTGCGCTCGTCATAATAAATATCCAGATTATAAACAAAAAGGATTACCACATATTTCTTTAAAAATATTTGGATCTTTAGATGCGCACTATTCATTAAAGAAAGCCTGTGTCGTTTTAGGTTTAGGTTTAGATTCATTGGTACTTATCAAAACCGATCTGCAAGGAAAAATGTGCCCACGTGATTTAGAAAATAAAATCAATGAAGCTATTTTAAGAAAAGAAGTACCCTTAATTGTATATGCAACGGCCGGAACCACTGTCTATGGATCATTTGATCCTATTACCGAAATTGCTCAAATTTGCAAAAATCTAAATATCTGGTTGCATGTAGATGCCGCTTGGGGTGGACCTGTCTTATTTTCAAATTCAGCAAAAAACTTAATAGCGGGTATCGAGTTAGCAGACTCGGTCACTTTTGATGCGCACAAATTTTTTGGTGCAGGATTAACTTGTGCATTTTTTCTAACACAACATCCAGAAATTTTATTTGAAGCTAATGATGTCTCAGGCGCAGATTATATTTTTCATGAAACAGAGACTATTGACCGAGGAAGACTATCTTGGCAATGTGGTCGACGTGCCGATGCTGTTACTTTTTGGACCCTTTGGAAAAGCTTAGGAACATCTGGCTTAACGCAAATGATCGACATTAGTTTAAATTTAAGTAAAGAATTAGCTGAATGGGTTAAGACACAACCACGCTTAAATTTAATTCATGAGCCTGATTTTTTAAATATTTGTGTGCAAGTTATTCCAAAATTAGCTCTTCAAGATAGAAAATTATGGTCAAAGCATGTTCGTACTGAATTATTAAATAATAATTTGGCTATGGTCAATTATTCAAGCGAATCGGATGGAACTACTTTTTTAAGATTAATTATTGCTAATTCATTTTTAACATTGAATGAATTAAAAAATATTTTAACTTGGGCACAAGAAATCTAATGTTTATTTTGATACTGCTTCAAAAGCTTTTCATTTAGTTTTTTTATTTGCTCGAAATTTAACTTACTTTTAGATATTTTTATAATTTTAGAATTTAAAAATTTAGTAAACGAATAATAATTGTGACACGCTTGACACAAACTTAAATGAAGATAAACACGAAGCCTTTTAATCAAGGATAATTTCGCATTACTCAGGTCTACCTGATGCGTAACATCCTTACAATGAAGTGCAAATTCAACGCCTTTTATTGATACAAAATTATAATAAATATCATGCCATATTTTACGAATTTTTTGACTAAATCTCATTTGAGATTGCTCCAATCTTGCCTTCTAAACACAGTCTTAATTTTTCTTTAGCACGAAATATAAGAACTCCTAGATGAGTGACGGACACATTCAAAATATTACAAATTTCTGCTGTTATTTCTTGATCGATTTCTTTTAGAACAAAAGCATCTTTCTGCGAGTCAGATAAACCTTCTAAGCACTCTTCAATAAAATTCATTGTTTCTGCTGATTGAATTAATGCATGCGGATCTTTTGGTGCATTAATCCACCAACCATCTTGCGTAAAGCTTTGCTCAAAAATTTTATCAGAATTTTCTTCTGAATTCATTTTTTTATAAAATCGACGATGCTCTCTAACTTTGTTAATTAAAATTCCAGTCACATAAGTTTTTATTTGCGAGCGGCCTTCAAATTGATCTAAGTTTTCAAAAAAAATACGCCACGTTTCTTGAATAAGTTCGCCTGCAAATTCAGTAAAAATTTTATTGGCTGCTAAAACTTTAAATAAGTACGGATTGATATCCTCAAATAGTGCTCTTAAGTATTCAGAATCTTTATTTCTTAATTTGCTTAGCTCATCGATTGATATTTTTAAAACAATAGTCATACAATTTTAATACTACACATTATTTTTTCACATTCAAGACTAAGGCAATAACCACCAATATTGCACCAACTAACTGCACCGAACTTAGCCGTTCATGCAATACCATCCAGCCAGCCACAGCCGCAACAACTGGCTCTACCATTACTATTATGGAAGCTTTCGAACTACTCAAACGCTGCAAGCCACTTAAAAAAAATGTTAAAGGAGCTACTGTACAAATTGTAGCTAATCCAAAAATAAGTAAATATTCTTCGCTACTAAAACTAAGAATTCTTTCAATTTTCGGAGAATGAAATAAAAACAAAGTTATTGCCGCCGAAGTTATTACATACAGACTTGATGAAAGTGGCTGAACACCCTTTTGATATTTCCCACTAACTAAAACATAAATTGAATATGCAATAGCGGCTGCTAAAGCATAAAATACAGATTTTATAGATGTTACAAAAAGTGGCCCCCAAACTAAAATAGTAATCCCTAACGTCGCTAGAATTAAACTACTTAGCTGCAACGGCTTTAATTTTTCATTTAAGAAAAAATGCGCACCTAAATTAACAAAAATTGGAAATGTAAAAAGCAATAATGCCGCTAATGAAACAGAGATACCCTGTATCGACATAAAATAAAGGGTCGAAAAAATAGAATAACCAAAGCATCCCAAGGCAAGCGATATAAGAATTTGCTTAATTGGCAAAAGAACTAACCTAGGTTTTAGAATCAATAAACTAATCCATAAAATTAAACTAGCTAATACAAATCTCCATACTAAAAGTTCTCCAACATTTATACCATGCTGAAAAGCCAGTCGCGCAAAGATACCCAAAAAACCAAAGCCAATACCTGCTAGTAGAACATAAATAAATCCAATAATTTGAGGCATAATTAATTATGAATCTTAAATAGTGCGCGTCAAAACATTTTTAATTTAGGTGCTACCTAATATTTAAGCTACGTTTAATTATGCCATATAAAGCTTTAATAAAAAAAATAAACCCTGCTTTAAAATCAGCCTATATTTTTCAGCGCATGAACTATTTTATTTTAAAATCCTATTTTTCAAAAGATTTAGTTCATGTTAAGAAAGCCTGGGCCCAAGATCTTTTAAATATTTTAAATTCTAATGTAACAATAATTGGTAAACCGGTTCACAAAGGACCACTGCTTCTGATCGGCAATCATATTAGCTACGCAGATATACCTGTTATTATGTCCATCGTACCGCAAGTATCCTTTTTATCAAAATCCGAAGTTGCTCTTTGGCCCATAATCGGTGCGGCTACCCGCAGGGCTCAGACAATTTTTGTAAAACGTGGTTCGCCGGAATCCAGAGCTCAAAGTAAAAAAATTATTGAAAAAAGCTTAACTAAAGATAAAGCATTAATTGCGGCATTCCCAGCGGGAACAACTTCCATGAAAGAAACTATTCCATGGAGATACGGCCTATTTGAAACTGCTTTTGTTCGCAAGATTAAAATTCAACCCTTTCGATTAAGATATGCTCCCCAACGAAAAGTTGCGTTCATTGATGATGATGATTTCTTACCTCACTTACATCAACTTGCGAAGCAAAAGAAAATTCATGTTGTGATTGAATTTCATGAACCTGTCGAGGTACTTGATCCCATCAAATGTAGCCAGCGGTGGCAAAAATGGACCCAAGAATTTAGTGTTAAAAAATAATTTATTTTCTTAAAGCTAAGATATTCTTTGTGTAGTTATCAACGCTTTTATCACCATTAAAAACAGCATTACCGGCAACCAAAACATCGGCTCCAGCTGAAATGCAAATTGAAGCTGTTTTATCATTTATACCACCATCAACTTCGATCAAATAATTACCCAGCTTCTGATCACGCCATTGCTTTAATGATAAAATCTTAGAAACCTGCTCCTGCATAAATGATTGCCCGCCAAAACCTGGCTCAACCGTCATAACTAAAACTAGATCTACTATTTTTAAATATGGTTTAATTTCTTCAATGGCTGTTCCGGGGCGCAATGTTACTCCAGCCTTCGCACCTAGGCTTTTAATTTTTTTTAATGCTCCTTCTAAATCTTTTGCTGCCTCAATATGAATAGTAAGAAAGTCAGCCCCAGCAGCTATAAAACTTTCTATATAACGTTCTGGTTTCTCAATCATTAAATGAACATCAAAAGGAACTTTGCATTTTGGTTTTAACGACTTTATAACTGGCATTCCAAGGGTTAAGTTCGGTACAAAAAGACCATCCATTACATCAATGTGAATCCAGTCAGCACCCGCTTGTGTTACCATATCGATTTCTAAACCTAATATTGAAAAATCAGCGGATAATAAACTAGGTGCAATTTTTACTTTTGAATCTGCGTTAAACAAAAAAGTCTCCTTTTTTTAAAGACACAGTTTTTAAAAAATCTTGAATCATTAATTTTGATTTTGATTCAGGTTGAACCTCTAATAAAGACAATAATCCAATTGAAGTTTGAATAACTAAACTAGTCGCATCCACATAACTAATTTGTGCTGCAGGCCCAATAAGATCTGTATCCAAAACTTTTGACTTGTGAATTTTCAAACGTTTACCTTGAAACAAACAATATGTTCCTGGCCCCATTGTAAAGGCTCGGATTTTATTATGAATCTGATTTGCTGACTTAGACCAATCAATCAGACTTTCTTCTTTTTCAATCTTGGCAGCCAAAGACACTTTTGATTCATCTTGAATAATTGGTTTAATATTCCCATTTACATACTCAACAAGTTCTTTTTGCAAAAGTTCACAACCAAGGCCAGATAATCTTTGATACAATTCGGTTGCCGTTATTTTATTATCTAATTCAACTTTTCGTTCGCCTAGCAATGGTCCTGCATCTAATTTTTTAACAACTATTTGCAAACAAACGCCACTAACCTGATCGCCAGCTTCAATCGACCTTTGAATCGGAGCAGCTCCCCGCCATAATGGTAAAAGGCTACCGTGTACATTCACAGCTCCCTTAGGAAAAGAATCTAGAAATTCTTGAGATAAAATTTGACCAAAAGCCACAACAACAGCGACATCAGCATTCCACGATTTTATTTTTTCAAATACTAAAGGCTCTTTACGCAAATTCTCTGGCGTAACAACTTCTAATTTGTTTTTTTCAGCTACTAGCTTCACTGCAGAAGGAGTCATTTGCATTTTTCGACCTGATGGTCGATCTGGTTGTGTTACGACTCCAACAACTTTAAACCTAGAATCAGCCAATAAAGTTTCTAAATGTTGGGCTGCAAATTCAGGAGTACCTAAGAAGCAAACGCGAATCATACGCGAGAAGACTCTTTAGCCTTCTCTTTGGCTTTCGCTTTTTTTTCCGCAAGTTCTTCTTTTGTTGGGTAACCATTTTTTTTTATTTGATTTTTAATTTTATTACTTTTAGTAAAACTGATGTGATCAATAAATAAAGTTCCCTCTAAGTGATCCATTTCATGCTGGATACAAATAGCTAATAAACCATCTGTTTTAAAACGAAACTCTTTCCCATCCACATCAAAAGCTTTAACTTCAATAACTTCAAAACGCTCTACGGTTTCAAAAAAACTTGGCACAGATAAACAACCTTCTTCAAAAGTTGTACTGCCTTCGCCTTTAATAACCTCTGGATTAATTAGTACTAGCGGCTGCTTTACTTTTTTTTCTAAATCTGAAAGTTCATCATAATCGTAGCGTTGATTTTCTTCATCTTTAGGACGTGTGTCGACAACCAACAAACGTACCAATTTACCAACTTGTGGAGCCGCTAAACCAATGCCATTTGATTCATACATCATCTCAAGCATATCGGTAGCCAATTGTTTAATTTCGGAATTAAAATTTTTAACTGGTGCAGAGACTTCTCGTAATAGGGGATTTGGATAAGTTAATATTTCAAGTTTTGCCATAGTTAAACTCCACATCCTGCAAACGATAGTTAGCTCATATAACTAAACTATTAACGCTTAAGGCGCAACAAGAAGGTCATCCCAAGTGCTGCCATGACAACATTTGGCATCCATGCTGCAATTATTGGTTTTAATTGTCCATGCTGGCCAAGTGTTTGTGAAGAGCTGTAAAAAATCCAATAAACTAAAACTAAACCCATGCAAATAGTGATATTAAGCATCATCCCCCCCCCCCTTGCCTTGCCAACACAAAAGGGTAGCGCTAATAAACTCATCACCAAACCGGCTAAAGCAAAACTAAACTTCGAATGAAAATCGACTTCATATTTAATCGTATCCAACCCAGCCTCTTTATTTTTTCCAATAAATCGGGATAGTTCTTTTTGAGTTAATAAATCTGACGTTTGCCCCGTGCTTCTTAAATCCTGTGCCTCTTCGGTCATAACAATTGTTTTTTCCAAGAAACGATCGTTCATAGGAAAACTTGAATCCTCAGAAAAAACAGTTATTGTCCCATTTTGTAAAACCCACTGTGATCCATTCATAGTTACAGAACTAGCCGTCAACATCTGAATCAGATCCCACCTGTCGTTAAAAAAATACAGGGTTAAACCTTGGGCTACATTTCCTTCAGCGTTTAAAGTTTTGATATTATAAATTGAATTCTTTGATCTATACCAAATTCGATTTGTCTTAATTGTTTGAAAACGTGAAGGGTTTTTTTCGATCTCATTATAAAAAGTAAAATTCTTACTTTTTGAAAATGTTGGCATTAATTGATCGCTCATATAGTACGAAGCCAAACAGACCAACATAATTGATAAAAAAACCATTCTAGACACTCGAAACAAACTCATTCCAGAAGAAAACAGAGCTACTAATTCACTGCCACGATTTAATGAAGAAATAGTCATAACCATGCCTACGACGCAAGCAACTGGTAACATTTTATAGATAATCTCTGGAGCAAAGTACAAATAATATTTTAGGAATACCACAGATGAAACATCATGATATTTTAATATTGAAGACATCGCATCTGTAGCAATGAATAAAGTTACAAAAACAAGTAACCCAGCTAAAAATGCTGACCAAAATAAGCCAAGTAGATATCTATCAATACGACTGAACATATATATTATTATGCCTTGAACTTGACTCGATGGGTATTGTGATATGTACTTTAGTCATGGCTTTACGCGTCTTATTAGCTGATGAAAGTACAACAATTAAAAAAGCAATCCTTATGGCTTTGTCAGAGTACGGCGTTGATGTCAAAAGCGTCCCCTCTGGTCTAGATGTTTTATCGGTTGCTCATACCTTTCAGCCTGACATAATTTTAGCAGATGTTTTATTATCTAAAAAAAATGGCTATCATGTTTGCAATGAATTAAAAAATGACCCCATGACACTAAATATGCCGGTTGTTTTAATGTGGAGCAGCTTTATGCAGCTTGATCATGTTCAAGCAGAAAAAGTTAAAGCGGATGCAACTCTTGAAAAACCATTTGATACAGACAGCTTAAAAGCCATCATTGAAAAATTTGTTCCAAAAACTGTGAAATTTCCTCTTAAAGGTTTTTTGACTCATTCAACGCTACCTGATTTTGAAGAGTCAGAAACTTTTGTTCGTCAAAAAAATGAATATGTTCCGCCTGCAAAAGCGGAAACAACGAATACAACCAGTTCAACCAACACACGCCTAACTATTGACGATGATGAAGTTGATGAGTTTTCGTTAAGTTCTATTATTCCTCAAAAAAAGCCTGCCCAAATTGAATCGAATGATGAGTGGAGTTCCGCATCACCAGGTCAGTTTGTTATTGAAACCGAATCTTTTGGTGAATACGAAGAAGTTACAGTTGTAAATACAAAATTGAATCAAGCATCATCTCCTGATTTACATCGCCGCATCCAACAAGAGGTTTCTAATTATTTAGAAGATGCTCCTGTTGCAAAAACAAAAGCCCAACAAGCTGGAATTACATCATCAGCACCTAAAAATATTTCTGCTTTTGATGAACAAATTTTAAGAGAAGAAATTAAACAAATGGCAGAACGCATCTGCTGGCAAATAATTCCCGACATCACTGAAAAGATTGTTCGCGAAGAAATAACTAAATTACTTCAAGGAATTGAAAAGTAAACTACTATGACAACATTAGAAATGATCAAATTGGCCTTAAAAGAAGATATGCCTTTGGGCGATATCACGACCGAATCACTAGCTGTAAAACCGAAACAAGGCGAAGCTCTGTTAAAGGCCAAAGAAGACTTGGTCCTTTCAGGAGCTACGGCCTTTGAACAAACTATTTTATTTCTTGAGCCTCAAGCCAAAGTTAAATGGCATTTTAACGAAGGTGATTTTATTTTCAAGGGTCAAAATATTTGTTCTATTGATGCCGATCTAATACAAGTTTTAAAAGCAGAACGCGTTGCTCTTAATTTTTTAGGACGCCTTTCTGGAATCGCAACTTTAACCCGTCATTTTGTAAAAGCTGTTCAAGGAACAAAAACTCAAATTCTTGATACTCGTAAAACAACTCCGCTTTATCGCGAATTAGAAAAACGTGCAGTTGCTCATGGCGGCGGAACAAATCATCGCTTTAATTTATCTGATGCCGTTTTATTAAAAGACAATCATATTTCGTTAATGAAGGGCATTACTCCTGCGGTAAATCGATTGCGCTTGCATTGCGATCTTCCTGTTGAAGTCGAAGCTTCCACTCTTGAGCAGGTTAAAGAATGTGTCACATTAAAAGTAAATCGAATTTTACTAGATAATATGAATAACGAATTACTTACCGAAGCTTTAAAATTAATACCAAAAGATATCCATACGGAAGCCAGTGGCAATATGACATTAGTTCGTGTTCCTGGGGTTGCCGCTCTAGGTGTAGATTTTATTTCTGTTGGGGCACTAACTCATTCAGCACCAACTGCTGATGTTAGCTTGCTTTTTGACTGGAGTGTTTAATGTCTATTCAAGATATTAATACACCATTAACAGAAATTCGAATTGGGCAAGTTAGTCATGACTGGGCAAAATCTCAAAGAATAAAGTCTTTTTGCTTTAAACAAATCGATAGCACAAATTTAAGAGCAAAAGCGGAAGCCTTTAGCGAAGACTCTTTAAATGAACAAATGACTATTTACTTTGCCGATCTACAAACAGAAGGACGTGGTCGTGGCGCAAACAAATGGGCCTCTGCAAATGCGGGTTCACAGTTATTATCAACATGGTCCTTCATGCTTCAAGATCATGTTTTACCAACGCTTTCACCCTTAGTTGGGTTAGCATTATTCAAAGCTTGCTCGGCGACATGGCCATTTTTAAATTTTAATTTAAAAGCTCCGAATGACCTTTACATCAACGATTTAAAAGTTGCAGGTTTGCTTCTTGAAACCATTTCGCAGGCTGATGAAATTAGGCTTTTAATAGGCTTAGGAATGAACATTATTTCTTCTCCTGAAGAAGTTCTGACAGCAACATCAATTGCCGCAGAACTTTCCGCAAAGACTCCTTTATTGGCCCAAGATTGGAATAGCTTTCTTGAACGATTTCTTTTTGAGATTTCAATAGCTATTCAATTTGCGGCAGAGCCATTAGATACAACCGCCTGTGCAGCTTTAACTTATGCCTTAAACAAAAGTCCGCTACTAACAGAAAAATATACTGCGGTTGATAACAAAGGTAACTTGATATCATCATCAAAAATTATAAATTGGTCAGAACTTTAGTTTAAACCATGAAAGAAAAGTATGGCAACTTACACTCCTGAAAAACCAGAATTTGGAACAACCTGCCCTGAATTCACACTTCCTGGTATAGATGGAAAAACATATTCGCTTAAAGATTTTAAAAACAATAAACCTTTTGTCATTATGTTTATCTGCAATCACTGCCCTTACGTGAAAGCTATCGAAGATCGCTTAATTCAACTGGGTACGGATTTAAAAAAACTAGATATCAATGTTGTTGCGATTTGCTCAAACGACTCAGTAACTTATCCTGATGATAGCTTTGAAAATCTAAAAAAACGTGCCTCAGATAAAAACTATTCATTTAAATACTTATATGACAGCAAACAAAATGTTGCCAAAAAATTTGGAGCGGTTTGCACCCCTGATTTTTTTGTTTATAATCATAACTCTGAACTGGCTTACCGTGGCCGCTTAGATGACTCATGGAAAGATGCTGATCAAGTAAAATCAAGAGATCTCTATGAAGCTGTTTTAGAATTAGCTGCGCACAAATTAATTTCAAAATCACAAACGCCGTCAATGGGCTGTTCGATCAAATGGATCAAATAAAAAAAGGTAGACATGATTAAACATATGATTTTTGCATTAGGTATTGGTCTTCTGATTTTTGCGCTTTATTTATTCCAATATACAGGAGCTTTTAAAGCTGTGACTGTTGAACTTGATCAACGACCAGAGCTAACTATTATTTATAAAGATTTTATGGGACCTTATCACAAAATAGTTTCAACCATCGAAGAAGTAGAAACTTATGCCAAAACAAAAGGACTTAAATGCCGCTTAAGTTTTGGAGAATATTTTGACAACCCCGATACTGTTGAAGAGGGGCGCTTACGATCGCGCGGTGGCTGCGTGATTGATCCGCTTGTTGCTGATGAACGCACTACGTTCGAAAAAATTAAATCTGACTTACCCAAAGATTTCAAAGCAGATACGCTTCCGGCCATGAAAGCTGTGGTGGCTTTATTCTCAGGAGCCCCTGGGATTGGTCCATTAAAAGTTTATCCTAAAGCCTCTGAGTTTATTGAAAAACAGCATCTTGTAAAAAAAGGCAATGTTATCGAGATTTATGAAATATTTGATTCAAAATCGGTGCAAACAACATATATCTGGCCAGTTCAGGATTAAGTTAAGAACCTATTTACACTTCGCAATCTGAATTGTGATCAGTAAACTTTCTAAATTTGCCACCGCCCCTGCCGAACCGCTGGCAACCGCAGATAAATTTCCAGAGACAATCGTAGAATTACCACATGCTGATTCTGCAATTACTCCATCTAAGCGAACAACTTGCGAAAGTTTTTCAGACTTATCCGTTGCCTTTATTTCAGTAATTATAGGTTTGCTTTTACCCAATGCCGCAAAAAAAACTTCCAAACTTGTTTTAACTTGCGAACCTTTGTTTGCCTCAAGCTCTACGTGTTGCGATAGATTCATCAGACTTACTTTTTCATCTGGATTTAAAACTACTGGCAAACGAAAATTGCATGCCTTACGTCCTAATGACACTGTGGCATCTTTATTTAATTTAATATGAATAGGTATTGAATAACGATCCTTGCTGCCAGCAATTAAATTAATTTTTTGAGTTTTCGAATTGTTTACGCATCCTGCACCGCCAATAGTTAAATCCCCAAGCGATCCCGCATGCACATTGAAACTAAATAAAAAAAAACCAACTGTAGAAAATATTTTATTCATAAATTTCCTTTAAATTTCAAATTCCATTTGAACACTGACCTGAACTTTAACTTGACCTGATGGCAGTTCCGTCTGAGGACTTCCACTAAACGAGGCCTTGCTAGACATTAAATTATTACCGGAACTCATGACTCTTGCAGATTGCGAAGTGTGTTGAATGCGGTGAACGGATTTAATCTTCACGCCTGCAGCCTTTGCCAATTCTTCAGCTTTTGCACGAGCCACTTTAACGGCCTCTGTCAATGTTGCACTTTCAATGGCTGTTTTTTTATCATAATCCCACGAAATACTTTGAATATTAACTCCACCTGTATCGTCTTTTCTACTTGTTGCTAAGGAATCAATAAATACTCCGGCATCATCAACCCTTCGATAAATTGCAGATACCTGATGTGTTACTTTATAACCTGTGATTTTATTTTTTTGAGTTTTCTGATCATAAAAATATTCTGGATTAATTGAAAAATTTTCTGTTTGAAAATCTTCTTTTTTAATTTTAAATTTTTCAATTGCCGTCTTAACATTAGCAAACAGTCTTGCTTGAATTTCTTGTGCTTCTTTTGCTGTTGCTGATTTTCCCCAAATCTCGATTTGCACAATCGTCATATTTGGATCTACTGCTTTTTCAGCCATGCCATTTACCATTATTAAATGAATCGATTCTTCTGCCAATGCAACGCGGGTCAAAAATGTTGTAAGAACCAATGCTATTAAATATTTCATAATTATTCTCCGTTGATGAATCGTCTCAATTTAAAACTAGCATTGCAAACTAGACTTAAGTCGAAATAGATCTATTTAACATTCTCCGATAAGAAATAAGTTTATGAAACTATTAATTCTTATCACTTTTGCAATCAGCTTTACCTTATCACTATACGGATATGAAGTAGATCAATTTACTGATCGCGGCAAACCACTTTCTGATTCTACAAAAGCCTTAGACAAACTTATATTAAATAAACTTACTACAGCCCTGCAGGATGCAAATAGTGGTTTT
The DNA here is from genome assembly GCA_049301055.1 of Pseudobdellovibrio sp. Lineage (GTDB taxonomy): Bacteria > Bdellovibrionota > Bdellovibrionia > Bdellovibrionales > Bdellovibrionaceae > Pseudobdellovibrio. Next base: position 34,548 of record JBAQKN010000027.1, on the reverse strand, counting down.
TTAAGTACTAATTTGGGAACAACATCCTGTGATGGAACCGAACAAAATCAAAGGGATTCAAGATTTAAATTGTTTGAAGCATTACGTGATTACCTTGTTACGCAAAGCCCAATTGGCATCATAGAAGATTTTGCTAACTCAAATAAAAATATTTCTAAACGAATAATCAACATCAATGATTCAATTTATTCGACAGCCAAAGATCATAGCATAATATTGAAAAAATTCGGTCTATCTCCTGTTATTAAAATTAATAGCATTGAAATTGGAACTGACAAGTTAGGACATTTTTTTGATGAAGGTTATGGTTTATATCTTTCTAGTTACAAAATGGAGACCAAAGTAAGTAAGCTGGGAACTGATTTGCTATCTGAAAAAAGTCTTGAACAAGGCAGCTTAGGAATAACTACAACAAATATTAAATCTTACGGAGACATGGCTGCAAATTATGATGGAACTCAGTTTTGGAATCGCCTTTGCGGCTGGGCAACTCTTGACTCTAGTTTAGAAGAAAAAGAATATTTCAAAAAGAACAAGTGCCTACCAAATGCTTATATTAAATGTGAGCAAGGTAAATGGAAGTTTAATGAATCTCAAAAATTTTCAATCGCAGATTATGTTACCTCAGCTTGGGATGAAGCAATAAATTGTAGCTCTTACACCGAGGAAATTTCTGACCTGGTTTTCACCGAACTTTCAAAAAAAGTATATCAATACAAAGGCAACCCAAAACAGCCCTGTCCTGCAGAACCTCAAAAATGCTTAGAAATTGAAAATAAATATTCAAAAAAAGTTTTTAAGATTATTACAAATCCAATTTGCAGAAATATCGCAAAAAAAATTAAATCGAACGAAACTGTAGATTCTACCACTAAATTTGATTACACCTATAAAAATACTTCCGATTACAAACCTACACAGTCAAATAAACCAACTATAAAAGAACTCCGCGAAAAAGTTTCCACAAAAAAATAGGCCTAACTTTTACAAGTTAGACCTATTTTAAAAATCATCAATTTATTAAATTATCCTTTTGAAGCACGAATCAAATTTAAAGCAGATCCTGCAACAAACCATTTTAATTGTTCTGCATTGTATGTGTGTTTAACTTCAATTTTATCAATAGATCCGTCTGCATGTTTAACTTCTAAAGTTAAGTTTTTTGCCGGAGCCAAATCTTTTAATCCACGAATTGTTAAATGATCTTTTTCTTGAATTTTTTCGTAATCACTTGGATTCACAAAATGTAAGGCCAACACGCCCTGCTTTTTTAAGTTTGTTTCATGAATTCGAGCAAATGATTTTACAATAACTGCTGTGCAACCCAAATAACGAGGCGACATCGCAGCATGCTCACGGGATGAACCTTCGCCATAATTTTCATCGCCAACAATCATCCAACCACGACCTGCCGCTTGATATTTTCTAGCGATTTGTGCAAATTCAGCAACTTCTTCTGTTAGTTGATTTTTTCCTTTTCCGATTTCACCTGTAAATGCATTATCTGCACCCAACAACATATTGTCTGAAATCTTGTCTAAGTGACCACGGTAATTTAACCATTTTCCGCCTGGACTGATATGGTCTGTTGTACATTTTCCTTTGGCTTTTGCTAAGACCAATTGGTCAACGAAATCTTTTCCATCCCAAACTGTAAATGGCTTCAATAATTGCAATCGCTCTGAAGTAGAACTTACTGCAACAACAGCCTTTGATCCTTCAGGTTTTTGATATCCTTCTGTGTCCGGCATAAATCCTTTTTCAGGAAGTTCAGGAGCAACAGGAGCTTTTAATTTAATTGATCCCTTTGGCCCCTTTAATTCATCTGTCATCGGATTAAAATCAATACGGCCAGCAAGCCCCATTGCCATAACTATTTCCGGAGATCCAATAAAAGATAATGTTTCCATATTCGCATCATTACGACCGCGAAAATTTCTATTAAACGAAGTTAAGATGGTGTTCTTTTCGCCTGACTTCATGTCGTCACGCTTCCACTGACCGATACAAGGACCACATGCATTTGCTAAAACAATTGCACCAACGCTTTCAAATGTTTTCATCTGACCGTCACGAGTAATTGTATTTTGAATTTGAGTCGATCCTGGAGACACTAAAAAGGGTTGATCCATTTTCAAACCAACACTCAACGCTTGTTCTGCAACAAAGGCCGAACGACCAATATCTTCATATGATGAATTCGTACATGATCCAATCAAAGCTGATGATAATTTTGTAGGCCATCCCTTTTCAGCTGCTTCTTTTGCAATTGCAGAAATTGGACGCGCTAAATCTGGAGTATGTGGACCAACTAAGTGTGGCTCTAATGTTGTCAAATCAACTTCGTAAACTTCATCAAAATATTTTTTAGGATCAGCTAAAACTTCTTTATCAGCAGTCAAGATATCGCGATTTGCATCTGCAAGATCCGCTAAATCTTTACGACTAGTGGCTCTTAGATATCCACCCATTTTGTCGTCGTACGGAAACACCGAGCAAGTTGCGCCTAATTCGGCTCCCATATTTGTTATTGTTGCTTTACCTGTGCAAGAAATCGAGCTTGCACCTTCACCGAAATATTCAACAATTTTATCGGTCCCACCTTTAACAGTTAACATTCCGCAAAGTTTTAAAATAACATCTTTTGCAGAAGCCCATCCGTTTAATTTTCCTTTTAAGTGAATACCAATTAATTTTGGATTTTTAACTTCCCAAGGAAGTCCTACCATGACATCACTTGCGTCAGATCCACCAACACCAATAGCACACATTCCCAAGCCGCCTGCATTTGGAGTATGCGAATCTGTTCCGATCATTAAGCCACCTGGAAATGCATAATTTTCTAAAATTACTTGATGAATAATTCCAGCGCCTGGTTTCCAAAAACCAATATTATATTTTGAAGATGTCGAAGATAAGAAATCAAAAACTTCTTTGTTCGACATGTTTGAATTATTCATGTCTTTTTCTTTACCTTGGTAGGCTAAAATTAAATGATCACAGTGTACTGTTGAAGGCACAGCTGCTTCACTTTTTTCGGCAAGCATAAATTGCAATAGTGCCATTTGTGCCGTAGCATCTTGCATCGCCACACGGTCAGGATTTAATAGTAAAAAACTTTTTCCACGTTCAATTTCTTGATTTTTAGGATCTGTCAAATGACCGTAAATAATTTTCTCAGCCAAAGTTAATGGGCGTTTTACGCGACCTCGAATAACATCAGTTCTAGTGCGTGTTAATTCGTATACTTTTTTGACCATTTCGGCTGTTGTTTCAATTCGTGCAGACATATTAAGTCCTTTCAATTTTCAATGAGTTTTCAATTACAATTCAGCATCGACTATTATTATTAAAGAAAAAATTGAATAATTGGAATATAATATAGTAGTATTTGGAATATATGCTAATCCGCACCTTATTCAACCGACGAAAGGCCAGCCCATGATTGAAGAAATTGAAGCCCTTATTGCACTGGAAAGAACAGGAACTATCAGCGAAGCCGCTGCCCAATTGCGTTTGACTCAGTCTGCAGTCAGTAAACGCATTCAAGCATTACAAAACTCATTAAAATTCGCAGTGATTGAACCCGATGGAAGGCGGGTTCGACTGACAGCCAAAGGGCTAGCATTACTCAACAAGGCGCGTCCACTAATATTAGAACTCAAAAATTTGCGTTACTTAGCAATTGAAAATGAAATGACCCATTTTTCCATTGGGATTTCTGACTCGATTGCTGCTTCCTGGGGACCTCGACTTATTCGTCTTGCTGCAAAAAAAGAAAAAAGCATTCAGTTTAGTATTCACGTTCATCGTAGCACCTTAGTCGAAGAAAATGTAAAACTAGGTCGCTATCATCTTGGACTTTGCGTCAGCCCCAATGTTGATAAAAATTTAATTTCTGAAGTTATTTCTGAAGAACCCATGGTGCTACTAACAAATCGTTTTGATTCTCAAATAACAAGTTCAAAATTAATTACAATCGAACCAAATTCAGCAACATGGAAAGCACTTGGAGATAAAATATTAAAGCATCCAAAACTAAAAGAATTCGAAATGACTTACGTTGAATCATTTTCAGCTATAGTTCAAATGGTACAAGAAGGCTTTGGTCACGGTCTAGTTCCCATCGGAGTTGCTTTAACAATGGGGGCACCAAAAAAAGCAATTCATTTATTATTACCAGGCATTCGTCGAGAAATAAAATTAATTTCAAGAAAAAATATTTCGCTACTTCCGGCCATCCAGTCTTTTCAACGTTCACTGAAAGAAACTTCGAAAGAATTGTTTTAATTATTTATATATGATGAAATTATATCTTCGATTCTAGAAAATATACCCACTCATAAAATGGATTTGTCACATGCAAAAAAAAGTAACTGAATTTATTAATACCGTTTCAAGTATTTTTTTAGATAAAAATGAAGCCGTAAAGTTTTCAACAGTTTGCATTCTAGCTGGTGGACATTTACTTATCGAAGACGTTCCGGGTGTTGGCAAAACAACACTGGTTCACACAATGGGTCGCTTACTAAGTCTTAAAACAAATCGTATTCAGTTCACCATTGACCTCTTACCTGGAGACATTCTAGGCGGACATATTTTCAATCCAAAAGATCAACAGTTCCACTTTCATGAAGGTCCTATATTTGCTCAACTTGTGCTTGCCGATGAATTAAACCGTGCAAGCCCAAGAACACAAAGTGCCTTATTGCAAGCTATGGAAGAAGGGCAAGTTTCTTTAGATGGGAAAACTTGGGATTTACCTCAGCCATTCTTTATGATTGCGACTCAAAACCCACATCAGAATTTAGGAACTTTTTTATTACCTGAAAGCCAGCTAGATCGATTTCTAATGAGCCTTACTTTAAATTATGCTTCGAAAGATACTGAAATTAAAATATTTCAGGATCAATTAAATCCACGCGATAAAATTAGAAAGTTAACACCACTATATACTCCCGCCGAATTATTAGAAATTCAAAAGCAAATTGAAACAATTCAAATCTCAAATACCGTCGCTGAATATGTTGCCTCCTTATTAGAAAACTCTAGAAAAACAGATTTTCCCGGAGAAGCTTTATCAACACGCGCAGGACTATCTATAATCAAAGCAGCTAAAGCCTGGGCCTTTTTAGATGATCGTAAATTTCTAAAACCAGACGACATCAAGGCTGTTCTTCAGCCTGTTTTTAGTCATCGGTTAGGAGGAACGCATGGTATACAGCAAGGCCAAGAATGGGCTTATCAACTTGAACAACAAACTGCAGTCCCTCGCTAAACCGCTTAAACTTCGCAATGATCAAACATTTATTATGCCAACTGGATTTGGTTACACATTTGCTATTGTTGCTTTTATTTTAATTATTTTAGCTGTTGGTTACGGAAACAATCTTTTGTACTTTTTTGTCTTCTTAATGGTTTCAATGGCCCTTACGGGAATGTCTGCAACAAATAAAAATATTGATGGAGTTTCTTTAGAAAATTTATCGAATACTTTCATTTATTCTAACGAAAAAAATTATTTATCTGGATTATTCAAAAATAAAAAGCCAAAACTTAATTTATACGATATTCACATAAAAATCCGATTATCCGAAGATAATAATCAGCAATCAATTTCCTATATCAAACCACTGTCTACAGAAAGTCTTAATATTGCATGGACACCTAGCCAACGCGGTCTGCAAAAATTACCACGCTTACATATTCAAAGTCGTTTTCCATTCCGAATGCTGGTCGCTTGGAAATATTTCGAAAAAGACTATGATGTTCTGGTCTACCCAGAACGCAAAGGCAGCCATAAGCTTCCACAAATGTCCGGAACTTTTTCGCAAAAAGAAACAAATGCTCAAATAGAAAAAGATGGATTTTTCAAAGATTATCGTGACTATCAGAAAGAAGATTCTCCATCACGGATTGCATGGAAAAAAAGTTTAAAATTACAAAAGCATTTAGTCAAAAATTTCGAATCAAGCGGAGAAAAGAAAATAATTATAGATTGGAATATGACTGAAAACTTAGTTGATCCCGAACTTCGAATCTCGCAGCTGGCACTTTGGGTTGATGATTGTCATCATAGCAAAGCATCCTATAGTTTAAGAATAGACGCTGACCACATCCCATTTGATTCCGGAATTCAACATTACAAATTGTGTATGCAAAAATTAGCCTTACTACCCCAAAAGGCTACCCGATGAATAAAAAATTCTATGCAAACCCAATTTTGGTTATTTCACTGATGATAGCCTTAGCCATGGCAGCTACCGAAGTTGCTTTATGGATTAGCTTGCTTTCAGCTGCTATGATTTTTTGGAAGTTCTTAGCAGAAAAGAAAATACTTCCAGACCTTCCAAAAATTTTGCCACCTTTATTTGGACTAATTATTTTTATAACAGTCTATATTCAATACCGAACAATTTGGGGCCAAGAAGAATCTACAACCATTTTACTAGGCTTAGCTTCGCTAACAATCGTGAATTTTTCAAGTGATCGTGATCATCAATTCCTAGTTTTACTTGGATTCATTTTAGTCATGATTAAAGCCGTGTTTAGCATTGATCTGATATGGATTTTTCCGTCCTTGATTGCTTTTATGGGTCTGTGGCTTTCTTTGCTTACGATCAACATCCGCAACAAGTACAAATATCTTTTTTGGCATTGCTTAAAGTCGATACCCATTCTTGTCCTATTATTTTTCATTTTTCCACGTGTCGTACTTTTTCAATCGAACCAATTGCAGCAGCAACAACAACAATCATCAGGCACAGGTTTTAGCGATCAACTAAATCCAGGGCAAATATCAGATCTAATTTCACAAAATCAATTAGCTTTTCGTGCAGAATTTTTCAATCAAACGCCAATGCTTATGGATCAGTTGTATTGGCGTGGCTCTGTGCTAACGCTATCCAAAAATTTAGAATGGCGAAAAAATCCAAATGATTTGCCTACACCAAATGAAAAACAACTGCTCAATGGACCACGCGTAGAATATAAAATTATTCTGGAACCAGTAACTCATAAAAATATTTTCACTCTGGATTCGCCTACTCGCATAACAGAATCCAATATCAATGTTGAACAATGGGATCAAAATGTCTTTCGTGCAATTAATTTTGAACAAAAGCAAATTCATTACACAGCAACTTCCTTGAGAAAAAATAATTTTGCCGTTGATGATGATGAAATTGAAAGTGATACTTTTTTAAAAATAGATCCCTTGCCTGAAAAATCAAAACTATGGGTAGATAAAATAAATTCTACTTTTAAAACGCAAGAACAGAAACTTAGTGCATTAAAAGCGCTCTTCTCTGATCCAAAATTTATTTACACTCTAAATCCTGGTAAATACGAAAAAAACAATATGGATGAATTCTTATTTTCACGTCGCAAAGGGTTTTGTGAACACTATGCCGCGGCGTTTGCAACCTTGGCACGCGCTTTAGGAATTCCCTCGCGCGTAGTACTTGGATACCAAGGTGGAACATATAATTTATCCGGAGATTTTTGGAAAATCGCGCAAAAAGATGCTCATGCTTGGACTGAACTTGCCATCAATAACCAATGGCAGAGATGGGATCCAACCATGTGGGTGTCACCACTTCGAATAACCTTAGGTGGAGAAAAGTTCTTTTCGTTATCAGAAGACGATCAGTTTTTATTTTCACATTCGCCCAATTACAAGCAAGATGGGTTTTATACAGAGTATTGGGATAACCTAACTGCACTTTTTGAAAATTTAAATTACAAATGGACTTTATTTCTTTTAAATTTCGATAAACAAACTCAGCTTAATTTTTTAAAAGAATTTGCTGGAAAATGGCCAGTTACAGCTATTTTATTTATTATTATTGTCGGCCTAACAACCTACTTCTCAAAACGAAAAGTAAGTTATAAAAACAAACAGCTTAGTCCAATTTCAAACTTAATGCTTTATATTGAAAACGAATATTTGCTATTAGGGTATGAAATCCCAAAATCCACGCCACCCATCGAAGGACTAAAAATTCTAGCAAAAAAATCAACCGATGATACAGATTTAATTAATCGCTTTAGTCACGAATATGAATCGGTTGTGTATCAAAACCAAGAGCTTACTCAAAGTATAAGCTCTTGGCGCAAAGAATGGGTTTTGTTTTTAAAAAGACAGTCCCTAAAATAACAAAAGAGCTTTGCAGCCCTTTGTTATTCGCAGGTTGTACTTTAATCAACTACGGCATTTTAAACGCAGGTTTCAATATTTGCCCTTGAGCATCCATAACTAAATCCGACATAGAAAATTTATTTTGTGGCATTAACACCAATAAATTTTCAGATCCTGCACCTTTTTTTAACTCTGTTTGCAAAGTTTCAGATGCTTTTAGTTTTAAAACTTCAGGCAAACCAATAAAAGATTGATCTTCTTTTTTAAGTGAAATCGTGTAAGAAGCTTTATCATTAGCTCCTAAGTAATCGTCCATTTGTACAGAACTTTGCTCATTATGACTTACCACAAGTTTAAACTTTAACTGACCTGTAGTTGTTTTAGCCAACTGACTTATTAAAGCTTCAATCACAACAACCGTTGAATTATTATACATGGTCATGGCTTGCTGATCGATAAAAGCTGAATCGTATTTTTCTTTATCTTTCATAGCCGCTAATTTCACGGCATCGTTTTTAACTGATTCTACTTCTGTTTCAAAAGCTTTACGTAATTCTCTGACCTTTGTTGCATCCATTAACATCGACGCAAATTCTTCGCTTTTTTGATTAGGAATATTTTTTAGATTTGTTCCTAATAATTCTTGCTCGGCAATGCCATCATTATTGGAATCAATTAATAAACTAATATCGCAAGAATTCCATGTCGTCATCGGCTTATAAGTTTTAACAGCTACTTGCAGAAAATCTTCAATCTGTCCTTGCGGATTTTTTCTAGACACTAGTCGATATCCAGCTGCTTGCAAATCACAGTCTGAGGTCATGTAACTGTCTGCTTGAGGCTTACGTTCGTCTTTTGCTAACAAATTAAATAACAATGCATCACCCACGTTGTCGTTAGCATTATTAATTTTTACAGTTGCAATAGCCCCAACCGCATCGCGTGAAGAAGCTGATTGAACAATTAAATCTGAGGCCTGTAATGCAGAAAGTTTATGAGCAATAGCTAGAACTGGAATTCGGTAAACTTCTTCGCTGCCATTTAATATTTTAATCCATCCATCCATTTCGCGAATAGATTCATCTTTCATTTTAGTTGCATCCAACGTCAAAACCAATGGAATTTCTAATTCTGAATTTGCCTTTAAAACAATTGCTGAAGTTACTGCTACAGAAATATAACCATTACCTTCAAAAATAATATTTAAATTTTGATCAGCCGTTGATAAATTACGTAAATGAATAAATTGACGAATAGCTTTTTTACTTTCAACAGCAGTTTCACCAATAGAAATTGATGGCTCTGCTGCAACTATTTTAGCATGCGCTGCTTTATCCGCCTGAACACGACCAGACCCCTGCAAGGAAACAGAATAGCGTTCGCCCTTTTCGCCAATTGTTTTAGATGTTCCCATGGCAATATTTTTTAATTCTTCTGCAGAAAGATTTGGCCATACTTGCTTCAATAGTGCCATTACACCCGACATATGAGGAGCCGCCATAGATGTTCCAGACATTTGCACAACCGCATTACCGCCTCCGCGTTTCGCAGAGATTACATTATTTCCAGGAGCTGAAATTTCTGGTTTAATGAATCCATCAAATGAACGCGGCCCTTTCGAAGTAAAACCTGTTAAAGTGTCAATTAGCTCTGGTTTTTCAATTTTCTCAGGACTTAAAAATTCAAATTGAACATCACCTGTCTTTAACGCGTCTTTAATTTTATTACCAATAACCTGTTTAATCATGATCGCTGGAAAATCAAACTTATCCGATGATCCCATAGCAATAGCTTCGCCGGCTGCATTATTAGCAACAACGACACCGATAACTCCGACTGAAGCTGCACGCTTAAGTTTTTCATTAAAATTAACAACACCACGATCAATGAAAGCAATATTACCTTTAAGTGCAACTTTTTGCTCGTCCGTAAAATCTTCTGAAGCTAAACCTACATAGACTAACTTACCCGCCACATTCCCAGCATCTGCAATTTTCTTAGATGTCGCAGCTTCAATCGCTTCAACGATTATTGACTCTGTTGGTAATACTACTTTTGAAGCATTAAATTTCCAATTTTGGTCTCCATTATCAACAGAAGCCGCAATCGAAAAAGCTTCATTTGCCACACTTGGTGATCCAACAATATAATCTAAATGACCTGAATTACCTGCAGAAGCGACAACAACGGTACCACCATGAACTAAATTTTTGATGGCTTCTGAATAAAGTATATGAGGATTTCCATAACCACTGCCTAAAGACATATTTACTACATCTAACTGATCAGAGATTTCTCCGTCACCATTTGGATCTGCTGCATATTCTAGAGCTGCAATAACAACAGAATCACTTGTTGACCCTTCAGCACCAAAAACTTTAACAGCATACAATGCTGCATCTGGAGCCATTCCATTATACGAGTTAACGCCGTCACCAAGCCCAGAAACTGTTCCCGCCACATGTGTTCCATGCCCAGCTTCATCTAGCGGATTCATATCAGGCTTTGGAATATGTTTAGAAAATTCGGGAGAAGCCGAGTCAAACTCGGTACCCACTAAATCAATACCGCCGACAATTTTTTCGCTAGGAAAACCTATGGCTTCGCCGGATGGGTTAATAGCTTTATAAGCTTCTTCCGCGCCAGCACCTTTGAACATAGAATGCGTGTAATCAATTCCTGTATCAATGATAGCAACTTTAACGCCTTTACCAGTAATACCTTCTAAATTTAAGCTTTCAGCACCAATAAATTTTGCTGAATTTCTTTCTTGAATTGCCTTAGATATTAATGAATTTGAATCTTCCATAATAACTGGACGCTGAAAATTTCCAGCACTTTCTGAATATGCGATTTGCCCAAGACCTTTTATTTTATCTTGCAATTCATTAGGAGCTAAAACAGCAACAGCATTTAAAACCATTTTATATCGGTAAAGAATTTGAATTTCAGAAGAAATATTTTTAAGAGCTAAAATTGCTTCCTCTTGTTCTGCTAAAATGTCTTTTAGAAGTTTGGCATCGACAATAGGCTTACCATCTATTTTTTGAGCTGATGAAAGAAGCGCTGGATTTTTTAATTTCAATACAGCAATAAATTGTTTAGAGTTCTGAGGACGTGTGCTAATAATTTGTGAATCTTTTAAAAGTGGATTCAGTATTGATTTCGAAGTATTTTTTGTACATGACGTGATAACTAAAAAACCTGACAAAAACAAAGCTGTTTTAAAAATATTTATACTCATTTAATTCCCCTCAGAATTTAATTTTAAACTGCGCAAGTTGTAAGCCCTTTTAATAAAAACGTCTATCAAAAAGTCAATTTGCCACCAAATCTAATACGATCTATCTTACCTGGATTTTATATGCAAACACCTTACCAATTTTTCAATCAATATAAATAGGGCTCAAAAATAGCACAGGCTCATTTTTACACTTTGAATGTCACAGGCTGTTATATAAAAAATAGAACTTATATTTATTGTACCGAACACTATTTAACCTTATTTTTCCCCTATGAATTTACCAAATCATCCTCATATTATTCAAGGCGGAATGGGCATCGCGGTGTCAGACTGGAAATTAGCAAAAGCTGTTTCGAAATTAGGACATTTAGGTGTTGTATCCGGAACGGCTATCAATTCTGTATTAGTGCGCAGATTGCAAGATGGCGATCTCACCGGAGACATCCGCCGGGCTTTAAAAAATTTTCCAGCTCAAGCTATTTGTCAGGCAATCTTAGACAACTATTTTATTGAAGGTGGAAAAAATTCTGAAACACCTTATAAACGTGCACCACTTTACAATTTAAAATCACCTAAAAATTTACAGCAATTAACAATGGTCGCAAGCTTTGTTGAAGTCTTTTTAGCCAAAGAAGGCCATTCGGGTGTTGTTGGTTTTAACTTACTTGAAAAAGTTGTTCTTCCAAACTTGGCCTGCATGTACGGGGCTTTATTAGCTAATGTTGATTATGTAATTATGGGAGCTGGCATACCTCGTGAGATTCCAGGCGCTCTTGATTTATTAAGCGAAAATAAAATTGCTTCTTTAAAAGTTCCAGTTGTTGGCAGTGGCCCTGATGATGATTATAAAACATTTTTTGATCCTGCCGAAATACTTGGTGCTGATTTTATAAAACCACTAAAACGACCTTATTTTTTCCCAATTGTTTCCTCAAGCACCTTAGCTTTAAACTTAAAAAGAAAATCAACTGGCATCGTAAATGGCTTTATTGTTGAGGGACCACTTGCTGGAGGCCACAATGCGCCACCCCGCGGCCCTTTAAAACTAAATGACCTGGGCGAGCCCATTTATGGAGATCGCGATGTTGTATCATTAGATGAAATGAAACAATTAGAATTGCCTTTCTGGATGGCTGGTCATTATGCAACTCCTGAAAAAATCAAAGAGGTCCAAGCAGCAGGTGCCCATGGTATTCAAGTTGGAACCTTGTTTGCATTTTGTGACGAGTCAGGACTTAGTACAGAACTAAAACAAGAAGTAATTCAGAAAATTTTAAAAAATGACAACCCTATTGATGGTTGGGTATTTACCGATCCTGTATCTTCACCGACTGGCTTTCCTTTTAAAGCGGTTCGTTTAGACCACACAATGTCTAACGAAATTGTTTACCAAAAAAGAATGCGTATTTGCGACTTAGGTTATCTTCGACATGCTTATAAAACACCTGAAGGTACTTTTGGACAGAGATGTCCGGCAGAACCTGTTGCTGATTACTTAAAAAAAGGTGGCACCATTGAAGAGACTGTCGGCCGTAAGTGTCTGTGTAATGCTTTAATGGCTGACATTGGCATGCCACAAAAACAAAGTGATCAAAGTTTTGAAAAACCATTGATCACGGCAGGTGATGATTTAAATAATTTGATGAAAATATTAAAAATCAGCAAAACAGGAAGCAGTTTTAAGGCTTCCGATGTTTTAGCTTTTCTTACAAATTAAACGTAATCGCCTCTTTTAATTTTTTCCAAAATAACTTTTTCAGTTTTAATTGGATCTCTTGGATCGATCGAGAAAAAACTTTGTTGCTCGCAACGAATTTTTTCTTTGATCAACCATCTTAAAATGTCCGATAAGTTTTTATTTCTTTTATCACGAAAGAACGGATCGTTCTCTAATGCATCTTTTGCTTTTTTCAAAGCGCGTGCCTCTTGAGGATCCGATTCTTTAACATTGTAATGTGGCAAATCATATTTTTTAACATCGCTTGGAAGCACACCTAAAAAGCGCACATTCGGAGCCGAAAAATCGCCGTTACGAATTAAAGAAGCTGCAGATCCAGCTTTCAGAGTACGGAAAATGTTTTGCATTGTGTACGCATCCAGATCTCCGAAAAAATACATCGGCACATCCAGCTGCTCTTCAATTAACTTACACCATCCTCGAACTCCATTTGATGGAACACCTTGAGCACCCATTAAAATACAATTATTGCGTTTAGTGAATCCCATGGCTTGCAATGTATTTGCAGTACCTTCTGATTCAACAACCAAGCAAAAATCAATTTTCTTTTTTGCACGTAACTTCAAAGACTGAGGTTTATTTTTTGGCTGAAATGGAGTTGTTCCTAACGAAGACAAATCAACATTTGCTTTTTCACCATCGGGCATAGTTTCAGTTACTATTAATTGCTGAGAATAAGTTTGCCCACCACGATCATTGGCAAAACAATTTAACTCTTCACGGTACACTTCCAACATATCACCGATAAAATCGATGATAGAATCAGATTCATCCTGACCATCAAAATCCAAAGGTTTGTATCTAGAATTACCTTTAATCAAACCTTTACAAATGTAATATAATTCACGCTTCGTATTGACCGCGCCAATATCTAAATTGCGCAATAATATTTCCAACATAAAAACAACACGTGCTAGTTTTTGAACCGAAGATACATTCAATTCAGTTCGAACAACTTTATCACCCGGAGTTAAGTAGCCCACCTTGTGATTATATTCGCAGTTATCTAAAGAGGTTTTAACGGCTTCTAAGTATGGCCGCTTTGAATTCTCTAAATCTTTTAGCATTCTTTCTGCTAAATTTTTTGCTTCTTTTGGGATATCTAATTTTAGTTCACGAATTTTTGTTAAAGCCATAAATCACCTATTTCTTATTCTTTTTTTTTGCAGGTTTTTTTGCCTTGTCTTCAGAGGCCTCATCATCCGTTGAAAATTGATTACCTTCGTCATCAACATCAACACCCATTTTTTTAGCTTCTTTCTTTTTTTGCTCAGCTAATTTTGATTGAGCCATTTCCAGCTGCGCTGTTGCGTCTTCTGAATCACGGCCTAGGATTTTCTTTAATCCCTCTTCAGCTTTTTTCTTACGTGCTTCGTTTGCACCAGACAACAGAACTAATTTTTCAACCAAAATTGGACCAAATTGTTCAATATGCGCTAACTTTCTTTCTAGATCAGCTTCTTTCATTTCATGCTTAATATGCCGAGACAACTTTTGCCCCGCTTGCATTAATGCACGACGAATTTCTTCTACTAATTCTTCCGAAGCATCAATCGTTTCTTTAGAAGCATTTTTAAATTTAATAAACGGCGAAACAACTGAAACCGCAAAAACATAAGGTCCTTGTGGTAATGATTCTTTCGGCTGTGGCAAACCGTATGCTTTCCAATTTACACTTTCAATGGCCCACGTAATCGCACAACCTGACTTATCAAATTGCAACGGAACACGGTTCGCAAAGCGAAGTAATTGAACCGGAGCCCCTTCTTCGCCGCGACTGATAAAACGCGCCAAAGCCACTTCGATAACAACAGGTTTAAAATCACAAATTGTTGGCTTACGAGTCACCACCGAGAAAAAATCAACTTTCCCTAAGCGATTAATTGATTTTGATAATGAATCTTCACCCACAGTTAAAACGGATCTAGTCGATGGAGAAATTAAAGGTGCAGCTTGTACAGCTTGGAAAACTTTTTTAAATTCTTCATCCGTTAAAGATGTAATTGGTTTTTCTACTAAGTTTTTCGGCATACCATGCTTAACAAAATCAATAATCGATTGATCAGAAACTCTAGAGAATCCTGTTTTTAAAAATTTAGATAAACTAATTTTTCCATACAAAGTGGCATGAGTAATGAATTCGCCCAATTTAAAAGTATGTGGGTGTGGTAATGTTGCTTCAGGAATTAATGGAGATTCATCACTAACACGTTCTGATTTCTGCCATCCCATATCGCCTAATTTAAATTTCATGGTCACATGTGGATTTAAAAGAGCTGTTCCTTCGATGTAGGTTTGTAAACCGCCATCGCCATTTAACTGAATACGACCGTCCATTAAAAACTCGACACGAACGCCGTTGGTTTTATTTTTCCAGTCGATCATTTCTTTATTTTTAATAATACCTGTGTTGGTTTTAATATCGACATCAACTTGTGCTGAAATCGCTTTACGCATATTTTTTGTTTTTGAAATAACTTGAACGCCTTTAGCGTTGGTCATTTGCGCCCATGTCGTCGCCGCAGAAATACCGATACCCTGCTGCCCACGCGAACATTGGCCTTTACCAAATTTTGAAGATGCTAAATATTCTCCGAATACTTTTGCAATGTCTTCAACTTCAATTCCAGGCCCGTTATCTTCAACAATAACCTTAATTAGATCTGTATTTTTTGTTGATCCATTACCAACCTTAACAACTTCGATTTCTAAATCAGGTAAAATTTTATATTGTTCGCAAGCATCCAAAGAATTATCTACGGCCTCTTTTAAAGTTGTTAAAACCGCTTTTAATGGAGATGAGAATCCAACTTGCTGTAAATTCTTAGCAAAATATTCAGCTGTACTACTTTTTGTGATTTTGCTCATGTTGTAAAGCCCCTTCAATATCAATAAACACATCGAAATTTAGCTAATTTTACCCCCAATTTGGATCAAATCAGCTAGCTTTCTATGGTTAAATTTCAAAACATTATTTTTATTGAGGGGGCAAAGCAGTCTTAAAATCAAGTATTCAGACGTTTCGCTACGCAGCAAGTGTGCGTAAGCACTTAAAATGCTTATGCTGGTGGCTAAAATGACTTGTTTTCCAGTCATTCAACAAAAACCGTGCGATTGTCCTTTCGGATAACTGTATATTCTTGAATTATTCTTAATATGGTATAACATAATATTGATCATATGCCATATTAAGGATAATAATGATACCAAAAACTATCCTAAAAAGATTAGACCAAAAACTTCAAATCATCCAATCTAAGCGGCCACTATCCACCCAATTGGTAAAAAAGCTCAAAGAACAATTTTCGTTTGATTTGACATATAACTCAAATGCTATTGAAGGTAACAAGTTAACCCTTAAAGAAACTTATCTAGTGATAAATGACGGTATGACCGTAAAGGGGAAATCCTTAAAGGATCACTTAGAAGCAAAAAATCACAACGAAGCCGTTCATTTTTTATATGAGTTAGTTGAGCACAACAAAAAGCATACCATCAGCGAACAGCTTATTCGATCTCTGCAGCATATCATTATTAAAGATATAGAAGACAACGATGCTGGCCGATACCGCCAGGGAAATGTTTTGATAACTGGTTCAAGCCATAAACCGCCAGACGCGTTTAAGATTCCAAAGCTTATGGAAGAATTAACGAATTGGATTAAAAAAAAATCTGAGAAACTGCACCCCGTTGAACTCGCGTCCCTGGCTCACCACAAGCTCGTTCATATTCATCCATTTACTGATGGAAATGGACGAACAGCCCGCTTATTTATGAATCTTATTCTTATGCAAAAAGGATATCCGATGGTTATCATTTTAAAAAATGATCGGCAAAAATACTATCGCAGTCTGGAAAAAGCTGATAATAAAAACACAGACGATATCGAAAAGTTTATTGCCCAAGCCGTAGAGCGATCTTTAAATATTTATCTAAACGCTATTGAATCAAGACCAAGTAAACAAAACCAACTTATAACTCTTTCATCCCTTTCAAAACAAAGTTCATTCTCTAGTAAATATCTAAATCTATTAGTGCGCTCAGGCCAGCTTGAAGCTCACAAAGAAGGGCGAATTTGGCTATCTAGCAAAAAAGCACTTGATGACTATTTAGAAAATCGTCAACGGAAACGAACCCAAAATAAAATGAAAAAACCCTGAGCCAAGATCTAAAGCTGAAACCAATTCATGCTTAATGGCGCTTGTTCTTTTAACAACTTGTAAATCGCCCAGCTTCTTTCCGTTTTGCAAAATAGAAAGAATCACTGAAACAGATTGTGACATTGGTGATCCACCTTCGGTTAAGGCACCTTCGCGAATTTCAATTTCACCAGAAATTCTTTCTTGTTTTAAAGTTTTAGAAATTTGCATTTGTGCGGGCCGTACGCGAAAAAAATCATTTTTAAAAAAAAGCGAACCCTTTCAAAATCACCATTCCATGAACTTAAATCTCTTCGGATTTTAAGTCCTATCTTAGAACTGTATACACGTTGGAACACCAACCCAGTTTTAAGAACTACTTACAAAAGTCTAGAACTTGCCGGATAACTTCAAGAGCTAGACAAACTAGACTCAAAATTACTTTAGCAAATCGGATGAAACGACGAAACTTAACTAAGGTGTTAGTTTGTTCCGGCATTCGAACCTCCTTGGTAATGAAAGAGGTTCAAATCCTACAAAAGCGAGATCGAAAGGGTTCGACTCGCTTTTCTGCATTTTATGCACCCGAATTCTTAAAAATTAATTAAGCGACGTAAAACAAAGTATTGGTCGCCAACAGCCGCGACATCAAGGCAATTTATTTATGACAGGCTACCATAGCTTCTTCGAAACTCATTGTGCCAAAAGTAGGGCCAGCACACTGGTCAGTTGAAAAGGCCCGTTTGTTTTTAAGTCGTTTTGACGCGACCACCTGGTCATCAAATGTAAAAAATAAAAAAATTGTTATGATCAACGCAAACAATGACGAACTTGTAATTAAAGAAAAAAGCGTTGATAAGTTAATTGAAGGCTACAAAGATGCTGGTTCGCAAACTGATTTAATCATGCACAAAGGAACACACGTTTTTAGTTTTAAAGAAGTTGGCTTTAATCAGTGGGCTTTTCGTCATTCAAAATGCCCACTGATTTTAAAAAATTTCCTTGGCACAACTAGCTTAGTATTTTACTAAACTTTATTTATTCTTGATATGACATTCTTAAAACAGTGCTGATACTTTTGTAACGCGCACCGATTTCTGCAAACGAATATTTTTCAAGTGAATGACCCGCTTGTTTTAAGTCATCCATTTTTTTTGACGTTTTCGAGGATCCCGAAGCCATCAAAGCTTGAACCTCGTCCATTTTTGACGCGTAAGCATTGACGTCATTTGTAAAGTTAGCGTGGTTGCCTGCGAATTCTTGTGTCAACTTGATCAATAAATCTAACGTCGGAACAAAAGCTGCATTTGGATATTTTTCGCGACCTTTTTGCAACGAAACAATTTTCGGAGCAATCGCCTGGATAGAAGCATTATTGCCATTTAACGCTTGAACGTAAGTAACGACACCTGTCTTTAAGTCATTAATAACAGAAATTAATTCGTAGTTAGATGTTCCTTGTGCATCATCAAAAGCTTGCTGAATCTGTGGCAGAAGCGCTTTGATTTCTTGCGATGTCGGAGCCGTAATTTCTGTTGATAAGTAGCCCATCAAGTCCGAAAAAGCGATCAACACATTAGCCACTTTCTGTTCTGTATCAAAAGCGCTATTCGCTTGAATCACATTTTGAATTTTGACTAGGTCTAACTCTTCAGCATTGACTGTGAATGCGATGAAACTAACGATTATTAAAATTAATTTTTTCATATATATCCTTTTTTGTTTTTAGGTTTGTTTTTAGGTTTAGATTCACTACAAAATAAAATTTAAATAAAATTATTCTTTTTCGAATTCGCGTAATTGAACCAGGCTGCCATTTTGATAAATACAATTAGCTACCGTACTTCCCAGAGATTCAAAAGTTCCATATTTGGTAGTTATGAAGACATGGGCTTGATAATAAACTTTACAGATGGTGCCATCCGATAATTTCAATAACCAGCCAGCCTTCGAAAAAAGTTCGTCCGATTCCTCGAAAACCATATATGTAACCTTTGTTTCAACAAGTTCTGCTTTCATTTTTTTCTCAACAGCTTGATTCAATTTAACGATCGCTTGATTCATATCCGATTTAGCTTTCATAATCGCATTTTCATGACGTGCCTTTTCTTTTGCAGCTGCGATGGCAAGTTGCTCGTCATGGTATTGTGCGGCGACTTGTTCACGTTCATTTAATTCAGCAGCCAAATCTGCCTTCGCTTGGATACTAGCCATTGCAAAGCACGTTGCTAAAGCGATCTTACAAAATTTGTTCATGGGGGAACTCCTTGTTTGTTAATGTCACCGAACTATTCGATAACTTGGGGGTGACATAGTTATACCGCCGTGCGTTAGTTTAATTAAGTGATATTTTATGAAATATTATTTAATAAAATCAACAAGATATACATATATCTGCTATTATTTATAAATATGTTTCTGAAGATCGAGCAAGAGATTGAAAAAGGCAACTTAGTCAAAGCTCGCAAAGCCTTGCGACAAATAGCTAAATTAAAAGAGCTGCCCCAGGCTGATCTTCTAAAATATTTTCGCCTTAGTCGCCGTGTCGGTGACTTTCAATACGGATCAACTCAATTAGAAAAAATTGGAATTATTTTTCCCGAGTTAGAAATTGAATTAGCTTTTTTCTTAGGAGAACTTGGCGCGGTTAAACAAGCGATTCGTCTTTTATCTGAAAACACAAAACCACTTAGTATCGATTTTGAAATTCAAAGAAACTTACAGTTAGGAAATTTTAATAGTTTATTACATAACTACGAAACTGCCGAAGCGGCTTATATAAAGATGACTGCACTAGCCGAAAATCACAACCCTATGCTTCATCTTGTGGGTCAGTTGAATACCTTAGGTCATCGTATTTATCGTGGCTATGAATTGAAAGAACAAATTAAACAACTTAAAAATTTACAAGATCAGAAGCTAAAAAAAGCTCCGCTTCTAAATCAAGGGGCGTATTATTTTTTAACTTTAGCCTATCAAAAACTAAATCAAACTAAAACCGCACAAAAATTTTTATCTCAGGCCTTTGATTTAGCGGTCGAGCATCGCCTACGCGAATCCTTATTGCTACGTCTAACGGCCTTAGAATTAAACCCGCTTGATGCCACGCCTACTGATTTTTCAGTTTTAAAAAAACAAATCTTAGATCAAGTTCACGTTTTGTATTACGACCAATTTCATAAAATTTTAGGCCTGCGCAGTCAGCTAGAAAACAATCTACCGATGGCAGAACGTTATTTTAACCGGGTGGCCTTTGGAAAAAGAAACCACAGCCATTATCAAGATTCGCTTTTAAAATTAGTTGAAATAGAAAAATCTTTATCCAATGAAACAACCGAATCCAATATTCATGGCTGGCAACTGCAGCGACAACTAGCGCAGCCCCTAACAAAAACCCAAGTGATCTACAACAAATTGGAAAGACGCGACTGGCCGTTATTACAAAATACAAAAAAAATATTTTCTTTGAATGAAGAATCAAAACTTCTGCAAAATTTAACTTTATCTTTAGTTCGAAATTTAGGTTTTCCACTGCGCGACGGTGAAATCTGGGAAGACGTTTGGCAAAGTCGCTTTAGTTTTATCTCTTCTCCGACAGTTGTTCGTTCGACTCTTCTACGGTGGAGAAATTCAAGCTACTCTGATTTTGCAAAAATAAATATGAAGGATCGTCGAATTTGCCTAGCTCTGCAGCCCCAGACAAAATTTTTTCTAAAACCATAAATCGACTAAGCCTGATGGCTCTTTTATTCGGTGGCCTTGCGATTGCTGTTTCCAACAGTGTGATAGTACTCAAAAGCATTTAAGACGATACTAAGAAGGACAGCGCAATGAAACAACTGAATTGGCCATTAAAAGCTTTTTACATCCTAGCGTTGGCGCTAATTGTTTCCCCGTTGTCAAAATCTTGGGCGCAAAAAACGCCTTCAGCCCAGCCTATAAGTGCAGAATCGAAATTAACACTGGGCTTACTGTCTCAAAACAGAACAAAGATCGAACCAAATACATTAAAAAAACAAGAAGAAATTCTAGAAAAAGATAAAGGGCCTGTTTTACAGATGTTAAAAGACGCCCGCTACAAAGCACTTCTAATAGATCAAACGAAAATTAAAAACAAGCAGTTTGAAAATGGCGGCTGGGGTGGTGGAAACACAATTCGCCGGTTCAGCGATGAACGCCCCATTTTATTAGACTTTTTCATCGCAAACGTCGCATTTCAAGATACATCTTTTAAAAACCAACCGCTTATCGACACACCTTACTTAAAATATGCCGGCAGGCAACCCATTAAAGTGCAAGAGCTAGACGCCTACCCTCAAGCAAAAGCATTAATAGAAAGATGGCGCAGACAAAACAAAGGCTTAGTCGAAATGTTATTAACGGCACTAGATAACCTGACGATTGAGTATATTTTTAGAAGCGTGCCCTTAGCAGACGGCGAAACTTTTTATTTACCAGGCAACCTTCGTCAAAACTATCGCGGAGGATTATTAACTCCTGTCGTCGCGTATCATCAAATCTATGGTCTACGCATTTCGGCTCCAGAATGGAATCGCTTAGGAGACCTATCGCAAAGCGGTCTTTTAATTCACGAAGCCCTACGCCGAATTCAATTATCTTACGGGTTAACAGTATCACCAGAAAAGTTACAAGCCTTAACAGCCGCCATCGCATTAGAAAATCCAGAAACCGTTTCTGATCTGGAAACGACTAAATATTTAGACCAAAAGCTTTTGTTAGAAATCAGACGAGTCTCTTCAAGAAAAATTTCACCCAATTTATCTAAAGAAAATTTATGCAAAATTGAAAAATTCGATTTCAGTACCAGCCCTGGAATAATTTTTTATGCATCACCGACCAATTACATAAAAACATTTTGCGAATACATAGCTGATATCGATTTAGTCGAAGATACAAAAGAAATAAGACACTTTTTTTGCGAAACAAAATCGATTAAAAAATTTACTCTAGAACAAGCTGTAAAAGCGTGGCTTAGTTTAAAAATTCAAGTTTACGAGCAATACCGAACAAACTCAGACAGTTCCGGCGCCAGCTCGTCTTTACATATCGATACTTCAATGTCAGAGATGGGATTGCGCGCACTAACTTATATAAGTTCGACTCCGGCCAAATTTCAAACGGATTGGCAAAAGTGGAAAAATTTAAATTGCACAAATCCTTTACCGTTAACTCAAAAAGATATTCTAGAAGTTTTAAAATTTCCCATGGCCGACGCCGACATCAAAGGACCTTTAGTCGAGATGCTAGCCAAAACGTATGTCTCTTTGTCGAAAGCTGAACCTTTTGAAAGCACATCTTCCTACATTGAAAGACGCGGCCAAGAAGAAAAAGAAAAAGCAAGAGTCGATCGCGATGCCTTAGGCAAAGAGTTGATCCAGAGCCATTTAGAAGGAAAGGTGTCTCACCCTGAATTTTTACATCTGGTTCGGGGTTACCGAGCCATCGAAGAGTACTTACGTTTAACAGACAAACAAGAATTCTTAGATTTTTAATTCGAAAAGGGCATCAACTGCCCTATTCCTACTGCGCACATAATGAATAGTTTAAACAATCAAACTTACAGGATTGCTACAAATATATTTTAAAAAAACTTTATAAACTTACTTATTCGTAACTTCCAAAAGCTTTGCTTCTAACTTTTGAATTCGAGATTCTAAATTACTGATTTTTTGATTTAATGAATAGGCATCAACAACTTGATCTGATGTTGGGTAGCTTCCACAAACATATCCACTAACAGCTGTGTTATAACTCCAGTAAGAACAAGTATAAACTGATTTTGTACTTACTTGAGCAAGCGCCATTGAACTTAAAAAACTTAAAGCTAAAATTATTTTCATCGTAAAGTCCTTTGTTAATTTATTAATAATTATTTTTTATTTAATTCGTCCATGGCCATCTCGGCCCTGGTTTTATAACCTTTTTTAGTATTGCACTCTTTACAGCTTGGAACACAGTTTTTTTTGTCGGATGTGCCACCGCGCGCGATAGGGATTAAATGATCCATGGTTAGCTCTTCCGATTTAAACTTCTGTTCGCAATGATAACAAATGCCTTTTCCGACGACTTGCTTCCACCATACACCAAGACGTAATTCGCGCGCTTTCGCTTTTTCTTTTTTTTTATGAGATTCGCTTGCTGGAGTAAAATAGATGTCGTCTGTCATTGCTTATTATTTCGTACTTGATCGGATTGGATAATACAAGCGGTTATCAAAAAGCCCTTCACTGAAATATTGAATAACTGCTTTCTGAGTTTGCACTTTAACAGCATCTGTTACTTCACTGGAAAACCCTTGAAGATCATAGGTTCCATCTGAATACAGCGGTATAACTTTGGGCCCCGTATGCCACAAAGAGCGTGCTAAATGGTTCACAGTTTTCTGTTCAATACCAATTGTTTCAAGCAATGTGGGTAAGATATCAATATGCTGCCCAAACTGATCTGAAACCATATTTTTGAAAACTTCTTTATTCGGTGAAAACAAAACCAGCGGCACCGAAAATTGAGTTGAAAACAATTTTGAAACATTAGTACTGTTATCTAGCCTTGGCCCCGTGTGATCCGCAGTAAAAACAAAAATTGTATTCTGATACCATTTTTTTTGTTCGACGCATTTCATAAATTTTTCAAGCACTGAATCTGTATAATGAATCGACTTCATAATTGGGTGGACACCATCTGGATGCTGGCTTTGTTCTTCCGGTGGAATATTATAGGGCTGATGCGATGATAACGTAAAAACAGAAGACATAAATGGCTCGGAAAAAGTCGAAAACTTTTCGCATGCCCAATTTAAAAAAGGACCATCGTAAATACCCCAGGTTCCATCATCGTCCTTTTGATTTGGATATTCATTGCGTCCATAATATTCGCCAAATCCTGCGCTTTTTGAAAATGCGTCAAAATGCATGCTTCCGTTATTAGCGCCATGAAAAAAACTAGTCTGATAACCTTGCTCAGCAAGCACCGTTCCTAATCCAATAAACTCGTTCGAAGAAAATTCTGAACTTATAAAAGGCTCTTCCATCAGTGCCGGAATACCAGCTAAAATAGCGGCGATACCTTCAATAGAACGTCGTGAATTCGCATAAAAATGTGGAAAATAAACACCCCTTTTTGCTAGACTATTCAAATAAGGAGTAAATTCTGGGTTTTTAAGCTCTAAGTACTCTTTCGAAAAACTTTCTAAAATAATTATTACTATATTTGCCTTTGTTGCACGTGGCGGAATCAGTGTTATTTGATTTGGATGGTTTAGGTAGCTAAGCATTTCTTTTGAATCAAAAAAATGCACTCTTTCTGCGGCTGGCTTTCCTAAACTTTTAAGTAATGTAAAGGTGGAATTAAAAACCATGTGATTTGCCAAAGGAATTTCGAACAAACGACCATCGACAAAAGTAATTGGTTTATGTTGCAGACCACCTCGAAAACTAATGATGGAAATTAAAAGAGTTATAATTGTTAAGGCTATTTTTTTAAAAACTGGAAGCTGAATTTTTATTTTTAAATATAAAAAATAAGTTGCTACAGCATAGAGTCCCAGAATAGTCGTGGTAAATAAAGCCATCAACATATATGGAATAATTAGATTACTAGCGCCAAACGCTTCAATTAAAACAAAAGAAGCCTTCGTAAAGCGACGCGCTGTAAAATTAACTAGTTCAATATCGACACAATTGACTAAGAATAAAATAGAATTAACGATCCAAAACAAACCAAACCAAAACTTTTTTAGATTTTTAAATTTCTCAATCCAAAAAAGACCTAAAAAGAAAATTCCGACCGTTGCCGCTATTGCTGCCAAATCAAAACGAGCTCCGTTTAGAAAAGCGCTTAAAAGCTGAGAATCAGATAGATTTTTCAGCCCTTGCCAATTCCAAATCAGGAATTGAAAGCGAAAAGCAGAATAAATGGCAAAATGCAAAAATAAATAGGCTAAAATCCACATATATTCAGTCTCAGAGTTGCTTGATTTTAATTAATTTGGTAGTCATTTCTTCTAACGCGAACCAATTTCGCAGGATGTGGAACTCAACTATGACATTAGAACAAATGAAACAAAGATTACAAAGTGCCTACCCCGATTCAAACCCTATCACAGATATTGAAGTATTCGATCTAACTGGTGGTGGTGATCACTGGGAAGTCGCAGTGGCAAGTTTTAGCTTTACTGGCCTAAGTCGCATCGAACAACACCAACATGTAATGAAGGCTTTTTCAGCTGAATTAAAAACCGGCGAAGTTCACGCCCTAGCTATTAAAACAAAAATTAAAAACTAAATACTTATTCTTTAAGGAGATAAACATGTCTGAAGTAAAAACAAAAATTGAAAATCTATTAACTGAAAACAAAGTAGTTTTATTTATGAAAGGTTCTCAGCAATTTCCAATGTGCGGTTTTTCTGCCCGCGCTACTGCTATTTTACAAGATCTTGGCGTTACGTTTAAAGACATTAACGTTCTTGAAGATGAAGAAATTCGCAATGGAATTAAAGAGTATGGCAATTGGCCAACAATTCCTCAGCTTTATATCAATAAAAAATTAGTTGGTGGAAGCGATATCATGATGGAAATGTATCAAGCTGGCGAACTACAAGAATTATTAAAATAATATCAAACACCCCTCTTAGGTGTTCGGAGCTTATCGATGTTATGTAATTTAGCTCTTTGGGACCGCAGTTTACGTTTTATAGTCTCTGTCCTTGCCCTATCTTTTGCAATTGCAGGTGGCCCCGCATGGTTTTGGGGTCTAGGTTTATATGGCCTTGCTACTGCCGGATGGGGTCTATGTCCTATTTATTCTTTCTTTCGGTTTAGAACTTTGCGATAATTTGCACGTAACAACTTGCAAAATGTGAAGGTCGTTTATGAAAGAATTATCTCAACTTAATTTAAAGCCCACACAAATTAAAACAGATCCAGAATCTTTAAAGTATTATGGCAAAGACTGGACAACTTATTTCGATATCAAAGCCTCTGCCATCTTATTTCCTGAATCCACAAAGGATGTAGTTGATATTGTCCTTTGGGCGCGAACTAATAAAATTGCTTTAGTACCTTCTGGTGGGCGCACGGGATTAAGTGGGGCCGCATGCGCGACACAAGGCGAAGTCGTTGTTTCGTTTGAAAAAATGAATCACATTTTAAAATTTAATTCTGATGACTCTACTGTTGAAATTGAACCCGGTGTTATTACCGAAACACTTCAAGACTATGCCAAAGAACAAGGACTTTACTACCCTGTTGATTTTGCTGCGCGTGGATCAGCCCATATGGGAGGAACCATTGCAACCAATGCGGGTGGAATCAAAGTAGTCCGTTACGGCTTAACACGTGATTGGGTGGTTGGTTTAGAAGTGGTCACTGGTGCCGGTGAAGTTTTAAATTTAAACAACGGCCTAGTTAAAAATGCAACTGGCCTTGATTTGCGACACTTATTTATTGGTAGTGAAGGTATTTTAGGGTTTATCACAAAAGCACAAATTAAACTTGCAGCGAAACCGCCAAGCTTAAAAGTAATTGTTTTAGCACTTGATCAAATGTCTAGCGTGATGAAAGTATTTTCTGAATTTAAAAAACATTTAACCCTGCAAGCCTACGAAATGTTTTCTGAAAAAGCCTTAAGCTATGTTTTGGAATCAACAGGATTAAGCCGTCCATTTGAAACTGTTAGCGAATTTTATGTTGTCTGCGAAGTCGAAGCTGCCGACGAATTATCTGAACAAAAAATTATGTCCGTTTTTGAAAGTTGTTTAGAAAATGGGTGGGTTTTGGATGGCGTTATTTCGCAATCAGAAGTTCAAGCCAAAATATTCTGGCGTTACCGTGAAGATATCAGCGAATCTTTATCAAAATATTCTCCGTACAAAAATGATATCTCCGTCGCAATTTCAAAAGTTCCTGATTTTATGACAGATCTGGATCAGGTGTTTTCAAAAGCCTACCCCACTTGGACTGTGGTGTGGTTTGGCCATATTGGTGATGGTAATTTGCATATTAATATTTTACGCCCTGAAGGCATGAGCAAAGAAACATTTGTTTTAGAATGCCGCAAAGTAGATGAACTTGTTTTCAAAGCCGTACAAAAACAACTTGGCAGTATCTCTGCGGAACATGGTGTTGGTTTAACTAAAAAATCTTTTTTGCACTACACACGCTCTGAATCCGAAATAGAACTGATACGCCAAATTAAAAAAATATTTGATCCCGACTTAATTATTAACCCTGGAAAAGTGATTTGAATAATTCTGCTTTGTGATACACCTTTGGGGTCATCCGCTATTTGAAGTTCTTAAGCCTTCCACCATCCACGATGTTTGCCCTTGGTATAGCGTGTTATAGATAGCGATTCGGATCACGGCAAAACTCAGCGCTAAGCCTACATCAACAATAGATTTGATGAACTAAAAGTAGGTATCTAAATTGCTTCGAGTTATTTTATGGGCCACCACAAACTATTTTATCACAATGCTAAATCTATTCGAGACCAACTTAATGAAACTGTTACGTTAGCTGCTGAAATTCTTCAAAACGAACAAACTTTAATTCTAAAGTTACTACCCATTGATCAACAGCGTTTCTATGTGCGCTACGGATATAAATCGCTTTCGGGATTTTGCAATTTGGGTCTGAAGTTTTCTAAAACTCAGACTCAAAGAATTGTAACTCAGGTTCGACGCTACGAACCAACAGGCAACATCGTGGTTAAGGCAAGAACGACAACTAAGACAACTGCTACATAATCGATTATAACTAACTAATTAATACCGACTGTCGGTTATCCCCACAGCGAATTAAAAACGCTGAAACATGCTTAAAAAATTAATCGCGTCTTAATACTTCGCTTTGAACTTTGAATTTTAGTAACTAAGTTTTTAAATTCGGCTTTTGTTTGATCGATTTCTAAGTCGACAACAAGATAACCAATTTTTTGATCTGTTGATAAATACTGAGCCTGAATATTTGCTCCGGCTTCAGAAATAAATCCGTTCAATTCCCCCAGCACGCCGGGCTCATTTCTATGAACGTTCATAATACGCGTTACATTCTGTTTTTGAACTAAATCAATGTTTGGAAAATTAACAGCTCCGGCAGTGGTTCCTTGTTGTAAGAATTTTCGAAAACTTTCTGCGACTTCTAAACCAATTGAATATTGTGCCTCTTCGGTGCTGCCACCTATATGCGGAGTTAAAATTACGTTTGGCAATCCTTGCAAAGGGGATTTGAATTTTTCTTTATTCGATGCAGGCTCAATGGGGAACACGTCAAGCGCACAACCAGCGATATGTTTTGATTTTAAGGCTGCAACCAAATCATCAATTTCAATAACAGTTCCGCGTGATGCATTGATCACAAAACTGCCTTTTTTCATTAAATCTAATTGCACCTTAGAGATCATATTTTTTGTTTGAGGTGTCTCTGGAACATGCAGTGTAATAAAATCAACTTGTTTAAATAAATCATTTAATTGCGAACAGGACTGAGCATTTCCTAAGGGTAATTTTTTTATAACATCATAAAATAAAACTTTCATTCCTAATGCTTCTGCTAAAATACTAACTTGACTGCCAATATGACCGTAACCAACAATACCTAAAGTTTTACCACGTACTTCACGCGCACCATCGGCTGTTTTCATCCAGTCCCCTTGATGAGCCAATGTATTTCGATCACCCAATTGGCGTGATAAACAAATCATTTCAGCAATCACTAATTCGGCAACAGATCGAGTATTGCTATGTGGCGCATTAAAAACTGGAATTCCAAGATGATTCGCACATTCTAAATTAATTTGGTTCGTTCCAATACAGAAGGCGCCAATCGTTAGTAGATGCGGATTATTTTTTAATATGGATTCATTGATATCGGACTTCGATCGAATTCCTAAAACATCATAATTTTTTAATATTTCATTATATTCAATTTCCGTAGGAGCATGCGCTAGTAAGTCAACGGCATAGCCTTCTTCAGTTAATCTGTCTTTAGCGACACTGTGAATATTTTCGGCCAAAAGTATACGTGTTTTTGCAGCTGTGTTTGTCATACCAAGTACTTTAAAAAACACTTGGCGATTTGTCTTTGAATTTACTGTATGCGCGTTGCGGTAATTGTTCCGTTGTGAACTGAGTTACTTCACACTAGCAGCATGTCGAATTCACAGCTCAATTTACTTATTGTTGAAGATGATCAAATACTAGCCACATCTTTAAAACTAATGGCACCGGATGGCTTTAAGGTTTTCATTTCGCAAAAAATTGAATTTATACCTGATCATGTTTTTTTTCATGCAGGCCTAGTCGATATGCACTTGCATGTTAAACCTGGCGAAGCTGCCGATGGGCCATTAGTTATTCAAAAACTAATCAAGCAAAATCCACAAATGGAAATTGTTGCTATGTCGGGGCACCTAGATCGCGCCTTAATGGAAAAAGCAATTAAGGCCGGAGCACAAAGATTTTTAGCGAAGCCCTTATTAGCTGAAGAAGTCATTGCCGTTTTAGAAAAAATTGAAGCTTACTGGAAGTTGCGCCAATTTTCATATGAAAAATTTTCTGCAAAAAATAATTTAATTGGCTCAAGCTCCGCCACCGACTCTTTGCGAAAAAAAATTGCTCAATTAAAAATGGAAAAAACTGCAATTTTAATTGAAGGCGAAACCGGTACTGGAAAAGAAGTCGTTGCGCAGTTAATTAATCAACAAGAAGGTCAGCGACCTTTTGTTTCTGTCAATTGCTCTGCGGTAACAGATACCCTTTTTGAAAGTGAATTTTTTGGACACGCAAAAGGCGCCTTTACCGGAGCTGATTCAAATAAAATTGGCTTTTGCGAAGCCGCCCACGGCGGAGATTTATTTCTAGACGAAATCGAAGCCTTACCTTTAAATCAACAGGCTAAACTTTTAAGATTTTTAGAATCTGGCGAATTCAAAAAAGTGGGTGGCAAAGATTCTCAATATTCAGCTGTCCGACTAATCGCTGCTAGCAACATTCCATTAAAGAAATTAATTCAAGAAAAAAAGTTTCGCGAAGATTTGTATTTCCGATTAAGTTCAAACTTAATTGAAATCAGTCCGTTACGCGATCGCACGGCAGACATCGAAGATTTAGCAACCTATTTCATTGATAAAGAAAAACCAAAGCGCAATAAAGAGTTCGATGCCGATGCAATTCAAGCCTTAAAAAGTTATGCTTGGCCAGGCAATGTTCGCGAATTAAAAAGAATTTGCGAACAATTAGTTTTAATATCTCCATTACCCTCTATCCGAGAAACCGATGTTCGCGCTTTTTTGTATGGCTCTAAGCAAGAATCAGCTTCTGTTCAATATGATACAAATCAATCACTAGAGATATTTTTAAAAACCAAAGAAAAAGAATTTATTGAGCACAGCTTACAACAAACAAAAGATGTAGAAAAATCATCTGAGTTACTAAAAGTGTCAAAATCAAATTTATATAAAAAAATTAAAGAGCTAGGAATACAGTATGAATAATCCATTATTTAATTCAGCAGCTGCTTGGGATAGTTTAATTTACCAACAGACTGCTTTAATCGTTTTAATCGCAATTTTTATTGGCGCTGCAATTAATTTTTTATTTCGTAAAAAAAATCAATATTCTATGGTCGCTTGGGCTTCGATTAAAAGTTGGCTAATCTTAGCTCCGCTGATGTTTGGCTTAATGGGACTGCGTGCGCCTTTTCCTATTTTGGTTCTAACCATATTTGCCCTATTTGGTGCGAAAGTTTATTTTCAAATCTTAGGAATGTTTCATCAAACTTATTTTGTTTACATTTGCTATGCGGGTATTATTGGTCTTGGAATTTTTAGCCAAATGAATAATCTAAACTTTTATAATGAAATGCCAATGGCTGTTCTAGGAGCTTCGTGCCTGGTTCCACTGATACAACGTAATTATAAGAACATGATTCAGTATATCTCTTTAACCTTACTTGGTTTTATTTTCTTGGGTTGGTCGTTTATGCATCTGGGTTTAATACTAAATTTCGAAAATGGAATTTACCAAATGATGTATCTAATAATTTTAACCGAATTTTGTGACAATACCAATTTAGCTATTAGCCGCTACTTCAAAGGCCCAAAACTGCTTAGTGAAATTAACACCAAACGGACTTGGTTAAGTACTTTGACTTCTATTTTTATAACTTTAGTAACAGCTTATGCCATGCGCCACCTTTTACCTGACCGCAGCGACAAGTACTGGTTTGCGGCAGGACTTATTGCATCGTTCGGCGGAGTCGTTGGCGACTTAGTCATGTCTGTCGTCCGCAGGGATGCCGGTGTAAAAATTGTTGGACCTTTCATTCTGGGCCGCGGAGATTTCTTGCAGCGCATGGATCGTTTGATCTTTGTTGCGCCAATTTATTATTTTGTAATGATGGCATTTAATTAACATGCATTTAAATGTTTTAAAGAGCAGCTTAATGCTTGGTTTAAAGGAAAATATATAAATGCGTGAATGGACTTATGACAATGATCAATGGACTAAACTGCCTGGGCATATCAGACATTTGCCGCTGTTTACGCAGCACCACGATTTAACCAGTCGCTTTATTCGCTTTCTTTGGTCAATTATTTTAGTAAACTGGTTTTATACATTTTATATTCGACTTGAAGTTAAGGGCGGAAGTTTTAAAGAGCTTTACAAGGACCATAAGAAATTAATTATTATTTCAAATCATGCCTCACATTTAGATGCGACCTCTATAGCCGGAGCTATTCCTAGACGGCACTGGATGGATCTATATATGGCTGCTGCGAAAGATTATTTTTTCTCAAACCCGCTGTTTACTTTTTTTTCTCAGCATTGCTTGGGCGCCATTCCAATTGATCGTAAAGACCGTAAAGGCAGCGCTGTACAATTAATTATAACATTACTGACTCAACTGGATCGCATGTGGCTAATTATATTTCCAGAGGGCACACGCTCGAAAGATGGAAAAGTTCATGAATTTAAACGTGGCATTAGTATTTTTGCGCAAAAAACACAGACCCCTATTTTATTTTTATACATAGAAGGAAATTCTAGATTGTGGCCAAAGGGAGCTATTTTTGCAAAACCAGGAAAATTAACTTTGCATATTGGTCCTGTGCAAGCCCCGACATCCATTGATGAAGTTTATAAAAATTATTTAGCTTGGGTAAAAACTATTGATCCATCCGTTTTACCAGATGATATGACGGATGAAAATTTGCCAGTTCACGAAGCCTCGAACTTAGAAGAATGGGAAACCGAAGATGAAACAACTTCAGAAAATAAAACTTAATATTGCAGGATATGAAATCTGTCCTGTACCAACCGGTTTATTTGGACTGGACGGTGGAGCAATGTTTGGCACGGTACCCAAAGTACTATGGCAAAAATCGAATCCTGCGGACGATTACAATCGTATTGCAATGGAAGCTCGTGCTTTATTATTAAAATCTAAAACCAAAAATATTTTAATTGATACCGGCAATGGCTCTGATTTTGTAGCTAAATATGGCGAAAAAATAGGTTCCAAGTTTTCTGAAATCTATGCCGTTGATAAAAATGGCCCATCGCTTCTGTCCTCATTAAAAAGTCATAATTTAAATCCGGAAGACATCACCGATGTAATACTGACTCATTTGCACTTTGATCATGCGGGGGGGGCGACCACAGTTAAAGATGGAAAAATTGTTCCCACATTTCCAAATGCTGTTTACTATGTTCAACAAAAAAATTTAGAAACTGCACAAAAACCAAATATTCGCGAAAAGGCCAGCTACTACTCCGCCAACTACCAAGCATTATTAGATCACAGCTGCTTAGTCTTAATTGATGGCGATGTGACAAATTTACTTCCTGGCATTTCTGTTAAAGTTTCTAATGGGCACACGGAAGCTCATCAAGTGGTTATGATTGAAGATGACCAAACTGCATTATTTTACTGCGGTGATGTTGTTCCAACAAGTTCACACGTGCGTCTGGCTTGGGTGATGGGTTATGATTTAAGTCCTATTGTTTTAATTGAAGAAAAACAAAAACTTTTAGAACAGGCCTTAGAAAAAAAGACTTATCTTTATTTTGAACACGATCCCTACTGTGATGCTGCTTTAATCGAAAGAAATAATGCAGACTTTGCCGTGAAAGAAAGATTTTTATTGTGATAAAAAAAATCTATGATTCGATTACGACTCAAGCTAGCGAAATTCGTTTTGCAGCTTCAAGCCTTGCGTACTCTACGTTGCTTTCGATTATTCCTTTTTTTATTATTGTGCTTGCCGTATTTCAATCTAACGTTGGCTTAGAAGCGCTGTACCCGAAGGTTGAATTTGTTTTACTTAACTATTTAAAAGAAGCCACCGGAAGCGCTGTCAGTCAGTATGTTAAGGTTGCATTGGCATCGGTTAAGGCGCGCACGCTGGGTGTTACTGGTGTGGTTTTATTAACGCTAACTTCTTTATCGCTAATTAGCAGTATCGATTCTGCATTTCAGCGGATCTGGCAACTAAAACCAAAGCGACCCATTTTTCGACGCATTTTAATTTACTGGCTAATCTTAATGGCCGTTCCAATTGCGTTGGCATTATTTGTTGGGGTGCGGTCGATCGATTATTTTAAAGATATGGAACAAACAATTGAACACCAATTTTTATTTTCAGTGTGGATGACCTTGTTTCTATGGATGCTTTACACGGTTATACCCGATACTAAAGTTAAAATTTGGGCCGCACTTCCATCGGCGGCTTTAGCCAGTATCGCCTTAAGCACGGTACAAAATTCATTTTTATGGTTATCGATGAAAGTGTTTGCTAAAAACAAATTTTATGGATCTTTAGCTTCGTTTCCAATTTTTCTGTTCTGGCTTCTAGTTGTTTGGTGCGTAATCCTATCTGGCGTCTGGCTTTGCTCTTATTTACAGCAAAAAATTTCGAAAAGAACTTAACATTTCGATTTCCCTTTGCTAGTTTAATCATTCCAAATAAATTGGTTCCGTAGCTCAGTTGGATAGAGCATCTCCCTTCTAAGGAGAGGGTCGTACGTTCAAGTCGTACCGGAGCCACCAATCCGCCCATTGGGCAATTTTGGACCCACTGTTTAGAATCCGATTTTAAAACCCCTCCACGAGTTCCATGCTTCTTAAAAGGAAGAACTTTGGTTCTCCTCCAAAGGTAGGGGCACCTGGAGTTTCTGTTAGCCGCAATAGGCTTTTACTCGTAAACGATAATTATTAAAATTATGCATTCCGTAAGCTCTGTTTTGTATCTCATCCATGCGTCGAT
>JBAQKN010000026.1:0-124861 GCA_049301055.1 Pseudobdellovibrio sp. | reverse complement strand
CGTGCGGATCTGATAATGGATTAATCGAAGATGGAACAAGCAGTTTAGTTGCGGGAACAAATGCGTTAGCAAGTAATACGAATAACTCAACTTATAATGTGGCACTAGGTTACGAAGCTCAGCGCTATATGCGAGCACCCGCTGCGGCTGCGTATAATATTGCGATTGGTTACCAAGCTTTACGTGGCTCTGGAACTCCTGCAAGCAATACCTCAATCAGTAATGTGGCTGTTGGAAAAGGTGCATTGTTAAATATTACTTCGGGCGATAGCAATGTTGCTGTTGGATCAGATACTTTAAGCCAAGTAACAACTGGAACTTTTAATGTTGGTATCGGATCTGTAGCAAATACAAATACAACCACAGGAAGTAATAACGTAGGTATTGGTTATCAATCACTATATGGTAATTTTACGGGAAGTAGTAATGTCGGTGTTGGATACAATGCACTTTTTAGTAACTCTTCTGCAATAGGCAGTTATAATACGGCTGTTGGTAATGGTTCGGGAACTTACGCGCATGGTTCGAACAATTCATTTTTTGGTTCAAATGCTGGGTTTAATACAGATACAGGAACTTCCATTACTGCAATTGGTGCAAATGCGGGAAGTGGGGCCACTGGAAGCAATGCCATCTATATGGGTTATGATGCTGGAACTGGCTCAACTGGGGCAAATAATATTGCAATTGGTTATCAAGCTTTGTTTACAAATAGTACGGCAAGTACAGGAGCACAAAATATTTATATAGGCTATGCGGCAGCAGGAGCAACGGGTGGAAAAACTGGATCTAATAACGTAGTTCAAGGTTACAATGCAGGAAATCTTTTTAGTAGTGCCGCGCAAAATACTATTTTTGGTTCTACTTCAGGTACCACGTTAACAACGGGATCATCTAATATTTTAATTGGTTACAATACGCAAGCAACTACAGCAACAACCAGTAATTTTTTAAATATTGGAAATGTTATTTACGGAGATTTATCAACAGGTAAAATTGGTATTGGTACAGTAGCGCCACGTTCAGCGCTAGATGTTGCTAGTGGATCTATTGTAACAAAAGCAGCAGTTGTTAATGCAACAGCAGTAATTGATTTTTTAACAGGTAATACTCAATACACGACTGCAAGTTGTGGAACATTTCGTTTTGATAACATGAAAGATGGCGGCAGTTATATGTTTGTTGTTAAAGGTGCAACATCTGCAACTTGTATTTTTACTGCATTTAGCGATGTGAATACTACAGCATTAACAGTGCATATGCCGCCGGATCATGCGGCAACAACAGCAGCAAAGCATACTATTTATAATATGACAGTAGTTGGAACAGAAGTGTATATTTCATGGAATCCTAATTATTAATATAAAGGCTAGTGGCACCATGGTACGTTTATTATCTAAAATTATTTTAGTTGTCCTATTCATAACGACTGGCGAATCAGCGTTAGCTCAGTTTACAATGCCTGCCTTTTTTAAAAAAAGAACTTCAACATTAAATTTTACTACCTCGGCTCAATCGATTTCAAAAAGTAATTGTTCAGGTATTACTACTTTGCAAACAAAAAATGCCAGTGGTGCGGTTACCAACGTAGGGTCAAATTTAACAGTTAACTTAACAACACCAGATTCTGTCGTTTTTTATTCGGATTCGTCTTGTTTAACTTCCACTACAAGCGTTATTGTTTTATCGGGCACAAGTTCTATCAGTTTTTATTTTATTTCAAATGCAGTCGGAAGTGCGCAAATAAATGCAACTGCGGCAAGTTATGCAACAGGTGTGCAAGTTGAAACAGTTATTACAAATGCGTATGTCTGGACAGGCGGCGGAGCTGATGCCAATTGGGCCACGGGTTTAAATTGGTCGGGTGGTGTGGCGCCAGGCGCAGCTGTTACTGCTTTATTTGATAATACATGTGCTATTAATTGTTCACCGACAATGGCTGTAAATACAACTGTGGGCGGCGTGCGGATGACGACGGGTTATGCGGGAACAATTACTCAAGCCGCAGCAAAAACTTTAACAATTAATTCAAATGGTTGGGTTCAGCAAGCAGGAACATTTCAAGGTGGCGATTCGACGATTACATTGAATAGTACTTTTGCCCAAACAGGTGGAACTTTTATTGCAACCAGCGGTAATTTGGTTACTAAAAGTCATTTCTATCAAACAGCTGGAACCTTTACTCACAATTCTGGAACACTTTTATGGCAACCAGGTTGTTGCACAACCTATTATCTACAAGTGTTAAATTCACTAAATAATTTAACCTTAAATGAAAGTAATTCTGTAGTTTGGATAACAGGAAATATTACAGTATTAGGAAATATGGTTTTAAACGATCAGCAAGCCAATTTGGGAACCCTACAAGGCTCCGGTGTTATTCTGCTATGGGGTAATTTAACAGTTACCAATTTTAATGGCGGGGGTGCGCTAATTAAATTAGTCGGCTCATCGCAAACAATTACTGGAACTGCAGCAAGGGCATTATCAAGTTTAGAAATTGCTTCTACAGGCACTGTTACTTTAGCAGGTGATATTGGTATTTCTAAGAATTTTACTTATACATCTGGAACCATAATTCCAGGTGCTTCAACACTAAGATTTACTGATTACGCAGTAAGAACAATTGTTGCGAATAATATTAACCTTAATAATGTAAATTTTAATGTGTACAATTCGGATATTACTATGACGGGAACAATGAATGTTGATGGCAATTTAACTTTTAATGATACGTATGGCGCAGGTACGTATACGCAAATATCGGGTGGAGTCTTTAATTTATCGGGTAATTTAAATATTACGTCTTGGATGAAAGATTACGGTGATAATTTTACATTAAATATTGTGGGTGATAATACGCGAACCCAGACTTTAACTGGAACTTCAGGATCGGCGATTCATGCGATGACGATTAATTCGGCCAGTACGGTAAACTTAGCTGGCAATATTGGTCTACGCGGCAATTATACCTATACCGCTGCAGGATCTTTTAATGCTGGAACTTCCACACTAGAATTTAAAGGAAGTACCGCAACAAATACAATTACCACTGGGGCAGTGAACTATAATAATGTGACGTTTACAAATTTTAATAATTCAAATTCAAATACCTACACATTATCAGGTACAATGAATATCTTAGGAAATTTATTATTGGCGCAAACAAACGTCGGTAATACTTTAAATTCTGGAACTCTTGCTGTTGGCGGAAACGTAACGATGACGAATTTCTTAGGTGGCACAACAGCGTTAACTTTAAACGGTACGGGTACACAAACTATCACGCGCACAGCGGGAACTTTTCCGACTGGAAATATCTCCATCAGCAAAGCATCAGGCACTGTTGAATTAGCATCAGCTATTTCATGGAATAGTGGCAGCCAGGCGACATCGGTTACAGCGGGTGCTGTGAATGTTTTAAATATGAACAATTTCGCATTAACTTTAACTTCATTAGCTTTAAATGGAAATACCTTAACAAAGGGCGGCGGAGTTCTTACTGTTGGTGGAGTTGCTGCCGGGACGGGCTCTTTATACGGTGGTACAATAGCACCTTAGTTTGCATGCTTTTGAAACTAAGCTTACACTTATTAATATGAATCAAAAAATGAAATGGGTTGGTTTAACAGGCGGAATTGCTACTGGAAAATCGACAGCTTCAAAAATAATTCAAGAATATAAAATTCCGGTCATTGACGCCGATTTAATTGCTCATCAAATGGCAATGCCAGGGCAATTGGGTTACGAAAATATCGTGGTTGCCTTTGGTGAAAATATATTAACTTCAGAAAAGCTAATAGATCGTAAAAAGTTAGGGCAAATTATATTTAATTCGCCAGAAAAAAAAATAGTCTTAGAGAAAATTCTGCACCCATTAATACAGTTCGAAGTTGAAAAATTAAAAAATAAATTTGAAAATAGTGGTCATAAAATATGTTTTTATGATGTGCCCTTGTTATTTGAAAACAAATCTAGCAATAAGTTTTTTGCGACTGTTCTGATCTGGTGCGATGCTGATACTCAGTTGGCTAGACTAAAGGCCCGGAATAGTTTTACTGTTGAACAAGCTTATTCCCGCATTAAAGCCCAGCTGCCGCTTTCTGAAAAGCTGCCGCAAGCAACATTCTGCATTGATAATTCAACGACAGAGTCTAGTCTGCAAAGACAAATCAAACATTTATTAACTGTCTCACTCTGACTCAAGTATTTAAATAAACTGCCGATAAGTTTTACACTATGAGACGGATTTTATTTAGCGCACGATGCGCCACTATTATAATTAGTATTTTTAGTTCAAATGCATTTGCAAATAATGAATGGTTTGAATTTTATAACAACACACGATCCCTGGCAATGGGCGGAGCCGGTACTGCGATTACTAGTGATGAAACATCATTGTATCGTAATCCTGCTAATCTTGGCAGTATCCGTGATTATTATGGAACTTTAATTGATCCAGAACTTGAAGGCTCTTCAAATTTTGTTCAGCAGGTTTCTGCAAGTTCTACGGCAAAGGCCTTTGAAATTTCGGAAATTAAAAATGTTTTAGATTCAAAACGCGATACTTATTATCACGCGAAACTACAAGTAAGCCCATCTTTTGTTATGCGAAATTTTGGGTTTGGTTTATTATATAAAAATGATGTCAGTGCCGAAACGAATACAGCAGGCACAATTCTGGATACGAAATCGCAAAGCGATATGGCGGCAGTAGTTGGCGCAAATTTAAGATTATTCGATGGTCGAATAAAAATTGGTTTTAATGCAAAAGCCATTAATCGTATTGAAGTCATTAATCCTATATTAAGCACGGCTGGCGCGTTAGACATGTCGACAATTGGTTCCGAAGGTACTGGCGTCAGTTTTGATGGGGGCTTGCTTTTACAAGCACCATGGGTATACGTACCAACATTGGGAGTTGTTGTTCATGATATGGGTGATACTGTTTTTGATAAAAAAGATGGTGTGCGTTTACAAGCAACATCACGTCCACAAACGGTAAAGCAATCTGTTGATGCAGCTTTTTCACTTTTTCCAATTCATTCAAATGGCTTCCGGTCCGTGTGGACTTTAGAATACAGTGACATCACTAATTCTAGAAATGACACAGATAATGTAAAGAGAATGCATTTAGGAATCGAATTAAATTCTAATGATATTTTCTTCTTCAGATTAGGTTATAATCAAAGGTACTACACAGCAGGTTTTGAATTAGCTAGTGAACATATTCAATGGCAAGTGACTTCCTACGGTGAAGAAATTGGAACTTCCTCTGCGCCGCGCGAAGACAGACGGTTGAATACTAAAATAACACTAAGGTTTTAAAATATGAAATATGCGATTTTAAAAATTATTTTAGTTTTAATTATAGCCTCAGGTTGCGCTAAAAATATTTTTCAAAGTGCATCATCATCAAGTTCAGATGATTCATTATTAATCGACGCGAAACTTGCTATTAACTCATTTGATTATTCATCAGCAATAACAATTGTAACAACAAAGATGTCGGCGTCAGGGCAAGCTCAGGTTGCAGCAAAAGATGTCTTAGCAAGTGCCTATGCAGGAAAATGTGGATTAAATTTTGTTAGTTATTTAAATAGTTTAGCTACAGCGTCTTCAACACAAGCTTTTGCATTAATGATGACGCCATTCGTAGGAATTGTAGCAGACCCTGCAGCATGTTTGCTGGCTTTAAAAACCCTAGACACTGTTGGCACATCAGCGCAAAGGTCAGCTAATGAAAATGCATTTGCCGCAGTTGTTGGAATGTCTTTATTAGGTTCGCAAATTCGCGTATCAGCTGATATTGCTCCGGTGAACGGAGATGGTATTGCGGATGCGAATATTTGCAATATGAGCAATGCTGAAATGGATAATGTAATATTAGGATTTGGCTATATGGTCGAAAATTTTGCTTTCCTATCCGTCAAGCAATTGGGCGCGGGTTCACAGACGGCAATTAATAATTTGGTTGGCGTGTGCGCTGCTGTTTCAGGCGGAGTGCCTTGTACGATCACAAATCCGGCATCTATTAGTCAGCCATTACGTGATGTCATGAAAAGATTAATCAACACTGACGACTACGGAGTTGGAGCAGTTCACACAGGCGGTAATGCTATTCTAATTGGGCTAGCGTGCCCATGAAAAAGGTTTATAAGTACTTAGTGAATATTTGCATTTTAGTTTCAGCAGCTGAAGCCAATGCTACTGATATTTCGCCACTAGGTTCTACGGCACGTTCTTTAGCAATGGGCGGAACGTATATGTCCTTTGTTAAAGGAGCTGATTCTGTTTATTATAATCCAGCCATGTTGGCTCGTGTAAATGGATTTGATTTTGTTTTAGCGCAAGTTAATGGGGCCTATTCAAAAGATGCTGAACGATTAATTTCGCAGGCGATGAAAAGTGGTTCCAGTTTATCAGCTAGTGATATTAATGGTTTATATGGATTAAATTCATTTGCGGATATCACAATTCGATCTTCATTTGTGATGCCTTATTTTGGTCTTGGCGTTTATTCATCAAATTATATTTTAGAAAGTTTTAATAACCCACCTTTTCCAACATTTAATGCTAATTTTATAAGTGACTATGGTTATGTGGTTGCTGGAGCTATTGCATTAGGTCCAACAACATCATTTGGATTTGCTGGTCGTCATGTTGTACGTTGGGGTGGAAGTAGTGATATTTTAGTTACTGACTTATTAGGTTCAAATGATCAGGCAGTTTTGCAAAATTCATTTAAGGACAAAGGCATTGGCGAAGCCATGGATTTAGGATTTGTAACAACAATTCCTAACGGGGATTTAAGCCCAACGATTAGTGCAACATGGCAAGATGTGGGACGCACCACATTTTCTCAGACGGCAGGTTCATCATCACCGCCATCACAAGCAGATAATTTAACACTGGGCGTTTCTTTAGAACAAAATGCATTTTTAATTCATTGGACTCATGCTTTAGAATACAAATATATTACACGACCGAATGAAAACATAACAAAAAAAATTCATGTAGGCACAGAAGCCTCTTTTGGATTATTTGATATTCGCGGTGGTTTTGGTCAGGGCTATCTAAGTTATGGTGGCGGAATCGACATTTGGTTATTTCGAGCCGATGTTGCATATTACACTGCAGAATTAGGTTCAATGGCTGGGCAAATGCGCAATGATCGTGTGATTTACAGCTTAACATTTGAATTTGATTTTGATCAAAGTTTTCAAATGAAAGATACTGAAGGTAAAAAAAGAAGACTTAAGCAAAGAAGATAGTGTATCGTTCTTACATGATTGAGTTTTATCCTATATCAAATCCAAATTCTATTTTTTCGTTTTTAAATAATAAGGATATCGATCTTTGCACTTACACATGGATTGTTTCCGATTTAAAATCCAAAAATGAAATCCAAAAATTACTTATAGAAAAACAGGGGTTTTTTTTAGAAACTTCTATATTGCGAGCCAGCGATTTTTGGAAAATTGCATTACGTCGATTAGCACCCCA
Organism: Pseudobdellovibrio sp.; assembly: GCA_049301055.1. Classification (GTDB taxonomy): domain Bacteria; phylum Bdellovibrionota; class Bdellovibrionia; order Bdellovibrionales; family Bdellovibrionaceae; genus Pseudobdellovibrio. The sequence goes on along the minus strand of JBAQKN010000026.1, from coordinate 117,355 downwards.
TATGCAAGCTGTCTCTAGCGAATTTATAAAAATAGTTGTGGATAATTTTGTTGATAAATTCGGAGCCAGTCTAGATATAAAACCATCAGAATCATCGACGTTGGCAGCTTATGTTCACGAACTTGCGCCAATATTATTGCACTCAGAAAGTGATTCTGTTTTAAGCGAATGGTTTACTAATCAAACTAAAATTAAAAAATGGCAACGGTGGCATTTATTATCAAGAGCTTGCATGGCTTATATATTAAATGAACACAAAATAATTGATACAAAATGGATTGCTGCTTATTTGCAAAAATTAGACATAAGCCAGTTTGTTTGGAAGTCAGATATTCTGATAGATCTTGGAACCGAAATGAGCTCAGTTGAAATGGGTTTGTTTAGAACTTTAGCACAAAAAACAAATATTAAAATAATTTGGCCAGATCCATTCTTTGCAAAGCGCTTTTCATTTTTATTAAAAACATATCAAGATAATATTGGCTATGGCTCTGTGGTTAATATATCCGAATCAACAGAGCCAATAATATCTGAAAATAAATTTATTCGCGTCTCGACCCAATTAGCTGAAGTCAAATTTGCTATTGCGCAGATCAGAGATTGGCATGAGCAAGGGATTTCATTAGCAAATATTGCAATCATTTCTGCTCAAATAGAAAAATATTGGCCAGTGCTTAAATATTTTCTAGATGAAGAAGGCCTAATTTACCAAAAAGACCATGTAGTACGATTAAATAGTTTAGGATTTATTCAGAACTTTTTAGCTTATTGTGCGAACTTATCTACAGATATTAGTTGGGATTCTTTAGAAACGTCTTTGTATTCTGCAAAGAATACAATCGATTATAAATTTGAAAACTTTAAGGCATTATTCTATCAAATTTATGATGATTCAGATTTGTTCCGCGATGAAAAAATAAAAAATTTATTTTACAAAAAAATTGATGTTACAAAAAAACTTAGTCGACCTGAATTTTTGTCGATTATCGTTCAGTTCTGGATACAAACCTTAAAAATGCATGCCACGCAAAATCAGGATATGCCAACTAATTTATTTGAAGTTATTTTTAAAGATTTTTTAGCGCGCAGTTCAGATATCCAAGCGAACTTTTCAAAATGGATGCACTTTTTAAAAGTCTGCATCAATGGCAAAGAAATTAAAACGGAAACCAGTGAAGTGGCAGGGCTACAAATTTTACCTTTGATGTCTTCGCATCTGTCTAGCAGTAAATACCAAGTTTGGTTGGGTTTAGATGAAAAGTCGCTATCTGCAGCAAAGAAAAATTTAATTTCAACAGCTGATATTTTTGAATTAAAAAACAAATTTGATTTTGCTATCGAATATCCCGAAGAAAGTTTTTATGATTTTAATATTCGTTGGCTAGTAAATAAAAACACAATAAATAAAATATATTTATGTGCTAATTCTAGTTTTGATGCAGAGCCATTAACGCCCTCTTTGTTTTTTCTTGAAAACAATTCGAAGCATGATGTTATTGTTCCTAATAAAACCCGCCATGATGATATCCAAATGTACTTGCAAGGTGCAGATTTGTCTTTGCCTAGTTCGTTGCAAAAAATTGATCATTACGATATTTCTAAAATTAGCTTGCCGGGCTTGATTAAAGATTTTTCAATGGAAGCAAATAGCGTTGTAATAAACCAGTTCGAAAGTTTAAGTCCATCCGAATTAGAAGAGTATTGGAAATGTCCTTTTAAATTATTAGCCCAAAAGGTTTTTCGACTTAAAGATTTGCCTCAGGTAGCTGTTGATTTAGATCCTCGGCAAAAAGGAAGTTTATTACATCATTTGTTTGAACATTTAATTCAAGTCAATGGTGCAAATGGAATGAATATTTTTTTAGAAAATAAACGTTTAGAATTGAAAATATATCCTCAGGATGATTTGCTTTGGTCTATTCAAAAGAATAAGTTGATGCAAATTGGAAATCAGTTTTCAGAATTTGAAAAGAAACGCCAAAAAATAGCTAATAAATCAACAGAGCAAGCTTTTGAAATAACTTACGATTTTGAGCAAAAAGATTTTTTTTCTTCATCTACGAATAGAAATAACTTTATGTTATTTAAAGGTCGTATCGATCGTGTCGATGAAGTAAATGAAGGCTATGTCGTTTACGATTATAAATCGTCAACTGCCGATTTGAAAAATTTTTCAGATTGGGTTAGTCATGGCGAATTTCAGCTATTGATTTATTTACTAGCATGCGAAAAGGTACTTTATCCCGAAAAAGAAGTCATTGCCTCTGTGTATTACGATTATCGAAAATTTGATTTCGCAAAGGGGTATATGCAAAAAGAATTTCATGATTTGTATTTGCAGCCGCTTCGAAAAAAGAAAAGCTTAGCAACTTCTGAACAGAAAACAGATTTGTTAAAAGAATTTAATGAACTTGTTGATACCTTAATGACTAAGCTACAAAGTTTTGATTTTACGGCAAAACCTGAAGACCCAAAACTATGCACAACTTGCAACTGGAGTAAAATATGTCGAGCCCATCATTTGATGTAGTTACTCAGTCGTTATTAATTCGTGCAGGTGCGGGTGCGGGTAAAACAACAACTTTAATAAATACATTTATTCAACTATGCGAGCAGTTTCAAGTTAAGCATAACCGTTTGCCCAAAGTTGCCATAACAACATTTACGCGTAAAGCAACTCAAGAAGTTAAAGAACGCCTTAGTGTAAAAGCTTTAGAAAAGAATGATGAAAATTTATTTCAGCATATTAATAAAAAAAGTCATGTTCATATTTCTACTATTCATGGTCTGCTGACTCTTTTTATTCAAGAAAATGCGGATGTTCTAGGATTGCCTCAAGGGGTGAAAATAGTTGATGATACGATCTATAAAAAATACTTAAAAAAAATAATCAGAAATTTGTTAAAAAGTGAAAACAGCTATCTTGAAATTTTAGAACATTATTCATTTACCCGCTTAGTTGATTTTGTTTTAGATGGGTTGGAAGCTGTTAAACAATCTTCTGATATTAAAGCAATTTCTGCATCTGAGTTGTTAAATGTTACCAACACTAAAATTGAAACCTTGGCGGATCAATTAAATGCGGTTCTTGAAATTGATGTAAGTTTAACCGATACCTGGAAAATGTATTTTGATTATTTAAAGCTTTTGCAAAAAGCATTAGATTCTAAAGATGTAGAATCTATATTGAATCTGGTTGAAGAAAAACCAACCAAACCACGTTGGAATAAAAAAGCTCCGCCTTTTGAGCCCGCTATTCATGAATCGATTGAATTATTTTGGGATCAGTTTGATTTATCATTTGCAGATACTAATGCTTATTTTGAATCTCATGATCAACTTAATTTATTATTTGCTAAGTTAGTTCATGAAGTTTTTATATTAGATCAGAAGCAAAAAACTGATTCAGGTGAAATTACGATAAATGACTTAGAGCTTTTTTCGTTGCAACTTGTTCGTCAATTTCCAATGACGGCTATAGATTTTTCTGAAAATTTTGACTACTACATGATTGATGAATTTCAAGACACATCGCCAATTCAAGTTGAAATTTTAGATGCTATTATAAAAAACAAACCACACTTTATTGTGGGGGATCCGCAGCAAAGCATTTATTTATTTCGTGGTGCTAGATCTGAAGTCTTTCTTGAAAAACAACAAATTGCTGCGGACACAACAAGTACCTTAAGTTTAAAGTTTTTAGACACTAACTACCGAAGTCAGCCTAGTTTAATGCACTTTATAAATGATTATTTTCAGAAAGTTAGTCCTCAGTTTGAACCCATGAAAGTAAATCCTGATAAAGATCTGCTGTCTTCAAAAATTACATTCATTCAATCTGCAGATGAAGCGATGGCAGTAATTCATCATATATCTAGTTTGTTAAATCAGAATGTTAGTCCTAAAGACATTTGTGTATTATCAAGACGGAATTATAACTTGTTAAAAGTTGCTGGTCTTGCTCATAAGTTATCTGTGCCTGTTCAGCTGCAAATCTCGGCTGGGTTTGATCAAAAACGCGAAATATTAGATTTGATTGCATTGCTAAAGTTTTTAATTAATCCGCATGATAATGAAAATTTAGTTTTATTATTAAGAAGTCCATGGGCTCATCTTACGGATTTAGATATTGCATCGGTTGCAGCTTCTATAAAAAATAAAGATCATCGTTCATTATGGTTGGCGTTACTGCACTTTGAATCAGAAATTAAAGTTGCTGAAGTGCTGTCTGATTATTTAGATAGCTATCAAAAGATAGGCGTTAGTGAATCATTTATTCAGTTCATCAAACAATGTGGATTTTTAGACTTTTCTAGTGCATATGATAGTTCGGGTAAGCGCGAAGCCAATTTTTGGAAATTTTATACTTACTTAAAGCAGGCAGAATCTTTGCCTGGCTTTTCATTAGGACGCTATATCGCAGAAAATTTTCAATTTTTACAGTCTGATTTGGGGTCTTCAAAGTCTGAAGCTATTCCCGTTGCGCAGCCCGATCGTGTTAGCTTAATGACAATTCATGCTTCAAAAGGATTAGAATTTGACTATGTCATCGTGGTGGGTTTTTCAGAGCAGCCATTAATAACTTTATATCAGCCATTAACAGTTAATTTTCAGCTTAATAAATTCAGTTTGGCTCCATATGTTCTAGATGAATCCAAAAGCGTTATTAGCCGTTGGGCACAAAAAAATCGTCAAGATTTTAATATTAAAGAATTAGAAGAGCATGAGCGAATGCTATATGTTGCACTAACTCGTGCTCGTCATGCGCTGACTTTAGTTGCTGAAACAAAATCACGCCAATCATCAGGATCTTGGCAAAAGAAATCTTTTTGGCCAGAAGTGGGAACTTATGATGAAAGTAAGTATGATTTAATCTCTGAATTTCATGAGTCTGAAGTTAATCCAAGGTTAAGCAGCAGTAATGGCATTATAATTATTAAAAATAAATTAAAATTTGAATCAAGCCAGATGCTTCAAACAAATGTAACAGACACAATTTCAGAAGTAGCTAACATTGCAGAAGCTAAAAGCAAAGTCGCTGACAAATTGTCCGAGTCTAGTTTTGATTCTAAAATCATCGACTTTTTAAAGGCTAAGAAAGGTACCGATTTGCACCGTATCTTTGAATCATTGCAGGTATTGGTTAAAGAGGATGTTGTGATAGAATCATTGCAACATAATTTTTCTAAAGATGAAAAGAAAGCGATTGATTACATGCTAAACCAATCTGCTTTACCTCTAAAGCGCCTTATTGCAGATGGCTTTCCAGAATGGGGTTTCGGAATCAAAACCAAGAGTGGTGTTTTGCAAGGGCAAATCGATTTGTGGGGGATTGTTGATCACGAAATCTATATTTTAGATTACAAAACTGGAAGTTCTGCCTATTTTGATAAAGCTTTGCAGCAGCTTATTTTTTATGGGCTATGTCTTTATCGTATGAAGATGATTGATAGCGCCTTTAAGCTAAATTTAGCCGTTGTTTACCCACTCGAACAAAAAACAATTGTTCGTTCTTATTCATCATTTAATGATTTTCAAAGTGTTATACCTGTTGCAATAGCTAGTTTATTTTGAAGTTTTTCAAAATCTCTTGCAATTTTACAGAAATATAATTGTAATTGATTTTATGAGTATGAAGAATTTTTTTAAAAGACGGCAGCTGTTGATTTATAAAGAAATTCAAATTCCTATATTAAAGAATATGGCTTTTATTTTGTTTGCACTTGCTGTGGTCCAAGTACTTGGGCTTTTAGGTGCAATGTGGTATTTGGAATGGAAAACGCAAATGCCTATAAATATTGTGGTTGATTTTCGTATTCTTGGGTGGTGGAAAACTTTTCTTTATTTGTCGGTGATTATTCCAATAATATTTAACTGCTTGATCGGTCTGTATTTTATTCTGCACTTTTCAAATAAGTTTGCGGGTCCATTATTTAGATTAGAACGCGAATTAGACGAATGTTTAAGTACGGGAAAACAATTTTCAATTAAATTTCGCGATGATGATTATTTAAAATCAATCGCGACTAAATTAAATTTATACCTTCAAAAAAACAAAACCCCTTAATAAAGGGGTTTTGTTGAAGTTAATTTTAATGAGCTTATTATCTATCTAAAATAATTGTACTAATTAATTCATGCTGAGCATCTAATTCATCTTTATCAATTTGATAAATTTCAAATGTATTTTTACTAGCTGTTAATTTGACTGTAACCATTTTATCCACCGAGCTAGCCAAAAACACATTTTTATCTAATAAGGGCATATCAGGAGCACTCTTTTTTAAGAAATCATTCATAGCAGTAATAATTTCAGAAAATGATTTTTTTAAGAAAACGCCCTTTTGCTCTACAGTTGTATTATTAACTGAATAATAATAGTTAAGGACAGCGCTAAATCTAAGATAGGGTGCTAACAAACGGTTTAAGAATGCAAAATCAATATCAGAATCTTGCTGTTTTTTTAAAGCAATCGACACTGTGTTCAGATTTCCCGCTAAAGTATTATAAGCTTCAACTGTGTACTTACTAAAGTTTTCGCCTATTGGAAGTCCTGCTTTTAAAATAGAACTTAACTTAGTAACAACTTCTGCACTTGGTTCTGAATTTTCTTTTTGCAAATTAATAGCGCTTAAAGATTTAAGCAGCTTAAACGTGACATCATTTTTTTCAGTCGCATAATATTTTTGTCCAAGAATTGTAATTTTCTGGGTCTCTAGTCCGCTTGCTTCAATTTGATCAATGACGTCATCATTAATGGCAAAGTTAAGTGTAAATTTTGAAAGACGTGTCTCATTTATTTTTGCTTTTCCTGGAATCATTAATGATTCTTTAAAAAATGCATACATAAAATTTAATAGCGTTTTCTCTGAAAGAAAGTTTGCGCTATAAAATTGACCATCATATTTCTTGTCAAAAATATTAAAAGTATTGATATCAATGCCTTTAGTTAATCGATTTAAAACTGCATCTTCAATTGCTGCTCTAAAATTTGGTTCATCATAAAAATTTGGAAAAAATCCCAAACTGTCATTGTAAGCTGACGTTCTAAAGCGTGCACCAAGAAGTATTATTGCATTAGCTCTTTCATAAACCATTCCAATAGTATCTGGCTTGTATTGTACGTTGTAGTCTCTTGCGGTCGTACGTAAATCAATACTTTTTGATAGATCTAAATACTGATCTTCAAGAAAGTATCCACCTGATGCAATAACTTTTGATTTGCGATCGCTTAAATATGTTGTAACGGCAGCATCTTGACATGAATTTACATTCAAGTTTTGCTTATCAAAGATGTCTTTCTTAATCGCGCTTAAATTAAATAATTTAAGGGATGATTTATTTTTTTCAGTAACTAAGCTTGATGGTAAATCCCTTTGTACAACGCAATATTTGTCTGGTGTAAATGCAAGATCTTTTAAAAACTCAAAAGCATAAATTGCAGCCGGAGAATACTGTCTAAGAATAGGTCCAAATTTTGGATCATTATTCATTTTTATTAATAAGCGTGTATATGAATCCTGATCTAAAGTCTCAAGATATTCTTGTCCTTTGCCTGCAAACAATCCAATTTGGATGCGATAAAAATCATAAATATGCTTTATAGGAATTAAAAATCTTTCTAAACGTGAGTCTGATAATCTCATGGCATTCGACATATCATTGCGGTCACGTCTTTGATTTCCTAAAGCGATACTTGTATTATAATCTGCGGCGTAATGCTTAACCACTTCAAGTGGAGTTGTGCCAGCATCAAGCCGTGCGCACATGGGGTCTAGGCCAATGATGTCTACATTTTCGTCCGTGCAATACATAAATGGTTTTCGGGCTAAACTTTTTTCATTTAAACTTTGATCGATTGGTTTGTTCGCATCAATTTTAACAACAGATCCGTTTGTTGTTTCAACTTCGCTATTGTAAGCCCAGCGAAGTGCTGCGATATCATAAGGTCCAACTGCGGCACCAGATTCGTTTGATGTTGTATATTCCATAACAGATGATGTTCGGATGCTTTTATGAATAAAATTTGCAGCATCAACAGATCCATAAAAATTATGTCTTAATCCTAAGTTGTGTCCCATTTCATGAAGTAAGACTCCAAGTAAGTGGTTGCCCGAAACTTTCTTTGCACACTTAGAATATAGAGCATATTCATCTTCTGATGAAGCTTTTTGCGATGTACTTTTTAATCCTTCAATATAGGATTTAACGTCAGCACATCCTGCATTAATGTCCGCAATAACGTTTCCATAGCTTGCGCCAATATTTTCTTCAGACTTAAACTTAAGACCGCGTTTACTTAAACTATTTCCAAGTTGTCTTTCTGCAAATCCTTTTTTTGAAGCTTTATTGAACTCTACTAATTTTAGACCAACAGTGTCGCCGCGTTTTTGCAAGGCCATAGCTAACTTAGGGCTGCGTGAATAATTCAGCATAACTTTACTTTCGCCTTCTGCTGTTTGCTGAACCGCTTCAAAAGATGGTAGTGGTAGGCCAATAATGTAGGCCTTGTCCAAAAGTCCAATTTGAGCATCAGCCATATTGCGCATAACGCGAATTAGGAAACCAGTTGTATCATTCACATTAACGTTTGCAGTTGATGCGATTCGTTCGCCAGTTTGCGGGTCATCTAAACTTGGTCCAAAACCACCCCAGCTAAAAGCATCATCGGGCTGAGACACTAAATTAATAATATTATAACGTAAGTCACCAAGTTGAACGCGTTCTTTATTAAAAGTAACTTCTGTCTTAATACCTGCTTTTTTGAAAGCTTTATTCCACTGATCAACAGCTGCAACTGCAACTGGCATTACCCAGTCAGGTGATGCATCCGACAAATGAAATTCAATTTTTTCACTGGCTGGATTGTAGCGATTAACTAAGTCTAGAGTATTAAAATCTTTTTCATAATAGCGATCGCTTGTATCAGATAAGGCATTCTTTTTTGAATGAAAAAAACCAAAGATACTTTGATCTTCAGCAAAATATGTTTTTGGCGTATAATTTCTTGCAGCTGCTTTTAAAAAAGAATGTCGAATTTTTTCATTAGATGTTTTACTTAGTGTTGTAAAAGAAAAATAATTATCATCAATTTGCATATCACGAACTTCAAAATTGCCACTGTTAGCTAAATACGAAGACGCACCAGCTAAGTCAACTTCAACAAACTGACGCGAATTCCAAACTAAAGAATTATCTTCTTCTTCAGCCATGCTTGTGTCGCGACCTTTGGCGGATTGTTTAAAACTTTTCCATTTAGCAGGAATTGATATAACGGTAACTTTGTTTTCATCGCGTGTTGCTAAGTCGGCAGCAATTTTGTCATCAACGTTTAGGTTATAAAACGACAAGCCGGTTTCTGTTTTTTTCAAGCGAACTTTAGCTGCATCGTTACCAAACTGATCTAGACTTAAAACAGTGCCATAGCCAGATTGGCTTGTGTAATTTAATGCGGAAACAGTTTCGCTATAGTACCAGTCACCATCAAAAAAGTTAGCTGGGAATGTATCAATTTTTTGTAAGGCTTTAAAAAGCTCTTTACCTTGACGATTAATTTTGAAATGCGTTGCTGAATCTTTTGTAGTTTCTGATTTTTCGATTAATTTGCTTGTTTGTTCATCCAAGTCATTGCGGTCTCTGGTTACTTTATAGTAACCAGTAATAGGGTAGCCTAGTAAAGGAACTTTAAAAGTACCTTTTTCGCCTTCAATTGCATATGTTAACTCAGCCAAAGATAAATCTTTTTTTGCAGCAACTTTATAAAGTTTTAAATAATTGTCGGTTAATTCATAACGAATTTTATAAGTAAAATTCTTTTTTCCAACAAAGGGTGAGCTATCCATTAACTCTGCGCTTGTTTTGTATTTAACAATACTATGCTGAGTCACTGAAGCCGAACTTGAAGTGACATTATCACTTTTACTAAGACTTAGCTGAGAAATTTCATCTTCGGTTTTTAAATCGAATTCCTTGCCGTCAAAATCTTGAATGCTCATTAAGTTTTCGCCGGTGCCATATGCGAATTTAGCATCACGACTTTTTGTACATGAGGTAGCGAAAGCAATAACTGCTATCAATTTTACAACCCAATTTGTTATTCCCGTTTTTTGCTTTCCCATTCGCTTCTCCCTTAAAAAGACAGACCCATTGCTACATAAACAACTGAACTATTTTCGTTAACTAAATCAATATTTGATTCCGAACCATTTGCTTTAAGTGCCGAACCTGCATTTGTATGTCCTAATGCCATCGAAAAATTTTCATTGATTGAATATCCAAGTTCTTCAGATAGTTCGAACGCTTCTTTTGTGCTACCTTGGTAAGTCCACCGTGATTTATGAATGTATTCAGCGCTAAGGCTGATGGCTTTATAGGTGTAACCCAAATTTAATGTTTGATTTGAAATATATTTATTTAGAACAGTACCAACAGTATTTTCTTCGTAAGCGTGAAAGGCCTGTCCAGCAGTTATGCCAATTGCTAAATTCCATGCGCCATCATGTTTAGGAGCAATCCCATCTGGAATAATTCCAAAACTAATTCCAGTTATTAAAGTTGTTTGTAACTGGTCTCGGCGAGTTGAAGTTTGTGAAAGCGGTACAACAGCGGTTACCGTTGGTGTTAATGTTATTACGTAAGGAGAAGACCATAGCCATTTGTAGGGTGTTGCGATGAAGGTAACCGGAGCATCTGCCCAGTCTGATTTACTTTCTGCGCTTGCATTACTTTCTTTTAGATTTTGAGAATAAGCTAATTTAGTGGTTACTGTGCCTAAGCTAGTTTTAACAAATGGACTTAATAAGTAATCAACAGCATCTGTTTTTGTTCCATCTTTAAAATCAACTAAGGATGTGCTTCTAGAAACTAAAGCAGACGTGCCAAAAGTTGGTTCTTCTTTAATATTTTGTTCTGAAGAAATAACCACTTTATTGTTTTTATAAAGTTGTGATTTATTTGAAGTAGACGCAGCCTTAGCTTCAGAAGGTCTGAAAAAACTACTGACTAAACTTAATACAGTCAGCGCTAAGAATGTCATACTTTGTTTCTTCTGCATTTAAACCGCTCTCCATATTTGGTTTGAATTAAAACTGCTTGTACCTATTGACATTGCTAAGTTCATACCAAGGCTAGTGTTTCAGCATGAGACATTTAATTTCTCGTAGCATTAAGCAGGTAAACAACACGTGATTATCTATTCAAATCATGAGATGAAATAGTCATGACTAAATCTGAGACAGAAATAAAAAATCAAATTTACATTTACGGTGATGGAGCTTGCTCTGGAAACCCTGGGCCTGGTGGGTATGGTTCAATTATTTTATTTCCAGACAGCACTGTGCAAGAGCTAGCAGAGGGCTTTCCACAAACCACTAATAACCGAATGGAAATGTCTGCAATTCTAGAATCCTTCAAACTTATTTTACAGTCCAAACATTTAGTTACTTTACAGGTTATTCAAATATTTACGGATTCGGTTTACTTAATTCGCGGAACAACACAGTGGCTGCATGGTTGGAAGAAAAAGGGCTGGAAAAATGCAGCCGGGGATCCTGTAGCGAATCCAGATTTGTGGATGCAGATGGATCAAGTTTTATTTCAATTTAAAACTAAAAATCCAAATTTAAAATTCGAATGGAACTTTGTAAAAGGTCATGCAGGCATTCCAGGTAATGAGCGTTGCGATGAACTTGCTGTAGCCATGTCAAAACGCTATCCGATTGATGTTTATCATGGAAAAGCTAAAGATTATTATTTTGATATTTATCAACTACCAGAAAAAGTACCCTTGCCTGACCCAAAGAATCGTGAATCGGGTCCTAAGAAACCAGCTTGGTATTTAAGTTTAGTAAATGGAATTTATAAAACGCACAAGACCTGGTCCGAATGCGAAGCTGTGGTTAAGGGGCGATCAGGGGTTCGATTTAAAAAAGTTACTTCCGATGAAGAAGAGGCTTTAATAAAAAAACAATGGGGTCTGTAAGCAGATAAAGGAAATTTATTTATGGACATTACAAATAAGCATATTTTAATTACTGGCGCTAATCGCGGTATTGGTAAAGCCTTCGCCGAAGTTTGCGCTAAAGAAAAAGCCCATTTGCTAATTGCAATTCGAAAAACTGATCCGCAATTAATCAAAGAGTTAAATCAAGCCGGAGCTGCTTCTGTTGAAATTATTGAAGCTGATTTATCAACTCGTGAAGGTGTTGAAACATTAATTCAACATCTACAACCTAAGAAAATAGACCTGCTTTTTAATAATGCGGGTCAGTTAACGGGTGGTTTGATCGAACAGCAAAAAATAGATGATATCTATAAAATGTTTCAAGTAAATATCAATGCATTGGTGCATTTGTCGCATGCTGTGATTCCAAAAATGATAAAGCAAAAGTCAGGTAAAATAATAAATCATTCTTCGGTTTCTGCCGTCATGCATTTTCCATGTGCATCAACCTACGCAGCCTCTAAGGCTGCGGTGTGGGCATTTACAGATTGCATACAGCAAGAATTAAAAGGCACCGGTGTTAGTACACTTTGTTTATTTACTCCTGGAATTAAAACCCGCATGTTTGATGAAATTGATGTGTTGTATTCAAAAAACATAGAAGTTCCAAAAGATTATATTTTACCAGAAGAATATGCGGCAAAGATCTTAAATGCAGTTCAAAAAGATTGGACTTATTTAGAGCCAACAGGAGCAACTGGCGCAGCATTCGCAATGGCAAAGTATGCGCGCGGTGTATTTAATTGGGGAGTTTCTAAAGGGTTTAAGCGTTAGGTTTAAACTTATTCAAACTTCAACTGGGCTGAACTAAGTGCGCCAGTAAACGTAAGTACCGCAGGTTTTTTTTCTGTGATTGCCGTCGCCACAGGAAATGAAACAACATAAGGAACGGACCAGCGATTGTGGTGTGGGTAATATGTTTGAAGTTCCGATAACATCAATTTAACTTTTGTGGCTTTGCCCTCAAAGCGTTGGCCATTTACATCTAAGTATATTTTCCATAAATTTTTGCTTTGCGACAGATCAGAATGTTTGCGCTCAGGAGTATAAAAACTTACAAAAAATTCAGTGTTTTCTGTGTGTTTCATTACATACTTATTTTTTTCTTCACGGTATTTTGACTCTTGCCATTGAGCTAAGCGCGTACTGTGGGATAAGTACCCTTCCGACATCTCTGAATCAAGCCAAGTTGCGGTAACTGTTAGTTTATTATAAAGGCCATCATAGATTTCAATTTTTTTAGTTTTTTTACTAACCAAGTTTTCATAGTCAGATGCAGAAATTTCTTGAACACCTGCTGGCATTGGTAATGGTGTAATGCAGCTTACTGTTGAAAATATAAATATAGAAAATATTACGAGACGTGTCAGTTGTGAAATTAGTAATGTTTTTGAAGAAGTCATATTTATATTTAGTTCCTATGGTTTTTTAAATTGATTTACAAAATCCACAACGGCTTGGATGACATCTTTACGAACGATATCATTATAAAGTTCATGCTTTCCACCTTCGATAATTTTTAATCCTTTGATGTTGGAATCAATAAGGTCAAAAACTTTTAAAGCGGCTTCGCTAGAAACTATAGGATCACTATCTGAAATACTTAAAAAGCTAGGCAATTTAATTTCTGAAGCGCGGGCCAGAACAAGTGGGAATTCGCGTTTAAATCCTAAATAAACACCAGACGATATGCGATCATGTCTATAAGTATCTTTTTCGTATTCTCGCAGTTTATCTAAATCGCGTGTCAGTTGGTCGTATTTTATTTCATTGCTTAAAGTTATTTTTGGAAAAATTTGATTTAAAAAACTGGCTCCTGTATCTTTCCATGCCGGAACTTCGATGGCGATTCCAAAAAATGGGGAACTTAAAACTTGTGCTTTAATATTTGGATATATTTCTGGATAATTTTTTTCTAAAAGGGCGCATGTCTGAATCAATCCACCTAGTGAATGCGCTAATAAAATTACTGGTTTTGATTTTACATCGTCTAAAGATAATGTTTTTTCGATAAATTGATCATAATCTTTTACGTACTCATTAAAATCTTTTGCGTAACCGCGAAGGCCTTCTGATTTTCCATGACCGCGTAAATCCCAGCCAATAAAATTCCAGCCAGTATTTTCAAAGCCATCAATTAAAGTTTTGTAGCAATCCGAGTGTTCAGCTTGTCCGTGCGTCAATAAAATCGTCCCAATAGAATCTTTGGTAGACCATTTTTGCATATAAAGTTTAGCGTCGTCATAGCCTGTAAAAAAAAGTTCAGAACGTTCCATAGTTAAGTTCCACATCCTGCAAACGTTGTTTGGCATACATGAAATTAAGATTGAGGCAGCTTCGAAATGAAGTCAAATTCAAAGCTGGTTTGTGATGCTAGTTTAGACCTCGTAAAACAATCGTGTCTTTCGCAGCAATTAAAGGAAGATTTGCATCGTTTTTTTCAACGGGTAATGAATCCTGCTTAGGAGGATAGTCTAGTGAAAAGTGTATGCCTCGCGATTCATGTCTTTTTAATGCACATTCAACAGTAAGGCTTGCAACGATAGCAATGTTTCTAAGTTCTAAAATGTCGCTATGAATTTTCATATTTGAATAATATTCTTTTACTTCAGATAAAATATTTTGCAGGCGATGTTTGGCGCGCTCTAAGCGTTTTGTTGATCGAACAATTCCAACATAATTCCACATCAGACGACGAATCTCGTCCCACATATGAGATATTACAATCATTTCATCAGAGTTTGTAGTTTCGGGTTTAGTCCATTTTTTGGGGTCTTTATTGATTACTGTTTTTTCTATGATTTGTGCCCATTCTTTTTCTAAAGCTTCCGCACAGTTGTGTGCCATAGCCAAACATTCTAATAAAGAATTCGAAGCCAAGCGATTCGCTCCATGAAGTCCTGTGCAGGCGGTTTCGCCAATTGCAAAAAGACCGATAACATCTGTGTGTCCAGCAACGTCAGATAAAATTCCGCCACATAAATAATGGGCCGCAGGAACAACCGGAATAGGCTCTTTTGTAATATCAATTCCATATTCCAAACACTTGGCAAAGATAGTTGGAAAGTGAGTTTTTAGGAATTCTTCAGGTTTATGTCGCATGTCTAAATAGACGCAGGGTTCGCCTGATTTCTTCATTTCAGCATCAATATTTCTAGCTACAATGTCGCGTGGAGCTAGTGAACCTAAGACGTGATACTTTTTCATAAAGGCTTCGCCCTTTGAATTAATTAATTCACCACCTTCGCCGCGCATAGCTTCGGTAATTAAGAAATTCCGGGATTCTCGATGATATAAACAGGTTGGATGAAATTGCATAAACTCTAAATTTGCAATTCGAGCTCCGGCTCGGTAAGCCATCGCAATGCCGTCGCCTGTGGCTCCGCCCCAGTTCGAAGTGTAAAGATATACTTTTCCAACTCCGCCGGAAGCTAAAATACAAACTTTGGATTGAATGATTTTTACTTCATTTGATATTTTATCTAAAACATAAAGGCCGACGACACTTGTTGGGCCGTTAATTTTTGGATCTACTTGTTTATTAACAATTAAATCAATCGCGAAGTGATTTTCTAAAATTGTAATATTGGGATTTTTTAAAACTTGAGCCCAAAGTTTCTGATGAATTTCGGCCCCTGTTTGATCTTCATAATGCAAAATACGGCGAAAAGAGTGGCCACCTTCGCGGGTCAAGTCAGGTGCAAACCGAACACCCCAGTTTATCAAATCTTTAATTCTTTCAGGAGCTTGGGTAATAATATTTCGCACAGCGTCTATATTGCATAGCCCAGCCCCAGCCACCAAAGTATCTTGAATGTGGCTTTCGAAGCTGTCCTCTTTATCCATGACCGACGCAATTCCGCCCTGAGCCATAGCGCTATTTGTAGAGGGAACTTTATCTTTGGTAAGAATTAGAACTTTTTTTGGAGTCGTTTTATGAGCGGTAATTTTTAAAGCGCCAGCTAAGGCAGCAACTCCGGAACCTACAATGACAACATCAGTTTTTATCATGGTTATAAATAATGGGAAAAGTACGATTTGTCCAAAATAAAACGCGTGAACAGTTGATTCCTGTCTGCAAACATACATACAATAGACTAGTGAATAACGCACGGATGCTGAACACATGAAATCAAAACTTGTTTTAAAATTAACCTTAGTTTTAGTACTATTACTAACTGTCGTCGTATACAAGATGAACGACTTTTATCGCCAAGAAAAATTGTTCCAAGCAGAAGCTCAAGTAAAAAAACAAATCACATCAATTAAAACTTCTGTAGCTAGCCAAATTGCAACAATTAAGAACGTGGTATCAAGCTTTGAAGTTGAAATTAAAGAAAATCAAATTAACTGGGTACAGTTAGATCCTTTTTTTGCAATTGCTCGTGTTCAGAAACGAGCCGATGGAAGTTTTAAGGTTTTACAAATGGTGGGGCGATCGGGAACAGTTGCTGAAAAATGGAATAATGCTTATTTAGAAAAAGCACTATCTGTTCGAAAAACAATTTCAGACAAATCGATTCAAGTACGCCTATTTAAAGATCGAACTGGTAATAAGTTTACAACATTGATTTTTAATAATTCGAATCAAGAGCAAACTGCAGTTGTTGGATTATCTAATTATTTTCAAAAGTTCTTTGACCAAGATCGTGATGGGCGTTCGATTTCATTATTAATGACCTTGGATCAAATTTTAGTGGCTCATACAGAGTCCGATTACATTTCAAGTCTTAGCGATGAAGATCAGCTTTCAGAAAAAAAATATATTATTGAAAAAGAAGAAATTGCTGGAACAAATCTTATGGCTGTGGCTTATGCCATTAAGAAAAATGTGGCTGCCGCTTGGGTAGTGCCCTGGTCAGTGGTGGGTTTAATCAGTGGTTTTGGGTTTGTATTAATTGGTCTTTTATTTTTTGGTCTTGAACCGATCGAGAAAAAATTTGAACGCTACAGAAAGCAAGAGCGGGAACAAATTTTTAAAGATGTTTTGCAGTCTGAAACTGCAAAAAGTAGTGGCGCGATCACTAGCTCGGGCAGTTTGTCGCATGCGCCATTAAAAGCGGCTCCTAAAGCAGAAATAGATGTTATTCAGCGTACTCGGGTTGATTCAATGGACCGGGCGCAAGAAGCTTTTGCAGAGCCAACCGAAGAATTAGTTGATGCAACAGTTAATGGACCGCTGAAGCAGGCGTTATTTAATTTGGATTCTGTTTTTAAAAAATCGCAAATTACTGTGGAAAAAGAAATCTCTACACGAAATGAATATTCATTATACTATGGCGCCTTTATTAAAGCCTTCGAACATCTTTTGCGCAATGCCGTTGATGCACTTGATGGTCAAAAAGATAAAAAAATAACAATTCGTGCATATGACCTAGATCAGCAGAAAACAGTAATCGAAATTCAAGATAATGGTGCTGGCTTAACGGCGGAAAACAAAGAAAAAATTTGGCAACCTTTTTATACTACGAAATCAAAAACGGATCATATGGGATTGGGTTTAACTGAAAGTTTATCTACAGTACGGCGATCCGGTGGCGAATTAATTATTGAATCTTTGGAAGGTGCAGGAGTTTTAGTTAAGATGATTATGAAAAAAGAAAAAGTTGTCGAAGCGAAGGAGCCTGAAGTGACTAAGAAAATAGATAACATAGATCTTTTAAACGCGGCCATGAATTTTGATGAAGATATTTCATTATCAGACATTAATGTGATAACAGTCATGAATGAACCGACCATTGATATTGGTTCGGATCTAGACTTTGATTTAGAGCAAGCTCTAGCATTGGATGAGGTCGAATCATCATTTTTGTTTGCACCACAGAAAATTAATATTGAAGCAGATATTTCGAAGGAAGCAATGCGACCTAAGGCTCCTGAATTTCAATTTGAAAAAAAGAAGTATGCTGTTGATTCATTCCAAACCAGAGTAAGACGCCCAGAAAAAACATGAAAATAAAAGACTACGCCGCCGATTTTACAGTTTTTGTTTTGTCTCAAGATGCAGATCTTGGGTCTCGTGTAAAATTAACTTTAGCACGTGGTCATTATGAAACCTTTTTTTTCGCAGACTTTGATGAAATGTTCGAACGAGTTAAAGAAGCTCCTCCGCATATAATTGTTGTTGATCATGAAGCTTTAATTGATGAATTATCTATTTTTTTTGATAAAACATTAAAATGCTCTTCTGAAATTCGAATTATTCTAATGACTAAACCAGAACAGTTTCCATTATTAACAGATTATAAAGAATTTAATTTGGCTCAGTTTTTTGACCGAGATTCCGCAGCTGTTTCATTTCAAGTTTTAAATTGCGTTGATCAAGTGTGTGAAAACTTATTTCGTCTTTATCAAAACGAACAACTTTTTGAGTTGTATCAAACCAAAGGGCAGGAATTAGCTCAGCTTTACACGGATGTGGGAACAGAACGATTAGGGCCAACAGTTCGTCCTTTTCAAATGCGTATTACAAATTATAAATTGGCTGAATCAAAAGAAGAGCTATTACAGAAATTTTTCTTACAAACTCCAAACCAGTCCTGGGTATTTTTAAAATATATTAAGTCGATCAAAACCTATATCGCCGTAGCTCATCAAAATATGGAAGAAAATTGGGTCGAAGGTTTGTCTTTTAAAATACCTAATGATGAAGCTGAATTTAACAACCATGTGTTGGTTGGGGATTATCCAGAAAGCTTAATTCAGTATCTAAAAGACAGATGGAATATCGGCGCATTAAAAATTATCCCACTTATTTTAAAAGATCAAATTGAGGGGCTACTTATTACGCCGCAAGATATTTCTGCTGAAGTTGCAGAAGATTTTTCATTAATGAGTTTAGTTTATCAAATGTTAAGTTTAGAAGCTCAGCCTTTGCACCTTGATGTGGAAGATTCGCTAACTGGATTTTACAACCAATTATTTTACAAACGAATATTAGACAAAGAAATAGATCGATCAAAACGCACTTTTGCTCCGATCTCTGTTGTTAAGGTTTCCATTGATGCTTTTCGTGAATTAGAAGTCAGTCAAGGGCGACCCTTCTGTGATGAGATCATTAAAAAAATTGCAGCTATTATTCAAAACACATCGCGCTTACCAGATTATGCCTGTCGTACTAAAGAGAATGAATTTTCTTTAGTATTAACAAATTGTAATCGCAGAGGGGCTGCTTTACGAGCTGAGCGATTGCGGCAAGTTCTTAAAACAGAAAGTTTTTCAAAATCAGGATTTGTTATAACTGTAAGCCAAGGAATTAGCGAATACCCAAGTTTAACTGAAAATGCTGTGGACTTGGATGAATCTTCAATTAAAGCATTAAATTTTATTTCATTAAAAGGTGGCGATAAAATTTGTATCTATAAAGCCCCTGTAGATCATAAACCTGACTTTCAGGTGAATGTATGAGTCTATAATGGAAATATTTCGAAGAACATTTGCAGAGATTTCAGTAGATAATTTGCTTCACAATTGGCATGAAATAAAAAAGGTAGCTGGTGATAACCGTTTCATTTGTCCAATGGTGAAGGCCAATGCTTATGGTCACGGTGATGTGCAAGTTGCTTTATCATTAGAAAATGCAGGAGCGGACACCCTGGGCGTGTGTTTGATCGAAGAAGGTTTGTTATTACGCGCCGGCGGATTAAAAAGCCAAATACTAGTTTTTCGAGGATTTGATCGGCATGGGGCCCAGAAAATTTTAGAAAATCAAATGACTCCTGTTGTAAGTACTTGGGAACAATTACAATCCTTAGAAGCCGTTGCGGATGATGTTGTTAAAATACATTTAAAATTTAATACAGGCATGAATCGATTGGGATTTAACAGCGATCAGGCTGAAAAATTATTTACATTTTTTAAAAATTCAAAAAAAATTAAACTTAAAGCAATTTTAACCCATTTTGCACAGGGCGAAGATGCTATTTTAGAAAATGGATTTTCTTCTGCACAAGCAGAAACATTTTCACAAGTTGTAAATTTCTTTAAGCCATTAAACGTATATTCGCATTTATTAAATTCGGGTGGTATCTCTAGCCTTGCTTACTTAAAAAATAAAAATATTTCAAAACATTTTCTGTTTTCTGAAAATTGGGGATTTCGTCCAGGACTAGCATTATATGGATATCAGGCTCATCCTCAGTTTACAGAAATGAATTTACGTCCAGTTATGACGCTCAAGTCGGTTGTTAATAATATTCGTGTTGTTAAAAAAAATGAAACCGTATCCTATGGGTGCAGCTGGAAAGCGGCTCGTGATTCTAAGATAGCTATCGTGCCGATTGGCTACGCGGATGGGTTTCACCGTATGATTTCAAATATTGGGCATGCCTTATTTGCGGATAAAGTTGTTCCTATCGTGGGGCGAATTTGTATGGATTTTTTAATGTTAGATGTTACTGATGTTGTCGCTAATGATGATGTGTCAAAATGGAATGAAGAAGAAGTCATTTTATTTGGGTACAGTGAACGATCGATGCTGCTGCCAGCTGATCATGCGGCAGAAGCATCAAAAACGATTGTTTGGGAAACATTAACGTCCGTCGGAGAACGGGTTCCGCGTCATTTCAAAGGACTTAAAAAAGTATGAGCGAAAGACGAACACTAGTAAATTCAATCGCCGATAAGATGGATGCTATGGCGTTATACGTATTTAATACTCTTCTAGATTTTGTAACAGAAGTTGGATCAGTTGCATTATTTGGTATTCAAAGTTTTCGCTTATTATTTACAAAACCATATCGTTTTGGCGAAATCATTAAACATATGGAATTTATTGGCAATCAGTCTGTGGGAATTATCGCCCTAACCAGCGCATTCACAGGGTTAGCGTTATCTTTGCAAATTTATTTAGGGTTTAAAGTTTTAAATGCAACAGATCTGGTGGGGCCATTGGTTGCGTTAGCTATTTCTCGTGAACTTGGCCCTGTGTTAACTGGATTAATTGTGGCGGCTCGTGCAGGTGGTGCTATGGCCGCTCGACTTGGAACAATGCGTGTCAATGAACAGTTGGATGCCCTAGATGTAATGGGTGTAAATACAAAACAGTATTTAATCGGACCACGTATAATTGCAGCGATTTTATGTATGCCCTTATTGACTGCGCTATTTGATTTTATGGCTATGGTTGGATCTTGGATTTTATGTACTAAAATTGTAGGTCTTGATTCAGCAGTTTTTATGTCGAAAGTTCGCGATAGCGTGCAAGTCCACCATATCAATGAAGGGTTGGCAAAATCGGCAATCTTTGGAATTTTATTTGCAGTTATTTGTAGTTATAAAGGTTTTCATACTTCCGGCGGAGCCAAAGGTGTTGGTGAAGCAACTAATCGCGGGGTTGTCGTCAGTATGGTTTCAATTATTATTATAGATTATTTTTTAATGAATATAATTCGGATATTTTACATTATGGTTGGTATCACACAATGAGTGATTTTAAATCAAACCCAACATTTGCAAAAGAACAATATGCAATTGTGCTAGATGATATTAAAAAAACTTTTGATGGCAAAGAATTTGTTTTAAAGGGTATTGATTTAAAAATACCTCGTGGAAGTTTAACGGCAATGATTGGATTTTCTGGAACTGGTAAAAGTGTTGTCTTGAAACATATGCTGGGTTTATACAAACCAACATCAGGAAAAGTAACAGTTCTTGGAACAGATTTAAGTACCTTAAAGCCTGACCAATTAACTTTGTTTCGATGTAATTATGGAGTGCTTTTTCAAAGTGCGGCATTGTTTGACGACATGACGGTTCTTGAAAATGTGTGTTTTCCCCTTGAAGAACATCGTCGCGATTTAAATAAAGAACAGGTTTTAAAGATTGCCGAAGAAAAATTAAAAATGGTTGATCTAGACCCTAAGCATTTTCATAAATTACCAAATCAGATTTCTGGTGGTATGCAAAAGCGAACTGGTCTTGCCCGTGCGCTGGCCTTAGATCCAGAAATTTTACTTTATGATGAGCCGACAACAGGCTTAGATCCCATTTTAACCGAGATGGTGGATAATTTAATTTTACAAACGCATAAAGCTAGACCAGGCACGACATCAATTATGATCTCTCATGACCTGCATGCAGCTTTTCGAATTGCAGATTTTGTTGTGATGCTTGATGCAGGTCGAGTCCTACTTGCAGGCACTGCAGAAGATTTTTATAAAACTGATCTCGAACTTGTGAGAAAATTTGTTGATAAAGGAATCAAGCATAAATAATTGGTAACTCATCATGAAGGATTCTAAGTGGGATTTTTAGGTTTAGCAGAATTTAAAGTGGGCGCTTTGGTTGTAGCAATTGGTGGTATCATTGCGTACATGTCTATGCAAGTTAGTGATGATCCAAGTTTTTTAGGTCATCAAAAAAAAGCATGGTTTTTGCTTCCAAATGCCAGTGGATTAATTAAAGGTTCTGCCGTTAAGTCAGCAGGAATTCCAGTTGGATCGATTAAAGATATTCGACTTCAAGACGGACAGGCTCATGTTGAAATTTCAATTAATTCGGATGTTGCAGTAACTCGTTCAGCGCAAGTAGAAATGTTAGCGAATGGAATTCTAGGTGATAAACATATTGAAGTAAAACCAGGAAATCCTGAAGATCCATTGCTTGAAGACAATGGGCAAATATTAAATGTTAAAAATGGCGGTTCGCTTGATGATGTAATGACTCAGGTCGGAGAACTTGCAACATCTTTAAAAAGTGTTGCAATAAATCTTAAAGAAGCCGTTTCAGAAGACGGTACAAATAAACATATCTTGGGACGCATTGTTCAAAATATTGAAAAGCTAACGGGCGATTTATCTGAAATGACTTCAGACAACAAAGAGCAAATTGGTGAAATTGTGGACCAAGTTCATAATATTACATCGACTATTGATGAATTAGTTAGTGATGAAAGTGATAAAGGATTTAAAAAAACCTGGAAAAACGCCATGGTTCATATCGACAGTTCACTTAAAAATATTGACGATATAACTACGAAAATTAACAAAGGCGAAGGCACTATTGGAAAGCTTATTTCTGACGAGCAAACAGCCGAAGATGTTTCCTCTGCAATTGAAGGCATTAGTGGCTTAGTTGATTCAGCATCTAAAATATCAACTGGAATTGATTTTAATTCAGCCTACTTAACTCAAGTTGGCGATGCGAAAACAGCAATTGGTGTAACTATTCAACCGGGACTTGATCGTTATTATTATTTAGGAATAATAACTGATCCAGCAGGTGTTGTTGAAAAAACGAATACTAAGACAACGCCTTTAGGTGGACCAACTAGCGATGTTACAGAAGTTAAAACATATAAAAGCAAAACAAAAATTACTGCCTACTATGGAAAGAATTTTTTCGATTGGACATTGCGTGGTGGGCTTTTCGAAAATACCGGTGGTTTAGGTGTTGATTATCATATGTTAAATAATAAATTAACAACTTCTGTAGATGCCTATGATTTTGAAAAAATTCAACTTCGCACAACTGTAAACTATAAAATACTATATGGATTTTACTTAACAGCCGGTTACAATGACATGTTGAATAAACGAGATGCTCAATCAGCATTTGCCGGGGCTGGATTGTTCTTAACGAACGATGATTTAAAACTTCTATTAACAAAGTCGCCATTCTAATGAAAAGAGCACTTGTAAGCGTTTCAGATAAATCAGGGTTATTAGATTTTTTAAAACCTTTGGTTAAGAATGGCTTACAAGTAATTTCAACAGGTGGGACCTTAAAATATCTTCAAGAAAATAATATTTCGGCAACAGATATTTCCCAGGTTACTGGCTTTCCAGAAGTTTTAGACGGCAGAGTAAAAACCTTACATCCATTTATTCACATGGGATTATTAGCTGATCAATTTAATCCAAAACATACAGAGCAATTGGCCAAACACAATGTGCTACCATTTGATTTAGTCGTTGGAAACTTATATCCATTTGAAAAAGTTGCTTTAAATGATAAAAGTTCTTTTGAAGAATTAATTGAAAACATTGATATTGGTGGACCAAGTTTTTTACGTTCTTCGGCAAAAAACTTTAAATCTGTAATTGTTGTTAGTGATCCATCAGATTATCAGTGGGTTCAGGAAAAAATTATTCAGCAAAAAATTACAAGTGAAGATCGTAAAAAATTGGCTCTTAAGGTATTTTCTTTAACTTCCTATTATGACGCCCTAATCACTCAAAAACTAACTGAAGACAGTGAAGAACTTTCGTATTTAAATTTACCACTCAAAAAGAAGGCCGTTCTTCGCTATGGCGAAAATGCGCATCAGAAAGCTACTTGGTATGAAAACCCTTTGGATAAATTTAATTTAAACTTAACACACATTCATCAAGGTAAAGAACTTTCATATAATAATTTACTAGATCTAGATGCAGCTGCAAGCTTAGTAATGGAATTTGAAAAACCAGCGTGCGTCGCTGTTAAACATAATAATCCGTGCGGAGCTGCTCAAGCTGAAACATTGCTACAGGCTGTAAATAAAACTATTGAAGCAGATTCTAAAAGTATTTTTGGTGGCATCATTGCTTTTAACAAGCATGTTGATAAGCCAGTTTGCGAAATTTTAAGTTCCATTTTTTTAGAATGTTTAATTGCTCCAAGTTATTCTTCAGAAGCTTTAGAATATTTAAAAAACAAGAAAAACTTAAGAGTATTAAGTTGGCCGCAAATGCAGGAAATACAAAAAGTAAAACATGCCAGTTTAAAATCCGTATCGGGTGGAGTATTAATGCAGCACCAAGATAGTTTTTCTGATAAGGATTGGCAATTTTTCAATGAAGCTCCGAATGAAGAAATTCTTGAAAGTATGAAGTTTGGCGAAAGAATTTGCGCCTATTTAAAAAGTAATTCGATTGCAATTGTTTATAATGGGCAATCAATCGGTCTAGGTATGGGGCAAGTCAATCGAGTGGATGCTGTACAGCAAGCAATTCAGCGATTTAATGAATTTAAAATAAAACATAATGTCGATTTAAATAAAGTGGTTATTATTAGTGATGCATTTTTTCCATTCGCTGATTCAATCGAAATTATTGCTAAAGAAAATATCAAATGGATTTTACAACCTGGTGGATCTGTTAAAGATGCAGAAGTTATTGCAGCTGCAGCAAAGAACAACATTAATATGACTTTTTCAAAACAACGACATTTTAGGCATTAATTATGATGATGACTTCTAAAAGTGATAAAAAATGGCTTATTAAATCAGAAAATAAAATTCTAGGGCCTTATAGTTTTGAACAAATAGAAGATTTATTATTGAAAAAACAAATTTCATTAATAGATGAAGTTCGCGATACCAGCACGCGCTGGCTTTATTTACGTGAAAATATTGAACTCAAAAAAACCATAGATGCAGTTCGAATAAAATTAGACGCCAAAAGCGAATCAACCAAAGCAATACATACCAATATTAGTCAGATAGGTACGCAAACAGCTGGCGAAAATATGCAGGCAACGCAGACCTCGACAGATCAATACACAGATGTATCACTTAATGTTCAAGAAGCTTCAATTGTTAGCGAAACTGCTAGTGAAGTCATTACCAGAGCACATGGAAGTTTTGATCAAGTAGAAAGAAACAAGTCTGGAAAAGTAAAAAGTTATGCTTTCCAGAATGATTATAAAACACAAGAAAGAACGGCATTATTTTCTAAAAAATTTCTTTTTGGGATTTTATTTGCTTCGGTATTTTCTGGATTAGTAATATTTAGTTATTTTGTTTACAACAAACACAACCAACAACAGCTCGAACAAGAATCTATTGCGCAAATAAAAAAGTATAAGTTATTAGGATTAGATCAAAAAGCAGTTGAATCGTTTTCTGCACTTTCTAGCCAATTACAAAAAAAATATTTAATCGATGTGATTGAATTATTTCCGCTACTTGAATCAGCGGGTTTAGTTCAAATTAAAGATATTGATACGGTTGAAAGAGCAATGGATTTGCAATTAGAAGATAAAGTGAATTTGCTATTGGCGCGCTTTTGGTTTTATATGCAAACTCAAAATCTTGATTTGGCTCAGAACCAAATTGTTAAAGCTAAAACCTTGCAGCCGTCAAATTCATTGGTAATTGAAAATGAAGCTATATTAAATTTAAAAACTGGAAAATATCGAAAAGCTATTGATGCTTTTTCTAAGTTATATAGTAAAGAACAATTAGGTAGATATGTAGTCGGCGCATTACAAGGTCTTAGCGGCTTAAGTCAAGCAGAGCGAGCAAAAGCTAATCCTGAAATTGAAAAATTAGTTGATCGCCATGTTGCCACAAAGTACGACTTTAAAAAAGAACTTTTGCTAGCGCAAATGGCATTTGCAAAATTGGATGATAATAATATTTTATTTAAACTATCTTGGAAGCAGTTCTTAAATACGCCGGTACAGTTACAAGCGCAATTTAAGAAGCCGATGTTGCTAGCTCCATTTTCGTATCTTTGGAAAGACTTAGATCCTTACAAAGTAATTGTTCGACAAGGGTTAAGCCAAGTTGAAGATATTCAATTTCAAGTGCATGATTATTTGGAATCGGCGCAGTTAAGTGCTGCAGTTGATTTTGTTGAAAAAAATCTGAATGCTATCACGGATACGCAAACAAAAGCGCAAGTTAATTTATTGATAGATTACTCGCTGGGTAAAAGGCATGAAATTATAAGTTTAGATAAAGCAGATCTATTAGACAAGAAGTCTGAATTAAATCATTTAATATTAGCTTTAAATAAAATCGAAATTCAGGTTGAGCCATCCATAGAAAATGATATCGAATTTTTCAAAACTAATAATATAAAATTTTATGATCAGTGGGTAAGACTTTCATTATTAATGAAGAAGAAGACAGTTCCAGACATAAAACTTTTTTTAAAGAATAATTTTTTAGCGGAGTCAGATTTTATTTTAGTACATGAAGCGCGGGGCTTAGTTGAATAATAAAACACTTATTTTTACAATTATTGGCTTTATCTTGGTATTCATCGAGTTTGGATGTTCTAAGCATGATGAACATGAAAAGCTGGAGCCAATCCAAGTGGCTAATTATGCCAAAGAAATCGCAATTCCAAAAGATTTGATTCCAATAATCGAAGCAGACTTATTGTTGGAATCAAAAGTATTAAACCCTGTTTATATTTTTTCTCCTTTACAGGTTCAGTTTACAGAAAAAAGCATTCATACTTTAAAAGCTCATACTTTGTTGTACTCTTTTCCAAAAGGTGGCGGAGAAGTTGATCTACAAAATATTGTTATTGGACAAGGTAGTTTTTATTTAAGCTTTCCTGCCGAACAGTTTCATGATTTACCAGAACTTGAGCATTTGTACTATATCAGTCAGTCGCCGGTGGTTGAAATAGGTCATGAAAATTACGGATTAGGTTGTGGTAAGTGGATCGATTTAAAGAAAAACTTTGCTAATTTGCAAAAGAATGATTTTTTAAAGCTAAATACGACTTTAAATCGACATTTGCATGTTTTAGCTGGCCATTATGTGTTGGTATTTAGATTGAAAAATCAAATCTACTTAACGCAACTAACGTTAACAGATTCAAAAAATTTAAATCAATTATGTCCTCAGGTTTTAGGAGCTTCTTTATGAACTCAGAATTAATTCCAATTAAAAATTTAAAAGATAAGGATGCGATTCAGGAGCGCGCTTTTTTAGTAAAAGATAAAGTTAAAGGTATGGGTAAAAATGGTAGGTCTTTTCTTAGTTTATTAATAGGAGATAAGACAGGGCACATTGATGCACGTGTATGGGACCGCGTTGATGAAATTTCAGAATTATTTGAAGCTGGCGATATTGTTACAATCAAAGGGCAAGTTCAAGTTTATCTGAACCGGAAGCAAGTGATCGTTCACAAGCTCGACAAGCCTAGCCAGGATAAGTTTAGCAAAGAGGATTTCATAATTGCGGGTTCTAAAGTAGATAGCCACGCCTACTTTGCAG
The DNA here is from genome assembly GCA_049301055.1 of Pseudobdellovibrio sp. Classification (GTDB taxonomy): domain Bacteria; phylum Bdellovibrionota; class Bdellovibrionia; order Bdellovibrionales; family Bdellovibrionaceae; genus Pseudobdellovibrio. Next base: position 89,417 of record JBAQKN010000026.1, on the reverse strand, counting down.
AATTGATTCAAATAGTTAGCGAATTAAAAAGTAATTCGATTAAACAAATTTTATTAGATTCATTACAAGATGAAGAAATTAAAGTATTAGTTTTAAAATCCCCAGCTGCAAAAACTATTCACCACGCTTGGAGCGGTGGCCTTTTAGAACACATTGTTTCAATTTGTCGGTTAATGAAAACAATGGCCTCACATTATAATTCAGTAAACTATGATTTATTAATATTTGGGGCCATTTTTCACGATTTAGGCAAAATTTGGGAACTAAGTATTGAAAATGATTTCATTCAGTATACTCAAAAAGGACGCTTGTTAGGTCATATGCAATTGGCTTGCGAACTTATAGATCGAAAGGCAGCAAGAATATTAGGTTTCCCTGACGACCTAAAAGATATCTTGAAGCATATTATTTTATCACATCATGGAAAGTTAGAATACGGTTCGCCAAAGCGACCCAAATTTATGGAAGCATTTATTGTAGCTATGATTGATGAATTAGATTCTAAGATCAATACACTTCAAACATTTATGGATTCAGAGCGCGAAACGGGTGAATCTTGGTCGCGATATAGCGAAGGTTTTGAACGCTATTTCTATTTAGAAAACTTAAAAGACCGTTGGTTGTAAATATTAAAAGGATTACTAAATGTTCGAATTTTTAAAAGCCTACAAAGAATATGATCCTGCGGCAAAATCTTATTTTGAAATTTTTTTTCTATATCCTGGACCACGCGCAGTATTTATTCATCGCATCGCCCATTTTCTTTATGCAATAAAATTATTTTTTATAGCTAGGCTTGTTGCAGATATTTCCAGAACTATAACTGGAATCGAAATTCATCCCGGTGCAACGTTGGGTAGACGACTTGTGATTGATCATGGCGTAGGATGTGTAATTGGCGAAACTGCTGAAATAGGCGATGATTGTATTATTTTTCACGGTGTAACTTTGGGTGGACTAAAATTTGAAGATAAAAAAAGACATCCAACAGTAGGAAATCGCGTGTTAATCGGAGCCGGGGCTAAAGTTCTTGGACCAATTAAAATTGGCGATGACTCAAGAATTGGCGCAAACGCAGTGGTTATGAAGGAAGTTCCTAACGGAGCCACTGTTGTAGCTCCGGCATCAATTCAGTTAGAAAAGCATTAGAATATTGTTAAGTCGAAAAATGCATAAGTTTGTCTTGGTACAATTTCAAAAATTTGTCCATCGACTGGAGTTTGAATGGGCGTTGATTTTCCATTCTTAATTTCCATTAAATGACCATCCATTGTTAAGCCAACAACCATTTCTGCAATTTTATAAATTCGTTTATAGTTTTGGTCAAACTTGATAGGCGATGGATTTAAAAAAGACGTCGCTTTTTCAGTGCAACCAAATTCATATAAAGTTCCATTATCTGTCATGACATAACCAGATCTAGCCATACGATCGTAGCCGTTTAAATGCAAAATTCCTATAGCTTGTGTGCCTTTGAATGAAATTTCACTTAAGGCCTCTGATGAAGCGCTACAGCTAAATGCAATTTTAGTTTTATATATTTTTGCATTCCACTGCGTTGCTAAATGTAAATCAACAAATTCAGATCGTTGTGCAGCAGTTTGGCCATTGTATTCAATAGCTGCGTCTCCAGCGGCTTGACTAATATCACCAGCATCTTTTACAAAAACATATTTTGCAGTTAAATTTTTATCCTCTGGAAATAAAATCATATGTTGAGCGCGTAAAGCGATGCGACCTAATGAAGGCGATTGCCCCATATTTTCAAATTGATTTGAACCTAATGTTGTCGCTAAAAAATCTTTTGATTGTGTCATTATTAAAAGTTGTGGATCACGTAAAATTCGAACAGGAGTTTCAAAGGCCTCATCCGCATAAGTAATGGCAGAAGCACGAGCGTAAGCTTTTAAAGCAGGGTGAAGATCTGTGGCGTATTTTGCAAGTTGCGCATACGTTTCAACAGAAACAGAATAAGAACCACCTTTTGCCATAGTTGTATCACAAGCACCTTGAATACCTTTGCGTGGTCCCACAGAACATGTGATATGAGGAAATCCATCAATATGACGAGCTTCATGCATAAAAACACTAGCGCGATCTAATGCTGAAAAATTATCAGTCAGAATCATTGGGCAAACATGCATTTGCTTTCCACCAAAACCCATGACATAGGCGCCGACACCTTTTGGACAACTTGCTTCTACCGTCATGTCTTCAATACGGCCCGTAAAATATTTATACCAGCTGGTTGCAAAGCGACCTGAAAATAATTCGTCAGAACTTTTTTTCATATCACTATCAAATGCAGTTTTACGCATAAAAAGAATGGAAGTTAGTAAATTAGAAGTCTGTGATCCATCTAAACAGTAATCTGCCTGAGCAATATTTTGAAACTGCTTAAAGTTAGAAGCGATTTCTGTCATTTCTGCTTTTGAAATACATTCTGATTTAATTACAGTTGCATTAGCAAAGCTACCCAGAACATTGATTAACAATCCTGTTAGAATTAGTGATTTTAATGTCATTTTCATTCGAATTCCCCTCTTTCAAATAGATCTGAATACGCTAGCGGATATGAAAAGAATTAGGAAAGAAAAAAGGACATATCATCATAAGTTATTTTGATAGTTGAAATAATAAATTATTTTAGTTCGCTGAAACGCCGAAGGGCATAGTTTTTTAAACCTGGATCTTGAATTTGATTGGCCATTTGAAAAAAGGCGTTCTTCAAGCTGGAATTTAAAGTAGCTCTTTTAAAAAACTCATCTATGGCCATAGTTCGAATGGCCTTTTCTTGCATAAGCAAGGTTTCTGCCGTCGAATGAACAGGTTGTGGACTTGGCAAACTTAAATTTTCTTGAGCTATAACTGCAAGTATTTCTGTCGTTTTAGACCCTAAGCTTAAAACGTAAGTAGAAAGAATACGTTCGTTGGCTGTGGCTTTGGGATTTACTGCCATATTTCTTAAATACTGTGCTTCGCTTGGATTTAAACTTTCTGCTATTTGCTTAAGTTCAGCATCTTTAGCTGTTTGGTCTGAAGTTGATTTTTCTAAATTTGCAGCTTCCGTTGTTAGCCATATTGTTATTTTATTTAATTCGGCAGTTATTGAAGTTGATTCGGGCTCTGCAAGTGCCGAAGTGCCTGTAGAAACTAATGGATTTGGTACGGTTTTTTTTGCTTCAGTTGCTAAAGACTCTGGATTTTCAAGTTCAGTTAATGTCGAATCAAATTTCTTACGTTCTAAAATGAAAATAATTGCTAAACCAAGAATAAGTATTAAATAAACAATATTTTTATTACGAAACATAATACTTTATGTCGATTTTTAATTGGTTTGGCAAGAGTTAACTAAGCATGAAAAGTATATTATATATTAAATAAAAATGGCCTATCGAATAAAAGGAGCCCAAAAAGTTTCAGAATTATAACATATTTTTTTATCATCTACGGGAATCTGATCCAATAACTCTAGTCCTGAATAAGCTAATTTCAAAATATGATCATCAAAATTATCACGTTTCCAATATTCTAAATAAAAAGGAGTAAAATATTTTCTGTGTTCAATCTTTAGGTTTGCAGATTCTGCAGAAAAAAAATAATTGCGCCCATCAATTTTAGTATCTTTAAAAACTTTTCTTGCTTCAAGAAAAGTATGTTTAACTAAGTCATCTTCATTCTTATAAGGTAAAAGATCTAATGCAGGTTTTGGCTCACCATAATAACGTCTCTTTCCACGATGTTGACTGTTGGAATACAGCGTTGAATGCGCTATGCCAACAGTCAACATCGTGGATTAGGTACACGCAAAGAAATTTAAATATTAATTATTTACATTTTAAAAATTCAATACTGACTCGGCCTGGTTCTGATGTTGAGTTCGCTTCATAAAGAATTACCGCTTGTTTTGAATCCGAATTAACAACAAGAGTCGTTTTATGAGATTCGCCTACGGTTACTAAATAATGCGTTGAAACAGGAGTGCTGTCGACAGAAAGAACTTTATTTTCTTCTTTAGCGCCTGAATAATCTACCGATTTAACAGTTAAGACTTTCCCATCTTTAATTAATTCAACAGAAGAAAATAATGAACCGCCTGATGTATTGCCTTTACAAGAAATAATTGTTTCAGCAAAACCAGTTGATGAAATGGCAAAAATGCAAATAGCGGAGAATAGTTTTTTCATTAATAAATCCTTCGGTTATAATGGTGTCGAAGGTTGGTTATATCATTTATAACGAAAAAATGGTTAAGGATTCGAAGTTTTTGAAGCTATTATCAGACTGTCAAAATTTTAGACGATTTAAAATTAAAAGGGTGCGTTTATAGGGGTAAAACTTAATTCGTGCGGCCTGGGCTTACGCAAAAACTTAAAGATTTTGTGTAATCAGCTATTTCCGACACGTGATTGCGTTTTGTTTTTCTTAGCACGGCCCAGTAGGCGCCATCATCAAAGCTGATCAGTTGTTTGCTTTTTAATAATTTAGCAAATATTTTAATTCCGCAGCGTAAATTTTTATAGGGATCTAGAATTGTTTTTCTTGGGTCGCGTGGATTTCGAATAGAAAAAGCTTTATCGAAGTTCCAGTCAAACTCGCAAATATTATTCCAATTCGGCACGTCTTGATAAGACATTTGTAAAAGGCCTTCGCTGGCTATTTGTTGGCCGGTGATGGAGTCCGTGCCCATTGAAGTTTCAATCATGCGATTCGTTGGATCCCAACCACTTTCAAATTTTGCAACTCCCACAATAAGCTGACCCCAAAAATTTAAACGCTGAGATTTGTTAAGCTGTTTAAAACGCGGACAAAATAAATCAGTATCCAGGGCTGCATCGCTGTTTAACATTTGCGATTCCTCTAATGAAATTACGGAATAAATATAAGCAGACCATAGCGGTGAATTTAAAACTGTTTTTTCCCATGCAAGTGGTTCCATTTTAACAATTGGTGAAGTTGGTATTGTGGGAACAATATCAGCTGTTGGTGGATTGACTAGGCCTGTTGAGGCTTGTGTTTTGCTGTACGAAGAATTCACAGTTACATGGGGTGCGCATGCTGCAATTATAAAAATAAATAATACTAAAGACCAGGCTAGGCTTGCTTGCTTAGACGAACGTAAAGACATAATTTACCCCACAAGAAGTAATTAGCAATCAAGAGACCAATATTTTTTGATTCAATTCGAATGAAGTGCAGAAAAGTTTAATTAAGTGTCTAAGAAAAATAACTGTGTATTTTTTTTACGAAAATTTAAAACTATTTTCGTTTTTCGTGAACGTATTCTGCGGGATTGTCGGGCCAAGGGTGTCTTGGGTAACGAGCTTTAAGTTCTTTTCTGATTTCAAAATAACTAATTAGCCAAAATTGTGTAAGATTTTGCGTCACTTGCGTTGGGCGCATGTTTGGAGCCAGTAGCTCAAGGGTTACGATAAGTCTTTTGTCCAGTAGGGTGGGAGTTGAATTCCATCCAAAAATGTCTTGGATTTTGACAGAGACCATCGGTGCATTTTCAGACAAATAGTCTAGGTTAGCCTTTTTGCCAGTCGGTAAAACAAAGAAATCAGGCAATTTTGTTAGATCATTTTTTATTATTTCAGGAGTATGCAACATTAGTAAATCAAGTAATGGATATGCAAAAATATCTTCAAAAGATTGGGTCGATTGTGATAAGTCGTTCATAATTTTAAAAGTTAAAGTGCTTTTGAAATCAAAGATATTTTCTTCGTAATTTAAAATAATTTTCTTTTTGAAAAGAAAATTTAATTTATCAATGTAGGGAAGATAATCAGGATGAGCCTGCAGAATCACTTCTGCATGAGTTAAGGTGATCTCGGTCCATACGGTAGCCAACTCTTTGGTGGTTAATGGTGTTTTTGCACTTTCTGAAATTATAAATTGTCCAACACGTTTAACATCTGTCTTGTAGATAAGGCGCTTTTCTAGATTAATTTGATAACTGCGTTCTATTAAAATATTTTCTGAAGAAAACTTCAAAAATTCATCTTTTGAAAACCCCACTGCAAAAGAAATTTCAGTTTTATTATCTGGGCCATTGAAGCCTGCAAGTAATAAATAATAATCACATTCATTTGCTTGTAATCCTGGTTTTAATGTAACACCTCTACCAAGGCTTGATGTCCCATCTAAAGCTGTTTTTTTCTTTGCAATTCGATAAGGTAAGTATTTAAAAAATAAAGCAAGAAGTGCTTCGCGGAAATTAGTAAAAGTAGTATCTGTTCTTTTGATTTTTTGCTTTTCTAATTGTCCTTTAATTTTAAAACCATTTGGAGCTAGTGACGAATTTGCGAATAATCGATCTAAATCAGTTTCTGAAGAGTAAAGGCGATCTGAAAAAACTTTAGAAAAGTCAGTGGATTCCAGGCAAGCAATTAAATATGCAGCATCAGCTTGAAAGCCACCTTCAGATAATTTTAAAAATAATAAGCCAGACTCTATTGATAGCGGTAAGTTTTGAATTTTGCGGCCTAATGAAGAAATCTTTCCAAATTTAGTTAAGCTATTATCAGGAATAGGGTCAATTAGTTGCCAAGACAATAATTTTTTTAATGCAGTTTCAACGTTACGTTCGGGTGGTCTATCAAGCCACATAAAGTTTATAATATCATCCACGTCGCATGATTTTAAAGTTAAAATTTCTTCAATTAAAGATGAGCTTAAAATTTCAGGTTTTATTTGTTCAGGCATTGAACGCTCATCACTTTCATGCCACATGCGATACGTTTTACCTGGCCCTAACCGCGCAGCTCGACCAGCGCGCTGTTTGGCAGAAAATAAAGATATTCGTTGCAGTTCAAGTTGAGTAAAGCCAATTTTTGATTCCAAAGTTGAAACTTTTTTAAGTCCTGAATCAATGACAGTATCCACACTGGGTAAGGTAAGCGATGATTCAGCTATATCTGTGGCCAGAATAATGCGTCGATTAGTAGAGAGTTTAAGTATTTCTTTTTGTTCAGTCAGTTTGATTGAACTATGCAAAATTTGAATTAAAACCGAGGGCAATTTTTTACTTAAGTTACTTTCTGCTTTTCGAATTTCACCAAAACCGGGCAAGAATATTAAGACATCTTTTTTGCCATTGGCCCAAGCTTGTAAAGTTGTATTTGTTAATTGATTGTAAAATTCATTATCACAAACTAGACGCTGCGGTTTTGTCGAATAAATTACTTCTAGTGCAAAGGGGGGCGCTTCTATTTCGATCGATTGGTGATCTGGCAAATAGGATTCAAGCGCTTTTGAATTTAAAGTAGCTGACATTACTATTAGTTTTAAGTTTTCACAGTCTAGCATTTGTTTTTCGACGGCAAGCCCCAAGGCCATGTCTGTTAGCGAAGACCGTTCATGAAATTCATCAAATATTAAGACCCCAATGGTACTCCAAAATGAATTTTCAGAAGCCTTCTTAATGAATAAGCCTTCGGTCATAAAAATAAGCGTGGTGTTTTCATTTAACATCGGTTCGAAGCGAACGTGATAGCCAACTTCCTGACCAAGGGTCCAATTATTTTCTTCTGCAATACGATCTGCAGCGCTAACAGCCGCAATTCTTTTAGGAACTAGAACAATTATTTTTTTCTTAGAAATTTTATAGTGATGAAATAAAGCCGCTGGAATTCGCGTTGTTTTGCCAGAACCAGGAGACGCTTTTAAAATTAAGTTTTTATAAGCTTTAAAGTGCTCTAGGATTTGTGGTAGATGTGAATCAATGGGTAATGAAATCATCAAACGACCTTTAAGCAGAATAAATTAAAATCATAAATTCAGCTTTTTCTAATTTTAATTTTGAATGAATACTTTTGGGTGAGCCCTCTAAAATCATTTCATTATCCTGAGACAAATTTAATGCAAGTAGCATTTTACGGTCAGGCAAATGAGTTTTGCATTCTTCAAGAAGTTTTTTTAATCGATAAGGTGTATCCATTAAAACAAAAGGCTCTTTAATTTTCTTTACCAAGGACCATTCTTTTTCTCGGGCTACATTTTCTGCAGGTAAAAAGCCTATGAACTGAAAACGCTTAATGCGTTCTGAACTTAAGGATAAAATTCCCATTAATGAAGATGCGCCTAAGGCTGTAGCAACAGGAATATTTTTTTGGCGGCATAGCAAGATTAAATTATTTCCTGGATCGCAAAAAGCCGGAGTACCGCAGTCAGAAACTAAACAAACATTTTGAGTAGCACACATTTCAACTAAGGCTTTTAAATCTTCAGGTGTACTGTGTTCATCAAGGACTTCATATTTTTTTGCTTTAATTTCAAAATGTTTTAACAGCTTCGAAGTTTCTTTGGTAGATTCACAAATTAAGATATCTGCACTTTTCAAAAGTTCAATAGCACGCAAAGTAATTTCATCGTAGCGTCCAATGGGTGTCGCAACTAAAGTTAACATAGGTTTACCTTCTAAAGTTTTTGATGCGTGCTATCGGCGCAGTTACAGTTTGTTTACGAGCATGTGTTGTATCTAAAAAAATAACCTCAACATCAGGGCAATGTTCTAATATCGCATTTACATTGACGGGTTCATTTTCAAATAAATAGATTTTTTTATAAATCATTCGATCTAGTTTAAGAAACCAATCTCTTTTATAAAGTTCATCGTCCATGGACTTATTTGGTTTTAAAAAAAGATATCTTTCTTCCAAAGGAAAGCCCCATTTAAGTAATACCTCTTTGGTGCCTTTTCCCATTCTATATTGGTCTCGGCCAGTTAGATACATGATATCAACTTTTGCATCAGCAAGCGACTGTACAAATTCAATCGCTCCGGCATAGGGAACATCATAATGTAAATAGCTGTTTGAAAAAAAACGTTCAAACCAAAAATCTTTTAATTTTCCAAGAATTTCGGTGTGTGTTTCATGATGGTATCCGCTACGCAGCACGGCTTCTTTCACACCCCAGTCGCTTATTAAAATTTCAACGTTTTTTAAATTATCTAAATCATGAAGTTCAGCAAATTCCTGCAAAATTTTTTGCGTCCGTGTGCTAACGTTAAACAGCGTAGAATCCAGATCGAAAACCACTAGCATGCGTAAGTTCTGATCACCCATTTCTTTAGCGATTTTTAGGATTTCATTAAGCTTTGATGAATTATCGATCATATTTATAGCCATCAAGCAGAGTATCCCTGTCTTACCAAAAAAAGAAAAGTCTTTTCTTGGAAAACAGGGATGTCTTTTGTTAACTTCGTTCCGGGTTTTAGTTTTGTAGGTAAAATAATTTGCAAAGGAAAATTTTGAAAAAAATTGCTATAACGACTGTTGTTTTTTCCATTCTAGCGGTTGTGAATATTTTCTTGGGCTGTACAAAGAATACTGCAGAGCTTGGCTCTGAAAAAAACCCTATTAAATTACATTTTGTTCCATCTATAGATTCTAAAATTATTGAAGATAACTCTAAAAAATTTAAAGACTACTTGGAAAAAGTAACACCCTATAAGTACGATGTAACGATTCCTCAGTCGTTTGTAGCCATCGTAGAGGCATTTGGAACTAAGCGTGCGGATGTTGCAGCTATAAATACATTTGGTTACATGTTGGCACATGATAAATATCAAGTCGAAGCACGATTAATTGTAATTCGAAATGGTTCAGCAACTTATCAATCTCAATTTATTGCAAAAACCAATGGTAAAATTAAAAAAATAGAAGACTTAGCTGGAAAAAAAATAGCTTTTGTTGATGCCTCGTCAACTTCTGGGTATTTGTTACCTTTAAAAACTTTAAAAGATAAAAAAATTGAACCCAAGGAAATAATGTTCGCTCAAAAGCACGACAATGTGGTGTCGATGGTTTATCAGGGGCAAGTTGATGCGGGGGCTACTTTTTATTCGGCTCCTTCAAAAGATAAAAATGGCAACGATCATATTGAAGATGCGCGTCGATTAGTTTTGACTCAGTACCCAGATATTGAAAAAAAAGTTTCTATAATATCATTATCTGAACCCATTCCAAATGACCCAATTATTTTTAGAAAAGAGATGCCAGAAGAAATGAAAAAGCAGATTGCCGCAGCAATGCTTAGTTTTGTTTCGACGGCCGAAGGTAAAGAGGCGTTTAATGCAATTTATGGTGTTACAGAATTGCAGTTAGCAACGGATGCGGATTATGATTTGGTACGTGCTATGCTAAAGACTTTAGGTAAAGAAGCTTCAGACTTTAAGTAAAATAATTCCTTTCGGAGGTTGTTATGGACGAGCCAATTTTAAAAATTAGGAATTTACAAAAAACTTATCCCAATGGAATTAAAGCACTTAAAGGAATTAGTTTTGATGTAAAAAAAGGTGAATTCTTAGTTGTGATCGGGTTAAGTGGTTCTGGTAAATCAACACTTTTGCGATGTATTAATCGGCTTCATGACCCCACTAGCGGAGAAATTTTATTTATGGGCGAAGACTGCGCAAAATTAAAAACGGCAAAGCAGATTCGCTTATTGCGAAGCAAAATAGGAATGATCTTTCAACATTTTAATTTAATTCCACGGCAAACAGTCTTAGGGAATGTGCTTGTTGGGAAGCTTTCGCGTATCTCGACTTTTAAAAGTTTATTAGGAATGTTTTCTGATCAAGATAAGTTTGATGCCATGAAGTATTTAAAGTTAGTAGGTATAGCAGATAAGGCTCATATCCGCGTAGATCAGCTTTCTGGGGGGCAGCAGCAGCGCGTGGCAATTGCTCGTGCGCTAACTCAGGGGCCTGAAGTTTTACTAGCAGATGAGCCGGTGGCTTCATTAGATCCAGCTACCTGCCATGTGGTGATGGATTACTTGCGAAAAGTAAACCAAGAGTTTGGTATTACCATAATCTGTAATTTGCATTTTTTATCTTTGGTGCGTCAGTACGCATCGCGAGTCATTGCGCTTAAGGATGGCGAGCTTGTGTATGAAGGCGATCCAAAAAATATTGATGAGGCTTGGTTTGAAAAAATATATGGTGAAGGTGCTAAAGAGGTTCATATTAATTAAAGAGCAAAGTTTTATTAAGTCTTTAATTAAAGGAGGTTTGAGTTATGAAAAGTAATATTATTCGAAGATCAATGCTTGATGGTTTTTCTGTTGCAGTTTTTATTTCAATTCTACTGAGTGTTGTTTTAAATCCTACTGCAGATCAGTTGTTGAATTTACCACTTGTTGCAAGTTTATTTTTGGGCGCGATGATATTGGGCGCTTTATTAAGTCATATTCTAAATGCGGCTGGAGTTAAAACATTAGGACAGAATCTTTTTGAATCTAGTTTTGAAAAAGCAAAGACCGAAGCAAAGGCATGGTATAAAACTTTTTGGGGCTTGCAATTATTTGTCTTGATTGCCGTTTTGTTTGCAGTTGGATTTGTTAAGACTAAATTTTCGTTTGCAGAATTATTAGATGAAGATGGTTTTGCTGGCGCGCAAAGATTGTTTGCTGGCTTATTCACCCCTAATTGGCAACTTTTGCCTGCAGCAGTGTTAAATATTATAGAAACCATTTTTATGGCTTTTATGGCTACGATATTAGCAATTCCTTTTGCATTTGTATTAAGTTTTATGTCAGCAAAAAATGTGATGCAGGGAACTTTTGCATATTCTATTTATTTAATTTTAAGAACAGTAATGAATGTAACGCGTTCGATTGAAGCCTTAGTATGGGCAATTATTTTTTCAGTTTGGGTGGGGATTGGACCCTTTGCAGGAATGCTTGCGTTAATGATTCATTCCATTGCTTCATTAACAAAACAGTATTCCGAAATGGTTGAAACTGTTTCTGATGGACCCATCGAAGGTGTTCAGTCCTGTGGAGCTAATAAATTGCAAACAATTTGGTATGCAATAGTTCCGCAAGTTATTCTTCCTTATATTTCATTTACTGTTTATCGTTGGGATATAAATGTTCGGATGGCTACGATCATAGGCTTGGTGGGCGGCGGTGGAATCGGCACTATGCTTATTAAGTACCAAGGACAAGCGATGTGGCATGAGGTCGGTACAATTATTGTGGTGATTGCTTTTGTGGTGTGGATAATGGATCAGGCTTCGGCCTATATACGAGAGGCTTTAAAATAATGAATTCAGAATATAAAGTTTTAATACGAGAACATCATCTAGATTCATACGGGCACGTGAACAACGCAAATTATCTAGCATTGTTTGAAGAAGCTCGTTGGGAAATTATAACCGATCGTGGATATGGCTATAAAAAAGTTCAAGAGACTGCTAAGGGCCCAGTGATCTTAGAAATAAATTTGAAATTTATAAAAGAAGTTAAGTTGCGTGAAATGATTACCATAACGTTAGAGCTAATCTCATATGAAGGTAAGATCTGTTACTTGTTGCAAAAAATGATTAAAGAAAATGGCGATATTGCAAGCGAGTTAAAAATGACAATGGCATTTTTTGATTTAGCAGAGCGAAAAATAATTTTACCCAATTCCGAGTGGAAGCATGCAGTAGGACTTTAGTCTTGATTTAATTGATCTTGTTTTTGTCAAAAAGTTGCACACTCTAAAACACATTTAAGGCAGTCCGTATTTAGTCCGAAAACTAAAGGTACTTAATTAAATGAGGTTTTTATGGAAAAATTTTATGTGGCTCACAACGGTGTTCAAAAAGGTCCATGGTCCTTTGCCGAAGTTTCCGCGAAGTTAACGAATAAAGAAATTGCCTGGAATGATTACTTGTATGATCAGAAGACAGAGGATTGGATTCTGCTTTTAGAATATCCACTATTAACAGAATTATTTAATAAAAGTTTTGCTAACCCAATTATTGTAGATAAAAAACCGCTGAAGGAATCTCAAGATCCAGTTAAAGATCGTGCGTGGTATATCTTAAAGCAAAATAATAACTATGGACCTTTTTCGCAAGTTGAAATGATTCAAATGTTACAAAGTAAGACTTTGTTTGAATTTGATTTCGTTTGGAAGCGTGGTCTTGAATCTTGGAAACGATTAGCAGAAATTCCTGAATTTAAACCTGACCAGATCAGAGAAATTTTTCAAAGTTTACCGCCAGATTCAAGTAGCGAAGTTTTTTTCCGCCGTCGTCACGCGCGTGTTGAATATGTAAGTTCATTGGTTTTACATAATCGAAAAAAATTATTTACAGCCCATAGCTTTGAAATTAGTGCAGGTGGTGCAGGTTTAGTTATTGAACATGCAGATTTTGCAATAGATAGCGAAGTGTACTTACATTTTAGCCCAAGTGATCAGGTCCCTGCTTTTAATGCTGTATGTAAGGTGGCTAGCAAGTTCGGAAATAAATATGGAATGCAATTTTTAAATATTACAGCTCAAGCAAAAGAATCTATTAGTAAGTTAACAAAAAAAGCAGCTTAAACATAAGGATTTGAAATGACTAAAAAATTAATTATAAATAAATTTAACTTAGTTATTTTAGGACTGATATGTTTATTACAGTTTGGCTGTAGTAATAAAGCAACAAGTTTTGCTTTGCCTTCAACGCAAGATTCGTTCGGACAGGTTATAACAAGAAATAACAAAGTTGATATATTATTTGTTATCGACAATTCAAAATCGATGACTCAGTATCAGCAGCGTTTGGCTGCACATGTGCCAGAGATGATTACCGCATTGAATTCTTTAAAAATGGATTACCATGTGGCTGTTACAAGTACAACAATGTCCGCGGATTCCACTAGGTACCCAATGACACGACAGATTTTAGGAACTCCGAAGTATTTAACGAGTAGTAATATTAATTTATTAAGTAATCGTTTGCTTGTTGGCGAATCTGGTTCGGATTTAGAGCGTGGACTTGATGCAATGGTTTTTACAACAGGAGCTTATGCATCAGCTAATGCTACAGGATTTTTGCGAGCTGATGCATTGTTTTCAATAATTTTTCTAGGTGATGAAAATGATCAAAGTAGTGAATTTGGATCAGGCACTTCAAATGATTTTATTAATTATTTAAATCAACTAAAGCCAAATTTTAAAGAGGGTGGTCGTGCTTGGATTGCAAACTATATTGGAAGTTTGCAAAATCAAAGTTGCGATAATTTAGGTGGTCAAGTTTCCATCGGAGAAAGCTATATGCGATTAGTTGATGCATCGGGTGGAATTAAAGAATCAATTTGCGCAGCAGATTTGGCAGTGGCTGTTTCTAATATCAAATCGCGGGTAATTAGTATGTTAACTGCTTTTCGATTAAAATCTGAGCCGAATAAGGCCACCATTAAAGTTTTTGTTGGTGGTCGAGCAATTACGGAAGAGGCTAATAACGGATGGACACTAGATACCGAATTAGACTCAAGCAATGTGAAAAATTATTTTATTAAATTTCATGGTGTGTCTATTCCTGCTGCGGATGAAGTCGTGCAAGTGGATTTTACTCCACTTGGTGCTGGTTAAATTATTATCTTTTTTTAAACTGTTCAGCTTTTCGATTTAGCAATGCTATTTGTGATCGATATTCAGATCGTCGGTTTAAAACAATGTAGCAACAGACTGCCAAAATAATTCCAGAGACAATCATTAAAAATGACTGCTTAGCTAAAAACAGCGCATAGATTGAAGTGAGTCCGTAAAAATAAGGTCTTATTTCGTAGATCAGTTTTTCCAATTTCGCTCCCTTGTCCTACTTGATTACAAAGCAATTCTAATACCTAGCTATATTAAAGATATAGGTTCTGAGTTGCATTTTATTGATCATTTTTTTTAAAATTAAATAAGATTCATTAAAAGAAGTGAGTAACTTCAATACCTTGCAAGATAATCGTCTTTTTTTTTGACATGTCTTGCTGATGCACGTTTCGAAATAAGACGGATAACAATTTAGTCAGTGCCGAAAATAAAAAAAAGCAAGCTAGTTGCCTAGCTTGCTTTAAAGTTTAAAAAAATTTAGAAAAAGTTTTCTATGCTAAATAATTTTAAATTTAGTATTTCATTAAATTTTCAACGTTTAATTTTCCATTAGAAGTCATTTTTCCTTCTGTTGCTGGAATTCGGACCGCTGAATTTAAAATTGCAGCCTTAACTTGTGCGTATGTTTTTTCAGGGTGAGTCGACCAGTACAATGCAGCAGCGCCAGCAACGTGCGGACACGCCATAGATGTGCCATCCCAGTTAGCGCCTAATAATGGAATTACCGAGTCAGAATATTTTCCAGTAACTGTTGTCGAGAAAACTTTCACGCCCGGTGCCGCGATATCTACTGTTTTAGCGCCCCAGTTAGAAAAAGCTCCTAATTTATTATTCACGTCAACAGCAGCAACGGAAATGATGTTGTCGTTGTCATAACTAGCGGGCACACCCGGTTTAGCATCTGAATCATTATCATAGCCTACACCAGAGTGACCATTGCCGGCCGCAGCGATAAATAATACGTCATGATCTTGAGCGTACTGAATAATTTCTTTTAAAGCTTTGTTATTGCCAGCGTCTTCTGGGTCATCGCCTTCAGAACCCCAAGAGTTTGATAAAACTTTTGCTCCATTATCAACAGCGTATTTAATTGCTTTTATCGCATCCGAAGTTGAACCACCTTCGTTACCGATAAAGCGTAAAGTCATGATTTGAGCATTTGGTGCTACGCCGGAAATTCCTTTTCCATTGATACCCGCAGCAGCGACATTTCCAGCACAGTGTGTTCCATGGCCTGGGTTTCCGCCGTTTAACAAATCACTCATGCTAGCTGCAGCCAAGTCATAAGGTTTGTTGTCGTTGGATAAAAAATCCCAACCTATAACGTCATCAATGTAGCCATTGTTATCGTCATCGATTCCGTTGTTTGCGATTTCATTTGGATTTCTCCACATGTTCGGAATTAGATCCTCATGTGTATAATCAACGCCTGTGTCAATGACAGCGACAATTACTTTATTTGTTCCGCGATTGATATTCCAAGCGGCAGTTGTGCCGATTTCATTCATTCCCCATTGTTTAGAATATAATGGATCAGCGCCAGTTGTTGCTGTTGGAGCATTTGGAATTTCTGGATTATCTTTAACTGCAGGAGCTGCTGTTTCTAAAGAAAGCAAATATTTTTGGATTTGCGCATTTTGCTTTAGCTTTGCTAATGTTGGGTTTTCTAAAGCTCTGAATTTAAAATTCGGTTGAACGTATTCAACAGAACCGCTTTCCATGAAACCTTTAAAAGATGTTGTTTCTATATTTCCTTGAACGCGAACCCAGCTGTCAGATAAAACTTCCGTTTTAAGGCCATTCATAGCCATCATTCGCGCTGTTTTTTGCGTAGATACTGGTGATGCCAATTTTACCAGCATATCGTTTGCATGAACTGCACTCGATGCTAGTACGATTAGTCCGAGTAGTATTTTTCCGTTAATTTTTTTCATATCCCCTCCGTGTTGATGACCAAAAGTCTAGGTACTAAAGTGGCACTTCTCCAAATAAAATTAGCATACAGAGCATTCGCGTTGAAAGATTTCTGTCAGACCCCCACAACGCAGTTATCTCGTTGTCATCATTTGTGTTTTTTGCAAGAATCTGAATGAAAATGAATTGAGAAAGCCTTATGTCTTAAACGACATTTCTTCTAAGGAGATATTTATATGACTGGATCAAAAGATTCTGCAGTCGATTCTGCTTTAACGACGCAAACCGCCGACGACATGTCGCGTTCATTTGCGTTGACGACAAAGCTGGATGCCCTAGTTGCATGGGGGCAAAGAAATTCTTTATGGCCACTTCCTTATGGGACAGCTTGTTGCGGTATTGAATTGATGAGTGTGATGGGACCTAAATATGACTTAGCCCGTTTCGGTGCCGAAGTAGTTCGATTTTCTCCGCGTCAAGCAGATCTACTTTTAGTTGCTGGAACAATTACTGAAAAAATGGCACCCATTTTGGTGCGCATCTATCAACAAATGTTAGAGCCAAAATATGTTATTTCAATGGGAGCTTGCGCAAGTTCTGGCGGTTTTTACCGTGCTTACCATGTGCTGCAGGGCTGTGATAAAGTTGTTCCAGTTGATGTTTATGTTCCAGGTTGTCCTCCAACTCCAGAAGCTGTTCTAGATGGCGTGATGACATTGCAAAAAATGATTAAGGATCGTTCGCCTCGCCCTTGGAAAGATAATTGGAAATATCCATTTATGGAAAGAGCTAATGCAAATGATCCCGTTCAATTAGTGGAAAAAACACCATTAGTAAAAGGTACTGCAAAGGCAGGGATTTCTTTATGAGTACTTCGTTCGAGATTTTAAAAAAAGATATCGCAAATAAATTTGGTGATCAGGAAGTTTCATTTTTAACAACTCCAGTTGGTGATGATGTTATTGAATGTGCTAAAGAAGTTGTTCCCGCGTTATTACGTTATCTAAAAGAATATGCCGATTTTAATTTTTTGATGGATGTTTGTGGGGTTGATTATCCTACGCGTGCCAAGCGTTTTGATGTTGTCTATCACTTATTTAGTTCAAAAGACTTTCGCCGTTTACGCGTTAAAGCACAGCTAGCTGATGGCGAAGCTGTCGGTACCGCAACAACAATTTGGAAAGGTGCTGATTGGTTTGAACGTGAAGCCTTTGATATGTTCGGTATTAAATTTACCGGACATCCAAATTTAAGAAAAATTTTAACTCATGAACAATTTGTCGGTCATCCATTGCGCAAAGATTACGAAGCGGATGCACAACAACATTGTGATACCGTTATGCCTATTCGTTTTGATAACACAGATACACAACGCGGTGACCAACTAGACAGTCGCTTTGTGCCGATTAATATTGGACCTTCTCATCCAGCGATGCATGGAACATTACGTGTGATGGCTGAACTTGACGGAGAAACTATTATTCGCGCGGGTTGCGAAATTGGCTACTTACATCGTTGTTTTGAAAAAATGGCAGAAACTCATCCGTATAACCAGGTTATTCCCTATACAGATCGATTGAATTATTGTTCTGCACCAATGAATAACGTGGGCTATTGCAAAACAGTTGAAAGATTATTAGGAGTTGAAATTCCTGATCGTGCTAAAAACATGCGTATTATTTTGTGCGAACTTTCACGTATTATTGATCACACGGTTTCAGTTGGAACAGGTGGCGTCGATTTAGGGGCCTTAACTGCGTTCTTTCATTTATTTACGTACCGTGAAAAAGTTTATACTTTATTTGAAAAACTTTGTGGAGCTCGTTTAACCGTTTCAATGACTCGTGTTGGTGGTATGGCTCAAGATGCGCCTGATGGATGGTATGAAAGTGTTTTAAAGTTTTGTGACGAAGTCAGTGATGGTGTCGAAGAAGTTTCAAAGCTTTTTATTGATAGCAAAATTTTTATTAAACGAACACAAGGTGTTTGCCCAGTTTCAAAAGAACAAGCGATAACTTGGGGTTATACAGGACCATTGTTACGTGCTTCGGGTGTCAATATCGATTTACGTCGTACAAATCCTTATTATGGCTATGAAAAATTTGATTTTGATATTCCAGTAGGTGCTATTGGCGACGTTTACGACCGCTATTTAGTACGCATTGAAGAAATGCGCCAAAGTGTGCGAATTCTTCGTCAAGCATGCAAAAGTGTACCAAAAGGTGATTACACTATTCGCGATAAAAATATTGTTCTGCCAGAGAAAAAAGACGTTTACGGAAACATCGAAGGTTTGATGAATCACTTTATGTTGGTGATCAAAGGATTGAGACCACCGGTCGGCGAAGTTTACGATGCGACAGAAGCAGCAAATGGCGAATTGGGTTTTTATTTAATCAGTGATGGATCAGCAAATCCGTATCGTTTAAAAGTTCGCCCACCTTGTTTTGCAATTTATCAATCTTTTCCAGAAGTGGTTAAAGGTTCTATGTTGGCAGATGCGATTGCAACTGTTGCAAGTATGAATGTTATTGCGGGCGAACTAGATCGATAATCGACCAAAGGTCGAACAGAGAATAGATAAGCTAATTTAATTAAAAGGAAATAAAGGCATGTTTCAATTATCTTCTGAAGGCAAACAACAAGTTCTGAATGAACTTAAAAGATTTGAATCAAAACAGTCGGCAGTTTTGCCGGCTTTGTATATTGGTCAACGCGAAAATAAGGGTTTTATTACTCCGGCTGTTATTCAAGAGTTATCGCGAGTCATGGAAATTCCAGAATCTCAGATCAATGAAGTGTTTACGTTTTATTCGATGTACAACAAAAAAAATGTTGGAAAATATCATGTTCAAGTTTGCCGAACTTTATCATGTATGTTGAACGGCGCCGAAGAATTGACTCAGCATTTATGCGAACAATTAAATACCAACTTAGATCAAGTAACTAAAGACGGCAGATTTACAGTGTCTGAAGTAGAATGCTTAGGATCTTGTGGAACAGCTCCAATGATGCAAATTGGCGATAAATATTATGAAAATTTAACTCCCGAGTCAGCAATGAATTTATTGCGGACGATGAAGTAAGGGGAACAAATGGAAGCAAAACAAAATACACAACAAACTACACAACAAACTAAATATCTTTCTGAATTTTATCATTTACCAGAATTTAAAGGTATGGATGGCTACAAAAAAAATGGTGGCTATGTTGATTTAGAAAAAGCTTTAAAAATGCAACCTCAAGCAATCATCGATGAAGTTAAAGCATCGGGACTTCGTGGTCGTGGTGGTGCAGGTTTCTCGACAGGTATGAAATGGGGATTTTTACCAAAAAATAATGAACCCCGTTATTTACTTTGTAATGCTGACGAAGGCGAGCCGGGCACTTTCAAAGATCGTATGATGATGGAAAAAGCGCCTCATCAGTTAATTGAAGGAATGATTATTTCTGGATATGCGATTGGTTCAAAAAAATCTTATATTTACGTGCGTGGAGAATATGACCTATCCATTACAACTTTAGAGACAGCAATTGCTGAAGCCTATAAAGCGGGTTATTTGGGTAAAAATATTTTAGGTTCTGGTTTTGATCACGATATGGATGTGTATCGCGGAGCCGGCGCTTACATCTGCGGAGAAGAAACAGGAATGATTTCTTCTTTAGAAGGACTTAAGGGGCAGCCAAAATTAAAGCCGCCATTTCCTGCGATTCAAGGCTACTTAAAAAAACCTACAATTGTTAACAATGTTGAAACATTGGCAGTTGTTAAATATGTGATTCGTGATGGAGCTGCTCATTATAAAAAATTTGGAACTGAAAAATCAGCTGGAACAAAATTATTTTCTTTATCTGGAAATGTAATGAAGCCTGGTAATTTTGAAGTGCCATTGGGATTTCCGTTGAAAGATATGGTTTATGGTTTGGGTGGCGGCATGAAGCCGGGTCGTAAATTAAAAGCTGTTATTCCAGGTGGATCTTCGGCTCCGGTATTAACTGCGGAAGAATCTGAACGTGCGAATTTAGATTATGAAAATTTAGCTCAAATGGGAACGATGTTAGGATCTGGAGCTATTATCGTGATTGATGATTCAAATTGTATGGTTCAGTGTTTATCTAATTTGATGCATTTTTATCACCATGAATCGTGTGGACAGTGTACACCGTGCCGTGAAGGAACGGGATGGTTAGATAAAATTACGCGTTCGATTTTATCTGGAAAAGGTCGTTTGCAGGATATCGAATTACTATTAAAAGTAGCGGACAATATGAAAGGCAAAACGATTTGCGCTTTATCTGATGCGGCCGCTTTACCTGTATTAAGTTTTGTACCAAAGTTTCGCGATGAATTTGAATATTTTGTGCGCGAAGGAAAATCAAAAGTAAAAGGAACAGCTTACAAAGGACACTCACATGTTGAAATGCACAATTAATGGCGTAGCCCTGGAAGTAAAGCCAGGCACATCAATTATCGAAGCTATGAGTCAAAATGCGCAGAGAATTGCGCATTACTGCTGGCATCCAGGCCTTAGCGTTGCGGGTGTTTGTCGTTTATGTATGGTGGAAATTGCTGGAAATCCACGTGTTCAAATTGCATGTAATACAATAATTACTGAAGGTATGATTATTAATAATACGTCAGACAAAGTAAAAGATGCTGTAAAGTGGGGGCTAGACTTTCACTTGATAAATCATCCATTAGATTGTCCTGTGTGCGATCAGGCGGGCGAATGCGGGCTGCAAGATCAGTATATGGAGTATGGTCAGTACGATTCAGAAATGGCAGAGAAAAAACAAAAGAAGCATAAAGTTGTCGATCTAGGCCCAACAGTTGTTCTAGATTCTGAACGATGTATTTTGTGTTCACGCTGTGTTCGATTCACTGATGAGGTTTCAAAAACAAATGAACTTGGAATTTTTAATCGTGGTGATCATGCTGAAATTGGTACGCATGCTGGAAAACCTTTAGACAATAAATATTCTTTAAATACAGTCGATATTTGCCCTGTTGGCGCGTTAACATCAAAAGACTTCCGTTTTAAACAACGGGTTTGGTATTTGAAAGAAGCGCAAACAGTCTGTAATGGATGTTCGACGGGTTGTAATGTTAAAGTTTATTTTAACAAAGAAGGATTATTCCGAGTTAAACCAGTTTTCAATGCAGATGTTAATGGTCATTGGATGTGCGATGAAGGTCGGAATACGTATAAATTTGTAAATGCTGAAGCGCGATTAGCAAAAGCTTATAAATTTGAAAATGGATCATGGAGTGCAGAAATGCATGCCGGAGCTGCCGCTAAAGAGGCTGGAATCAAATTAAAATCAGCAAAAGCAGATGAGATTGGTTTAGTTCTAACAGGACAACAAACAGTTGAAGAGTACGAAGCCATTGTTTCAACATTTATTAACACATATAAAACAAAAAACATTTTTCATTGGGTAAACAACAAAGAATCTTTTGAAAGTTTTGATGGTTTGTTAATTCATGGAGACAAAAATCCAAATACCAAAGGGTTGTTACAAGTTTTAGAAAAGCACGGTGTTACATCGGCTTGGGCACAATTAGAAGAAGGCTTAAAGTCTAAAAAACTTAAGCATTTAGTTGTTGTGGCTCCTGAAAATACTTTTGCTTATCCAGATTTAGAACAAAAAACGCAGTTATTTACTACGGCTGAAAATTTAGTATTTATGACCTCTGGAAAAAATCCAACTTTAAAAGAATACAAAGGAAATTGTAAAATCATTACAATTCCGTTGAAAACATATATTGAAAAAGATGGAACATTTATTAATTTCAAAGGTCTTGCTCAGAAAATTAAAAAAGTAACAACTGTAATTAGCGAAGCCTTAACAGTTTCTGAAGCTGCAGTTTTAATGGCCGGACAAGATTTGAAAATTCAGTTACCAAGTCAGCAAGAGCTTTTGGTCGCAGAGAATTCACGTCCTGATCAAGTGCATTTAGAATCGCGTAAGAAAAATGAATTTGTTTTTAATCGTGGCCGTTTGTAGGAGATAAGACAATGTCTGTAGTTAAACAAAAAGATGAAGCAAAAGAGTGGTACTTAATTGGTATTGCTATTGGTTTAGGAATCACCATGAAACATTTAGTGGTGAATCTTTTTAATAAAAAGAAAATGATTACTTTAAATTATCCTGAAGAGAAATATGAATACTCTCCAAGATTTAAAGGCAACCATGTTTTAACTGTTAAAAAAGATGGTTCTATTCGTTGTACGGCATGTATGTTGTGCGCAACAAATTGCCCTGCAGAATGTATTACAATCAAAGCTAGTGAACATCCCGATGCTCAAGTTGAAAAATATCCAATTAGCTACGAAATTGATATGCTTCGATGTGTGTTTTGTGGTTTTTGTGAAGAGGCATGTCCCGTCGATGCAGTTCGCCTTGGACCTGAATGGCAAACTCCAGGATTAAACGGTGCAAATTTCACATACGATATTAATCACCTAGCATATCGCCCAGCCCTAAAAGGCGGAGTCCCCTCAGTACTAGACGACCAAGACCGCCACAAAGCCGGAATCTAAAAAGGTTCCAGCTCACTTTTGGTAAAGCAGCGCGTAAAAAAAAGCCTAGTTTCCACTAGGCTTTTTTTTAATGCGCTTAAATTTACTTTAGATATCAATTCCTAAAAATATTTTCATGTAGGATCCACTTAAATCGACATTTTTGGTTGTTGCATCGATTGAATTTGTAACGTCTTTCCATTGCATATTCATATATCCAAGTTCGGCTCCAACAACTATGGGTATAACAATAAGTGGCTTAACTTCAAGCTCAAGCCCAATAGAGTAAGAGCTTATTGTTTTAGGAGATAAATCAACTTTTGCTACTCCGCCTTCGTTCATTGTTAGGCTGCCTGTGTGTGATAATCCATAAGTTGCGATTGGCCCAAAATGCACAATGGTATCAATGAGTCGGTAATTTAATAATAAAGATGTTCGAGTGTAATCTAGTTTTGCATCAATAGATGAAGTGCTTGCAGAGAAGCCCATTTTTTCGTAGCGCATTCCAAAACCAATTGGAATCAACGGCAGTTTTACAATGGCATCAAGGCCTAATCCGTAAGAAGGTACAATCGCTGGTGCATTCGTAGCGGCAGCGCAAGATCCTGTACAGATATCACTTAAATTTTGTTTTGAAGTAAGTAATCCATAAGAAGCTCTGGCTTCAAATAAAGCCCAACTACTGGCTGGTAAAAATAAAGTTGAAAAAAAAGCGGCTTGTAAAATTTTGTTTTTAAAATGTGTTTTCATATACTATATTAAAGCGCGAAATTTAAGCCGTTGCAAAATAAATTGGATCATGTTCAAAACAAGACATAGGTCGTGGTAACAAAGACACAGCTATCTTGATTTGAGAATTCAGTTTGAAATAAGCATATGTCATTCTATAACGTGCAAGAAACCTATAAAAAATTAAATGAAACCTTGGCGCAAGATCTGTTTAATAAGAGTGTAAACTTGCGAATTTATCAAAGTCCAAGTTTAGCTGCATTTGATTTAACTCTTGGGTTGCAGCAATTTTTATCTCATAAAGAGCAAATTGGAATTTGCAAAAATGGCTCAAGTTTAATTGAAAATCTAATGCCACAATGGTTGCGAACACAAACAACAATTCAAGCAAAACAAGAAAATCAATCATGGTACGAATTTATCGAAAACTTAAGCCCAGATACTTGCTTTGTAATTTGGGCATCAGAAAATGAAATTACCGGAGAAATTATTGTTCAAGAAAAGCAAGCGCTGGAAATCCATCAAATGCTTTCTAAGAAAAGAATTTTTTCATTACAAATATGTCATGAAGAAAATTTCAAAATTGAGCTTTTGCAGCCATATTCTATTTTAATTTCAAGAAGTAATTTATTTTCCGCACACACATCTGTATCTGTTCTTGGCGAAAAAATTAAATCGCCAACATTGATTGGGTACTTGCAAAATTTAAAGCAATTAAATGATGAACTTAACGCAAATTTCTTTAAAAAAAATGCAAGTATTGAACCTATCGAAAAACAATTTGGCGATAAAAATATTTTTTATTACGAGCAATTTGCAACGTTGCCAGTCCGCTTAAATGATCGTGTTGTGCTGTATTTCCCAGATATTGCAGGTTCAGCGATACAAGATCAATTGCAATTAGCAACGGATATCAGTTTTACTGCGTCACAAATTCCGTTCTGGAACTTAGATCCGTGGAAAAACTGGTGGAAAGAAGCAGAATCCGAAAAATTATTACGCGGATTATTTGTGATTTCAATTAAGGCATTTCAGAAAGATGCAGATTTAGTTAAGAAAATAGAAAATGCAGTTGCGCATATTCGCAAACAGTCCGTATGGTCTGTAGGCTAATGTGAGTGTACAATGAGTGAAAAACAAGATCGCTTTATCATTTTAAAGAAAATTAAATACGGCGAATCAGATCTTATCATTCATGCTTTATCAAGTTCAGGATCCAAGTTCTCTTTTATTGCTCGTGGAGCTTTAAGAAGTAAAAAACGATTTGGTGGTGGAATTTTAGAGCCCAGTCATTTTGTAACTTTAACATATAAAGATGTATCCGATGAAGGTCGACTACGAATTTTAAACGAAGCCATTTTAATTGATGATTTTAAAGCGATTCGAAATGACTATGACAAATTAGAGTTTGCATTATTTGCTGTTCATTGCGCTGGCTGCGTCAGTCAAGAGGGCGATACAAATTCAGAATTCTTATTTAATCTTTTAGGTTATACTCTTCGTGCTATTGGGACATCAACTGATTTGCCCTTGTTAAAGCTGCATTTCTGCATCAAATTTTTATATCAGCAAGGTGTAATCTCGATTGAGAGTTGGATGACCCCATTTCTTAAGGTAAATATTAATGAAAATCAGAAGCTTCAGGAAATTGAAGATATTCAGATTTGTTTAGATACTTATTTTGAATCGATGGTGTCGTTAGTGCTGCAATACATAAAAACAGCTGATGCTGGTTTTTAATTTCTAATTTTAATAAACCAGATACCATGTCTTCATGAATCTATTAGAAATTTCATTAAAAAGACCGGTGTTTGCTTGGGTGTTAATGTTTTCATTGATTATATTTGGAGCCATCAGTTTTAATAAACTGGGCGTTAGCCAAATGCCAGATGTCAATTTTCCAATTTTGAATATAACCATAGCCTACCCTGGGGCCGCACCTGAAGTGGTTGAAAGTGAAATTATTGATATAGTTGAAAATCGACTTTTATCAGTCGAAGGTATTTCTGAAATGCGTTCAACGGCTTCGCAAGGTTCTGTTAGCATTACTTTAGAATTTGATATTAATAGAAACGTAGATGTAGCTCTGCAAGAAGTGCAGTCTGCATTAAGTCAATTGCGTTTACCGACAGGAGTAGACCCTGCGATTATTAAAAAATCAAATCCTGAAGAAGATCCAATATTAACAATTTCAGTATATGGCGACGCCGAATTAAAAAAATTAATTTCATTCACAAGTGATTTCCTAGTAGATCAAATTCAATTTTTACCCGGAGTCGGAGAAGTTAGTTTAAGTGGTTTCCCTGATCGCAATCTGCGAATTTGGATTGATGCAGAGAAATTAAAAAAATTCGAATTAACAATTGGTGATGTTATTGACGCATTAAAAACGCAACAATTACAAAGTGCAGCTGGTCAGTATATAGATGGCAAGCGCGAAGTGCGCGTACGCTATTCAGGTGAATCCAGAGCTCCTGAGCAAATTGCAAATCTAAGAATTTTAAAACGGGGCGGACAAGCTATCGAAGACCGTATTTTCAGAATTAAGGATGTGGCCTCGGTAGATGATGCATTGGCGGACATTCGCAGGGTTGCACGCGTCGATAATAAAACAGCTGTGACCGTGCAGATTCGTAAACAACGCGGGGCCAATGAAGTAAACGTAGCTGATTCGGTAATTAACAGGTTAGATGAATTAAAAAGTAAATTTCCAGAGGGATTTAATTATCGTGTGAACGTTAATTTTACTAAATCAACTAAAGCAACAGTCGATTTAGCAATAGAAAAAATATGGGTTGTTTCGATTATAACAATTTTAGTTTGCTTTTTGTTTTTGGGTAATTTTCAATCCGCGCTAAATATTTTATTTTCAATTCCGACTTCGGTTCTTGGAACACTGATTATATTGTATTTTGCTGGCTTTACGCTAAATCTTTTCACGTTGTTGGCACTAACATTGTCTATATCTATTGTTGTTGATGATGCGATTATGCTGCTTGAAAATATTGTAAGACATTATCGCATGGGAAAAAATTCTTACCAAGCAGCCTTGGATGGATCAAAAGAAGTTTTGCCAGCAGCAATTGCTTCAACATTAGCTGTTCTTGCTGTGTTTTTACCCGTAATTTTTATGGATGGTGTCGTTGGTAAATTCTTTTATCAGTTTGGCATTACGATGTCTGCAGCTGTACTCATTTCATTATTAGAGGCCGTAACTATTACTCCCATGAGAGCCGCTGCTTTGTTAAAAGAAGAGCCAAAGCTATCAAAATTAGAAATCCATTTAGATCATGTCTTTGAAAAACTTTCTGATGGGTATCGTCGCCTTTTAACAAAGTGTTTCAAATTGCGATGGTTTCTAGTTATTGGATCAATTAGTTTTTTTGTAGCAACATTGTTTTTAGTTAATAAAATCAAACAAGAGTTTGTACCCCCGCAAGATCAAAATCTAATTATATTAACAGCACAGACAAAGCCTGGAGTTTCGCTGCAAGAAACAAATAATTTAGTTAAGCCTATCGAAGAAGTTATTCATTCAATAAAAGAAATTTCAGGTTATTTAGTTTCAGTAGGACCTGGACAAGTTTTTATGCCGATTACACTGGTTGAGCGAAGTGATCGAAAAATATCACATCAAGATATCATGAATCTAATTCGTGAAAAAACTAAAGATCTTAAATCAGGATTAAGAATTTCTATGCGCGATATTTCTGCTAGAAATCTGACTACAGGCAGGCTAAACCCAGTTGCTTTTAACTTACGCGGTCCCGATTTAGTTATGTTAAATGATAAAGGCCAAGAGATTATAAAAAAGTTAGAGGATGAAAAATTAGCGGTTGATTTAGATACCGATTACAAAATGGGTTTGCCTGAATTATATTTGGTACCTGATCGTGAAAAATTGGCCAAAGTGGGTGTTAGCGATGAAGCCATTTCAAACGTATTAACAGCAGCCATTGCGGGCCTTCGCCAAGGAACATTCGAATCCGATGGTAAGCAAAATGATATTCGCTTTAAAGTAAAAGAAGAGCAAATTTCATCTGTAGAAGATGTTAAGAAGTTATATATTAGAAATAATTTTGGAAATATGATTCAGCTGGGGCAGCTAGTTAAATCTGAAGAAAGAAAATCTTTAAGTACAATCACCAGAATTAATCGCCAAAGAGCCGTATCTATTTATGGTAATATTATTGAAGGTCAGTCACAAAGTACGGTTTTATCTAAAGCAAAAGAGTTTGCAGAAAAGATTTTGCCATTAGGTTATTCGTTTCATTTTGAAGGTGCTTCGGCAGGATTTAGTTCTAGTTTTAAAAGTTTAAGTTTAGCTTTGCTTATAGGAATTATGGTTGCCTATATGATATTAGCAGTTCAATTTAATTCTTTTATTGATCCAATTTCAGTTTTAGTATCGTTGCCATTTTCATTAAGTGGCGCTTTATTAATTCTTTTTATTACAAATATTTCATTAAATTTATTCAGTTTTATTGGTTTGATTGTTTTAATGGGGATTGCGAAGAAAAATTCAATTATGTTGGTTGAATTTACGTCTCATATTCAGAAAGAAGAAAATCTTTCAACAACGGACGCGTTGCTGAAAGCCTGCCCGGTGCGGTTAAGGCCAATTTTGATGACATCTGTTGCGACAGTCTGCGCATCTATTCCGTTAATTGTTGGATCTAGTTTGGGCATAGAAACAAGGCGTCCTATGGGGCTTGTTATTATTGGTGGAATGATTGTTTCAACTTCATTTACATTATTTATCGTGCCCATTTTTTATTTAACTTTGTCTGGCTTAAAGAAAAAGAAAAAAACAGTAAAAATTATTTAACTTTCTAATTTAAGTTTTGTCAGAGGATGGGTTTGTTCCATGATACGCGCCAAATGATCAACGCTAAGGTGCGTGTATTTTTCAGTAGCCTGTAGGCTTTCGTGTCCTAATAATGTTTGCAAAGTTCGTAAGTTTGCACCACTTGCTAGCAGGTGTGTCGCAAAGCTGTGGCGTAAAGCGTGAGGATGTAAAGGATTCAGCAGGCCCACTTTTTTTCCAAGCATGCGAATAATTTCATAACCTGTACGTGTGTTTAAGCCTGATTCTCCAAAGACAAATTCTTTTTTCTCATTGATCGCTTGCAGTTGCTTTAGCGTACGAAAACTATAATCAGGAAGAATACAAAAACGTTCTTTATTTCCTTTTCCTTTAATGAGTATTCGTTTTTCTGAAAATTGAATTTGTTTCCATCGAAGACTGCACGCTTCGCTGACGCGTAAGCCGCCGCCATATAGAAGTAAGAATAGCGTTTTATTTAAAAGTAAAGTGTGTTCGTTCAAGGAATCATTTTTAGCGAATTCTTTATCATAAAAATGCAGTATTGAAATAGCCTCATCCACAGATAAAAAGTGTGGAATTTTTTTAGGAACCTTGGGGCAGACTAATTGTTCGGCGTAGTTTTTATCAGTTAGGCTTTCATTGAAGAGCCAACCAAAGAAGCTTTTAAGAGTAGCAATTTTTCGATTTCGGCTAGCTAGGCTTAAATTTCCCCATCGAATTAGGGCTGGTCTGGCTAGATCCCACAGATCGCTGTGTGTTTTAACTGTTTTTTGTTTTGTAATCTGATTATTGTTTTCAGGTAAAAATGCCTGTCTTAAATCTAAAGCATAAGACTTAAGTGTTAAAATTGCAGCAGATTCAATATTCTCTTTAAATTTTAGATAGTTATGTATTATATCATGAATGCTTAATTCCATATGATCCTATTGAAATTGCTACATTTTTAGTATCCTTCGAATTCAAAAACAGATAAAGGCTAGATAAAAAATATAGCGCAATGCAATATTTTGCTTGCAATTTGTACACGACCTTGGTTATATTGCACTCAACGCAGCGTATCAAACAGAGATTAAGCAACTGCTTACTCATACAGCACGTCATTGAAAGGTGTTAAATATGTCAGATTCAAATTCTTCAGCTTTGCCTCATTTACCTAGTTCTTCAGGCCAGCCTCAAATGCCCACATGGGCTCCCGCGGTTCAACAAAAGATAGCCTCAGAGGCTAGAACAATTATTTACAAATCAGACATTATGACTCAGTTAATGAAGATGATAGAGCGTGTGGCTCCATCTCAAGCCAATGTACTGGTTCTTGGAGAATCTGGAACGGGTAAAGAATTAATTGCTCGTGCCGTACATGATAAGTCGCAACGTCGAAATAAACCGTTTGTTGCTATCAACTGCGGAGCCTTACGCGAAACTTTATTAGAGTCTGAACTTTTTGGACATGAAAAGGGATCTTTTACCGGAGCCTACACACGAAAAATCGGTTTAGCAGAAGCTGCTAACGGTGGAACACTTTTCTTAGATGAAGTGGGTGAATTGCCTTTATCAATCCAAGCAAAATTACTACGCTTTATTCAAGAGGGCGAGGTTTTCCGAGTTGGCGGTAAAGAAGCTATCAAAGTTGATATTCGTTTGGTTTGCGCTACAAATCGCGAATTAGATCAAGAAGTTGTTCGTGGAGCTTTTCGTGAAGATTTATTTTATCGTATTAATACAATCGTGGTTAGTGCTCCACCATTAAGACGACGTAAAGAAGATATTCCTGCTTTAGTTAATTACTTCTTAAATTCAGGTTCTCATTCTTTTATGAATCGCGGAAAAACGATTGATGAAGAGGCTATGCAAATTCTAATTAAATATGAATGGCCTGGAAATATTCGTGAATTGCAAAATGCCTGCGAGCGATTACAAATTCTATCTGAAGGGCATATGATTATGGTAAATGATTTGCCAGAATCAATTCGTCATCCTGTCATAAAAGACGATGGAGCGGATTTTGATCCAGCGGTGCCTTTATATGAATTAGAGAAAAAATATATTTTAAAAGCGCTTGGACATTACGGTGGTAATAAAACACAAGCGGCTCAGGGGTTAGGAATTACAATTAAAACGCTATACAATAAACTTCATGAATATGGAGAATTTGAAAAGTATGCCGTGCACTCAAAGCCAATGAAAGATTAATTTAAATTGTTAATAAAGTAACGTCGCAGGAAAACAATTTAAGCCAAGCTATTTTTAATTAAGATACGTTGATAGAATAAAATAGCATTTTTTTAAATAAAAAAAAGGAGAGCTAAGAGCTCTCCTTTTTAAGTTTTAAATCAAGCTTTTAAATTAAAAGTAACCTTCGTCATCGTCTTCGCCAGAATCATCTTTTTCTTTATTTTTTTTAGAAGTATCATCTTCCATATCTTCTTCTAAATCTTCATTTAGATCTTCTTCTTTTGTTTCGTCTTCAAGATCTTCAAAGTCATCTTCATCTTCTAAAGGTTCAGCGTTTGATAAAGCATCTTCATCATCAATATCAATAATTAGATCTAAATCAGAATCTTCGTCGAACTCACTAACTAATTCAGCGGCTAATGATTTCTTAGGTTTGATTGCTGCAACTTTTTTTGCTTTAGGGGCTGCTTTTTTTGCAACTGCTTTAACAACTTTTTTTGCAACAGATTTCTTTGCAACTTTTTTTGCTTTAGGAGCAGATTTTTTCACAACTTTTTTTGCTTTTGCTTTAGGAGCAGCTTTTTTAGCTGCTGGTTTTTTTGCAGCTTTTTTTGCCTTAGGGGCTGCTTTTTTTGCAACTGCTTTAACAGCTTTTTTAGCTGCTGGTTTCTTTTTCTTAGCCATAAATTACCTCGTAGTTTTTAGTTATTTAATTTGAAAACCTAATCAGAGTAACCAGCTTTGATTAGGTCGGCAAGAATTCTCATAAAATTTTAAAAAAATAATTCTGTTAAGAATTTTTATGCCTTTAAGTCTAGATTACAAATGAAAATAGTCTTCTAAAATGCGAGCTACTGCTGGTGATATGATCGTAGAAATAAATAGGCCTGGCGCGTAAGTTCCTTTTTTAGGAATATAAGACAAGAATCCATATGTTTTAGATTTATCAGAATTTTTGATAGCTAGTTGAAACCCGAAAGGAATTGCTACATTATCAGGCAATGTCGTAAACAATCCAATCGCATTTACTCCTAAGTACAAAGTAACTTGAGTATTATTACTTTGCGGAAAATTAAGAGCTAAGCTGGGAAGTTCTCCATATCCTGCAGGCATAGCAGGTAAGGCATCGCCATTAGGTAAACTTGCTGCAGGTAAAAAAGAAGATCCTTTTAATATATATTTTACGGGAATTCGAACTGCAAACTTGATGCGACCTGCAGAATCAATTAGCGAAGAAAACGTAATGTCTGGATATTTCGAAAAAGATCCCATAGGGCTAAAGAAATTTCCTCCGGAAGGCATGGGTAGCATTATAATAAATTCGCCGCGAATTTTATCAAAATCAAAAGTAAGCGCATTGTTAAAAGAATCTTTACTGTCGACTCGGCCTTGAAGGTCAACTCCAGCTAATGGGTCAGAAGTCCCGGGTGTCTCCGTACCAGTGTTTGTACCCGGAGCAGTCTGCCCACTATTCGAAGGGTTAGTTGCAAGTAGGCTTCCGTGTTCAACTGATCCGCCAGAACAATGAGTTAATCCAAGTGCGGCAGAAAGTAAAAGTGATGTGGCAATAATTTTTTTCATATAACCTCTTTATAAATAATAGGAATCAAAGTTGTGTCCCTTATAGTTTCGGTCGAAGGTCGAGGGAACTTAATAGAAATTAAATAGACATAAAAAAACAAAACCCTGAATTTTCATTCAAGGTTTTGTTTTTGTGTTTATAATTTTGACGATATTTACAACTTATTAATAATATTATCCAATAAGTTTTAATGCCATCTGATTTGTTTGATTAGCCTGAGCTAACGTTGCAGTACCCGCTTGTAAAAGAACAGTGTTACGAGCCATCTCAGATGAAGCCGCAGCTAAATCAGTATCACGAATTCGTGAATTTGCAGCCGATAAATTCTCTTCAGTTACCGCTAAGATATCAGTCGTCGTTGTTAAACGATTTTGCAATGCACCTAAGTTGGCGCGCATTCCGTTGATTCTAGTTTGTCCTTCATCAAGAATTCCTAATGATGATCTGGCGCCCTCTTTCGTTAGAAAACTCATTTCAGCCATTCCTAAGGCTTCCAGTGTCGCTGCATTCTCAGAGGCGTTAAATGTAATAACGTCATTTTCTGTTGAATTCATGCCAACTTGAAAATCAAAGGCTGGCGTTGATCCATCAATTAGTTTCGTCGAGTTCCAGCTGGTCGTATTAGCAATACGATTCATCTCTGTTTTTAATTGTTGAACCTCTTTATCGACAAAACCTCTTTCACGATCTCCGATAGTATCCGAAGCCGCTTGGATTCCTAACTCACGAAGTCTTGTGACTACGTTTGAAACTTCACTTAATCCGCCCTCTGCCGTTTGTACTAGTGAAATACCATCATTCGCATTTCTTCGTGCTTGAGCCGATGACTTAATTTGTGCTTTCATATTTTCTGAAATTGCTAATCCAGCAGCATCATCTGCAGACTTATTAATTCGGCTTCCACTTGACATCTGAGCCATTGAATTTTGCATTTGACGTTGGTTACCAATTAAATTTCTTTGTGCATTAATTGCTGAAATATTTGTTGTTACGCGCATTCCCATTTGTAAACTCCATTTTAACTATTTAAGTTATTCATATTAATTTCCTCCGTGAGATTTGTTTTTTTGTTCGGCATCCGAGCCAAACAGGCTAATGTATCTTCCATAAAACTTATTTCGTCCGTAATTTTCGTCCTTGAAGCCTCCTAAATAGTTATTGAGAACACATTTTGTGTTCTGAAAGACATCCTGCCTTTCTGATTGTTCTGTATGATTACTAATCGGGGTTTATTTGTTCTTCTTGACAGGATCTAAGAATAGAAAATAGGAAAATTGTTTAATGTTTTGTTAATCTAGATCGGGCTTCAGGCTTGCTTTCCAGGACACTCGTCACGTCTTAATTCGTGTGTCCAGTCGTGATCTAGTCAATTTCTTGAAAGCGACAAAGGGCCATTTGCCCACTGACGTTATATGATTTTTGTTGCGTGCTCTTTAAGTGCGGAAATGTATTTAAACCCAGAGTGCAGGTTGTTGTTTCACTTGCGAAGTGGGAACACTCTTCGCAAGAAAAAGGTAAAATATATTTATTATAATCCGAGGCAAGAATTGTTTCTTTTTTTATAGACGGCCGTATTCGCCTTGGCGATTTTTCGGTTGCAGGTTTACGGTTTTTATTTATGTCTGGGATCATTGACAATTCCTATTATAAGCTCATGTTTATTAGTGAGGTAGCCATGAGTCAAGATATGCAAAAAATGACACGTAAAAGTCAGGAAGCTATGCAAGCTGCTGCAAAATTAGCAGAAACTAATCGTAGCTCTGTTGTTGAAACCGAACATCTATTGCTTGAGCTTATCGAGCAAGATCAGGGACTTGTTCCGCGTTTGCTTGAAGAATGCCAAGTTTTACCCAAAGAGGTAATTAAGGCTTTAACTCAAACCATTAATCAAATGCCTAAATTAGAAAGACCTGCGGAACAGGTTTATGCAAGCAATCGGTTACAGAAAATTTTTAAAGGAGCCGAAGTCGAAGCAAAATTAATGAAGGACGAATTAATTTCGACCGAGCATTTTTTTATCGCGATGTTGAAAGCCGATGACTCCAACGTACAGAAATTTTTTAAACAATCAAAAATTGAAATTAATCAAATAATGGCCGCATTAAAAAAGATTAAAGGAAATAAAAAAGTGACAAATGAAGATCCAGAAAATCAATATGAAGTTTTAAAAAAATATGCCCGTGATTTAACAGAGCTTGCACAAAACGGTAAGTTAGATCCTGTCATTGGCCGTGATGAAGAAATTCGTCGGGTCATTCAAGTTCTTTCGCGCCGAACAAAAAATAATCCAGTATTAATAGGTGAACCCGGGGTTGGAAAGACTGCAATAGCTGAAGGTCTGGCTATTCGAATAATTAAGCAAGATGTTCCTGAAAATTTAGTTGGAAAAAAATTAATGTCATTAGATATCGGTGCGCTTATCGCAGGCGCAAAATATCGTGGTGAATTTGAAGACCGTTTAAAAGCAGTCATTAAAGAAGTGACGGCAAGTAATGGCGAAATTATTTTATTTATCGATGAATTGCATACATTAGTTGGAGCAGGTAAGGGCGAAGGCGCTATGGATGCAGGTCAGCTTTTGAAACCAGCTTTGGCTCGTGGTGAATTGCACTGCGTAGGTGCAACAACATTAGATGAATATAGACTGCACATTGAAAAAGATGCCGCCTTAGAAAGACGCTTTCAAACTGTTCAAGTTGATGAGCCTAGCGTGGAAGAAACTGTTACGATATTGCGCGGATTAAAAGAAAAATATGAAGTTCATCATGGTGTGCAAATTACAGATGCGGCTTTGGTCGCAGCAGCAAAGCTGTCACATCGTTATATTACTAACCGGTTCTTACCCGATAAGGCGATTGATCTTATTGATGAAGCGGCAAGTAAATTAGGAATAGAAAATCGTAGCGTTCCTGAAGAAATTGATGAAATTGATCGCAAAATTTTAAGTTTTAAAATTGAGCTGGAAGCTTTGAAAAAAGAAAACGATTCTCAATCGATCGAACGCAAGAAAAAAATCGAAGCTGATTTAAAAGATTTGTTAGTAACGTCGCAAAACCAAAAAGAAAAATGGAAAATTGAACGCAGCTTTATTGATGAAGTTAAAAAAGTAAAAATTGATATTGAAGCTGTAAAGGTTGATATCTCAAAAGCGGAAAGAGAAGCTCAATTTGAAAAGGCTGCTCAGTTAAAATATGGTAAACAGCCAGAGCTTGAAAAAAAATTAATACAATTGGAAGACAAAATTAAAAGCAATACCTCCGCTTTACTAAAAGAAAAAGTAGATGCCGAAGATATTGCGGAAGTTGTCGCAAAATGGACAAAAATTCCTGTTTCAAAAATGCTTGAAAGCGAATCGCAAAAACTTTTGCGCATGGAAGAAGAAATGCAAAAAAGTGTTATTGGTCAAAATCATGCGATGACGGTGATTTCAGACGCAATTCGGCGTGCGCGGGCTGAAATTTCTGATCCAAACAGACCCATCGGAACTTTTATTTTTGTGGGTCCAACGGGCGTTGGGAAAACAGAAACAGTTAAAGCTTTAGCCAATTATTTATTCGACGATGAATCTGCAATCGTTCGAATTGATATGAGCGAATACATGGAAAAACATTCCGTTTCTAGATTGATCGGAGCTCCTCCAGGATATGTCGGTTTTGAAGATGGTGGTCAGTTAACGGAAGCCATTCGACGTAAGCCCTATTCGGTTGTTTTGTTTGATGAAATTGAAAAAGCGCACTCTGATATTTTTAACATATTACTTCAAGTGCTTGATGACGGTCGATTAACAGACAGTCAGGGGCGGGTGATTGACTTTAAAAACACAATCATTGTCATGACTTCGAATCTAGGATCAAGTCAGGGTAGCGAATCGATTCAGTCTGCTCTAAGACAATTTTTTAGGCCTGAATTTTTAAATCGAATTGATGAAATTGTTGAATTTAAGTCGTTAGATAAAGAAAGTTTAAATGGAATTGTTAAAATCCAACTTTCTGATATTTCAAAACGGTTAAAAGAAAAGCAAATCGAATTAAAGTTTTCAGACAAGTTATTAACTTATTTGGGTGAACGTGGATTTGATCCAGTGTATGGCGCAAGACCACTTAGACGCTTAATTCAAACTGAAATTCTAAATACACTGGCTAAAAAATTAA
This sequence comes from Pseudobdellovibrio sp., assembly GCA_049301055.1. Classification (GTDB taxonomy): domain Bacteria; phylum Bdellovibrionota; class Bdellovibrionia; order Bdellovibrionales; family Bdellovibrionaceae; genus Pseudobdellovibrio. The sequence continues at coordinate 53,143 of JBAQKN010000026.1, read as the reverse complement.
TTGCTCAAGAGGTAAAGCCAAATACGACCGTTAATGTAGATGTACTTGAACATAAAGTCGTTTTTAATTAATCGAAACCCGACTGTTGGACAGTCGTATTCTTAGTCAGGCAGGTTTAAGCTAGTAAATATGAAAATAGTATTTATTAGCTTTTTATTTGCATTCTCTTTTTCCAATTTGGCTTCGGCTGAAGTTAAAACTCGAAAGCCCAATTCTGTTTCAAAAAAAGAAAAGCCACTTGTTACGATAGATGTGGGTGGTTCTTCTGGAATTTACAACACGCGCTCTTATACAGAAATGACTTTGGGTGTGAATCTTAATTTCACAGATTGGCTAACTTTACGAAATGCGGGCTTTAAACGTTTCAGCTCTGCAGGCGATAAAGACTTAACAGGTCTTGATTCGACACTTCGATTTATTGCAACAGCACCCTTTGATGGTGGGGCTTTTCGGGTCTTCGTTGGCCCAGGTTATCGCTGGGCTGACCCATCGGATAAAAATGCAGTCGTCGGCGAAGCTGGTGTTGGTTTATCTGTTGGGCGGGTTGGTATCAGTGGTGGAGCCAAATATTTAAAATATGACAAAGTACAAATTGATTCACGCACTGGACTTGAGACCAGTCGAGAAGATATACATTATTTTATAACCTTGTCCGGCGGGGCTGGCCTTAGTTTTTAAATAAATAATTTTGTGTCGAACTTGTTTTCATAAAAATCTGACTTCAGAATTTTAAAACTATATTTCCAAAAAAGCTCTAGACTAGTCCTAAGTAAGCCGAACTAGACTAAGATGGAGATATGCATATGAAACAATCAGCCTTAATAATTAAAGCAGTTCTCGTTTTAGCATTTTCGACTTTTATGATGGCAAATACTCAATGCCAACAACCTGTCGCTGAACAGCGACAATTAAAAAAGAACATTAAACTAGTTCAACTCGATGCTTCTACTTTTTTAGATAACTCAGGGTTTAGCTTTTCAGAAGTGGCACGCAGTCAGTTCTCAGGGGTTCTTTTTGAAAAGAATAATTTCTTTGAACGAAATATTTATCCTTCGGCAAATTCTTTAAGTGGTGCCTCTGATCAAAACTTCTTTCATGTTCAAAAAACATCTGTTGTAGATAATTCGATTGTGCAAATGAAGGCTTGGTTTCCAGAATTAAAATCGCAAGAAATTCTTTTGAATCGCGAATCTTCATGTTTCATTGAAAAACCACAACATTATTTATTTGGAAAAATTAATTCGTTAGAAGCTTATAGCGGCGCGGCTTTGCAATTTGGATTTAATCAATCCATAGCGCCTGTTGTGCCGATCTCTGCCAATTTTAAAATGGATAAAATGAGAATGGATTTATCATTTCATGCGATAGATCCATGGACACAGCAAGTAGTCGCCAGCGCAAATTCCGAGGCATTTAAAAAAGATTATAAAGTTGGATTTGGAATTGATTTAGGAATTTTCCACATTGGGCCAGAATTTTACCGTGTCACAGGAATGGCGGAAGTTATTTTAAAAGGATTGCAAAATGCGACTCAAGATTTAGCAAAATTATTATTTGCGCAACCTCGCCAAGAATGGTCAACACGAATAATGTACAGTCGCGACAACTATGTCGTAATTCTTGGCGGAGCCGAATTAGGATTAAAGAAAGGTGATAAATTAAAAGTTTTTAACGAAGTTCATACATGGATCGGCCAAGCCTGCGGAGAAAGTTCAATTTTGGCAGGTTCTGTGATTGTTTCGGATGTTAACGATCCATGGATTGTAGAAATCGAAGATGCTGGAAATTTAATGTCTAAGGCCAAAGTTTTAAATATTAAAGAAAACGACTCTATCAACACCGGAGCTTTGGTGCAGTTGCATTCCTTCGTGGCTCCGCCAGTGGTTGTGGCGAAGCCTTAGCATTCTCATAGTCATTCGGCGGCAACATAACTCGGCACAGCCTTTGCTAATATCGCTTCGTTGGCAAAATGCCACCAAATTTCAAATGAGGCTTTATGAAGGCGTTTATAATTACTTTGCTGTCGCTTTTTGTGCAACTGGCTTTGGCCTCCTTAGATAAGATGGACTATGTCACCGGCGATTGTCTGCGTCTAACCAATCGAAGACAGGATATTTGTGCAGCGGATTCCATTAAAAATGCAGGATATGTTACGTCTGCTTGCATGAATTTGAATTGAATTATTGTTAACATTACCTCCGCAGCTGTGCTACAACCGGCACATGTTTTCAGGAATTGTCGAAACAAAATCTAAAATCCTAAAAGTGACTTCACTTAAAGAAAGTGTCCGCATCATTATAGCTCGTCCCAAAGCTTTTAAAGATATAAAAATTGGCGATAGCATCTGTACGAATGGCGTTTGCTTAACCGTTGAAGCCTTTGATAAAACTACAATTCAATTCTGTTTAGGTGCTGAAACTTTAAAAGTTTTAGGTTCAACATTTGAATTATGGAAAAAAAAATCTTTAAACTTAGAACGCTCGCTGCAGTTCGGGCAGCGAGTGCATGGCCACTTAGTAACCGGACATGTTGATTCACAAGCGCAGATAATTAAAAGTTACAAGCAAGGTGAATGCTGGCAAATTCAAATTGAAATTCCAAAACAGTTTAGTTCTTTTTTTTGGAAAAAAGGTTCAATTTGTTTGAATGGAGTCAGCCTAACTGTGAATGAATATTTTAAATTGAAGCAAAAATATTTTTTAGAAGTTTGTTTGATTCCCGAAACAATCAGCGCCACAAATTTAACACAGTATAAAGAAAAAGAATTTTTAAATATAGAAGCGGATTACTTAGCTAAAGCATATATTCAATCGCGTGCAAACCAAGTCAAGGTTGTAAAATGAATTCAATCTCAGAAATTTTAGCCGATTTTAAATTAGGGCGATTTGTTATAATGGTCGACGATGAGGATCGCGAAAATGAAGGGGATCTTATTTTGGCCGCTGATTTTATTACTCCCGAGGCTGTTAATTTTTTAGCGAAAGAAGCGCGTGGTTTAATTTGCTTGGCAATGTCTCCCCAGCAGGTTGAAAAATTAAGACTGCCGATGATGCGTTCCGATTTGCATAATCAAAGCTCAACAAATACTGCATTTACTTTCAGTATCGAAGCCAGCGAAGGTGTAACCACAGGAATTTCTGCGGCAGATCGATCACATACAATCAAGGTAGCTTCGCGATTAACGGCTGCGCCTAGCGATGTGATTTGTCCAGGCCATGTTTTCCCACTGCGAGCCCATCCTGAAGGCGTGCTTGGTAGAAATGGCCATACTGAAGCCAGCGTTGATTTAGCACTTTTATGCCAGTTGAATCCTTCAAGTGTTATTTGCGAAGTCATTAATGATGATGGAACTATGGCACGTTTACCAGAGCTTAAAGTTTTTGCGAAAAAGTTTAACATTAAAATTGGAACTATTGCGGATCTGATCGATTACAGAAGGAATCAAAATGAAAAAAGCTAAAGTTGTCAAAAAAGTAAAAAAAGTTGTTAAAGTTGAAAAGCAATTACGTATTGCTGTTGTAACCGCTCGATTCAATGAAGAGATCACAACGAAGCTAGAAGATGGCGCTTTTGATTTTTTAGAAGAAATTGGCGCCGAAATTTTTTCGATTAAAGTTCCCGGAGCGATTGAAATCCCAATTGCAATTCAGGCCTTATTCGACACAAAAAAAATAGATGGAGCCGTTGCGCTAGGTGCTGTAATTCGTGGCGAAACCTCTCATTATGACTATGTTTGCCAGTCTGTTGAACGTGGGTGCTCAGAATTAATGCTTCAGTATAAAAAGCCTGTTGGTTTTGGTGTATTAACCACAGAAAACGAGGCTCAGGCTTTGGCGCGGGCTGGTGGTGAACACGGTAATAAAGGTTACGAAGCGGCGCAAGTCGTTGTTGAGATGATTGGACTTCTGAAAGAAATCAAATCAATATAGTTTTAAATGTCTGCCAACATAAAGAAGCATAAAAAAAATCTAAATAATGAGCGTTTTCTAGAACTCAAAAAAAGAAAACGTGAAATACTTTCTATTTTTGCGCTTTCAATACTTTTGGCTTTTTTAATTGGCATTGAAGTCTATATTTTCCGTTCAGGGCAAAATTTGCCTTCTTCCTATGTTTTATTTTTTATCGGTTTGGTTAATGTAAATTTAATTTTAGTTTTACTTTTGTTATTTTTAATTTTTAGAAATGTTGTTAAAGTATTTATCGAAAGGCGAAGCAAGGTTTTTGGATCTAGCCTTAAATCAAAACTTATTGCTTCATTTGTTTCTTTTTCAGTTGTGCCAACTTTATTAGTATTCATTATTTCTGTGTTTTATCTAAACAGCAGTTTCGATAAATGGTTTTCGCAGCGTATGTTATCAGTGCTAAGAAACGCCTCTGAAGTTATCGACACCTTTATTGCAAACGAAAAAAAACGTGGTTACGAATACGCAAGGCTTTCAATTAAACAAATTGACAGGACGTCAGTTAATAATCGCCCTGAAAAATTGGATCAAATTCGTGCCCAATATAAATTAGATGCTGTCGAATACTACGACAGCTTAGTGGCTGATCGTTTAGTTTCTCAAGATCCAGAACTAGTTTCAGATATTGTTCCGCAATTAAATTTAGAATTCTTGCAGCGGGGCTTGGTCAGTCATGATGAAGCCAGTACGATTCAAATTTTTGGAGATTATAATCTTCTGCGTTTAATGGTTCCAGTTAGCAAAAAAACAAATTCGGGTGTTATTGTTGTAACTAAGTTTTTAAACTTAACTCCAGGATCCAAATTTGATGATATCGTCGGTGCCTATCAAGAATTTCAAAGTAATTCACTTGTAGAATACCCTTTAAAATCAATTTATTTCATCATGTTGATCGTAATGACATTAGTTATTTTATTCGCAGCAGTATGGTTCGGGTTTTATTTAGCAAAGCAGTTGTCAATTCCGCTGGTGCAATTGGGGCGAGCCACAAAACGAGTTGCTGCCGGAGATTATTCGACTTTAGAAATTTCATCGGGAAGTGAAGAAATTAATAGTCTTATTGGAAACTTCAATCAAATGATCAGCAACCTTTCAACCTCTGAATTAGAACTGCAGCAAACTTTAAAAAATTTAAATCAATACACAAGATATGTTGAAATCGTATTGAAAAATGTTAGTGCTGGAGTGATCTCAGTTGATATGAATGGGCACGTAACAACCATGAATCGCCGCGCCGGAGAACTTCTTCAGGAGGATCCTGTTGAATTTATTGGTAAGCATGTTCGGGCAAGTATGAGTGAAGATAACTATAAATTATTTTCCGGTATCGTTAAATCAATGCAGGAAAATAATTTAATAACTTTGCAAAAAGAAATTCGTATTCAAATAAATCAAGAGGCAATTCCGTTATCAATCCATATTTCAATTTTAAAAAATGAACAGCAGCAAGATATTGGTCGGATCATGGTATTCGATGACATGACCCCCATTGTAAATGCGCAACGAGCAGCAGCTTGGACCGAAGTAGCCCGTCGTATTGCTCATGAAATTAAAAATCCACTGACTCCAATTCGATTGGCTGCAGAGCGAATATCAAAAAAATTTGGAGCCCAAATTCAAGATCCTGCTTTTCAAGATTCGATTCGAATGATTGTAAATCAGGTTGATGATATGCGCATTTTGGTAAATGAATTTAGTCAGTTTGCGCGGCTGCCAGAGCTTAAGCCTGTACCTGCTCAAATGAACGATGTGATTAAAAGCACAATTCAAATTTACATTGATAATCATCCCCATGTTCACTTTGAAGTTTCCTATGACGCCACGTTGCCTGAGTTTAAGTTTGATCCAGGACAGATAAAGCGCGTTTTAGTAAATTTGGTTGAAAATGCTATTGATGCAGTTCAGAAAGAGGTCAATCCTCAGGTTAATATCTCAACAGAGTATAACGCCCGATTCCGAGTGCTTAAAATATCAATAGCTGATAACGGTGTTGGAATACACCAGCGTGACAGGGGGCGAATTTTCGAGCCTTATTACTCGACTAAAGAGAAGGGAACCGGCTTAGGCCTTCCAATTGTTAAAAGTATTATTGAAGATCATAATGGAGTCATTAGAGCATTAGAAAACAACCCTAAAGGGACACGAATGTTTATTGAAATACCAGTCATGCCTCTTGAAAGTAATTAAATATAAAATTGAATTAATAAAGGATATTGTAAATATGGAATTACATGCTCAAAAAAACAAATTTAAAATTCTAATCATTGATGATGAGGCTCCAATCCGTGAAGTTTTATCTGAAAGTTTGCGTGATGATGGTTATGAAGTTTTGGCCGCTCCAGATGGGCCTTCAGGTTTAGTATGTCTTAAGGAATTTAAACCTGATGTTTGTTTCTTAGATATTTGGATGCCAAAGATGGATGGATTAGAGGTCCTAACTCAAGCTGTTCCACAATTTCCAGAGACCTCATTTGTAATGATTTCGGGTCATGGCACGATTGAAACAGCAGTTAAAGCGACTAAGATTGGCGCGTGGGACTTTATTGAAAAGCCCTTGTCATTAGATAAAGTCACTTTAGCGATCGACCATATTTATAAACTTAAATCCGAAAAAGACGAAAAAAATGCTTTATTGAATAAACTCAGAAAAAGCATAGCTTTGGTTGGCGAATCAGAACCCATGAACAAAGTACGTACTCAGGTGACTGAGTTCGCAAAAACATCTTCAGTTATATTAATTCAAGGCGAAATTGGTTCAGGTCGCGAATTAGTTTCACAGAACATTCATTATATGAGTGCTCGTGCCAGTGCTCCATTTTCAGATATTAATTGTTCGACATTGCCTCAAGATTTAATCGAGATTGAATTGTTTGGTATCGAAAAAGGGGCTTTACCTGGAATCGACAAAACGCGCCGTGGGAAAATAGAATTAATTCAAGGTGGGACTTTGTTGATTCAGCATATAGAAGAGATGCCAATCGTGTTGCAAGAAAAATTAGTTCAGTATTTGGCTACCAAAAAGTTTAAACGCTTCGGTAGCTCTGAAGAGCATCTTGCCGAGACGCGCATTATTTTAACATCATCCCTATCGATTGAATTGTTAAAAAAGAACTCAAGACTAAATCCAGAATTAGAGAAAATGATACTGCCGCATCAAATGGTTGTTCCTCCATTGCGCGATCGTCCAGAAGATATCCATTCACTGGTTATTCACTTTAGCGATTTGGCGGCAAAGCAAATGGCTTCGCTACGGAAAACGATATCTGAACAAGGTATGAAATTATTAACAAAACATTCATGGTCCGCAAACGTACGTGAATTAAAAAACTTTATCGAGCGAGTTTATATTTTAACACCATCCGATTTTGTTGATGTGCATGACTTACGTTTTGCAGGACTTATCGATAAGCGTGAATCATCTGCAAATTCAAATTCCGAGCTGGCAGATATGTCAACTTTTCGCGAAGCACGTGCTGAATTCGAAAAAGAATACTTAATTAAAAAAATTCAAGAAAACGGTGGCAACATATCTAAAACAGCAGAAGCCATTGGACTAGAGCGTAGTTACTTACACAGAAAAATTAAAGCTTATGGGATCGAGGCCAATATATGAAATGGACACAAACACATTTATTCACTCTAAAAGAAGCGCCTTCGGATGCAGAAATCCCATCGCATAAGTTGCTTGTGCGTGCTGGATTTATTAAAAAGCTGGCACCAGGTATTCATACCTATGGGCATATGGGTCTTCGAGCAATTCGTAAATTTGAAAATGTTATTCGCGAAGAATTGGCAAAAGTAAATTGTGTCGAAATTCTTATGCCCATGGTTCATCCTAAAGAATTATGGAGCGAAACAAATCGTTGGAACGAAATGGGAGCAGGGCTTTTAAAATTCAAAAATCGTAATGATCAAGAATTTTGTCTAGCCGCAACTCATGAAGAGGCTGTTGTTGATTATGCTCGTCATGATTTAAAATCATGGAGAGACTTTCCAAAAAATATTTACCAAATTCAAACCAAATATCGCGATGAAATTCGTCCGCGATTTGGGTTAATGCGTGGTCGCGAATTTATTATGAAGGATGCGTACAGTTTTGATATGGATCAGGCCTCTGCTCTTAAGGCTTACGATCAAATGTATCAAGCTTATGAGCGCATTTTTAACCGTTTAGGATTGCAGTTTAGAATTGTAGAGGCTGATGCCGGTAATATCGGAGGCAGCCAGACACACGAATTTCAATTGCTTGCTGAGGCCGGAGAAGATTCATTATTGGTTAGTGATAAAACTAATTTCGCTGCAAATATCGAAGTCTGTCCAGCCATTGATGCCATTCCGTATGTTTCAAAAGAAGTTGCAACAAAGACTATCGAAAAATTTTCAACTCCGGGGCAAAAAACAATTGCCGATCTAGAGAAATTTACGCAAGTTCCTGCTCATGAGTTAGTAAAGACATTATTTTTTAGTGCAAATGAAGGAACTGATCCCAAAGACACTTCACTTAAAGCCTTCGCAGTTTTATTGCGTGGCAGTGACGAAGTAAATCCAATCAAAGTTAAAAATATTTTAAAATTAAGCAATCCTCCGTTGATGCTAACAGACGCAGAAGTATTAGAGGTTTCTAAGGCTCATCCTGGATCATGTGGTCCCGTAGGTTTAAAAATTCCAATCTATGCAGATAATGGCATTCAACCGTTAAGAAATTTTATAGTTGGCGCAAATGAAGATGGTTTTCATTTAAAAAATGTAAATTTTGAAAAAGATTTTCAAGTGACAAAATTTGCTGATTTACGAATGGCAAAAGAGGGCGATAAGTGTCCTGAATCAGATGGACTTTTGAAATCCTACAGAGGCATTGAAGTGGGACACGTTTTTTATCTAGGTCAAAAGTACGCTCAAAAAATGAATGGTACATTTTTGGATAAAAATGGCAGATCGCAATTCTATGAAATGGGTTGCTATGGTATTGGGGTATCTCGTACAGTTCAAGCAGCCATTGAACAAAGTCACGATCAAGATGGAATTATCTGGCCATTAGCAATTGCTCCGTTTCACGTACATATTTGTTTATTAGATATTAAAGATGCAGAGCTTGCGGCTTATGTTGAAAAATTAACAGCAGAGCTTGAAGCAAAAAAAATCGAAGTCTTTATTGACGATCGTGATGAGCGTCCAGGATTTAAATTTAAAGATGCTGACCTAATTGGTTTTCCAGTACGAGTCGTTGTTGGACGCAAGGGGTTTGATGCAAATCAAATCGAAGTTGTAAATCGAAAAACTAAAGAAGTTTCGAAATTGCAGCCAAGCGAAGTCATGCAAAAAGTAACGGAATTACTTAAATGGTAAGTTTTTTGAAAAACCCACTTATTCTAGCTTTGGATGTCGATACTAAAGACGATGCTCAAAAAATTCTAGATCATGTGGGTGATTTAGTTGGCGGAATTAAGTTAGGGCCCCGTTTAGTCTACAGATACGGAGCCTCGATAGTAACCGAATTCGCAGAAATTGCGCCAGTCTTTGTAGACAACAAATACTACGATATTCCCTCAACAATGGAAGCGGCTGTAAGGGCCACTTTTGATGCGGGGGCCACGCTGGTAACAGTTCATGCGTTAGCCGGGTTAGAGGCTTTAACGAAGTTGTCTCAATTAGAAGTTGAATTAAATCGTATTCGACCATTTAAAATTTTAGCAGTAACAATTTTAACAAGTTGGGAAAAATCTTCACTGCCAGAAAATTTTCATTCGTGGTCGATCGAAAATCATGTACGAAGTCTTTCACAGTTAGTTTATCGATCGGGGTTGCGGGGGTTGGTTTGCTCTGGGCACGAGCTTGAATTTATTTCTCAAAAAAATTTTTTCAAAGTTATCCCTGGAATAAGATTATTAAGTAATGAATTAGGTGTGCAAGGCTCTCATGATCAAAAAAGAGTAATGACGCCAAAAGAAGCGATTAAAGCAGGTGCTAACGCACTGGTTGTGGGGCGCGCGATTTTAAAATCGAACAACCCCCGACAAACAATATTAGACATATTAGAAAGTTGTTAAATACATATGAAAAAATCAAAAAATTCTCGCACTTTTGCTCCTAAGAAATCACCAGTAAAAAATTTTACACGTGGCCAAGGTTCTAAAGGGGCATCTCCTGTTAAAAAAGAAGTGGCCTTCGATAAAAATAATAGCGGTGCTTTCGATACCAGGCCTTTCTCAACTGGAAAAGATAAGTCTCAATCCGGTTTTAAAGATTTAGAAGCAAAAGGACCGCGTGAACCCAAATTAGCATTTCCAAAAGCTTGGAGGCATGTCGCAGGAACTCATGCGATTATGGAGTTAATAAACAAAAGACCAGCCTCAGTTCAGTCGATTTTAATCCAAAACAACTGGAAATCATCTGCTGAGTTGCGCGAGCTAGTAGATATCGCAACCAAGAAAAAAATAAAGTTAGAAGAAAAGCCAGAAGCTGCGTTATTTCCATTGTGTCATTCTCATCAAGGAGCTATTGCGTTCTCAAATGAAAATCTAGAATTTAGCTTCGAAAATAAAACGTGGGACGATCACGGTTTAATCGTTGCTCTTGACGGAGTAGAAGACCCTCATAATTTAGGTGCTGTCTTAAGAACGGGTTGGTTGATGGGCGTTGATGGAGTCATGATTCCCGATGATCGCGCTGTTGGATTAACGGCAACTGTGCATAAGGTTGCATGTGGCGGAGCCGAGCATGTTCCAATCTATCGAAATAATCAGTTTCAAAAGCCATTTGAAACATTAAAAGAAGCTGGTTTTTGGGTTTATGGCCTAGACCATAAGGCTGAAAAAACAATTTATGATATTAAGTTTCCAGAAAAAGTAATTTTAGTTTTAGGAGCTGAAGATAAAGGTATTCGTACAACCACTGAAAAAGTGTGTGATGAATTGATTTGTATTCCACAATCATCAGCTGGAGCCAGTTACAACGTATCTGTTTCAGCAGCGTTAGCAATTGCTGAAGTAAAAAGGCAATGGAGTTTAAAGAAGTAGAGTTTAAATAATAAATTGTAATTATATTGAGATTATTGACTACATTTGAAGCACTATAAAAAAAATGAAGCACACACATTAAATTTATTTTGACCTCGCCATGTCAATCCAGTAGAAATTTCAAGTTACCAAAGTCATAAATTTCATTTCGATGTATTTCGGCGTGTTTGATGTGGCAAAAGTGCTGGTTTAGCTCAATTGGTAGAGCAGCTGATTTGTAATCAGCAGGTTGCGGGTTCGAGTCCCATAACCAGCTCCAAATTTTTGCGAGTGTGCATCTGTTTGGGTAGGTGCCCGAGTGGCTAAAGGGGACAGACTGTAAATCTGTTGACTTCGGTCTTCGAAGGTTCGAATCCTTCCCTACCCACCATCTTTTTGTTTTTTATTAAACTCAAAGAAGGTTTCGGTTAGCCACAGTTGGATAACAGCTGTACAGTCGCAAGAGTTTGTTGAATGAGCGGGGGTAGCTCAATTGGCTAGAGTATCTGCCTTCCAAGCAGAGGGTTGCGGGTTCGAGACCCGTTCCCCGCTCCAAATTACTTTTGAAGAACGGCGAAATGCTGATCTAAAACGGCCAGCAATGCCCGTGTAGCTCAGTGGTAGAGCACACCCTTGGTAAGGGTGAGGTCGTCGGTTCGGCTCCGATCACGGGCTCCAATTGATAGAAATATTATTTGGAAATATTGGTTTGGTTGTTTTTTAGAAAATAGAGTTTTAGAATTTTGATAACGAATGAAAATAAATTAACAATCTCCGCAGGAGGATATAATGTCTAAAGAGAAATTTAACAGAAATAAACCCCATGTGAACATCGGTACTATTGGCCACGTCGATCATGGAAAAACAACTTTGACAGCAGCGATCACAACAACTTTATCTAAGTTGGGTGGCGGTAAAGCCATGGCTTATGATCAAATTGATAAATCTCCTGAAGAGAAAGAGCGTGGAATCACTATTTCAACAACTCACGTTGAATATGAAACTGCTAATCGTCACTATGCTCACGTTGATTGTCCAGGACATGCCGATTATGTTAAAAACATGATCACAGGTGCTGCGCAAATGGATGGCGGAATTCTTGTTGTTTCTGCAGCAGATGGTCCTATGCCTCAAACACGTGAACATATTTTACTTGCTCGCCAAGTTGGTGTTCCGGCCCTTGTTGTTTTTATGAACAAGTGTGACATGGTAGATGACAAAGAATTACTTGAACTTGTTGAAATGGAAATTCGCGAATTATTATCTAAATACGAATTCCCTGGTGACGAGATCCCTATCGTTCAAGGTTCTGCTAAGTTAGGTTTAGAGGGCGACACAAGTCCATTAGGAACTCCTTCTATCATGAAATTGATGGAAGCTTGTGATACTTATATTCCACAACCAGCACGTGCTATCGATAAAACATTCTTAATGCCAGTTGAAGACGTTTTCTCTATTTCTGGTCGTGGAACTGTTGTTACAGGTCGTGTTGAGCGCGGAATCGTTAAAGTAAATGACGAGATCGAAATCATTGGTATCCGTCCAACTCAAAAAACTACTGTTACAGGTATTGAAATGTTTCGTAAGCTTCTTGATGAAGGTCAAGCTGGCGATAACTGCGGCGTTTTATTGCGTGGTACTAAAAAAGAAGACGTTGAGCGCGGACAAGTTTTAGCTAAGCCAGGAACTGTTAAGCCTCATAAAAAATTCAAAGGTGAGGCATATATCCTTACTAAAGAAGAAGGTGGACGTCATACTCCATTCTTTACTAACTACCGTCCACAGTTTTACTTCCGTACAACTGACGTTACAGGTGTTGTAACTTTAAAAGCTGGAACTGAAATGGTAATGCCTGGTGATAAAATCGAAGTTAACGTTGAGTTAATTACGCCAATCGCTATGGAAATGGGATTACGTTTTGCAATTCGTGAAGGCGGTCGTACAGTTGGTGCTGGCGTTGTAACTGAGATTGTTGAATAATTAACGCGCAGCATTAAAAGATAATTCAAAATCAAGGCCAAGGGATAACTTAATCGTTGTCCCTTTTGTCTTTTTAGAGTTATATTCTGCGTCTTGCATCAAGCTAAAGGGCAGTAGCTCCAGCGGTAGAGCGAACGACTCCAAATCGTTAGGTCGTGGGTTCGAATCCCTCCTGCCCTGCCATTTAAACTATTAAATGAGTTTAAATGAATAGCTGAGTGCATTTTTTTAAAAATAATTTGTTATTTTTAAATTTTAATTTTGAAATGTTAAAGGGATTGGTAAATGGATAAAGCAAATTCAAAAATAATTACGATAACTTTTATTTCTTTTGCGGCGCTAATTGGATTTACTGTTTCAACTCTTTTAAGAGTTTTTTCAGGAGCCTTTGGTATTATTGCAAAAGCAATGGATTACGATTTATTACGCCATGGTTTACCAGTTGCGATTGCTTTGATTTTATTTGCATACATGCAATTTAATAAAAAAGTTTTAACTTGGGCTGATGAAGTAATTGCTGAAGTTAAAAAAATAGTTTGGCCGCCTCTTAAGGATACTAAGGGCATGACAATTATTGTTGTGATTATGGTTTTGATTTCAAGTGTGATCGTAAGTTTTTTTGATATGTTTTCTGGATTTGTCCTAAATCAACTGATGAAGTAGGAGTGTTAGCAATGGATAAAAAGTGGTACATAGTTAACGTTCAATCGGGTTGTGAAGCTACGGCTAAATCGGCTATTGAAGAAAAAATTCGCTCTAATAAACTAGAGGCGAATTTTGGCGACATTCTAATTCCAGCTGAAAACGTTGTTGAATTAGTTAAGGGTCAAAAAACAACTAAATCTAGAAAATTTTTCCCTGGATATATTTTTGTTCAAATGAACTTAAATGACCAAACTTGGCATTTAGTAAAAAGCTCCTCAAAAGTTGGAGGCTTCGTTGGTGGTACAAAAACACGTCCACCAGAGGTTCCTGCTCACGAGGTGATGCGTGTAACTCAGCAGATGGCTGGTTTGGGCGAAAAAACTAAGGCTAAAGCTAATTTTTCTGTGGGCGAACAAGTTATGGTTGTTGATGGTCCTTTTAGTAGTTTTAACGGAACTGTTGAAGACATTAATGAAGATAAAGCTAAAGTAAAAGTGTTAGTTACAATATTTGGACGTCCGACTCCTGTTGAGTTGGATTTTGCCCAAGTAGAGAAAACATAATTTTAATTTTTTATAAATTTGCTAAATCATGGGGATTTAGCAAAATATTTAACCCTATTGCAGGAAGTGGGCTATGGCAAAAAAAGTAACAGGTATGATTAAGCTGCAGATACCGGCAGGGAAAGCTAATCCAGCTCCTCCCGTTGGACCGGCACTTGGACAGCATGGGGTAAACATTATGGAATTCTGTAAGCAGTTTAATGCGAAGACGCAAGCGTTAGGTGACGCTATCGTTCCGATCATTATTACTGTTTATCAAGACCGTTCGTTTACTTTCATCACCAAGACGTCACCGGTATCTTCGTTAATCAAGAAGGCATTGAAATTAGAATCAGGTTCTAAGATGCCACAAAAAGATAAGGTCGGTAAAATTAAGTTAGACCAAATCAAAACAATCGCAACTACAAAGTTGCCAGATTTGAACTGTGTAAAAGTGGAATCAGCAATGTCTCAAGTTGCTGGAACTGCTAAGAGCATGGGTATCGAAGTACAAGACTAGGCGGACATATGGCAGGAAAAAAATTTAAAGCATCTGCAAAAAAAGTAGATGGTACAAAAAAATATTCTTTCGAAGACGGTTTAAAGTTAGCTATCGAGACAGCTCCAGCTAAATTTGACGAATCAATCGACGTGGCTGTTCGTTTAGGTGTTGATCCTAAGCAGTCTGATCAGCAAGTACGTGGTGCAATTGCATTGCCACATGGTCTTGGTAAAACTGTACGTGTATTAGTATTCGCAAAAGGACCAAAAGAAGCAGAAGCAAAAAATGCTGGTGCTGACTTTGTTGGTGCTGATGATCTAGTTGCTAAAATCAACGAGGGATGGCTTGCATTTGATAAGTGTATTGCAACTCCAGATATGATGGCGACAGTGTCAAAAGTAGCAAAAGTTCTAGGGCCTCGTGGTTTAATGCCCAACCCTAAAGTTGGAACAGTAACTATGAATGTTGGCGAAGCTGTTGCTGCAGAGAAAAAAGGTAAATTAGATTTTCGCGTTGATAAAGCAGGTATTGTACATGCTTCTATTGGTCGTAAATCAATGGGCGCTCAAAAATTGAAAGATAATTTTGACATGTTTATTGCGGCTGTTTTGAAAGCAAAACCAGCTACATCTAAAGGTGTTTATTTTCGATCAGTTTCTGTAGCTTCTACTATGGGTCCAGGTATTACCCTTGATGCAAATCAAGCAATGGGCGTATCCGAAGAGTAAATTAAAAAACCTACTCTGCAAAACAGGGTGGGATTAACTAGAACGTCAGTGAAAGCTGGTGTCTGCAAAGACCTAAATTTAAGGTTGTTAATTTCAACAACCTTAAAGCCACTCGAGACGACGTTCTTAATTCTAATGAAAGGAGGTTCCGACATGTTAAGAGCTGAAAAAGATACTGACATTAAAGTGATCGTTGATAAATTTGCGAAAGCTAAAGGAGCCTTTATCGTAGACTTTAAGGGCATGAAAGTTGAGCAAGTAACTTCGTTACGTAAAAAGCTTCACGCTGCTGAGTCTGAGATGAAGGTTGTACGAAATACTTTAGCTAAACGAGCTTTCAAAGATCATCCAGCTGTTGATGGTGCTTTTAATTCTACAATGACAGGTACAAATGCAATTGTTTTTGCTTTTGGTGAAGTTATTGCGGTTGCAAAAACATTAGCAGACTTTGGAAAAGATGTTGAAGCTTTGAAGATCAAAACTGGAATAATGGATGGCAATGCTCTTGATTCAAATAAAATCAAGTTCTTGGCAACATTACCTAGTAAGGATCAATTACGCGCGCAATTCTTATGTTTGTTAAAAGAGCCATCGGCTCGATTAGCACGTGTTTTAAATGTGTACGCTACTAAAAACGATGCGCCTGCTGCTGACGAATCAGCTGCTGCGCCACAAACATAATTATAAGATAAGTCTTTGGCTTATTATTTATTGGAGGATTATTAAATGGCATTATCAAACGAACAATTAGTAACAGAATTATCAGCAAAAACAGTTTTAGAAATCGCTGAGCTAGTAAAAACATTAGAAGAGAAGTGGGGCGTTTCTGCTGCTGCTCCTGTAATGATGGCTGGTGGCGGTGCTGCAGCTGCTGTTGAAGAAAAAACAGCTTTTGATGTTATGTTAATGGAAGCGGGAGCTAACAAAATTAACGTAATTAAAGAAGTTCGTGCAATTACTGGTTTAGGTTTAGCTGAAGCAAAAGCTTTAGTTGAAGCTGGCGGTAAAGCAGTTAAAGAAGGCGCGACTAAAGAAGAAGCAGAAAAAATCAAGAAAGCTCTTGAGACTGCGGGCGCTAAAGTCGTTATCAAGTAATAAAATTTTATTTAATTTTAACCACAGTGGTCTGATAGCCTCTGTGGTTTTTTAGTTTTAAATTGATTTTGTGTTTTAAGATTTAATGTGGGTCTTGATGATTTCCCCCCGAAGCGAAGCATCACTATATTTATATAGTAACTAGCACAGTCACTAATTCAGGAGAACGAATGAATAAGACTCCCGTTACGGCCTCTAATCTGCGAATTCGAAAATCTTTCGCAAAGAATAAACAAGTTATTGAAATCCCCAACCTTATCCAATTGCAAAAAAAATCATATGAATCATTTTTGCAAAGAGAAACTGATCCAGATCGCCGCGGCCTTGATGGCTTAAATGGTGTTTTTAAATCTGTATTTCCTATCTCTGATTTTAATAATACTTCATCGTTAGAATTTGTTAGCTACACTTTAGAGCCAGCAAAATATGACGTTGATGAATGTCGTCAGCGTGGAATGACCTACGCGGCTCCGATCAAAGTTACACTTCGTTTAATTGTTTTTGATATTGATGAAGAAACTGAAGCTCGCAGTATACGTGATGTTAAAGAACAAGAAGTCTACTTAGGTGAAATCCCTTTGATGACAGCAAATGGTTCTTTTATTATCAACGGAACTGAGCGCGTCGTTGTTTCTCAGCTACATAGATCTCCGGGTGTGTTTTTTGACCATGATCATGGAAAAAACAATGCCTCTGGAAAATTAATTTACTCGGCTCGTGTGATTCCATACCGCGGTTCATGGTTAGATGTTGAGTTTGATCAAAAAGACGTAATTCACGTTCGAATTGACCGTCGTCGTAAATTTCCAGTTACAATTTTATTAAAAGGTTTGGGCTACAATGTAGAGCAACTTTTAGAATATTTTTATGATCTAGATGAAATCGTTGTTAAAGGTAAATCTTTATTTAGAAAATTAGATATTGAAAGAATGTCTGGTCAGCGTGCTATCGCTGATATTCTTGATCCAAAGTCAGGAGAAGTTCTTATCAAAGCTGGTCGTCGCATTACGCGTGCAGTTGTTAAAAAAATTCAAGATTTAAAATTAACTGAAGTTGAAGTACAGCCTCAGGATCTTGAAGGGAAAGTTTTAGCTAAGCCATTAATCGATGAATCAACTGGCGAAATTATAGCTGACGCAAATAATGAATTAACAGCTTCAATAATCAAAAAAGCTGTTGCTTCAGGTATTGATAAATTTTTCTTAATTTTCTTTGATGGATTGTCTGTAGGACCTTTCTTAAGAAACACTTTGTTGGTGGATAAAGTTGCCAATAAAGATGAATCATTAGTTGAGATTTACAAGCGTTTACGCCCAGGCGAGCCTCCAGTTTTGGAAGCTGCAGAAGCCTACTTTAATCGTTTATTCTTTGATCCAGAAGCATATGACTTATCTGAAGTTGGTCGTATCAAGATCAATCATAAATTTGGCATTTCAATGGAAGAATGTCCTCCAAGCTTCCGTGTGTTAACTCATAAAGATATATTATCGACAATTAAACATTTGATCGAACTTAAAAACGGTCGTGGTGTAGTCGATGATATCGATCACTTGGGTAATCGCCGTGTACGTTCAGTGGGTGAGCTTTTAGAAAATCAATACCGAATTGGTTTGGTTCGTATGGAGCGCGCAATCAAAGAGCGTATGTCTTTACAAGATGTTGAAACAATGATGCCACATGATCTGGTGAATGCTAAGCCAGTGAACGCAGTTGTTAAAGAATTTTTCGGTTCATCTCAATTATCTCAGTTCATGGATCAAACAAATCCATTATCTGAAATTACGCATAAGCGTCGACTTTCGGCTCTAGGGCCCGGCGGCTTAACTCGTGACCGCGCTGGTTTTGAAGTGCGTGACGTACATCCAACGCATTATGGTCGTATCTGTCCAATTGAAACTCCAGAGGGACCAAACATTGGATTGATCGCTTCATTATCAACGTATGCGCGAATCAATAGCTATGGCTTCATTGAGACACCATACCGTAAGGTAGAGGGTGGACATGTTTCTACTGAAATTCATTACATGTCAGCACTTGAAGAGGGTGGGCATCATATTGCTCAAGCTCCAACAGATGAAAAACAAAGTAATGAATTACCAGCAGGTAGTTTAACTATTCGTCGTGACGGTGAATACGAACTTGTAGATCGCGAAAAAGTTTCCTTAATGGACGTTTCGCCTTCTCAGTTGGTATCGATCGCGGCTTCTTTGATTCCATTCTTAGAGCATGATGATGCCAATCGGGCCCTAATGGGTTCGAATATGCAACGTCAGGCCGTTCCATTAATTAAATCACGAGCTCCACTAGTTGGAACTGGTGTTGAGCGCTTAGTTGCGCGCGACTCAGGAACTTCTATTGTTGCCATCAATGATGGTATCGTTGAAGACGTTGATGCGTCTCGTATCGTTGTTCGTCGGTTAGCAAAAGGCGGAGAGCTTGGAGCCAATGTTGATATTTATAATTTAACTAAATATCAACGTACAAATCAAAATACATGCTTCAATCAGAAACCAATCGTTAAAGTTGGAGATAAAGTTTATAAAACTGACATTATCGCCGATGGACCTTCGACAGAATTAGGTGAGTTGGCTTTAGGTCAAAATATCACTGTCGCATTCACTCCGTGGATGGGTTACAACTTTGAAGATTCTATTTTGATCTCTGAAAAGTTATTAAAAGAAGATACATACACATCAGTACACATTGAAGAGTTTGAATGTATTGCGCGTGACACAAAGCTTGGAAAAGAAGAAATCACTCGTGATATCGCAAATGTGGGTGAAGAGGCTCTTAAGGATCTTGATACATCAGGTATTATCCGTATTGGTGCTGAAGTTAAGCCAGGCTTTATTTTAGTCGGCAAAGTTACGCCAAAGGGTGAAACTCAGTTGTCTCCAGAAGAAAAACTTCTTCGAGCAATCTTTGGTGAAAAAGCTGGTGATGTGCGTGATACTTCATTACGCGTGCCATCTGGTGTTTACGGAACAGTCATTGATGCTCAAGTTTACTCGCGTGAAGGATCTGATCGTGACGAACGTTTAGCATCTATTTTAGATGATAAAAAACGTAAGTTAGAAAAAGATTTAGTAATCGAGCAAAACGTTATCAAAAATAATGCGATTGAAAAATTGCGTGATATCGTTGTCGGTAAAAAAACAACTGGAATTCTTTTAAATGAAGATGGAAGTCAGAAGCTTTTAAATAAAGGTCAAGATATCACATCAGCAGATTTAGAAACTATTCCATTTGAATTATTAAGCTACATTCCTTTAGATCAAGAATTAGAATTCCAAGTGAATAAGATTATTGATGGCGCTCGTAATCAATTAGACGCTGTTAAAATGGTGTTCAACGAGAAAATCGATCGTCTTAAGAAGGGTGATGAATTGCCTCCTGGAGTTATCAAGATGGTTAAGGTTTACGTTGCGATTAAGCGTAAATTACAAGTTGGTGATAAGTTTGCCGGTCGTCATGGTAATAAGGGTGTTGTTTCTAAAGTATTACCAATGGAAGACATGCCTTACTTAGCTGACGGAACGCCAGTTGATATGGTTTTAAATCCACTAGGTGTACCTTCGCGTATGAATATCGGTCAGATTTTAGAGGTTCATTTAGGTTGGGCAGCGCTTAATCTTGGTAAACAGTTAAATGAACATATTGATAAATTTAACGCCGATATTTTAAGAACAAAAATGAAAGACATTTATGATGATGCTGATATCAGCAAGAAAATTGATAATGCAGATGATGAGTCTTTAAAGAAAATGGCAATTGCAGTTAGAAATGGTGTGCATGTTGGAACTCCAGTTTTCGATGGTGCTCAAGAGTCTGATATGCGTGCATTACTTAAAAAAGCTCAATTGCATTCAACTCAATCGATCTTGTTTGATGGACGTTCTGGTGAGCCATTTGCGAATCCAGTAACTGTTGGCGTAATGTACATGCTGAAGCTTCACCATTTGGTTGAAGAAAAGATTCATGCACGTTCAATTGGACCTTATTCTTTAGTTTCTCAGCAGCCACTTGGTGGTAAAGCGCAGTTCGGTGGACAGCGTCTAGGAGAGATGGAAGTTTGGGCGATTGAAGCTTACGGTGCGGCGTACTCATTACAAGAATTCTTAACTGTTAAGTCAGATGACGTAGCGGGAAGAACTCGCATGTACGAAAGTATTGTGCGCGGTGAGAATATTCTTGAACCGGGATTACCAGAGTCGTTCAACGTATTGATAAAAGAACTTCAGTCATTGGCTATGAATATTCAGCTCGTTGAGTCTGATATTTTAACTGATACGGTTGAAGAACCTTTAATTGATGCTGTTCCGTCAACTGATAACGTTATTCAACATTAATTTTCGAAATTAATTTAGAACCAGGAGTTCATAGTGAGAGATTTATTAAATTTTTTCGACAAGCCAAAAGATCCACTTTCATTTGATGCGGTTAGAATTTCTCTAGCCTCACCAGAAATGATTCGTGAATGGTCATTTGGCGAAGTAAAAAAACCTGAAACAATCAACTACCGTACGTTCAAGCCTGAGCGTGACGGTTTATTCTGTGCAAAAATATTTGGTCCAATCAAAGATTACGAATGTTTATGCGGTAAATATAAACGTATGAAATACCGTGGTGTTATCTGTGAAAAGTGTGGCGTTGAAGTCACACAAACGAAAGTTCGTCGTGAACGTTTAGGTCACATCGAATTATCATCTCCAGTGGCACACATTTGGTTTTTAAGGTCTTTACCATCTCGAATTGGTAACTTACTTAATCTATCGTTAAAAGACGTAGAAAAAGTTCTTTATTGTGAATCGTATGTTGTAACTGATCCTATGGAAACAACACTTGAAGAAGGCGCAGTTTTATCAGAAGAGGTTTATCAAGCCGCTTTAAATGAATTCGGTCCAAATTTCAAAGCCGGAATGGGCGGAGAAGCAGTTCGCGAATTATTACGTAAAATTGACTGCGAATACTTATCTCGTAAATTACGTATGGAATTAAAAGAGACTAAGTCAGAAGCGGGAACTAAAAAACTTTCTAAGCGATTAAAAGTTGTAGAAGCTTTTAAAGGTTCAATCAATAAGCCAGAGTGGATGATGTTAGAAGCGCTTCCAGTGTTACCACCGGACTTGCGTCCTTTGGTGCCTCTTGATGGCGGTCGTTTTGCAACTTCTGATTTAAATGATTTATACCGTCGTGTAATTAACAGAAATAACCGTCTTAAGCGTTTACAAGAATTAAACGCCCCAGATATTATTATTCGTAATGAAAAACGTATGCTTCAAGAAGCTGTTGATGCGTTATTAGATAACGGGCGTCGTGGTAAGACTTTTACTGGGCCTAATAAGCGTCCATTAAAATCTTTAAGTGATATGCTTAAGGGTAAGCAAGGTCGCTTCCGTCAAAATCTATTAGGTAAACGTGTGGATTACTCGGGTCGTTCGGTAATTACAGTTGGGCCTACTCTGAAATTACATCAGTGCGGTCTTCCGAAAAAAATGGCTTTAGAATTATTTAAGCCATTTGTGTATAATAAATTAGAAGAAAAAGGTCTTGCGACAACAATCAAGCAAGCAAAACGCCTGGTTGATCAAGAGACAGTAGAGGTATGGGATATCTTAGCTGAGGTTGTTAAAGAGCATCCAGTTATGCTAAATCGTGCTCCAACTCTTCATAGACTTGGTATTCAAGCTTTTGAGCCAGTTCTTCATGAAGGTAAAGCGATTCAACTGCATCCATTAGTGTGTACTGCATTCAACGCCGATTTCGATGGAGATCAGATGGCAGTTCACGTTCCATTATCAGTAGAAGCGCAGGTTGAAGCTCGCGTTCTTATGATGTCGACAAATAATATTTTGTCTCCAGCCAATGGTAAGCCAATTATCAATCCATCACAGGACGTTGTCTTGGGTCTTTATTGGATGACTCGTATTCGCCCAGGTGCCAAAGGCACTGGAAAAGTATTTGCGTCAGTTCAGGAAGCTCAATATGCGTATGAGGCAGGTGTTGTTGATCTTCAGGCTGCTTGTAAGGTGAAAGTAAAAGGAAAAATTGAAGAAACATCAGTGGGTCGTTCGATCTTATCTGATGCCGTTCCCAAGGAAGTTCCGTTTGCTGAAGTAAATACTGTGATGAGTAAGAAATCTATCGCAGCTTTAATTGATAAAACATTCCGTATCGCCGGAGCAAAAGCGACTTGTATTTTAGCCGATCAAATTATGCAGTTAGGTTTCAAATACTCAACTGTTGCCGGTCTTTCAATTTGCGTTGATGACATGATCATTCCAGCCGCTAAGGCGACGATGATTGCGGATGCAGAGAAGCAAGTGCAAGAGATTCAAACTCAGTACGATGAGGGTTTGATTACAGATGGTGAGCGCTATAATAAAGTTGTGGATATCTGGGCGCAAACTTCTGATAAAGTTGCCAAAGAGATGATGGGCCAAATTGAAAAACAAACATTTGTTATTAACGGCAAAGAAATTGTTGGACCTTCATTTAATCCGATCTTTATCATGGCCGATTCGGGAGCCCGTGGATCTTCGAATCAGCTTCGTCAGCTGGGTGGAATGCGTGGTCTTATGGCCAAGCCATCAGGTGAAATTATTGAAACACCAATTACGGCGAATTTCCGTGAAGGTTTAACAGTTCTTCAATATTTCATTTCGACTCATGGTGCGCGTAAAGGTCTTGCCGATACAGCATTAAAAACTGCGAACTCGGGTTATTTAACTCGTCGTTTAGTTGACGTTGCTCAAGATGTGATTGTTTCTGAGATTGATTGCGGCGTTACAGAAGGGTTAGATATAACTCCATTCTATGAAGCAGGTGAAATCATTCAAGGTATTGGCGATCGTATTTTAGGCCGTGTAGCATTGCATGAAATTGTTGACCCAGTAACAAACAAAATAATCGTGGCAAAAAACCACGAACTTGATGAAGCTGATGTGACACGTGTTGAAGAGGCCGGAATTGAAAAGGTTACGATTCGTTCTGCATTAATTTGCCAAGCAAAACGTGGTGTTTGCATTAAATGTTACGGCCGCGATTTAGCTCGTGGAGCAACGGTTAACTTAGGTGAAACGGTTGGTATTATTGCAGCACAATCAATTGGTGAGCCAGGAACACAGTTAACAATGAGAACTTTCCACTTAGGTGGAGCGGCATCTCGTTCAGTTGAACAGTCAATTCACACAACTCGTTATGAAGGAACTTTAAAATTACTAAATATTCAGTCTGTAAAAAACCGTCATGGTAAATTAACAGTTATGAATCGTAATGGTAATGCATTGGTTATTGATGAAACTGGTCGTGAGCGTGAAAACTTTAAATTAGTGTACGGTGCTATATTAAGCTTTAAAGACGGTGATAAAGTAACTAAAGGTGCCACAATTGCTGAATGGGATCCATACTCAAATCCGATCATTTCTGAAGTAAGTGCAAAAATCACTTTCCAAGATATCGTTGAGGGCGTGTCAATGACTGAGCAAGTGGATCCAGTAACTGGATTTGCTACAAAAGTTATTACTGAATCTAAATCTACAGATAACAAACCAACAATATTTATGATTGATGCCTCTGGTAAGGCTTTAAACCTTCCAGGTCGCGATATCCCAGCTCGATATATGATTCCAGTTGGAGCTCAATTATTAGTTGTTGATGGGGCTGATGTTCACGCAGGTGATGTTATAGCGAAAATGCATAGAGAAACTTCTAAAACAAAAGATATTACGGGTGGTCTTCCACGCGTTGCCGAATTGTTTGAAGCAAGGAAACCAAAGGAATCAGCAATTATTTCTGAAATCGATGGCTATGTAACTTTTGGTAAAGACGTTAAAGGTAAGCAACGAGTAATCGTTACTCCTGAAATTGGTGAACAGCGCGAATACTTAATTCCAAAAGGAAAGCATGTAGCAGTCCGCGAAGGTGAATTTGTTCGTGCGGGTGAAGCGTTAATGGATGGACCTACAAATCCACATGACGTTTTAGCTGTTTTGGGTGCAAGCGCATTATCAGCTTATTTGGTAAATGAGGTTCAAGAGGTTTATCGCCTACAAGGTGTGGGTATTAATGATAAGCATGTTGAAGTTATCGTTCGTCAAATGTTACGTAAAGTAGAAGTTTTGGAAGTTGGCGACACTCGTTTTCTAGCTGGTGAGCAAGTTGAAAGAACTACTTACGATTTAGAAAATGCAAGAATACTAAATGAGGGCGGGCAGGTTGCGGCTTGTAAGCCATTATTGTTGGGTATTACAAAAGTATCGTTAAGCACTGAAAGTTGGATTTCTGCAGCCTCTTTCCAAGAGACTACAAAAGTTTTAACTGAAGCTGCTATAAATTCAAAAACGGATCATTTACGTGGTCTTAAGGAAAACATCATCATGGGTCGATTGATCCCTGCTGGAACTGGCTTAACATCGTACAAACGTTGGAAAGTTGTAGTAACGGAAGATGAAGAAATGGAATCAGCAGCTTTGCCATTAGGTGGTTAAGTGCCAATATTGAGTCTTAAATCAAATTAAGACTCAATTGCTGTTTAAATATGCTTGACGATGACTTCGGTTGTCGTTAATTTGTCGAACTTAGTAAACATTTTAGTTAAACATGATTTAACTATTAAAAAGGGGATTTTAAGTGCCTACAATCAACCAGCTGATCAAGAAAGAGCGATCAGTTCAAAAAAACAAAACGAAATCACCGGCCCTTGCTAGCTGTCCACAGCGTCGTGGCGTCTGTACTCGTGTTTATACAACTACTCCAAAAAAACCAAATTCAGCTTTACGTAAAGTAGCAAAAATCCGTTTATCAAATGGTTTTGAAGTTATCTCTTACATTCCTGGTGTTGGTCATAATCTTCAAGAACATAGCGTTGTTATGATTCGTGGTGGTCGTGTTAAAGATCTTCCGGGTGTTCGTTATCACATCGTTCGTGGTACTTTGGATCTTCAAGGTGTTAATGGACGTTTAAGAAGTCGATCTAAATACGGTTCAAAAAAACCTAAAAAATAATTAAGCTAAGGAAATCATATGTCACGTCGTAGTCGTACATTCAAAAGAGAAATTATCCCTGATCCAGTTCATAAGGATATTATTATCGCTAAGTTCATTAATAAAATCATGGAGCGCGGACAAAAAAGTACTGCGCAAAAACTTTTCTATGGAGCTTTAGACGAGCTTAACGGAAAAGTTCCAGGAGAAGAGTCTGTTAACGTTATGAGAAAAGCTTTAGAGAACGTAAAACCTTCTATCGAAGTTAGATCTCGTCGTGTTGGTGGAGCTACGTATCAAGTTCCTGTTGATGTGCGTCCAACTCGCAAATTAACTTTAGCTATGCGTTGGTTAGTTGAGTACTCTCGAGCTCGCGGAGAAAAAGATTTCTCTAAAAAACTAGCAGGTGAATTACTTGATGCTTATAATAATCGTGGAAATTCGATTAAGAAAAAAGAAGATGTTCACAAAATGGCAGAATCTAATAAGGCTTTTGCTCATTACAACTGGTAATCAATAAAACCGAATGTCAGCGAATACTGTCAAAACCGAAGCTGATCTTAAATACACGCGTAATATCGGCATCATGGCACACATTGATGCCGGTAAAACGACAACGACCGAACGAATTCTCTTTTACACAGGTAAAAGTCATAAAATAGGCGAAGTTCATGATGGCGCAGCCACAATGGATTGGATGCCTCAAGAGCAAGAGCGCGGAATTACAATCACTTCTGCCGCCACAACGGCTTTTTGGAAAAATTACAGAATCAATATTATAGATACTCCAGGGCATGTCGACTTCACGATCGAAGTTGAACGATCGCTACGCGTCTTGGATGGGGCTGTCGCGGTATTTGATGGTGTTAATGGCGTTGAGCCTCAGTCGGAGACCGTATGGAGACAGGCAAATAAGTACAAAGTGCCTCGTATATGTTTCATAAATAAAATGGACCGTGTAGGTGCTGATTTTAATATGAGTGTTTTAACAATTTCTGAAAAATTAGAGGCAAAGCCAATCAAAGTGCAAATGCCAATTGGTTCAGAAGATAAGTTTTCTGGAGTTATTGATTTAATCACTGGAAAAGCAATTGTTTGGAAAAACAGTGGAGACCATGATTTTTCAGAAATAGAAATTCCTTCAAAGCTTAAAGCTGAATTTGAATCAGAAAGATCGAAGACAATTGAGCAAATCTGTGAACTTGATGACCTGCTTATAGATAAATTTTTAAATAATGAAATTATTACTGAACAAGAGCTTAAAGCAGCTTTAAGAAAAGCTACAATCGAATTATTAGCATTTCCCGTTTTTTGCGGAGCGGCCTTTAAGAATAAAGGTGTGCAGCAAGTTTTAGATGGTGTTGTGGATTATTTGCCTAGTCCATTAGATGTTCCTGCGACAGTAGGTATGAACCCGATTAAGCCTGAGCTCAAAGTTGAGTGTCATGCAATATTTGATGAGCCGGCTGCGCTGATAGCTTTCAAGCTTGCGAACGATCCATTTTCCGGTTCGTTAACATATGTTCGGATATATTCCGGACAAGTTAAATTGGGTGATCAGCTATACAATCCTCGCACTGAAAAAAAAGAAAGAATTCAAAAAATAGTAAAAATGCATGCCAATTCTCGGGAAGAAGTTGATCAACTAAAAGCTGGCGATATTGGAGCCGTGATTGGTTTAAAGTATACCTCAACTGGAGATACCCTGTGTGACTCTAGTCGATTGGTAGTATTTGAATCGATGACTTTTCCTGAGCCAGTTATATCTGTTGTTGTTGAAGCGAAGTCTTCAGCGGATCAAGAGAAAATGATTGAAGGGCTTCAGCGACTGGAAACGGAAGATCCATCTTGTCGTTTGAGAACTGACGTGGAAACTGGTCAAATTCTTCTTTCGGGTATGGGTGAATTGCACTTAGATATTCTGATCGACAGACTTTTAAGGGAACATAAAATTCAAGCTAATGTCGGGCGTCCGCAAGTTGCTTACCGAGAAACAATATCAAGTGGAGTTAATGTTGATTTTGTATTTGAGCGTATGCTGGCTGGTGAGGAAAAATTTGCTCAAATTAAGTTAGAGATTCAAACTATACCTGCTTTGGAAGGTATAAAAATCATTAGCGAAGTATTGCCATCAAAAGAGATTCAGCCAAATTGGATAAGAGCTTGCGAGAATGGGCTAAAGGAAGCTGCTGAGGTTGGTCCAATAGCAAGTTATTCAATGGTTGGGCTTAAAGTTATAATCAAGTCTATTGTAGGGAAGCCACAAATGACGGATGAAATAGTTTGTAAGGCGGCGGCGTCTCTGGCCTTTCGTGAAGCTCTAAAAAAAGTAGACGCAATATTTTTAGAACCAATGTTTAAGGTTGAAGTGCAGTGCCCTGATGAATTTGTAGGCAATATTGTAGGTGATTTAAACTCCCGCAGAGGCAAAGTAATAAATATGATGGCAAAGCCACAGTCTGGCCAAATAATACAAGCAGAGGTCCCGCTGGCGCAATTATTTGGCTATGCCACAGATGCTCGAAGTCTCTCTCAAGGGCGAGCATTTTTTAGTATGGAGTTTTTGGACTACGTTCCAGTTCCCGCAAAGATAAAAGCTGAAATTCTTCATCGACTTGGTCGATAGTTTTTAAATTCAAAAGCCATAAATAAAAAAAACGAAAAAATAAAAAATAACCGATTGACTTTAATAACCGTGTATTCGATATTCTCAAATCTTGTTAACGCTACGGAAATCTCCGCAATCTTGCAGTCATGCTATGTGGATTAAGATTTTGGCGGGCAGAACTAGGAAAAAGGTATATGCAAAGTCAAAAAATACGTATCAGGCTAAAAGCCTTTGATCATAAGTTACTTGATCAATCGACAAAAGAAATAGTTGAAACGGCGCGACGTACTGGAGCTAAAATAGCAGGTCCGATCCCCTTACCAACTCGTATCAATAGATTTACTGTCTTGCGTTCTCCGCATGTTGACAAAAAATCACGCGAGCAATTTGAAGTTCGGACTCACAAAAGAATGTTAGATATTCTTGAGCCCACGCAGCAAACGATTGATCAGCTAATGAAGTTAGATCTTTCGGCTGGTGTCGATGTTGAAATTAAATTGTCTGCTAAATAATCGGAGGAGTGAATATGAGCGAACAAACACAAAACGCTGAATCAAATACTCCTTCTGCAGAAGGAATAAAGTTAAATGGACTTTTTGCCTTCAAAGAAGGCATGGCGACTGTATATAATGAAAAAGGCGAAGCAATACCTGTTACTGTTTTAAGATTTGAAAACTGGAAAGTTTCTCAAATTAAAACAAATAAAGCAGATGGCTATAGCGCTGTTCAATTGGCAGCGGTTTCAAAAAAAGCAAAAAATGCATCAGCTGCTGAGGTTGGTCATCTTAAGTCAGCTGGTTTTGAATCGGGTGCAAAATACGTTAAAGAATTGAGACTTGATCAATTGCCTGCAGATATTAAAGTGGGAGATAGTTTGTCTATCGATACTTTAGCTAAAGGTGACGTTGTTAAAATCACTTCAAAATCAAAAGGTCACGGATTTCAAGGTTCAATAAGACGCTGGAATTTTGCTGGTGGCCCTGCAACTCATGGATCTAAATTTCACCGTAGACCGGGATCAAGTGGTAATAGAACTTGGCCAGGGCGTGTTATGCCAGGTAAAAAATTTCCAGGCCACTGGGGTGATGAAAATATCACAGTAAGAAACGTTGAAATTATTGATGTTATTGCAGCGGATGGAGTTTTGTTAGTTAAGGGACCAGTTCCTGGCAGCAAAAATACTCTTGTTAAGCTGGTAAAGGAATAATTATGGCTACAGTTAATATTACAAATTGGAAAAAAGAAAAAACAGGGCAGTTAGAACTTGCTCCTGGTACTTTCGAAGTAGAAGTAAAAAAAGATGTTTTGCATACTGTGGTTAGATGGCAATTAGCTTGTCGAAGACAGGGTACGCACATGACTAAGACAAAAGGTTTAGTTAGTGGTGGTGGTAAGAAGCCATTCAAGCAAAAGGGTACAGGTAACGCTCGACAGGGTTCTACTCGTTCTCCATTAATGCCGGGCGGCGGAACAATGTTTGGTCCATCTCCTCGTAATTATGCTTATGTACTTCCAAAGAAAACTCGTAAAGTTGGATTAAAAATGGCACTTTCATATTTACTTAAAGAGGGTAAATTATTTGTTGTTGATTCAATGTCGTCTGAAGGTAAGGCTACTGAGTTAAGCAAAAGACTAAAATCATTTGGTATTAAGAAAGCCGTTTTAGTAGATACGGTATCAAATGAAAAATTTATGTTGGCCGCTAGAAATTTACAAAGTTTTAAGTATTTTCCTGTTGCTGGAATTAATGTATTTGATCTTTTAAAATTTGATGGAGCAGTAATTACAAAAGATTCAGTAGCTAAGATTGTTGAGCGATGCTCGGTGGAGAAGTAAGATGAAAATTATTATTAAGTCTCCATTAATAACTGAAAAAAATACAAACTTAGCAGAGTCTGGTGTTTATGTTTTTGAGGTTGGAATTGATGCAACAAAGCCTGAAATTAAGATGGCAATCGAAGCTAATTTTTCTGTTAAAGTTCAAGGTGTTCGAACCGTAATTTGCAGAAATGATATGAAGTATTCTAAATTTGGTTTAACAAAACCAAAAAAATGGAAAAAAGCATTCATTAAATTAGCTGACGGCCAAAAATTACCATTATTTGAGGGAGCCTAAAGATGGGATTAAAAATTTATAGCCCAAGATCTCATGGAAGTCGTGGAGCTGTTGGCTTTGATTTTTCTGAGATTACTAAAACAACTCCTGAAAAATCATTAACAGTTCCATTGAAAAAAAGATCAGCGCGTAATAATCATGGTCAAATTACAATCAGACATCAGGGTGGAGCTCACAAGCGAAGATACCGTTTAATAGATTTTAAAAGACTTAAGTTAGATGTTCCTGGAAAAGTAGCTTCAATAGAATATGATCCAAACAGAACAAGCCGAATAGCATTAATAAATTATGCAGATGGTGAAAAGTGTTACATAATTGCTCCGGTTGGTTTAAATGTTGGCGATACTGTGATATGCGGTCCTAAGGCAGATATTAAGCCTGGAAACTGTTTACCACTTGGGTCGATACCAGTTGGAACAATAATTCATAATATAGAAATGCGTCCTGGCAAAGGTGCTCAAGTTTGTCGCGGCGCTGGAGCATCAGCTACTTTAGCAGGAAAAGGTGAATTGTACTGTCAAGTACGGTTACCATCAGGCGAATTAAAACAAATTTTAACAACTTGTAAAGCGTCAGTTGGGCAAGTTGGAAATACAGATAATGAAAATATTAAACTTGGAAAAGCTGGTAAATCTCGTTGGAGAGGTATTCGTCCAAGCGTTCGTGGTATGAAGATGAATCCGATCGATCATCCATTGGGTGGTGGTGAGGGTGTAGGTAAGGGTCATCATCCTGTAACTCCATGGGGAAAACCATGTAAGGGTTTCAAGACAAGACATAATAAACGTACGAATTCATCAATTATTAAACGTCGTAAATAGGAGAAACTGTGGCACGTTCGATAAAAAAAGGTCCTTTTGTTGATTTGCATTTAACTAAAAAAATAGATGCAGCTATACAAAAAAATGACAAAAAAGTAATTAAAACTTGGTCAAGAAGATCAACTATACTTCCTGAGTGTATTGGTTTAACTTTCGCTGTACACAACGGAAGAAAATTTGTTCCAGTATATATTACTGAAAATATGATTGGTCATAAACTCGGTGAATTTTCGCCAACTAGAACTTTCCAAGGGCATGCTGAGAAAAAAGCAGCTCCGGCAGCTCCAGCGGCAAAGAAATAACGGTAGGTTGAATTATGGAAACTAAAGCGTCTTTAAATTATGCAAGAGTAGGAGCCCAAAAGGCCCGTCTAGTTGCGGATATGGTTCGTGGGAAAAAAGTTGATGATGCATTAAAAACATTAACTTACATGAATAAAAAAACTGCGATTTTGATAAAAAAATTAATTGAATCAGCTGTAGCTAATGCTGATTACAAAAAATCAATGGATATGGATAAATTATTTGTTAAGCATATATCTGTTGACCAGGGACCTGTTTTAAAAAGATTTCGTCCTAGGGCTCAAGGACGTGCATTCGGTGTGCGAAAAAAACTAAGTCACATCAACGTAGTTCTAGGGGAAGGTAAATAATGGGACAAAAAGTAAATCCAATTGGTTTTCGAGTTGGTGTAATTAGAACTTGGGATTCTCGTTGGTACGCTAAGGGTAAAACTTATTATGACTTTTTACATGAAGATCTAAAGTTTAGAAATTATCTTAAAGCTAAGCTTAAGCATGCTGGTGTTTCTAAAATTGAATTAGAACGTGCTGCTAATAAAGTTAAAATTATTATTCATACGGCTCGTCCTGGTGTTGTAATTGGTAAAAAAGGGACTGGCATCGACACTTTGAAAGCTGATGTTCAAAAACTAACTACTAATGAAGTTTTTTTAAGTATTCAAGAAGTTCGTAAACCAGATACAGATGCTCAATTGGTTGCAGAAAGTATTGCAATGCAATTGGAAAAACGTATCTCATGGAGACGTGCTTTAAAAAAATCTATCGCAGCTGCAATTAAGGGTGGCGTTAGGGGAATTAAAATCAGAGTATCGGGACGTTTGGATGGAGCTGAAATTGCTCGCTCTGAATGGTATAATGAAAAATCAGTACCACTTCATACTTTACGTGCAGATATCGATTATGGTGTTGCTCGTGCCTCGACGGCATACGGAATTATTGGTATGAAAGTATGGATTTATAAAGGCGATATCTTATCAGCTCGTGAAGTCCAAGTGCAGGAGGCCGGTCGTGTTAAGTCCTAAGCGTGTTAAATGGAGAAAACAATTTATTGGTCGTGGTAAGGGTTTAGCTCACCGCGGTTCAACATTAGATTTTGGTGATTTTGGTTTGCAAGCTGCAGAAGAAGGCAGACTAACGGCACGTCAATTAGAGGCTGGTCGTATTGCGATTAATAGAACTATTAAGCGTGGTGGAAAAGTTTGGTGTCGAGTTTTCCCTGATCTTCCAGTTACAAAAAAAGCAGCTGAAACTCGAATGGGAAGCGGTAAAGGAAATCCAGAATTTTGGGTTGCAAGATGTCTTCCAGGAAGAATACTATTTGAAATGAATGGTGTTACTCGTGAGCAAGCTAAAGAAGCATTTGAAAGAGCTTCGCACAAGCTTCCTTTTAAAACTAAATTTTTAGAGAGAGTTTAAAATGATATTCAAAGAACTTGAAAATAAAAGTGCAACAGAATTAATTAAACAAAAAACTGAATTGTTATCTAAAATATTTGACATGAAAATGAAAAATAGCTTAGGACAGTTGTCTGGTCCGCATCAAATAAGAATTTTAAGACGTGATGTAGCTCGTATTAATACAGTTATAATCAGAAAGTCTGTAAGGTAGTTGTATGAAAAATGATTTAACTGAAAACAGCAGAGGGCGTCGCGTTGAGCTAACTGGAGAAGTTGTCGCTAATAAAATGCAAAAAACAATTTCTGTTTTAGTTTATAGAACAATTAAGCATGAGAAATATGGTAAATATATTAAGAAATCATCAATTATTAAGGCTCATGATGAAAAACAACAGTGCAAAGTTGGAGACACTGTTGTAATTTTCGAAACTCGTCCATTAAGTAAAACTAAGCGCTGGGCACTTTCTTCAATCCTAAACTCAGCAAAGCAGGTATAAAATGATTCAAATGCAGAGTCGCCTAAATGTAGCAGATAACTCAGGAGCCAAAGAAGTTATGTGTGTCAAAGTTTTAGGTGGATCAAAAAGACGTTTCGCATCTATTGGTGATATCATTGTAGTATCGATTAAAGATGCAATTCCAAACGCTAAAGTAAAAAAAGGCGATGTTGCGAAAGCTGTGATAGTACGCACGATTCATAAGTTAAGAAGACCAGATGGAAGTTATATAAGATTTGATGATAATTCAGCTGTTTTAATTAATGCGGCTAAAGAGCCAATCGGAACACGTATTTTTGGACCAGTTGCTAGAGAGTTGCGAGCAAAACAATTTGTTAAGATTGTTTCTTTAGCACCAGAAGTGCTGTGAGGGTATTATGAATAGACTAAAACAAACTTATAATAAAGAAATAGTTCCTGAGTTAATGAAGAGTCTTGGCTATAAGAGTACCATGCAAGTTCCTAGACTTGAAAAAATTGTAATTAGTGTTTCTTCAGCAGATGTTGTTCAAAATCCAAAATTAGTTAATGGGATTGTTGATGAAATAACGGCTATTGCTGGACAGAAGGCTGTTGTAACGAAAGCCAAGAAGGCAATTTCAAATTTTAAATTAAGAAAAGGAATTCCAATCGGAGTTCGTGTTACTTTAAGACGAGATAAGATGTGGTCATTTTTGGATAGGTTGCAGTCATTGGCTCTTCCTCGCGTTAGAGATTTTCGTGGTCTTCCATCGAAGGGTTTTGATGGAAGAGGAAACTACAATATGGGTTTAAAAGAACAAATTGTTTTTCCTGAAATTAATTATGATAAAGTTGAAAAAGTGCGTGGTATGAATATTACAATTTGTACAACAGCTGGTAATGATAACGATGGACGAGCTCTTCTTGAGGCATTAGGCATGCCTTTTAGAAAGTAAGGGAATTATGGCAAAATTATCAAGTATTAACAAAAATAATAGAAAAAAAGAAATTTCAACAAAGTACTATAAATATAGAACTGAGTTGCGTGAGAAAGCGGTTGATTTTAAACTTTCAGAAGAGGAAAGAACTTTAGCTCGTCATAAGTTACAGGCTCTACCTAGAAATACATCGCCAAATCGTGTAACAACACGTTGTCAAATTACTGGACGAGCTCGAGGAAATTATAAAAAATTTGGCCTATCTAGAATTGCATTTAGACAATTAGCATTAGACGGTAAACTTCCTGGCGTTACTAAGGCAAGTTGGTAGGGGATAATATGGATACAATTGGACAGATGTTAACAAATATTAGAAATGGTTCGATGGCAAAACTTGAAAAAGTAGATATGCCAGCCTCAAAAGTTAGAGAAAATATTGCTAAAATTTTGATAAAAGAAGGTTTCGTTCGTAGCTACAAAATGGCTCGTGATAGTAAACAAGGAATAATGCGAATATATTTAAAATATGATGAAGTAGGTAATCCAGCATTTTCAAATTTATCAAAAGTTAGTACACCAGGTAAACGTGTTTATATAAAAACAAGCGAAATACCAGTTGTACGCTCTGGAACTGGTCAATGTATTATAAGCACAAATAAAGGAATCATGACAGGAAATGATGCAATCAAGGGAAATCTTGGTGGCGAAATTCTTTGTCTTGTTTGGTAGGATATCTATGTCACGTATAGGAAAATACCCAATTAATTTAGATGATAAAACTCAAGTAACTGTAGCTGGTAATTTAGTTACTGTTAAAGGTCCAAAGGTATCTTTAGCTTATAAATTAGATTCTAGAATTACAGCTAACGTTGCTGAAAAAAAGGTTGTATTAACTCGCAAAGATGATTCAAGTGAATCAAAATCTTTGCATGGTTTGTATAAAGTCTTGATTCAAAATGCGGTTACTGGCGTTTCTACCGGTTTTTCAAAATCTTTAGAACTACATGGAGTAGGATATAGAGCGAATGTCCAAGGTAAAAAACTTGAACTATCATTAGGTTTCTCTCACCCAATTTCGTTTGATATTCCAGAAGGAATTGAAATAAAAGTTGAAAAACAAATTACCATAATGGTTATGGGAGCTGACAAGGCATTAGTTGGACAAGTCTCTGCTAAAATCAGAGGATTTCGTCCACCAGAACCTTACCTTGGCAAAGGTGTTCGTTATGCTGGTGAACATATTAGACGTAAAGCTGGTAAGTCGGCTGGTAAATAAATTTAGAGGTGTTTTATGAAGTTAAGAGTGTCAAAGCATACTGCAAGTAAGTCTGCTAACAGAATGAAGAAAAAAATTAAAATCAGAAAAACTGTTAATGGTACATCTGATCGTCCACGTCTGTGTGTGTTTAGAAGCGCAAAGCACATCTATGCTCAAATAGTTAATGATGAGCAGCACAAGACAATTTTGACTATTTCCTCTTTAAAGTTTGATCAAAAACTTGATGGTAAAGGTCTAGCAAAATTAGTTGGTAAAACAGTTGCTGAAGTATCTCTAAAAAAAGGTATTAAGTCTGTAGTGTTTGATCGTAATGGATTTATTTATCATGGCCGTGTGCAAGCTTTAGCAGATGGCGCACGCGAAGCTGGACTTAGTTTTTAATGGAGATTGAATGGAAAAAATGAATTCTGAATTAGAAGAAAAAGTTGTAGCTATTAATCGCGTAACTAAAGTTGTTAAAGGTGGTCGTAGATTTTCTTTTGCTGCCTTAGTAGTTGTTGGTGATAAATTAGGCCAAGTTGGTTTCGGCAGTGGAAAAGCTGGTGAAGTTCCAGAGGCGATAGGTAAAGCCACACGTTCTGCGAAAAAAGCATGTAATGATGTAAATTTAACTGAAGGCACAATTCCACATGAAGTAATTGGAAAGTTTGGCGCAGCAAAAGTTATTATGAAACCTGCTGCCCCCGGAACAGGTGTAATAGCCGGCGGAGCAGTTCGTGCTGTTCTTGAATCTGTAGGTGTTAGAGACATCTTAACAAAATGTGTTGGAACAAGAAATCCACACAATGCAGTTCGTGCAACTTTGAACGGATTAATGCAGCTAAAAAAGGCTAGAGGATAAATATGAGTAAATCTTTTATAGTAAAATTAAAAAGATCAACTATAAGTTGCAGTGAAGATCAGATTAGAACTGTACGAGCTATTGGTTTAAGAAAAATAAACCACACAGTAATAGTTGCTGATAATTTAGCAAATCGTGGTCAATTGAATAAAGTTCAACATTTGTTAGAAATAACAATTAAAAAGTAATTGGAGTTTTTGTGAGTTTACTATCTAAATTAGCACCTAAAGCAGGTTCAACTCATTATAAAAAAAGAATTGGTCGTGGAATCGGTTCAGGTATTGGTGGAACTTCAACAAAAGGTCATAAGGGTCAGTTAGCCCGGACTGGTGGAAAAGTTCGACGTGGCTTTGAAGGTGGTCAAACACCACTTTCAAGGCGTTTGCCAAAGTTTGGTTTTACTAACATTGCGTTTGCTACAAATTTTCAAATTGTTAATTTATCTGATTTGAATAAATTTGATGGAACTGTTGATTTATTATCCTTTTACAAAGCTGGTCTTTCTACTAAAACAGCTAAAATTAAAATTTTAGCCAAAGGTGAATTAACGAAAGCTCTAAAAGTTAAAACACATGCGATCAGTGAGAAAGCTAAGCTTGCCATAGAAAAAGCTGGTGGATCTGTTGAGGTAATCAAGTAGTGGCTGAACAAAAGGTTGATAATAAAGGTCTAGGAACTTTAAAGTCTAAAATTATTTTTACTTTAGTTTGTCTAGCTGTTTATCGAATTGGTGTACATATTCCAACTCCTGGTGTTAACGGACTTGCCGTTTCTGAATTTTTTAATTCTCAAAATCGTGGTATTTTTGGTTTGTTCAACACATTTACAGGCGGAGCACTGTCACAATTTTCAATCTTTGCATTAGGCATTATGCCATATATTTCTTCATCAATTATATTTCAACTTTTGACCTCTGCAATACCTTTTTTAGAATCTTTAAAAAAAGAGGGTGAGGCGGGTAGAAAAAAAATTAACCAATATACTCGTTATGCGACAGTAGTTTTGGCTATTATTCAAGGTTACGGAATGAGTTCTTGGTTGGCTAACCAGATGTCATCAACCGGTCAAAGTTTGCTTGTTTCGGGATCAATTGGGATTTTTCCATTTAAGGCTGTAACCGTTCTTACTTTGGTTGCAGGGACATGTTTTATTATGTGGCTTGGTGATCAAATTACTGAAAAAGGCATAGGTAATGGAACTTCGTTAATTATTTTCACAGGTATTGCAGCCTCTATACCTTCTGGCGCGCAAAGAATGTTTGAACTTGTAAAATCAAATGAGTTGAATTTAATTTTAGCTATTATATTACTTGTTTTCATGGTGCTTGTTATCGCTGCAGTAATTTTCATGGAAGTTGCTCAACGGCGGGTAGCTATACAATATAGCCAAAAGCTTGCTAATAATAACATGGGATCGTTAGCATCAAGTCACCTTCCTATTAAAATTAATTTTGCTGGAGTTATCCCACCAATTTTTGCAAGTTCGCTATTAATGTTTCCAAGCACCTTAGCACAGTTTGTTCAAACACCTTGGATTAACTCTATTCGTGATTCATTAAATCCAGATGGAATTATTTTCAATATCTTGTTTGTTCTTTTTATTGTTTTCTTTTCTTTCTTTTACACTGACATTGTATTTAATGCTGACGAGGTTGCGGAAAATTTAAAGAAGTCTGGAGCTTTTGTTCCAGGCATCAGGGCGGGTAAGAGTACTGCAGAATTTATCAGATATGTTTTAGATCGTATTAATGTAGTTGGATGTCTTTATTTGTGTGTTATTTGTATACTTCCTGGTTTATTAGCTAAATTTTTTAATATTCCTTTTTATTTTGGTGGAACTAGTTTGTTAATTTTGGTTGGTGTAGCAATTGATACTTCACAACAGATACAATCACATCTTTTATCAAGAAAATATGACTCATTTCTTTCTGGTGTAAAAATTCGCAGCAGGAGGGTACAGTTTTGAATGTGATCTTAATTGGGGCACCTGGCTCTGGAAAAGGAACACAGTCTAGATATTTAATTGATAAACATAATTTTATACAATTAAGTACTGGTGATTTGCTAAGAAAAGCAATTGCTGAAAAAAATAGTGTTGGATTAATGGCTAAAAGCTTGATGGACAATGGAAAATTTGTTCCAGATGAGATAATGATTAGTCTTGTTGAAAATTATATAAATGATAACAAAGGGAAATCAATTATATTTGATGGTTTCCCAAGAACAGTGACACAAGCAAAAAATTTAGAGAGCGCATTAGAAAAAAATAGTACTAAAATCGACAAAGTTATTTATTTTAGTATTAATCCTGAGCTAATTGTAAAAAGGTTAACGGGTCGCAGAACATGCGAAAAATGTGGAGAAATTTATCATATTGATTCTAAGCCTTCTTTAAATGGTGAAGAATGTGAAAAATGTGGTGGAAAAATAGTACAGCGACCTGATGACCGTAAAGAAGTTATTGGTGAGCGCTTAGAGCAGTTTAGAAAAAACACTGGTCCAACAATTGATTACTATATTCAAAAAAGTATG
Organism: Pseudobdellovibrio sp.; assembly: GCA_049301055.1. Taxonomy (GTDB): domain Bacteria; phylum Bdellovibrionota; class Bdellovibrionia; order Bdellovibrionales; family Bdellovibrionaceae; genus Pseudobdellovibrio. The sequence continues at coordinate 14,418 of JBAQKN010000026.1, read as the reverse complement.
TTAGTTGAAGTTGACTGTGAAAAAGATTCTAAACTGATTTTGTTAAATATTGAAAAAATATTAGGCTTAAGCAATTAGGGCTAGACTAGACAAGTTTTGAATGATAATTAAATTAACCTTTTGGCGGAGTATCGTAATGAAAGTTAGACCATCGGTAAAAAAAATCTGTAACAAGTGTAAAGTTATTAAGAGAAAAGGTGTTATACGAGTTATATGTGAGAACTCTAAACACAAGCAAAGGCAGGGTTAATTATGGCACGTTTGATGGGTATTGACTTACCTCGTAATAAGCGAGTCGAAGTTGCATTAACATATATTTTTGGTATTGGCCGCGCAAGAGCAAAGGCTTTGTGTAAGGATGCTGGAGTTTCAGCAGATTTACGTACTGATGCTTTAACAGACGAACAAACAGCTCAAATGAGAGCTATAATAGAGGGCAGCTTCAAAGTAGAAGGTGATCTTCGTCGTGAAATTAGTATGTCAATTAAGAGACTAACTGATGTCAATTGTTACAGAGGAACTCGCCATAGAAAAGGATTGCCAGTTCGTGGCCAAAATACTCGTTCTAATGCAAGAACACGCAAAGGTCCTAAAAAGACAGTTGCTAACAAGAAAAAAGCTGTTTAATTAAGTTAGGATGAATAATGAATAATGATAAAAAAACATCAACAGTTGCAAAAAAGAAAATTAAAAAAAATGTTCTTCAAGGGCAGTGTCATATATCAGCTGGTTTTGGTAATGTAATAGTTACTTTTACTGATGCTGGTGGTGATACAGTATCTTGGTCCTCAGCTGGCCATATGGGTTTTAAAGGCAGTCGTAAAGGTACTCCTTTTGCGGCACAAGTTACCGCTGAAGATGCGGCTAAAAAGGCTATTGATAGTGGCATGAAATCTGTTGATGTTCTTTTAAAGGGCCCTGGGGCTGGTCGTGAACCAGCAATTAGAGCTCTAGCAGGTACTGGAATTAGAATTTTATCATTAAAAGATATTACTCCTGTTCCACATAATGGTTGCCGTCCTCCAAAACGTAGAAGAATTTAATAGAGGTAATATGAGTTGCGTAAATAGTTCAGTCTGTAAATTATGCCGTCGTGAAAACATGAAACTTTTTCTAAAAGGTGATAGATGTTACACTGACAAATGTGCTTTTGAGAGAAGACCATATCCTCCTGGACAACATGGTCAGTCGCGTTTGAAGTTTTCTGAGTTTGCTTTGCAACTTCGGGAAAAACAAAAAGCAAAACGTTATTATGGTCTTTCAGAAAAACAATTTCGTCATTATTTTGAATTAGCTGATAAATCAAAAGAGATTACTGGAACGAAACTTTTAAAATTTTTAGAGTTGCGTTTGGATAATGTTGTCTACACATTGGGATTTGCTAATTCTCGTCGTGAAGCAAGACAACTTATTGGGCATAATCATTTTTTAGTTAACGGTAAGCGTGTTAATATCGCTAGTTATATAACTAAAAAAGGTGATGTAATTGAAGTTGCACAATCGAGTAAAGAAATGGACAAAATTTTAAGCGCAATTCAAGCTGTTTCTCGTCGTACTATTCCTAGTTGGCTAGAGGCGAATCATGCTGCGTTAAAAGGAATTGTTAAGGATGCTCCTACTCGTGAAGATGTAACAATCCCAGTAGAAGAAAGTATGATCGTTGAGTATTATTCTCGATAACTAAGAGGTTAAAAATGCAAGAACACTATTATAAATTTTGGAGAGAGTTAATTAAACCTAAAGGGTTTGAAATTGAAAAAGAAACTCAATCTAGCGAATATGCAAAGTTTGTTGTTCGACCTCTTGAGCGTGGGTTTGGAGTTACATTAGGCAACTCAATTCGACGCATTTTATTAAGTTCTATGATGGGTTCAGCTGTAACTGCTGTTAAATTCGATGGTGTGCTTCACGAATTTTCTACTCTTACTGATGTTCTTGAAGATGTATCTGATATTATTTTAAATCTTAAGCAAATTCGCTTTAGACAATTTAATTCAGAGCCATTAACTTTGAGAATTTCAAAAAAAGGTCCAGGAGTTGTTACTGCGGCTGATATTGTTACGAATGATAAGATTGAAATTTTGAATCATAATCAGCATATTGCAACACTTGGTAATAATGCTAATTTCAATGCTGAGTTGATTGTATCTTATGGGCGTGGATATTCTCCTGTGGAAAGCACCAATGAAGCATTGCCAGTAGGATATATTGGTGTTGATGCGCTTCATAGTCCAATTCGCAAAGTAAATTACTCTGTTTCTAATGCTCGTGTCGGTCAAAGAACTGACTATGATTCATTAGCATTAGAAGTGTGGACTGATGGATCATTAAAACCTGAAGAGTCAGTTTCTCTTGCTTCAAAAATATTAAAAGAGCAATTACAAATTTTCTTAACTTTTGATGAATCAATGGAACCATCTGATGAAATTAAGGCAATGGGCTCTTCGTCTTTAAATGAAAACTTATTCAGATCTGTGGATGATTTAGAACTAAGTGTTCGTTCAGCAAACTGCTTAAAGAATGCTAATATTCGTTTTATTGGGGAACTTGTTGTTAGATCTGAAGCAGAGATGTTAAAGACTAAAAACTTTGGTCGTAAATCTCTAAATGAAATTAAAGAAATACTAACTGAAATGAATTTGGGACTTGGGATGAAAATTGAAGGATGGCCACCTCCAGGTTGGGATCCAAATCAAATGCCTCAAGTTAAGCGCGAAGCGCCACCATCTAATATATAGGGTAATATAGGGAGTTTTTTGTATGTCGTCACATCGCCGTTTAGTTAAACATTTTAGTCGTAAGAGTGGACCACGTAAGGCTTTGATTCGTGGTTTAATGAATTCGCTTGTTGAGCATGGTCGTATTAAAACCACTGTTACAAAAGCTAAAGAGGTCCGTCGTCATATAGAAAGAGCAGTAACGCTTGGTAAAAAAGGTGACTTAAATTCTTTACGACTTTTAATTGCTCGTCTTGCTAGTAAAGATAATGCAATTAGCTTGATTAAAACAGTATCTCCTCGTTTTAAAGACAGAGATGGTGGTTATACTCGTGTCACTAAAATAGGTCGCAGACCTGGTGATGCTGCTGAAATGGCTTTTTTAGAATTTGTTGATTATGATTTTAAAACTGCTAAACCTTTGACTGTTAAAGGTGCAACTAAAGAAACTAAAGCTGGAGCTAAAGAGCAATTAAAGATTACAAGCAAAATTAAAAAAGCTAAATCTGTTCAAGCTGCTAAATCAAAGAAAGTTGTTAGAAAAATGAAAACTAATTCTAGATCGGCTATGTTTGCTAGAAATTAAATAGCATATTTTATTTTGTTAAAAAAACCCAAGTTTATCTTGGGTTTTTTTTATTTAAAAAGGATTTTATGAAAGCAAAGTTAGGAATAATTTTTTTATTAGTTGGGGCTTTAATTTGCTTAACTATTTTTAAATTTGATAGAATTTCCATTTTTTTAAAAAAGCAACAGGGTGCTGAGCAAGTTGTTGAAAATGTAGTCTCTTTTGATGGTTTTAATAATTTTTTAACTAGTAATAAGTCTTTAGATTATACAACTAAGCAATTCAATATGCCTGACCTTTCGATTCAATCTAAGACAATATATGTTCATCTTTGGGCCTCTTGGTGTGCACCATGTTTGAATGAAATTCCTGAGCTAATCAATTTTGCCAAAGTAAATAGGGACTCATCCTTATTTATTTTAGTATCATTGGACGATTCTAAAGATGATTTGATTAAGTTTTTAAAAAGTTTTCCTGAAATGGAAGACCCAGCCTTTATAAGGATATGGGATCAGGATAAAAAGTTATCTAAGTTTTTCGATGCAGATAGATTGCCAATGACTGTTGTATTTAACTCTAAAGATAGAAAAGTTAAAATTGTTCGATCAGTGATTGATTGGAAAACTATAAACTAAGTTATTTTTGATCATAATTTTCATAATTTGAATTCTTTCTATTGATATTTAATTTCTATGCAGTTTGCTAAATGCCATGGGCTTTGTAAGACTGTTAGTTTTAAACAGTCTTTTTGAATTAATTGGCATAATGTTTTTATAAGCCGAATTTCTTTTTTAGATCTTCAAGCTGCTGCTGGCCAGCATCTTGAAGTTTCTTTTGTGCTTGTTTCTCGAAGTCCTTTTTAGCTGCATTGACTCTGTCGTCCACTACTTTTTTTTGGTCATTAATTTGTGTTTGAATTTTTGTAACTTCTGAATTTGCTTGGTTCTTTATAGTATCTGTTTGTCCTGTTAGCTGTGACTTGAGCTTTTCAATTTCATTAGAAATTGCTTTTTGAAGCTGATCATTTGCTTCAGCAATTTTGGCTTTTAATAAATTTTCAAATGATTTTTGTAAATCTGTTCCTAAGCTAGAGCGAATATCAATATCTAGATTTTTAAGCTCTCCAGAAGCATTAACTTCAACATCAAATCTGTTTATTGTGTTTAATGTCTGAGTGATGATTTCGCTAACGGTTTTATCTTCAATGCTAGTCTTGAAGGTTACATTAGAGAATTCACTTTTTAATTTTAAAGTATAATTTTTAAAACCAATAGTTTCTCCAGAACTAGTAAAGCTTGCTTGAGCCTGAGGAATGCTAATTTCGCCTTCCTTTGACTTAAGTAAACTAAGGCTATCCATTGGGTATGATACAACATTGAAGCTAAAATTGACCTGTGGCTCATCCTTTAAGTTATCTAAAGAGGCCTTGACCTGTATTCCAGATACTTTCATTTTCTTAAAATCACCTTTTAGATCCAAGGTTGTTAATTTGCCAATTTGTCTTTGATTTGAAGTTATATTTTGGATCTGACCTGCGAAATCACCGTAGTCTGCATTAGTATTTGATTTGGAACTGATACTGATTTTTTGTATCCAAAATAATGGGTAACCAAGTTTCATTGGAAATTCGTAGGTTATGCCCTTGGCTCTTGCATGAGGTTGGATTGTTTCTTCGGCGACTGTGCCTTTGGGAGCGGCTTTGCCTTCTTTGACCATTTTAGAATACTTAGGTGGCAAGTATTTTTCTGCTAAAAGTTTATAACGGTCAATTTTGGCCATTATCGGTGATAAATATTGAAAAAAGAGAGCCTTTGCAAAGCTGGCGGCATCAATTTTTGGTATTTTGAATTTGCTTTTTAATGTGTCGATATCTTGTTTTACTTGGGCATCAACGTTTTTATAATCCTGATCGATACTTTTTAGATCTGTTTCGAGTTGGTTTTTGATATCTTGGATTTGTTTGTTTTTTGCATCCACATCTTTAAGCAGGGCGTCAAAAGATTTAACCGATGAGTCAAGCTCTTGAGGGGTTTTAAAATCTTTATATTTAATGGCTTCAAAGCGTGTTTTGAAAGTTTGAAGTTCTTGAGAGTTCGGTAAAGTTTTTAATTTTGAATCCCACTCTGTTTTTTTTGCTGTCCATTTTAAATTTAGTTCTTCGAGCATTTTTTTTGAGGCAAGTTGCGATTCTAGATTTTTTATTTGATCGTCGAATTTTCCTGATTTTAAAAACAGCGCAATATCGCCTAGCACATTACTTTGATTGTCTTTTTCGAGTTTATTGATGGCCTTGGCTTCAAGTTGTTGAGTAAACGAAGGATCTGTTGATGGTGGCTCAAGAGGAGCCACTTTGCCGGGGGAATTTCTTTTTGACATAAATTGGACGCCTTCAATTGCGACCTCTTCTACGACAAATTTTAAGCGCAATAAGGCGTCCCATTTGACAGCAAACCGGATGTTTGAAAGTTCAATTGAATTGAAATTGGGTTTTTCGCTATCAGTAATTTCTAACTTTGTTATCGCTACGCTTCCATTTAAGAAAGAAGATTTAAACTGTCCGATGTTGAGTTCAGTTCCTAGAGCTTTGTAGCCGCCCCATTCGATGGCATTTTTAATATTGGAATCGAAAAAGAAATAAAAATAACCATAAATCAACAACGCAAAAATTGTGAATGGAATAATTGCATTCCATCGAATTGGGCCAACGGGCTTTTTGTTTTTTGTTTTGTTTGATGCTGAGTTACTCGTTCCGCCCGAGGTCGAAGAGTTTGTTGCAGCTAAATTTTTTGTAGAATCTGGTGGTGTCGAAGAGTTTGAAGAATTGTTCGATTCAGACATTATACGCCTCCGTAAAGATCATTATATTTTGCGTACCAGTCATAAAATTTGGTAGCCTTAAAGGCCTTCCAAGCTTTTGTGCCTTCAATTTTGTGAACGATTTGGGTTCTGTATTGAAGAATTAGTTTTTGGAATACAAAAAATAAAACCGGACAAAGAATTAAAGAAATAATAAATGAGCCCATGATTATTGAATTATTGAAGCGAGTCATGGGCAGAATTGGAGTGTTATACATTGTTGACCAGATGTCTCGGAAAGAGGGGTTTTCAAGTGCCCAGCGTCCAAGAGAATCCGCAACAGGGTCTAATAAAAAAGCTACAAATTTAAAGAAAAAAGCTGATAAGAAAGCAGCCCCGAGTTGAACTCTGAAAATAAAAACAATAAAAAATACTAAAAGTGTTTGTATGGATACGAATGGGGCAAAGCCTAAGAAAACTCCGAAGGCCAGTCCTGTTGCGATTTGATTTTGCCCTGTATCCGAGTGAAGTAGGCGAATTAAATTAATGAGTTGTTTTGTAAGTAGGCCCATAGATCTCCAAAGCTAAAAAGAAAGCTAAATTGAAAATTAAATTGTAACTCAAGCTTATAGGCTAATTTAATAAATTCAAAGAATTTTAGATATATTTCAAAAATTTAGGCTTTTATTTTTGATTTCAAAAAAGGCTTGGCTGAAAACAAAACTCCACCAATGAGGGCGTAGAAAAATTGAAATAATTGAAGTGCACTGATGGCTGTAACAGCTGCTTTACCAAGATCATCACTGAATTGTGCAAAGAGGAAGTAAAATGCGGCTTGGCCGACGCCAATACCAGCCGGAGTAATTGGAACGGCAGAGGCTAGAAAGCCAAAACAACAAAGTGAAAAGAAAATTAAATAAGACGGGATTGCAACTCCCAAGGATTCAACAATAAGGCTCATAAAATAGATTGAGATAACTTGCAGCACTAAGCTTAAAAGAATTACCGAAAATAAAAGTTGCTTCTTGCGAAAACTGGCAAAAGTTAAATCAAATGAGGTTATTGTTTTTTGAAGTGTTATAACGATGCGGTTTTCTTTCGAGTTAAAGAAATTTGAAATATATTTAAAAACGAGTTGTCCATATTGCAATCCAACTGTCATGGCCGAGAAAAGCAAGCCACTGAATACAACATATTTTAGAATTGAGGATTTTGGATCTTGGGAGTAGTCGATTAATAAAAACAATAATGAAAAGAAGACCATCGAGTACAAACCAAGAAGACGATCAGCGATAACTGTGGATAAAGCTTCGCCTCTGCTTACTGTTTTTGATTTTGATAATTCAAGAGCTTTAACGATGTCTCCGCCGACTCCGCCGGGTATAAAGAAGGAAAAAAATTGGCCAATTAGAGTCAGTTGGAAAGCGACAGAGAAAGATATTTGAGTTTTTAATTCGACTAGCTTTTTCCAGCGATAGGCGGTTATGCAAAATTGTAAAAAGATAAGTGCGGCACCAGCCAGAAGGATTTTGCCTTGTGTTAAAATAAACTTAATTTGATCAAGTTGAAACGGACCCTTTTTTATTAAAATAAATAAAAAAATGATCGCAGTAAGTGGACGAATTAAGTTTTTAATTAAATGTGAATTCATGGGTTATGAGTTTTAAAAATTAGTTGTAAGTTTTTAAGTACTTTTTCTAAATCTTTAAGTGGAAGTGATGTCGGTCCATCGCACAGCGCGGTTGCAGGATTTGGGTGGGTCTCTAGAAAAATCCCATCAACGCCAATTCCCATTGCTGCGCGGCCTAAAGGCCACACCATTTCTCCACGTCCACCGCTTGAGTCTCCTGTTGCACCGGGCAGCTGAGTTGAATGAGTGCAATCCATGATTACTGGAAAACCCAAATTGCGCATTTCGATTAAACCGGTCATGTCGTTAATTAAGCGGTTGTATCCAAATGTTGTGCCTCGTTCGCAAAGTAAAATCTTATCATTTCCAGCATCAACAGCTTTTTGCGCTATAGACTTCATATCCCAGGGTGCTAAAAACTGACCTTTTTTAATATGAATTACGCGACCCGTTTTTGCTGCAGCAACTAGAAGATCGGTTTGACGAGACAAGAATGCTGGAATTTGAATTACTTCCGCATATTTTGCTGTTTCTTCAACCTGAATTGTTTCATGAACATCGGTTAAAAATGCGCAACCAAGAGCTGATTTAATTTTATCTAAAGATTTTAATGCCTGATTCATGCCGGGGCCACGAAAACTTTTTGCACTTTGGCGGTTAGCTTTATCGAAAGAACATTTTAAAATCCATGGAATTCCTAAGCTTTGAGTAACACGTTTTAATTCTTTACCTGTCTCAATAACCATTCCTTCATCTTCAATGATGTCGGGGCCTGCGAAAAGAACGAAGTTTTTTCCGTCTCCCCAAGTGATTTTTCCTGTTGGAGAATCCATCGTTACTGTTTTTGCTAAAGATTTAAATTCAGTTATCATTTTGTGCCTTTTGTTAATTCGACGTTACGCAGTTACTACAGATACTATTGATACTTTCATTACTTCATTGAAAATTCGACAGCTTTTTTTACTGCATCAATAATCACTGCAATTTGATCATTTGTCATGTCTGGGAACATTGGAAGACTGATGACATGATTTGCGGCCCACTGCGAATTTTTAATATCATATTTTGAAGGAGTATTTTCTTTGTACCAAGGTTGGTCTGGCATTGCTAAAGGGTAATGCACAGTTGTAGGAACATTTAGTTCAGTCATTTTCTTTTGAAATAAATCGCGATTGGTTACAGTAACCGTGTACTGCGCCCAGACACTAACATTGCCTGGCTTAACTAATGGAGTTGAGAATTGGGGATCGAATTTATTTAAACCAACAAAAGCATTATCAAATTTGTGAGCAATATTATTTCTTTGCTCAACTTCCCAGTCATAACGTTCTAGTTTCGCAAGAAGAATGGCACATTGAATTGTATCAAGTCGGCCGTTAACACCAAGGCGAGTGTGGTAGTAGCGCTTTTCAGAACCGTGTTCACGAATTTCTTTCATTGCGATAATTAGCTTATCATCGTTTGTAAAAACAGCTCCGCCGTCGCCATAACAACCAAGTGGTTTTGCTGGGTAAAATGAAGTCCCTGCTGCGGTTGTCCAAGATCCGCTTTTTTTATTTTTATATCCTGCGCCGTAAGACTGAGCAGTGTCTTCGATAACAAAAAGATTATGCTTTTTAGCAATAGCATTGATTTCTTCTAAGTCAGCAACTTGTCCATATAAAGAAACTGGCATGATCGCTTTTGTTTTAGAAGTGATAGCGGCTTCGATTTTAGAAACATCAATGTTAAAAGTTTTTTTATCAATGTCGATGTAAACTGGCTTTGCTCCAGATAGAACAATTGTTTCAGCTGTGGCAATAAATGAAAATGCAGTTGTGATAACTTCATCGCCAGGACCTATGCCTAGGGCCATTAAGGGGATTAATAGCGCATCAGTTCCGCTAGCAACAGCTAAACAATGCTTTGTTCCTGTGTGCGCGGCTAGTTTTTGTTCTAGCTCGGAAACTTCTGGGCCATTGATATAAGCTCCGCTATCTAAAACTTTTTGTATTCTAGAATCGATAGATGATTTTAATGCTTTGTATTGAGATTTAAGATCAATAAATGGAACGGATGGTGTCGACATTTTGCCTCCAAGTTGATGGACTGTTAAATTACTGGTTCGTGAGTAAGTATGACGTGAAGTCGAGATGAAGTCTATCTGTGGAAAAAAAGCTTCACGTTTTGACTCGACTCATGACAAACTTTTGATGCTATCAAAATTATATTGGAGGATGCCGTATGGAATTGTGCCTATCGAATTACCTAAAGTCGAAAATGAATCTGTCAAAACTTGTGTTCGGACTATTATTTAGTCTAGGAATTGCGGCAAATGCTGATGCTGGAAAAAGTTCTGCAATTCCGGAAAAAAGGGATTTTATTTTAGATAAAAGTATCAACCCATGCCAGGATTTTCATCAGTACGTCTGCAACACTGTAGAAAAGAATTTTAAACTTCGTGATGACCGAAGTGCTCATACTTTTGCATTTGATGATTCTGATGAAAGACTTTTAGAAAAGAAAAAAGATTTTTTTAAAAATATTTTTAAAGAAAAAAACTTTTCGCCTAGGTCTTTGCAGTTAAAAGATTTTTATTTGGCATGTATGAATCAGAAAAGTGCAGCAAGTGAAGAAAAAGTATTAGTTAGTAAATTGGTTCAAGATGTAAAAAAAATGAAAACAATTGATGATTTTATTAAAGCTAATTTGGAAAATTTAACAAATGATAAGTGGTCTATTGTTTCCTATGAAATCATGCCTAATATCGATGACTCTAGCATTTACGACATGACATTTGATGTAAATCTGATGGGGCTTCCAGAACATTCCTATTACGACAACAAAGATCTAGTTATTGAGTACACAAAGCTAATGGCAGATTTTTTTAATACAATTTATCCGACTGAAGTAAAAGCAGATCATCAAAAGCGTGCTGAAGCTATTGTTGCTTTTGAAAAGCGATTTAAGGAAGTGTATCCATTTCCTGCTGAATTTCGTCAACGTTATACTCAGCCAAGAAAAGTTACTAGAGAGGAGTTCTTAAGCAAAACAAGTAATTTGCAATTAGGATCATTTTTTAAGAAAAATGTTCCAGACTCAACTTTGCTGCGTGATTTTATTCCTGAAAGTTTTGCATTTATTCAGCAAGAGCTAAAAGCTAGTAATTTACAAGTATTAAAAGACATCTATGTTTATAGAAATGCGCGAGCATTTATGGATGATGCTTATCCAGAATTGTTTAAAAAAAGATGGGCTTTTCGCCACAAGTTTTTAGGCGGACCAATTACTAGATCAGACAGACAAGAGCGTTGTACGATGGCGGTCATGGGATCGTTTAGTCGCGAATTAGATATTGAAATGTTGCCTCGTCTATTTCCAAATTTTCCAAAAGAAAAAATGGAAGCCGTTGCTGCAAAAATTCGTGCATCAATTTTAGCTGGTATAGAAAAAAATAATTGGATTTCTAAAGATAGCAAAGTGGGCGCAATAGAGAAAATTAAAACTGCAAAGTTGCAACTGGTACAACCATTAACAGATAAAGAGTGGGATTTTAAACCGACTCAAAAATTTAGTCATACAATGCCTTATGATAATTTAAAAAAATTAGCTATGGTTGGCCATGAGCGTACTTTTCAGAAACTGCGCGAGGGTGTTAACAAAGAAGCCTGGGGCATGGGGCCGTTAACAGTAAATGCTTATTATGCTCCAGATAAAAATAAATTTGTTATGCCAATTGGTATTTTGCAGTATCCATTCTTTGTTGCTGAAGGTGATTTAATTGAAAATTTAGGAGCCGTGGGTACTGTAATTGGTCATGAGCTTGGTCATGGTATTGATGATGAGGGATCTAAATTTGATTCTTCAGGAAAACTTCATCAGTGGATGAAGGATGAGGATATTAAAAAGTTTCAAGCTCGTGGTGAAAAAATGATGGCTCAATTTAATAAAATTGGTCACAACGGTGCGCTGACTCAAGGAGAAAATATTGCTGATTTAGTCGGAGTAACATTTGCCTATAATGCTGCGTTTGATCAAGGCAAAGGTACTATTGAAGATAAGCAGAAGTTTTTTGTAGCTTATGGTCGTTTGTGGTGTAATTTGATGCGCGAAAAAACAATTGAAATGCAGTTAAAAACAGATCCGCATAGTTTGGGATACGCGCGAATAAATGAACAAGTAAAACATCAATCTGGTTTTCAAGAAGCATTCTCTTGCAAACAAGGTGATGCATTATATTTAAGTGAAGGCGATCGCATTAAAATCTGGTAAAATTAATAAATGGATTTGAAAGATTTAGTTTTAGATTTGCGCCCATTCAAACCAATTATTCCGGTTTGGACGGGCCATTCTCAAACAGTGTTAGGTCATTTAATACCCTCTGATAAAATACTTAAAACATTTGAAAAACACACATTAACCTTAGCTGATGGCGACCAGCTTTTGTTAAAATATAAAAACAATAACTCAAAATTTACCTTAAGTGTTTACCATGGTTTAGGTGGAAATGCGGATTCTGATTATATGCGACGATCTGCAAATCTAGGATTGCAGCTAGGGTGGAATGTTGTTTTGGTAAATCATCGATTAGCTAGTAATGAAGTTAAGGCATCTAAAAGCTACCATTCAGGTCGTGGTGAAGATGCGGAAGCTGTTTTAGACTGGTGCAAAGAAAAATTTATTGATTCAAAGCAGGTTGCAATAGGATTTTCTATGAGCGGCAGTATTTTATTAAATTTACTTGCAAGGCGATCTGGGAAGAGATCTCCAGATTATGCCATTGTTGTGAATGCACCATTGAAGTTAGAAAGTGCTTCAAAGTTATTAACAAAAAATTTTTCTAAGATTTATGATATTCGATTTTATTTAATGTTGAAAAAAATAGTACAGTCTCAGGATAGTATTAAATTGCCATTCATTGGAAGTACAATGGATATCGATGATATTTATACTTCACTAAAAAATGGTTTTAAAGATCGCCATGATTATTATCATCAGTGCTCATCGTGGGCTTATTTAAACCAAATTAACACGCCATTGTTTGTACTAAGTTCTGAAGATGACCCATTTGTAGATATTGAAACGTATCGAACAGCTCATTGGCCAAATCAGGCTCATATTACAATTTCGAAATTTGGCGGGCATATGGGGTATATTGATAAATTGAAGTCAGCTGATTTTGGAAGACGATGGTTGGATCATTATTTAATGACTGTGATGAAGAAAATCACAAATTTATAAAATTCGCAGCCCAATTGTCTATTTTAATTGCATTCGTTCTAACTTATGGGCTGTCTTTGGCTTGAGAACGCTTTGAAAAAGTAGTATTTAAAACATGTCCAATTCGAAGGCCATCTATCACCAAGAAAGTAGCATATCAAATGAACGTTGATCTGATGAGAAAAATTGATTTCTATGTTGGCATCCCGCTGTGTTTTATTTTCTCGATTTTGGATCGCATTATTATTTTATTTAATCCCGTGAAATTTACGGTACCCAGAAAAGCTGTCTTTATTGAATTAAGTGAAATGGGTAGCGCAATTTTAGCGGATCCATGTATGCGTCAGTTGAAGTCAAAAAATGTTGAGATTTATTTTTTAATTTTTAAAAAAAATAAATCTAGTTTGCAGTTACTTAAGACTGTTCCAGAACAAAATGTATTTGTATTGCGTGAATCAAGTGTTGTGACATTAATATGGGATGCTTTTCGATTTTTCTTTTGGTGCCGTAGCAATCGAATCGATTGTTGTATTGATCTTGAATTATTTTCAAGAGTGACATCGCTGCTTACTTTTTTGACTCGTGCAGATTTGCGAGTTGGCTTTCATCGGTTTCATCAAGAAGGATTGTACCGAGGCCATTTTTTAACCCATCCAATTCCTTACAACCATCAGACGCATATTGCGCATAATTTTATGAATTTAATTGAAGCATTATTTTGCGAACGTTCTTCGGATGGAATTTTTAAGCGTCAAACCGTTTCTTCTGATTTGCAGATTTCTCAGGCTGAAATCACTTTTGCAAGTACGGATGAAATTAAGAATCAAATCAAAAAAATTGACCCTAGCTGGAGTACTGAGCCAATAATTTTAGTGAACGCAAACGCTGGAGATTTTTTGCCACAAAGGAAATGGCCAATCACTAATTTTGCAACTTTGATTAAGTTGCTACTTAATGAAAATAAAAACTTGCGTGTATTGTTGACGGGTTCACCAAGCGAAAGAAATGATTTGGATCAATTAATTGATTTAGTTGCTAACGACCGTTGTTTAAATTTTGCTGGAGCTGTGCGCTTTGAAGAGCTTCCAGCATTATATACTTTATCTAAAATATTAATTACAAATGACTCTGGTCCTGCACATTTCTCTTCGGTTACAGCGATAAAGTCATTTGTGTTTTTTGGGCCTGAAACGCCCCAATTATATGGTTCTCTGGGGCAATCAACAGCATTGTATTCGAATTATTCGTGTTCTCCGTGTGTGAGTGCCACGAATCATCGTAAAACAAATTGCAATGATAACCAGTGCTTAAAAGTAATTTCAGCTGAAAGTGTTTTTGCAAAAGTTCAAAAATCTTTTTTAGAACTTAATTAATTTAAATTTTTGAAACTCCTACACATAAATGCTCTTGAAGAAGTTTGAAGTGGTAAAATTAGCCTAATTCCCGGATCTTAACATAGCTTAAATGAATTTTACGCACTTAGCAGTGCGCTTGGGCTTTGCAAGTTC
>JBAQKN010000025.1:0-29998 GCA_049301055.1 Pseudobdellovibrio sp. | reverse complement strand
ATTTATTATAGTCTTATTTTTTGGTATTCAAAATGCCAATGCATTTTATGTTAGTATTTATCAAGATGCGGGTTTTGAATTCAAAACATCCAGACCAACCCATTTTATCATTGCTGGGCAGGGTTTGGGACTAGAAAACTTAACCCATGAGGCTGCTTTTACAAAGGCCCTCGCAATTAAAAAAGCATATCCTAATGATCAAGTTCTTTTTATTTCAGAGTATAAGCTAAATGCTTCACCAACTTGGAATACAGAAAAAATTTACACTTCAGAAGGGCAAAATCCATTTTTAAGCGTTTCAAATTTAGTTGGCTATATGCTAAAGTTTGCTTATATCAAATCTTTTCATATGTATAGTCATGCAAATGCACCCTATGGTGCCAGACTTTATGAACAAGAACGAATCGGATATTTTCCTAGAGATCGAAATACTCTTATGAAGCTGAAAAATCGTTTTGCGCTGGATGCATTTGCCATCTTTTACGGATGCAATACAGGGTGGAATTTAGCAAAAGATATTTCTGAGGCGTGGGGTATACCCGTTGCGGGTTCATTTACAGGAACCAAATTTGAAAAACTAGGTAGCGATGGTTATTTTTATGATTTAAAAGATAAAGGTGTAAAATTTGCTCAAGCAAATAATGGTATTCCCTGTAAACAAGGAGTTTGCATTCGTCAAAAGCCGCAACAAACTGTATATCATGGAATTGCAGGCGCATACGAGGCGCCAGCGTTAAATTATTATAAATTTTTCTGCGTTGGAATAAATTCTGAAAAATGTTTTACAGGAATGGCTAAATCAATTTTTACAACTGTTTCAAGTTTTTCTAAAGACCCAAGTGTTATGACTATTGAAGAATATAAAATATTAGTAGCTGATTTTTTGTGTCCTAGTCGAAGTGCTGCTGAACATCAGTCATGCATCCATGGCTTAGATTCAATGAATGCGAACGACACTAATAATTCATTTTACATGTCTACTAAGTTTGGACAACTTGATGCAGATTTTATATCCTATAAAGCAAAAATTTACTGCAACATAATTGAAAAGACGCATTTAATATCGTGTCAGGTAAAAGGTGCCTTAGATAAAAATGTTACAACCCTAAGTCGTGAATTTAGTGCCTACCTAAAGGGATTTGAATTAATCGAACTCAATCAAACAAGCAGTCGTGCTAGACTACATAACTAGTCAAGGGCCTAGATAAATAAGTTAATTTAATCTGCTATGATATACTTTATACTATGTGAAGGATGTCGATGCGATTACTAATTAAATTAATAATATTAAGCACTTTCTTTTTTGGCTGTACTTCTTTGGATAAAAGCAAAAATTTACAATCTGCCCGTGTGCCACAACAAGTCATTGAAGCAACAGCTATTGAAAACGATATAACCACCAGTATTCAAAATTCTTTTTTAAATCTAATGAATGAAAATAGTGATGCAGCAAGATCAATTAGAACAGCTAAGTTTTTAGATCGTCAGCTAAGCTTTTTCTACATTGCGCAAGGGTTATTAAATTCATTTGATTCTGATTTAGATAAATTATATCAAGCAAAAATAAAAGGCATAGCCGCAACAGATGAAGATCGAAAAAAGTTTGAAAAATCTAGATACCAATTAAGAATCGCGTGGGAATTTTCAGAAAGAAATTTACATGAGCTTGTTGGAATTTATGAATTAGCATTAATTCAAGCGAATGATCCAAGTGCTGAATATTATCGAGTTTCAAATTGGATTATTGCTAATATCTCTAAGTGGCTAAACGACTCTTGGAAAAAAGGTGATCAGACGGCGACCATTGCTTTGGCTCAAGAGTTTGATAACGTGAATAACGAGCTTAAAGAAATCTTAAAAAAGAAAAATAAAAAAGTCGTTCGCATTCCTTCCTTTAAAATTTATTCGGAAGCATCAAGTGATGTGCGCGCAAAAGCGTTTCAGCAAAGCTTGAAGTATGCACAAGAACGAAAACAAACTTATTATGATAGTTTTGTTGGAAAAGAGTGGATTAAATATCAAGAAGATCGTTCCGGTGACCAGCAAGATGATATGTATACTTGGGATCGTCAACCTCAAGCTTTGGACGAACTCTATCCTGATGCTGGCGGATTTGGGCATGTCACTGGGAATCGATTTCCAGATAAAATTTGGGCGATAACTTTTGATGATGGGCCTCATCCAACTCATTCAAATGAAATGTTTTCTATTTTAATTCAAAATAAAATTAAAGGAAATTTCTTTTGGTTATCAAAAAATATTTTACTTTATCCAGAACTAGTAAAACAAGCTGGTGATCTTGGTTTTAATCGCGGATCGCATTCGTTTTTGCATGCAAACTTACCTACTTTAAATACAGCACAATTAAATCATGAAATTAATGCCGCTTTAGATGTTTTTAATGAAAAAGTTGGGCAACCTGCAACAATGTTTCGTTGTCCATATGGTGCATGCGGTGGGACAGGGTCACAAATTCGACAAATGATTGCAAAAAGAAATGCGCTGCATATCGCATGGAATGTGGATACTTTAGATTGGCAAGATAAGAATCCATCTAGTATTTTTGATCGTACAAAGAAACAAATAGAAGTTTTAAATCGTGGTATTGTTTTGTTTCACGATATTCATCCGCAATCTGTTTTAGCGTTTAAATTATTGGCTCCGTACATGAAAGCGAAAGGCTATATAATTAAGCCCTTGCCTGAAATTATCACTGAAGTTCGCGGTTTAAATGTGAGGCATCCAAATGCTTTCACTTCTCCATAGGATTATAATGATTAAGCTGCTTGGATTAATTTTATTAGTTTCATTAACATCTCAAGCGGCTTCTACCTGGGGGCTGCAAGAGTTAGCTCGTGGCTCAAATGCTTTGTTAGTGCTAATGGATTTAGCCTTAGAAACGGGTAGGCCACAGTGTGGTCTAAGTACCCCACAAATAGGTTTCGCATCCCAAAATTTAAAAATGTTAATTGATCAGCGTGCGACTGAATTAAAAAGCAAAAAAAATAAAATTTCTGATTTAATGTTAAACTGTCAGCAGGATTGTACCTGTGATATTTACGAATATGCGCTAACTAAAATTAGTGGAGCACACATTACAGAAACAAAACCATTATCTTCACAGAAGCGATTGGCTTGCTACAAGAAGGTCGCAAATTTTTGTAAATCAGAGCTATTTAAAAAAATCAAAAAATAGAATTTAAATAAAAAAAAAGCTTCAAACATCGTGTCTGAAACTTTAATTAATAAAAAACTTTAATGAGTAAAACTATTTTTTCGCGGCTAAGGCTGCGTTTGCAGATGCTTTTTTCTTAGCTGCGATTTCTTCAGGAGATGCGCCCCAAGGAGAAGATTTTGGTCCACTTTGTTTGTTATCTTTTTTGAATCCACCTGGGCGGCCACCTTTAGTTGGAGCAACTGGAGCAGCTACTTTAACTGGCTCTAGAATTTCAACTAAGTAGTGTGTTTCTTCAATTTTTTGGTATTTAGCAGGAGCTACTTCGCCTTCAGCAAAGCTAACTACAACTACACGACGTACAGATTTTTTATCAGCAACTAGATCAGCTGCGGCTAAGATAAATTTTAATTTGTCACCTTCAAGCTTGAAAGATTCGCCCATGCTAGCAACGATTTCCTCAGCTGTTTTTCCAGCAGTAACTAATGCCGCTTTAGCAGCTAAAACTTTTTGTAAAACGGGCTGTGCAAATTCAGTAATTGATTTCATTTTAACCTCTTAGATTTATCGCAAATTACGATTGTTTAGATAAACGTCATAGCCAATACGGCACTTTTTGACAAGCAATGTTGTCACTTTCTGGTCTAAAAAGCTTTATTTTTTAAAGGGCATCTTTCCTAAGTAGTCTTTTTTACCAATCTCGACGCCATTGTGTCTTAAAATCGAATACGCGGTAGACATATGGAAGTAAAAGTTAGGAACCACATGGTGAAGAGCGTATTCGTTTCCAGTTAAGAACTGCCCTTCCCATCGGGGCTGAGTCACTTGGCGAACCGAAGTTTCAGAGTAATCAGCTGCAGTAAATTTTTGTAAGTATGTAATTACGCTTTCAATACGAGTTTTTAGCTCGGGCAAAGTTTTTTCCGTATCGGCCTGAGTTGGGGCTTCTTTGCCTGTTAAGCGTGATGCGCCTAATTTGGCCGTGTCGCAAACAATTTGAATTTGGCGAATAAAATTGAACTGATCCGGAGCTAGTCGGGCATTTAAAAGTATGTCGGCTTCGAATTTCTTAACTTCAGCAAATAAAGCGGCTTTGTCTAAAATAGGTAATAAATTTTGCAACATTTTAGTTAATTGAACATTTGTAAATTCATAAATCATAATTGTCTCCTGGGTTTTATATTTAATAATCTAAACTCGTGCGGTGTTTAGTGACAAGGCCAAACTCTGCAGCAAGCAGTTAATATTGATCAATTTTTGGAAATAATTTTTTTAATACCCAAACCGGTCCAATAAGAAGAAAAGTGACATCTTTAAAAAATGAAGGACGCTTGCCTTCAAGATGGTGCCCGTAAAATTGACCAACCCATCCAATCACAAAAACAATAAGACATGTCCAAAAAAGATTGGGAATAAGGTGATAAGACGTCAGCATAAGAATAGATAGAGTTGTCATTGTGAATAGAATAAGAATCTTTTTAAATAAAGAATAAAATACCAGAGAGACTAAAATAAAAATATAAGAGAGGTGAACACCTGTAATAATAAATGAATGCAAAATACCAACAATGCTCCAAGTAATTAAAGGAACGCAAAGTGTGTGTATCAGTTTATTTGTTGGATTCTGATGGGACTCTGCATATTCGTTTAAGTAAGTGGGAAGGTTGTTTTGCATATTTTTAGATGGTAGCGTTTAAGTATGATTACAGTCCATCATTTAAATAATTCAAGATCTCAGCGAATTCTTTGGCTTTTAGAAGAGATGCAGCTTCCGTACGAAATCGTATTTTATCATCGCGATCCAAAAACTATGCTGGCCCCTGAATCTTTAAAAAAAATCCACCCGTTGGGAAAATCTCCGGTCGTTACGGATGGCGATGTTGTTATGGCTGAATCTGCTGCGATTATTCAATATTTGTTAGAAAAATACAAAAGTATGTCTTTGAAGCCCAAAGCTGATACACCAGAGGCGTTAAAGTATTTATATTGGATGAATTATGCAGAGGGTTCGGCAATGTTTCCGTTGCTATTAACTTTAATTTTTTCAAAAATTGCAAAATCGCCAGCGCCTTTTTTTATTAAGCCAATTTTAAAGTCAATTTCAAATAAAGTGATGCAATCCTACATTAATCCGCAAGTAAAGTTGCATCTAGATTTTATGGAATCTGAGCTTAATAAAGCAAAATGGTTCGCCGGAAGCGAATTCAGTGCAGCCGATATACAAATGAGTTTTCCGATTGAGGCTGCAGCAGCGCGGGGCGGGCTTGATCAATCACGACCGCACTTAGCAAAGTTTTTAGAAACAATTCAGGCGCGACCAGCTTATAAAAAGGCCCTTGAAAAAGGTGGGCCTTATAACTTGTTAAGTTAGTTTAAACGCATCTTATTTAATGCAAGATACTCTTCATAAGTAATTGAGTTATCATATGAAATGGTTGTTGTATCGATTTCGATAATTCGATTTGCAACTGTTTGAATAAACTCATGATCATGCGACGTAAAAATCACATTGCCTTTAAAGCGATTAATTCCTTCATTGACGGCTGAAATGCTTTCTAAGTCCAAGTGACTTGTTGGACCATCTAATAAAAGAACGTTCGCTCCAGATAGCATCATTTTTGAAAACATGCAGCGTACTTTTTCTCCGCCGGATAAAACGGTTGGTTTTTTTAAAGCATCATCACCGCTGAACAACATTTTTCCTAAAAATCCGCGCAAGAAAGAAGAATCTTTATTCTCAGAATATTGGCTTAACCAATCAACTAAGGTTTCTTCATCGCCAGTAAAAAATTTTGTATTATCTGTTGGGAAGTAGTTTCTAACTGTTGTGCCGCCCCAGGTGAATGTTCCAGAATCAGCAGTAATTTCACCTGAAAGAATATCCATAAGTACTGTTTTTGCTAAATCATTACGACCAACCAAAGCGATTTTTTCGCCTTTGCGCATAATGAAGCTGACGTTTTTTAAAACCTCTTGCCCATCAATTTTTTTAGATAGTCCTTCAACAGTTAGGACATCATTTCCAAGTTCACGCTTTAATTCGAAACCAATATAGGGTTGTTTTCTAGAAGATCTTGGCATTTCAGTAAAGTCTAATTTCTCTAGCTGCTTTTGACGAGATGAAGCTTGTTTAGATTTAGAAGCATTAGCACTAAATCGTCGAATAAAGTTTCGCAATTCTTCAGCCTTATCGGCACTTTTTTTATTTTGATCTGATAGTAAACGTTGATTAAGTTCGCTTGCCTGACGCCAAAAATCATAATTTCCTGAATATGTAGTAACTTTAGTAAAATCAATATCTGCAGTATGGGTACAAACCTTATTTAAAAAATGACGATCATGGGAAATAACAATCACTGTGTTTTCAAAATTCAATAAAAAGTTTTCTAGCCACTGAATAGCATAGATATCTAAATGATTCGTAGGCTCATCGAGTAATAAAATATCAGGTTGATCAAACAGAGCCTGAGCTAAAAGCACTTTTACTTTTTCTCCGCCAACTAGATCTTTCATTTGCTTCATGTGAAATGATTCATCAATGCCAAGGCCAGCCAGCATAGAACCCGCTTCAGATTCTGCTTCCCATCCGTTCAATTCAGCAAATTGCATTTCTAATTCAGATGCACGAACACCATCTGCTTCTGAAAAATCTGGGTTTGCGTAAAGGCGTTCTTTTTCATCAATAACTTGATATAATTTTTGATTTCCCATCAGTACTGTTTTTAAAACAGTATGTTCATCAAAAGCGTAATGATCCTGTTTTAAAACTGAAAGTCGAAGATCTGATCCAATAATAACTTCACCTGTGCTGGGTTCAATTTCTTTAGATAAGATTTTAAGAAAAGTTGTTTTTCCGGCGCCATTTGCACCAATCAAGCCGTAGCAATTTCCAGGAGTAAATTTAACACTTACTTCTTCAAAAAGTTTTTTTCCGCCAAATCCTAAACTTACATTTGATGTGCTTATCATATTGAAATCCATTTTTTTTAAAAGAGGGTTTTGTGATTAATTTACGAATGGGACTATACGTCGAATGATCAAATTTAACAACGATCTCAGTAAAAATTACCAAAGATAATAAGCTAATGCGCATAAGGCCACGCCAATACCCCAATCTCCCCAGGGTCCACTGGTAAAGTAAGGGTAG
Source organism: Pseudobdellovibrio sp. (assembly GCA_049301055.1). Classification (GTDB taxonomy): domain Bacteria; phylum Bdellovibrionota; class Bdellovibrionia; order Bdellovibrionales; family Bdellovibrionaceae; genus Pseudobdellovibrio. Next base: position 22,676 of record JBAQKN010000025.1, on the reverse strand, counting down.
GCCATTAAGCAAATTCCAATAATTAAAATGGAATGATTTAGGTTTCGTCGACCCTGTCGAAAAAGCCACATACCGATAATTCCAAAGATAAGCCCAGCAAGTAGGCCAGACGGGGAAAAGGAAGGCATTACAGGTATATTTCCGATTTGGTCATTCAATTAACTAAGCACCAGATGGACGAACTTCAAATAACGAAGTTCGTGACAGCTATGAGGAAAGGGGTGATCAGGGCCTTGTCCTGAAACTCGTAAAATACGCCCACGCCGTTTAGCCTGAGATAAAGATTCATTAATAATTTCAAAAAAATCTTCAAACGAGACATGGCTTGAACACGAGCTAACGGAAAGTTGTCCACCTGGTTTTACCCGTTTTGCCACAGCAGCAAATAATTCAATATATTTAGTTTTTGCGCGGTCCCGATGCTCTTCAGAGTGTCCCATTGAAGGGGGATCTACTATAATATGATCCCAAGGGTCGTGCGGTGAATTTAAATATTCAAAAACATCAATGCAGAGGCCTGTGTGTTTTTCAGGTGGCAAGCCATTCATGGCCCAGCTTTGAGTTGCTAGATCAATTGCACCTTCAGCAATATCAAGGCTTGCAACCTTGGTGGCTCCGCCAAGACCGGCATAAACTGAAAATCCACCCGTATAGCTAAATAAATTTAAAACCGAAAGACCCTTGCTTATAGAACGAATGTAATTACGATTTTCACGTTGATCTAGAAAGAAACCTGTTTTTTGGCCCTTTTCTAAATTTACTTTAAACTTAACACCATTTTCAATAGCGATAACTTCATTTTCGCAGCTTTCTCCGGCCAAAAGAATAATTCCACCTTCGGTGTGGCGACGTAATTTTTCAATAACAGATATGCAAACTTTTTCTTTTATAAGCCAATCAGCAATTCTTTTTTTCTCCCAAAATTCATTGGCACCTTGACCGTCAAATTGAAGAACAGCAACTTTATCATAAACATCACAGATTAGACCTGGAACAAGATCACCTTCACCGTTAAATAAGCGATAACTGTTCGTATCCTTTGACACGACGGCGCGACGAATCTGCAATGCAATAGCAAACCTAGATTCATATGTTTCAAAAGTAGGTGGTTTCTTTTCAAGACTTAAAATGCGTAAACACAAAGGACTGTGTGGGTCATAATAAGCCCAAGCTAGGTGTTCACTTTTTGCATCAATAACTTGGCATAGCTGAGCTGTGGTAATTTTTTGATTTGTAGTAATTGCATCGCGGTAAATCCAGGGATGACCTCGAAGCACGGTGCGACGCAAATTTCTATGGAGTTGAATTTGAAGTTTTGACATAAGCTTAATATTACAAGAAACGGAAGCTAGTGTATGCAAAAAAAACATAGTTTATAAACTTTTAACGACGATAAACTCCAACAGTCTTACGAACCCATGCAAAAAATGGCATAGCCAACTTGATGTCATGAATTAGAATTTCAGCAAAATGCTTACTTAGAACATCTTTTTTTGAATATTTTTTAAATAGATAAAATTGTTTATGCATTATTAGCATTGAATAGGGCTGATCTATTGCAAAACCTTTTGGATAGCGAACAAATAGGTCACCTTTAAGGTTTCCCCAGGTGGATTTTAACTGTTTTCTTTTTAAGATCTTATCAATTGTTTCAAAGTCGGTTGCAATGCCATTTCTTAATAGACTAGTTTGACGGCTACTAACTATATAAAGTCCGATTGCGATAAAATTGTCATCTTTTTCGCTTCCCAATTGGATGTAGATAGCTGGGTTCCATTCGAATAAAGAAGATCTTTTTTCTGTTAATGTTAAATAGCTAAAATTTTTAACAATTCCTTCTTTGGCTCGATTAGCTGGGCGAGTTGGGCGAGTCAATGCAGTCGATTTGACAGGTATCCCTGGTAATTCTTTTTGTAGCTTTTTCGAAATTTCAGATTTAATTTTTTCAAAAGGTTGTTTAATGCACAAATCATAATTTTCTTTATTTTTTAAAAACCATTCTTTTGAATTCTTATTTTTTTTTGCAGCAACAAAATACTTAAATGATTTTTCCGAGAAGTTTAGTCCTGTCATAGTGCACAAGTTTAAATTAACAGTTACTAGTTTGTAAAGTCTGTTTATAGTTAATAAAAAAAGGTGGGTCGTATGGCAAAATTTTTTATTGTATTTGCATCAGTGTTTATTAACATTTCTGCTATGGCAGCCTCAGATTTTTATTCGTTTCAAGTAAAAATGGCAGATGATAAAATGCAAGGGTTGTCTGAATATAAAGAGCACGTGGTTTTGGTTGTTAATGTTGCAAGTCGTTGTGGTTACACATCCCAATACGAAGGCTTACAAAAGCTGCAAGATACTTTCAAAGAAAAGAAGTTTACAATACTTGGTTTCCCATCAAATCAATTTATGGGTCAGGAGCCAGGAACAAATGCAGAGATTCAAAAATTTTGTAAATTAACTTATGGGGTTACTTTTCCAGTATTTGCAAAAATTGATGTTAAGGGAACAAACATAGATCCATTGTATAAGTGGTTAACATCTTATAAAGGATTTACTGGTGATATAACTTGGAATTTTAATAAATTTTTAATTGATCGGTCGGGTAATGTGGTTAATCGCTACGGTTCTTCTACAAAGCCTAGCGAAATTGAAAAAGATATTCAAAATCTGATCAAGTAATAAAGAATAATTTGTGAAACAACTTCCAAAATTACTAAGTAAAACTAAAATAATGCAAGGCTATCAATGCCTTAAGAATATTTATTTATCTGTTCATAATAAAGAAATTAAAATTGAAATTACTGCCGATCAGCAGGCGCTATTTGATCAAGGCAGCTCTGTTGGCGAATATGCGCGGAAATTTTTTCCAGGTGGTGTTTTAGTTGATAATAAACCATGGGATTTTTTTGGTTCATTAAAAAAGACACGTGATCTTTTGCGGCAAGAAGTTGAAATTATTTATGAGGCGGCTTTTGAATATCAAGGCTGTTATGCAAGAGCAGATGTGATTAAGTATTCAAAAGAAACAAAGCGTTGGACTGTCTATGAAGTTAAGTCTTCAACAAAACTAAAAGATGAATATATTGATGATGTTGGTCTGCAGACTTGGATAATGAAAAATAGCGGACTAGAGATAGAAAAAGTTTACGTTTTGCACATTAATTCGGAATGTATATATCCAAAACTTGATCTGCTATTTAAAGAAATTGATGTCACTGAAATATTAAATGCAAAATATGATAAAATTTCGATTCAATTAAACACTATTTTTACTTCTTTGCGGCAAGAAAATTTGCCAAATGTAGATATTGGTCCTCAGTGTTATAGCCCGTATGAATGTTCCTATAAACAACATTGTTTTGCGGAAAAAAATATTCCTGAAGTTAGTGTATTTAATTTGCCTAAAATTGGCGAAAAGAAATGGGATTTGTATCAACAGGGCATTATTGAATTGTCAGACAAGCGTTTAACTGATTTAGCTGAAAATCAAAATCGAATGATAGATGTACACAGAACGCAGAAACGTTATACGAACTCAGATTTAATTAAAAACGAAATAACATCTTGGGAATATCCATTTACCTATTTAGATTTTGAAACAATTGCTCCAGCTATACCAAGGTATGTTGGCACAAGGCCCTATCAACAAGTACCTTTTCAATTTAGTGCGCATTTACAAAACAATAGAAATGAAAAGACCAGCCATCACGAATATTTGCATACAGATAATTCCGACCCAAGGCCGTTACTAATTGAAAAACTTTTAAAAGCTTGCGGAACTAAGGGTTCGATAATTGCTTATTATGCTCAATTTGAAATTGCCAGAATTAAAGAGCTTGCTGATTTTTCATCCGAACATTCAGCTGAGTTGCTGTCATTGCTGGAAAGATTCAAAGATCCTTTGCCGCTTATCCGCGAGGCAATTTATGATATTGGTTTTAAGGGAAGTTATAGTTTAAAAAATGTAGCGCCTAGTTTGTTGGGAAATCAGTATTCTTATTCAGGACTTTTAGTTGAAAATGGAACAGCTGCTCAAAGGGCTTTTGAGCAAATTATTTCCGATTCGATATCATTAGATCAGCGCAAAGTTTTAATCGATGGCTTACTAGAGTATTGTAAGCAAGATACTTTCGTCATGGTGCAACTGATTGAATATTTATTAAATTACTCGAATTAATCGTTCTGATTTCGCATATGATCTGCAAGCCTAGCTAAGGCTGAATTTAAAATAATCCCAGCATCTGGGTGAATTTTACATTGATCAATTGCCCGACTCATACATAAAAGCCACTGATCGCGCTCATTAACACCAATTTGGAATGGTAAATGACGAGCTCGCAAGCGCGGGTGTCCATACTTTTCAATATAAAGCGATGGTCCACCTGTCCATCCACTTAAGAACAAAAATAATTTTTCCTCTGCTTCTGATAAATCTTTAGCATGTTGTTTTCGAATATCAATGGCTTCAGCTAAGGTATCCATATTGATATAAAACTGATGCACGAGCTGTCTTAAGTTATCAGCTCCGCCAATAATTTGATACAATGGCATCTGGGTGCTGCTGTTATTTTCAGACATAATTAAAAAACTCCGGCCCTAATTGCGGCAGGTCGTTTCATTAGCCGATCCATATATTTTTTTATAGCAGACTCATCTTCCATTAAATATTCTGCAGCTCCGGGAATAACTGCGGCCATCATGATATCTGCAGCTGAAAATCCACTAGAAAGCAAATAGTCTTGTTTCGCTAAAACAGAATTTAATGATAGTTTCAATATTGCACATTGCTCTTGGACATGACTTTTAATTTCTTCAATTTGTAGTTCAGTTTTTCCATTAAAGGTAAACATTTTTGCAACTACGCATTCTAAAGAAGCCACAGAAAAAACCATCCACTGTAAGTAAGCTGCGCGCTCTGAAGAATCTATTGCTGGGGCTAATGAAATTGCATTGTACTTATCAGCTAAATATAGGCAAACAGCACCTGATTCATAGACAATGGTTTCGTTGTCTATAAGTGTAGGAACGCGACCCATGGGATTTATTTTTCGATACGCATGTGTGTCTAGTTCTCCGGCCGAACGATTTAAAAAATGGTCTTCATAGGAAAGATTTAATTCTTCTAAAAGCCAGCGAACTCGGTCGCTGCGATCTTGCTTAGCCATACAAAAAATTTGAATTTTAGACACAATTCCCTTTATGTTGAAGTAATTAAGCTGTTTTTGTTAAAACTTCGTCTTTTTCAGTTGCTACAGATAAACCATCATGTTCATGAAAGACTCGGTTTACTTCTATAAGAGAAGCAAACTGCAAAATATTGATTTGAGGAATTTGTTTTGTTTGATTTAAGTAATTATAAGTAGCTATTTTTTTATTTAAGTCTTCGCTAACTTCGGTCATCTCTTTAATTATGCGAATAATTGCAAGTTCATTTATCAAGTCCGTACTCATGAAGTCCTTTTGCGCTTGATTCGTTACTTTAGTATCTACCCCAATGCTGGGATCGAAATCTGTATTTTCCGCAGCTAGAAATTGATTCACTTTTTTGCAGATATCAAAATAACGTTGAAATTCTTCGCCAGTTTCAAATTTGATAGTGACCATTTCATCCAAAGCTAAATCAGCAACTTCGCCTTTTGGAATAGACTTTCTAAATGAAACTCGAAATTGTTGAGCTTTTCGTTTAATCTTTGCTTTAAAACCAATTCGTAACATCGCTAATTTTGCTTGATGGTAGTTAATTACTTTTAATCCGGCAGCTTTTCTATGACTTCGGAGCACATTGAAAACGCAGAATATGGCAGCCCCAAGGAACCCAATATAAGCTAAATACGAAACTAATACTAAAATAACATCCATGGATATTTCATCGGAAGATGTTTATTTGGAATTAATACCAAATATGAAAATTTATTTTGAAATGTATTTCCTTCTAAATTTGAAACAAAAATTGTTCGGTGTAAATAAAATCAACAATTTACAAAGCTTGTGGGCATGTTTAATTCGATCTGAAGCTAAATTTCGGTGGCTGGATAAATGCTAGGTATTGTTTGGATTGTTTTATTTAATTTTAAGGGAGCTCCGTGATGAAAACAAAACTTATTCTAACTTTAGCAGGACTAGCTTTACTTGGACTTACTGCATGTAATAAAGGTGATTCTGGTGGTGAAAAAGATGCTGTTATACCAGCAACTCCAAATCGTATTTATGCTGTTGGGTATAATTGTCAAACGGATGTAAATAGCTATTGCGACATTTCACCGGACCAATTATCGGTAACGTGTACGAACCAAATTCAGGCCAATCAGGCGTCGGCTCCACTTGTTATAACTACTGCAAACGGAAATTCGATGTGTGCTAATCTGCAGCTTCAGTCAAATGCTTATGGTCAAAGCTTTAACCAATCGGCATGTTCACGTACAGCTATGCAGGCCGTATTAAGTTCGCCGACATGTACGGCTGCACTTCCTTTAAATATTCCGAACCAAAATATTCCGAACCAAAATATACCTCAGTTTCCTGAGATTATTCAGCCGACTGATCCAAATACGCGAGTCATCCAATGCGAATTCGATGCTGCTAGGCAAATTCAAGGTAAATGGATAAATCGTAATTTTAGCACAGGCCATATTTATACTTCCGTAGTTGTTAGTGGAAATATAAAACAAGTAATCGATCTTAGAAGAAAATTCATTGGAATCGATATTGGTGATTTTGGAAATACATCGATGACGTTTAATCCTGCAAATTTGAAAAATGGATTAGAGACGATTACTCTTTCAAACAGTGGGTTAAATAGATCCATCACGACTAGTCAGTTGGGTTTTGCGCGGCAAGAAGTTCGTTTGGAAGCCGAAAATGAAGACGGATCGATGAAGTTAATGATATCTTGTACAGATAAAACAGCTGCAAAGAAGAGCACTGTTGAAACTAGTTTTACAAGTTACAAATGCAAAGGGACATCAAATCTAGGGTCTTCAAACGAAGTTATTGATCTAACGTTGCCGTTCAATAAAAGTTTACTGTCTAATGAAATTCAATTAGCAGATGGTCTAGTTATGAATATAACGGGCGATTCCTCTGGGCAAAACAACGCCCGAGTCGTGTTAACGGCTTCTGGGATTTCGTCTGAAGTAACAATTCGTTCATCTGCTTACCTAAAATCAGCAGCTCAAATTAAGATCAATGACGGCTTTAATGCTGTTGATGTGACCTGCTTACCTGTTCCATAAATTCAAAATAGTTTCCTAGACGCGGGCCAGACAGCCAGCCCGCGTTAAATATCTGCATTGACTCTTATTTTCATAATTTCTACAATTTTTTTACATGAGTTTATTTGATAAATTTGCCGACTATTTTTCTAATGATATTGCCATCGACCTTGGAACTGCGAATACGCTGGTTTACGTAAAGGGACGTGGAATAATTCTTGATGAACCTTCTGTGGTTGCTGTCCAAAAAAATTACCGAGGAATGCAAAATCGTGTTCTAGCTGTCGGTAAGGAAGCCAAAGAAATGTTGGGTCGAACACCTGGCAGCATCGTTGCAATTCGTCCCATCAAAGATGGTGTTATTGCTGATTTCGAAGTGACCTCATCCATGCTGAAGTATTTTATCACTAAAGCAATGGGCGAAAAGAAAGCCTTAGTTAGACCTCGTATAATAATTTGTGTTCCGTACGGAATTACTCAAGTTGAAAAACGCGCCGTTAAAGAAGCGGCACAATCTGCTGGAGCACGTGAAGTTCACCTTATTGAAGAGCCTATGGCAGCGGCCATAGGAGCCGGTTTGCCGATCACAGAGCCATCAGGAAATATGGTTGTGGATATGGGTGGCGGTACTACGGGTGTAGCTGTAATTTCTTTAGGTGGAATAGTTTATTGTAAATCAATAAAAGTTGCCGGAGATAAGTTTGACGAAGCTATTGTAAATTATGTGCGTCGCCAATTTAATTTATTAATCGGCGAAAGAACTGCAGAATCGATTAAATTAAAAATCGGCAATGCTTATCCGTTTGAAGTTGAAAGAACAATGGAAGTTAAAGGTCGCGATTTAGTGGCCGGAGCTCCAAAGACAATTGAAATCACAAGCTCGCAAATTAATGATGCTTTGATGGATCCATTATCCGAAGTTATTGATGCTGTTCGTACTGCATTAGAAAAAACTCCACCTGAGTTAGCGTCTGATATTGTCGACAATGGTATTGTTTTAACGGGTGGCGGTGCGTTGCTTTCAAATCTAGACATCTTACTGCGTGAACGAACAGGACTACCTGTATCAATTGCGGAAGACCCTTTAACATGTGTTGTTATGGGTTCGGGCAAAGTTCTAGACCAGCTAGATCTACTCAGCCAGCTTACAATTGATTAATATGTCTGTATGACTAAAAATACTGAACAGCACCTTTGGGTTGTTGTTCATCTACTATATCCAAATTCGTCGCAGGCACTTGATGTTTATTATACAATATTAAGTCTTGTCGTTAAAAAAACTAATAAAAAATATTCGCATAAAATATTTAAAAAATTATCTCAGTTATTTATAAAAAATGCCGCTGTTCGCTCTAGTCAGCCATTTCAAGTTTTCGAAAATAATAAATTAGATAATTGGTCTTTGATTTATAAAAGATCCCCAAAGTTACAATTGTTAGTTATTTGTGGATTAATTGTATTTAAATTTTCAATTGAAGAATTAGCTGAAGCATTAAGTTTGCCAGAACAAAAAATTAAATTTTTAATTAATCAATCATTTAAAAAGACGTCACAATTAAGTATTGTAAAGCCAATAATTGTTGCCAACTTTGAATATAAGAAAAAAAGTGAAGAAAAGGTTTCATATCTTTATACAAATGAAAATTTAGTAGAGTATGGTTTAGGTCTGTTAACAGAATCAGATAGCAGGCGAGTCGAACAAGGTTTGGCTTTATATAAACAGCTTGTGCCATTGCAAAGTTACTATAAAGAAATTATTGAAGAGTTAAATAATTTAGCTGGGATCGCAACGAACCAGTATTTTATTCAGGGTAAAGAAAAGTACCACGAAAAAAATATTGAAGAAGTTAAAACAATAAATTTTGATTTCTTTAAAGTGCGTAAGAAGTTAATAATTCTTACTGCAACATCAGCAGTATTTATTTTAATCATTAGTCTGCGTCCTTCATGGATACAGAAACTTTCATTTAAAAAATCAAATGAAAGTTCAATTGTTATGCAAGAAATAAAAAATCCACCAAACATAGCACAAAACGAATCTGTTGCAAAAAATGAAGAAGCACCAATTAATCTGCACGAGATGCCGGTTGGAAAAACAGAGACTAAAGTAGATTCTAAAATAGATTCTAAAATAGAATCGAAAGTAGAATCGAAAGTAGAATCGAAAGCGAATGAAAAGGTAATTGCAAAATCAGAAGTCAAAGAGCCGTTGCTGGTAAAAGCAGTAGTAAAGTCAGCACCTAAGCCCGAAGTCATTGCTAAGACAAGTAGTGGACTTTATCGAGCTTCGATTTCGGTCACAGATTTAAATTCAATAACATCGAAAATCACTGAAAAATTAGTAGCATTGGGTGGTAAAAAAGCAGGTGAAGTTGAGTTGGGCTGGAAGAAAACGCCAACTTTAGCCTATTATCACTTAGTAATTCCTGAAGAAAACTTGGAAGCTGCCAAAGCTTTTATTAAAAATTTTGGTAAATTAAATATTCAATTTGAAAATCATCCACGTGTTCTTCCCGCGGGTATAAATCGTATTATCCTAGAGGTTAAAGAAAGTGAGTAACTATAAACCAGCAAAAAAAAACTATCGCTCTTTGCGTACAGTTTTAGTTGTATGGTTTTTTCTTTTCTCAATTATTCCATTAGCATTTGTAGCTTGGTATTCACTACAAAAATTTGAAAAGGCAATTGATAACGAATTGTCGCAGCGATTAAATGGAAATGGCCGCGAAATTGAAGTTATGATTTCAGACTTTTATTCAAATTTTTTGTTAAATCGAGATAATTATATAAAAAATCCTCATTTGATTTATAATATGTCGATTGCAGATGGCAATGCGATTAAAGAGATGTCGTTATCTTGGATTAATGCTGATATTGCAACATCCTTATCTTTTTACGATCGTGATGGGCGACTGCTATCTTCAGTCTTTAAAGATGATAAAAATGTTGTTAGATCCTTCGAGCCCAACGCGGGGAAAATTCTTTTAAACGAAAAATATCTAAGTCATTTAAAGCAAAAATCAAACTTAGGTTTGGTTGATTTTCCAAATTCAAATAAAGTTTCGCTAATACTATTTTCAAAAGTGCTTTCTACTTCGGGAAAAATTGTCGGTTATGCAGAGCAAATAGTGGATTTGAAAGAACAATTTTTAAGTAAAGTTAAAAATCGATTAAAACTAGAGGCTTTTTTAGTGCGCGACAATGGTCAAATTATTGCTTCGACACAGAAAGAGTTTAAATCAATTTCGAAAGATTATATATTTCAATATTTGCAAGCTACAGAAAGTGATAAATTTTTTGAAATAAATACGGATCAGCAGCCCTATGGATTTATTCTATATCCAATTAGTTGGGATAAATCTCGATTTTATATTGCATTGGGAACAACAAAAACCGAGGCAAAATCAGTATTAAAAAATGTGAACATAGCTTTTTTATCAGTGATTGCATTAGTTATTCTATTTTTAATTGTTACCATTTTGGTTAGTACGGACTGGTTTTTAAAGCCAATAAATGAATTAATTCAAGGTCTGAAAACTTTTGAAAGAACAGATAATTTGGTACAATTACCAGTTAAAAATAACACTGAAATTGGTCAGTTAACTGTTGCCTTTAATGAAATGAGTTTGAAAATTTATCAAACTCGAAGTGATTTGAAAAAGAAATTAAAAGAATTAGAGCTAACCAATAGTGAACTAAAAGAGGCTCAAACAAAATTAGTTCACTCTGCTAAAATGACAAGTTTGGGTCAATTGGTGGCGGGTGTTGCTCACGAGTTAAATAATCCAATTGGTTTTATTTACAGCAATACTGCACATTTAACGGATTACTCGGAAAAACTATTTAAAATCATCGATGGTGCTGAGAAGAATCCGAATCGTTTGGAAAGTTTAAAAAATGATTTAGAATATGATTTTATTAAAGTCGATTTACCTCGCTTAATTAAATCGTGTCAAGATGGTGCTCAGCGAACAAAAGATATTGTTTTGGGGCTTCGAAACTTTTCAAGATTAGAAGAGGCGCAGCTAAAAGAAATAGATTTGCGTGAAGCCATTGATACGACGTTAGATTTGTTGCAGGGTGAAATAAAAAACAGAATCCAAATTCATAAACAATACGAACCCATTCCAAATGTTTTGTGCTACGCCTCCCAGATTAATCAAGTTTTAATGAACATTCTGTCTAATGCAGTACAGGCTATTCACAATTCAGGCGAAATTTGGATTTCAACATTACCTATCAAAGCTTCAAATGTAAGTGTTGGCCGTATTCAGATTTCAATTCAAGATAGCGGAGCAGGAATGAGTACCGAAGTTTTAGAGAAAATTTTTGAACCTTTTTTTACAACCAAGGGTGTTGGGCAAGGAACAGGGCTTGGATTAAGTATTTCTTATGGAATAATTCAAAACCATGGTGGAGAAATTCAAGTTCGTTCACAGAAAGGCATAGGGACTGAATTTACGTTAATTATTCCTGTTGCTCCTCCTAAACGTAGCATCTGACTTAGGTCCAGATCATTTCATTTCGAGACAACTCTTCTCCTAACAAAATTATTGAAAACAGCCGATAATATAATAAGTGAAAAAACTGAGTCGTTATTTAAATTATTTAATTCTAGCAGTCGTATTTGTATACGGCATATTTTATTTTACTGACTTTAAAAAAATAATATTTAAACGCGAAATAGCAACTGTTGAAAATAAAAAGCCAGCGGCTGATGTGGATGAAGTTGTTAATAAATACATTAAGCAAACAGCGAATCAGATATTGCGCGATCAATTGGATACTCAAATTGCGGTTAAACGGCAATTGAACAAACCGATGAAAATTAATAATACAGCTGAAATTAATCCAGAAGATATTCCTGCAGAGCAACAAATTGTAAAAGAAAGTCAGCTCAAAGATGCAATGCAATCAGATGGATCAGGCAAAAGCGAGCAATTTGAAGCGCAAAGAAAACAAGATGAATTAGATAAGAAAGAATACGCTAGGCAGTATATCGAAAATGCACGTAAAGAGGGTTATCACGTAGTCTTGTCTGCAGATTTAAAAGTAATTAGTGTAACGCCAATTCGAAAACCTAGCCAAGACTCAGATTCGAACGAGTTATTTCCTTCCAATTAGGTTATTTTCTTTAAAGCTGTAGTAATCATTATTAGTAAAGATAAGATGGTCCAGCATAGGTATTTCTACCAGTTTTGCTAATTTATAAAATCGATGAGTTAATTTAATATCTTCTGCAGATGGCTGCACATCAAGGCTTGGGTGGTTGTGTGCCATAATAAAAGCAAATGCATTTGCTCGAAGGCACTCTCGGAATAAATCGCGCGGATGGACCGTACAATAATTTAAAGTCCCTTTTGCTATTAGTATGGAACCAGTTAGATTTAAGGTAGAGTTCAGGGTTAGTAGCCAAAACTCTTCACAATCAGGGTTAAATTTAGTTTTTAAAAAATCGTAGGCAAAATGACTGTTGCGAATTTGTGACATCTCTTGCACCTCAGCAAATTTTAAGGCAACTGCTGTTGTTATTAGATTAATTAGGTGGGCAGCAGTCGGAGTCGAGTTCGGAATCCGTTCAAAGCTTGAAACCATTTTTTAAACTGCTAGTATCGATATCTATAAGGAGTTCGTATGAAAAAAATTAGTTTATCTTTGGTTGTTGTTTCAATATTAGGTTTATCTGCATGTGGTCCAAAAGCATTTGTGAAGGGTCAGTATGATGATGTAAATCGTGAAAATTTATTGAATGATCAATGGTCTGAAACAGATATGCAGGTTGTTGTTAAGGCAATGGTAGATTCTTTAGTTCAACATCCATCTATAGCGAATGCAAAAAAGCTTCCTGTAGTAATTGTTACTAATTTACAAAATAAAACATCTGAGCATATTGATACACAAAGTATTATGGATATGGTTCGGGTTGAGTTAACAAATTCAGGAAAAGTATCATTTATTGATAAAGAAGCGCGTGAAGATATTTCGAACGAATATGATTATCAAAATAATGGTTCTGTTTCAGGAGAAACCAAAAAATCTCCAGGTGGCCAAATCGGCGCTGACTTCATAATTAATGGTCGTTTGGATTCTATTGTCCAAGAAGTTGGAAAAGATAAGTCTGTTTTTTATAAATTAACTTTGAATATGACGAATTTAAAAACTAGCGTTATTGCTTGGACAAACCAAAAGCAAATGCGCAAAACATTCAAGAAAAAATCAATTGGTCTATAATATGGTCCATAAATAATTTTTGTGAAGATAGTTTTTGTTGCTTTTATTATGACCGTTTCGGGGTGCGCGACTTATCAAAGTCGCGTTACACCAGCTAGGGATTTGCTAGCGGCTGGTCAGTGTGATGCCTCTTTAAAACTATTCGAAGAACTTAGTGTCAAGGTTGATGGAGATCAACTTGTTCATCTTATGGATTATGGTTCTGCCTTGCAAATTTGTGGCAATTATAAAAAAAGTAATGAAATTTTAGCTCAGGCAGAAAACTTATCAGAGCAGGTTGATTATCAATCAGCATCACGTGTTGTTGGTGCTACTTTGCTGAACGAGGAAATGATTCAATATAAGGGTGATACGTTCGAAAAGCTTTTTTTGAATGCGATGTCGGCTTTAAATTATATCCAAATAGGCGAAATGGATAATGCCTTAGTTGAAGTGCGAAAGATGAATCAAAAATTCAACAAGCTTCAAGCTGAAGACAAGAAAAACTTTGAATTAAACCCATTTGCAAAATATTTATCGGGACTAATTTGGGAAGCTGATAAAAAGTATGATGATGCTTGTATTGATTTTCGAGATGCTTATTTGCTAGATATAAGTTATCGAAAAGTTGCATTGGATGTGCTTCGTAGTTGCTGGAAGGCTAAAAGAACAACTGAATTTGACGAGATCGTAAAAAAAGCAAGCGCAAGTGCGGATGAAATAAAAATAGCAAAACAAAATAATAAATCCGAAGTGGTAATTATTTTTATGCAAGGGTGGGGGCCTCGAAAGCAGCCTCGTCCTGATAATCATTACTTTCCCCACTTGGTAAGTGTTTCAAGCGCAACACAGTTTTTACGAGTTGATATTTTAGATAATACAAAAAAGAGTGTTTTAGAAACATACCAAAGTGAGCAAATTTATAGTGTAGAGAAGGCTGCGATAGCGACTCTAGAGGCTGATTATGGATCTTTAGTGGCTCGTCGTGTTGGTGCTCGTGTAGCTAAAGAAGTTATGGCTGATCAAATTCGACAGAAAGATAAGCTTCTCGGTAATATTGCTTGGCTAGCAATGGTGGCGTCTGAGCGCGCTGATTTAAGGCAGTGGTCTGTATTTCCTAAAACTATTCAGGTCATAAGAATTCCAGTAAATCCTGGCTCTCAGGTGATTCGTTTCACAGGATTAAATTATAATTTAAGTGAATCCGAGAAAATGGCCGACTTGGAAATAAATATCAGACTTGGTGAAAAGAAATTTCAATTAGTGCGCAGCCTTCGTTAGTAAAAAGTAAAAAAAAAGCCTTCTTAGTAGAAGGCTTTTTTTAAAACTCGATTTTAAAATCAAATTATTGATTAAAGTTTTGATTATTATTTGGAAGTGGCAAGTTTGGAGTTTCGTCTTCTTGGTTTGCGCCAGGTAAAACAGTGGCTTTTTCAGCAACTGTTTTTGAAGTTGAATCTGTATTTAGTCTTGCCGCTGAAGCAACGCGATTTTCTAAATTTTGCTTTAGATCATCTGTTGATACGCGATCAATATTAACATTTACGGCAGCTTGCTTAGTCATGTAATCAATCGGAAAAGCACCAAGTTTTGCTAAGTAACTAGAGATACTACCATTAGCATTTTGGATAATTTCGCGAAGAGTAAATAAAGGAGCATACTGTGAAGCCTTTTTTTCAGATTCAAAAATAATCTGAGTCAAGGTAGCTGCAGTAATATCATTTTTTGATTTATTATCGATAACCATTACTTCTTCATTAGCGCGAATCATTTTTGCAATGTCGTCTAAAGTAACGTAACAGCTTTGTTGAGTGTCATACAATTTTCTGTTTTGATAGCGCTTAATAATTTTAACTTTAGCGCTTGGTTTTACGCTTAAATTGTCCATCTGATTCATCACTACGGCCTCCATGTAACTGGTTAAAACGCTTCTTGTTTTAGCTTAAAACTAAAGCTTTTCGCCCTTGTTATTCTCGCGGCAAGTTAGCTCTGCTGCCACTCCTTGTCAAGTAAGTCGACAAGCTGAAACATGGGCGTGGTTAAAATACCTACTGCTATAAAGACTTTAAACTAGTCTTATTTAACTGGGTTCACAATTGTTCATAATTAATACATTTATTTCATATAGTTAGCAATTATTAAAAATTCCATAGTAATTAATTTTTAGTCAAAAAAAATTTAAAAAAAAAGTCTAGTTTTGCTTCGAATGACAATATTTTAGTCAAAATTGGACTCTAGGGGTGGGCACATAGTAGCCGATGAGTTTCCTATAGGGAGCTCTAATGAAGACTATTATTCGGTTGATGGGATCATTGTATTTTATAGGATTACTTGGCTGTTCAACTCAAGGTGCGCGATTTTTTGATTCCGCATTCAACGATCACAACCGAGCACCAGCATCAATGCAAATCCCAAAAACTTTTGATTCAGAAACACCTGTTATAGATGCTGCTCACAATCAAGCAGAGGCTGATTACTTATTTATCAAAGCAGATATGGAATCTTTAATGGGACGCCCTGCAGAGTCGATTGAAAATTTGAAGTCAGCTTTAGTTTATGATCCTCAAAGTGCGACTTTAATGCAGCGATTATCGATAGAATATTATAGGAAGGGGCAAGCTAGAGATTCATTGTACTGGGCAGAAAAAGCTAATTTACTGGCGCATCGCCGCGATCTATCTTTGCTTTTGGCTGGACTTTATAGCTCAACAAAAAGTTATGATAAAGCCGTAGATATTTACAATACTCTTTTGAAAGATGATTCTGCTGATTACGAAGTAAGGCTTTATTTAGGGGCTATTTTTTCAGAACAAAAAAATTATAAGAAAGCGATCGAACAGTTTTCAATCGTTGCCAATCATAAGGGTACATCGACACATTTTGCACATTTTTATTTAGCAAGACTGTATTTGGAGCAAGATGAAAAGAAAAATGCAAATAAAGCCGAAGGCGAATTAAGAAAAAGTATCGCAGCGAAGTCAGACTTTTTTGAAGCGATTTCAATGCTGGGTCAAATGATTCAAAAAAAGAGTGGCCAAGAAAAAGCTATTCACTTTTATGCAGAAATTCAAAAAAACAAAGGACCTTTTGCAAAAATAGCAGATGTTTTGTCGCAGTATTATATTGAAAAAGGTGAATATGATAAAGCTTATGAGCAGTTGGAAGTTTTAGACTCCAGTGCGGACGATCAAATTCAAGTAAAATTAAAAATGGCTCTGATTTTAATTGATAAAAAAGTTTATGATCTAGCCGTTGAAAAATTGAATGAAATATTAGTACTGGCGCCAGATTCGGATAAGGTTCGATTTTATTTATCAGCTGTTTATGAAGAGAAAAAATTATTTCAAATGGCTTTGGATCAGTACATTCAAATTAACAATGATAGCCCCTATTTTGAAGAATCAAGAGCTCATGCTGCCTATTTATCAAAATTATTAGGGAACCCAGAAAGAAGCCTTAAAATAATTAACGAAGTGGCAAATAATAAAGTTACAAATATTCAAACGTATTTATTAAAAGCACAATTGTTAGAGGAAAATAAGCAGTACGAGAAATCAATAGAAATTATCCAAATGGCACAAAAAACTTTTCCTAAAAATGCGCAAGCCTATTTCTATGAAGGCACATTGTATGATAAAATGAATAAAAAATCGAATATGTTGCACAGTATGGAAAAAGCATTAGAGCTAGAACCTGATCATATTCAAGCCATGAATTACATTGCATTCTCATTAGCTGAAATGAACGAACAGCTAGATCGAGCAGAACAGTTGGCTAGAAGTGCGTTACAGAAAGACAAAAATGACGGATTTGTACTAGATACTTTGGGTTGGATTTTATTTAAAAAGGGAAATTACAAAGAAGCGCTTGCGAATTTAGAAAAAGCATATGAGTTACAACCGGCAGTGGGAATTATTGCAGAACACTTGGGTGATGTTTATAATAAAATACAGAAGTATGAAAAAGCTCGGGCCCTGTTTCAAAAAGCAAATGAACTGGAAGATGATAAGGATCGTAAACGCGATATTCAAATAAAATTAACTAAGTTGGAATTAGATATCAAAAGCCCGAATAGAATACCGGCTTCAGCTGATGGCGATGTAAAAAAAGGTGTGTCGCCATAATCGCAAAAACAATTTTCCAGTCAGCATTAAGAATTGGCACCAAAGAGAAAATAAATATTATACAACTTACTTTGAAGTAAGTTGTTTTTTTGCTTTTAATAAGCTGAATAGCGTTAGTTAGTGATTTAACCAATTCATAATTTGAATTAGCTGCAGTATCGAATGAAAAAACATAATATATAGAGGTAATTAAACAAAGGCAGTAGCTAACAATCGAAGCGGCTAATGCAAATAAAAAGTTTCCTTCAGCTAAATAGACAAATAAGAACGAATGAATACTTCCCCAAAAAAATATTAAAGGGGCCGAGCTTAAGAAAATTAGAAAACTCCATGTTTGAGTTTTACGATTAAATAATTTTTGGGATAACAAGCTGTAAATTTGCGTCCAGGCAAATAAGGCAAGTAAAGAACCCCCTGCTAAGTCGCTTAGGATTAGCACAAGGCAGGCTATAAAAAATAAAATAAAGTGACGTAATTTCATGGTTGCCTTTTTCGCCTATCGTACCTTTAATAACGGGATAGTGACAATACAAGAAAGAATTCTTATTTTAGTTTTTTTATTTCAAGGGTGCTCTTCTGCGCCAAAGAAAAATTTGGTTTTATCTGGATCTGCGATTTTGATGGAAACAAAAATTCAAACGAAAGATCTTAAAAAAGCTGATACACCGCAAACCGCAAATCTAGAGATCATTTTATTGCCTAATCAGGCTATACGGATGGAAGTAACAGCACTGTTTGGTTATCAGGTTGCTTCTGTTGTATTAACACCTCAAAAAATTCAATACGCTCTGCATGGATCCAAAGAATATGTGCAAGGCCCGTTTCTAGCAAAAACTTTATTTCCTGTTTTTAAGCAAAATATTGACCCAAGGTTATTATGGAAAATTATCCATGGGATAAATCCTGAATCTGCAGAATTAAAATGCCAAAAAGATTCGATGGGTAAACCCATTTCATGCAACAGTTCGTCAAATAAAACTTCCACAACTGTGGCATGGTTTTATGAAGAGGATGGCAAAAAGCGCATCGAAATTAAAAACAGCAAGTTTGAAATGATTTGGATATTCAAAAAACAAAGTCCTTTAGAGGCGCTTCAGAACGAGACTTTTGTCCTGAAAAAACCAGAAGACTACAAAGAAATCATTCTAAAATAATACTAGTCGCTAACCTTTTTGGGCCAGTGCATAATCATAGTTAATTAAGATCACCAGGTCTCAAATTGATCATCTTATTTGTCTTTCACGTACAGAAGGAGTTTCGATGTCGGCATCAATTAACTTTAAGAACATGGTCGAAAAATGGCAGTCCAATACTTCGACGGTTGTATCCCACTGGTCAGGAACTTTTCAAGAGTACTTAGATTTGGTTAAAGCAAAGCCTAAACTTTCTAGAAATGCATATCAGCGAATGTTTGATATGGTTGTTGAATCGGGTACTGAAGAATATATCGATTTCAAAAAACAAATTATTCGTTATAAATTTTTTGATGATAAAGAAAATAATGGAAAAGATGCTGTTTTCGGGCTTGATGTCCAATTAATGAAATTAGTAAATGTGCTTAAGGCTGCTGCCTTAGGATATGGTACTGAAAAGCGAGTTATTCTTTTACATGGTCCTGTGGGCTCTGCAAAATCTACAATTTGTAGAAGATTAAAAAAAGGATTAGAGGCGTATTCAAGAACGGATCAAGGGGCCCTTTTTACTTTTGAATGGGTTGATGAACACGGAAAGTTAGATGGGTTGTTGGGAAAAGATGTTAAAGTATTTCCTTCGCCTATGAATGAAGAGCCGCTATTATTAATTCCTGATGAAATGCGGGCGCAAGTTTGCGAAGAAATTAATCGCAGCCAAGATGGAGAATTTAGAGTAAAAATAGTGGGCGAGCTATGCCCGCCATCGCGGTTTATTTTCAAAAATTTAATGGAGAAATATAACGGCGACTTAATGAAGGTATTATCGCACGTGCGAGTAAAAAGAATGTTCATTTCTGAAGCTGATCGAATTGGCATTGGAACTTTCCAGCCAAAAGATGAAAAGAATCAAGATTCGACAGAGTTAACAGGTGATATTAATTACAGAAAAATTGCAGAATATGGTTCTGATTCAGACCCACGTGCATTTAATTTTGATGGTGAATTCAATGTGGCAAACAGGGGAATGATTGAATTTGTTGAGGTTCTAAAGTTAGATGTCGCATTCTTATATGACTTACTAGGTGCTTCGCAAGAACACATGGTAAAGCCGAAAAAATTTGCTCAGACTTTTATTGATGAAGTGATTATTGGTCATACTAATGAACCAGAGTATCGTAAGCTTCAAGATAATGAATTCATGGAAGCATTGCGTGATCGTACCGTTAAAATTGATATTCCATATATTACACGTCTTAACCAAGAAATTAATATTTACAAAAAAGATTTTAATTCGCAACGATTGCGCGGAATTTCAATTGCTCCACATACTATTGAAGTCGCTGCAATGTGGGCTATTTTAACTCGTTTAGAAAAACCGAAAAAAGCAAATTTAACCCGACTGCAAAAGTTAAAATTATATAACGGCAAAACATTGGCAAATTTTACAGAAGACAACGTTAAAGAGCTTCGCAAAGAAACTACACGTGAAGGTCTTGATGGAATTTCGCCTAGATATATTCAAGATAAGCTTTCCAATGCTTTAGTGTTGGCTCAGCAAATGAATAAGGGGTCTGTTAATCCGTTTATGGTGATGAACGAATTAGAGAGCGGTTTAAAGCATCACTCGTTAATTTCCAATGAGGATTTAAAACAAGAATACAAAGAATTATTAAGTGTTATTAAGCAGGAGTACGAAGAAATTATTAAGTCCGAAGTGCAGCGTGCGATTAGCGCCGATGAGGGTGCATTACAAAGATTATGTGGAAATTATATTGATAACGTAAAAGCGTACACGCAAAAAGAAAAAGTTAGAAACTCTTATACGGGTTATGACGATGAACCCGACGAGCGTTTAATGCGTGCGATTGAAGAAAAAATTGAAATTCCAGAATCACGAAAAGAAGATTTTCGGCGCGAAATTATGAATTACATTGGAGCGCTATCTTTGGATGGCAAAAAGTTCAATTATAAGATGAACGAGCGCTTGCATAAGGCGTTAGAATTAAAACTATTTGAAGATCAAAAAGATAGTATTAAGTTAACATCATTAGTGAGTTCGGTAACAGACAAAGATACGCAAGAAAAAATTGATATTGTTCGTTCAAGATTAATAAAAGATTTTGGCTATGACGAGATTTCGGCCACCGATGTCTTGCATTACGTAGCTAGTATCTTCGCCAGAGGGGACGTTAAAAACAAATAATGGCAATTCGCGAAGACCAAAACCGTTTTAAAACGATCATTAAAGGTAAAGTCCGTGAAGACTTTAAAAAATATGTCACGGATGGTGAACTTATTGGTCGACGTGAAGGTGATTTGGTCAAAATTCCAATGCCACGAATTGATATTCCAACTTTTCGCTACGGCCCGAAGCAAGATGAACAAGGTGTGGGACAGGGTGAAGGTGGTGAGCCTGCGGATTCATCTGGTCAACCAGGTCAAGGCGCTGGAAAGGCTGGGGACAATCCTGGCGAACACATGCTTGAAGTTGAAATTTCCATGGAAGAACTAGCAGATATTTTAGGTGAAAAATTAGAATTGCCTCGCATTTTACCTAAAGGCAGCAAAAACTTAGTAACTGAAAAAAATAAATATTCTGGCTTAGCTCCGGTGGGTCCTGAGGGCTTAAGGAAGTTTAAGCAAACCTATAAGAAAGCATTAACTCGGTATATTTCATCAGGGACTTATTCGCCAGATGACCCTATAATTATACCCATTCGCCGCGACTATCAGTATCGAACCGTTAAAAAAACTCAGACGCCGCATACCAAAGCTGTTGTTATCTACATGATGGATGTTTCCGGTTCAATGGGCGAAGAACAAAAGGAAATAGTTCGATTAGAATCTTTTTGGATTAATACCTGGCTAAAAAAACATTATAAAGGTTTAGAAACGCGATTTATTATTCATGATGCGTCTGCGAAAGAAGTAGATGAAGAAACTTTTTTTAAAACAAGTGAGTCTGGCGGAACACTAATTAGTTCAGCCTATAAATTGTGTAAACAGATCATTCAAGAAGACTATCCATTTAGCGAATGGAATGTTTACCCATTTCATTTTAGTGATGGTGACAATTGGAGTGGCGAAGATACGCGTACTTGTATGGAGCTATTAAAAGATTTTTTCTTACCCAATGTGAATGTTTTTTCGTATGGCCAAGTTGAAAGTAAGTATGGCAGCGGGCAATTTTTAAAAGATCTACAAAAAGAATTTGAAAAAGATGAGCGAGTTACTTTAAGTCAAATTGAAAGCCGCGACAAAATTTTAGATTCGATTAAGGAATTTTTAGGAAAAGGAAAGTAAGCGGATGGCTAATTTAACACTAGAACTTGAAGCTGAACGTAAGAAAATATGCCAAATTGCTAAAGACTGTGGTCTTGATTGTTTTGAAACGGTTTTTGAATTAATAAATTATGATCAAATAAGTCAAATTGCTTCCTACGGGGGTTTTCCAGTTCGTTATCCACATTGGAAATTTGGGATGGAATACGAACAGCTTTCAAAATCTTATGAGTATGGACTTTCTAAAATTTATGAAATGGTGATTAATACAGACCCTTGTTATGCCTACCTAATGGAAGGCAATTCAATGATGGATCAGAAATTGGTAATGGCTCATGTTTATGGACATTGCGATTTTTTTAAAAATAATGTTTGGTTTTCAAAAACAAATCGCAAAATGATGGATGAAATGGCAAATCATGCGACCCGTATTCGTCGTTATATTGATCGCCATGGCTATGATGCTGTCGAACGTTTTATTGATTCGTGTCTAAGTTTAGAAAATTTAATTGATCGGCATAGCATTTTAAATGGTCCCACTAAGTTTTTGGAAGATATGCCGCGAACAGACCGGGCACCACAGTTATTTAAGGTTGAAAAATCTTATATGAATAATTATATTAATCCACCCGAGCATGTGGCTAAAGAAAAACTTAAACAAATCGAATCCAATCAAGAAAAACCAAAATTTCCATCAAGTCCGGCGCGAGATGTACTTT
>JBAQKN010000024.1:0-182254 GCA_049301055.1 Pseudobdellovibrio sp. | reverse complement strand
TCCAGTATTGGATACGACACCTGCACCAGCTCCTGTAGTCTTGCCATTAATCACAAAAAAAATTGCTGTGGGTGCTGTTAAAATGTTTGCAATTAATACTTCGGCGGTTGTGAAGTCTGCTGGTGCTAATTATGATTCTTCTAATAATATCTATGGGCAATTGGGTTTAAATTTAGGAACAAGTACAAATTATAATACTCTGCAATTATTAGCTGATTCGCCTGTGCAATATGTGTCTGTTGCTTCCGGTGAAGCCACAAATTGCGGAATTACTTCTGCTCTAACTATTAAATGTTGGGGTGGATATACTGGAACTGGTTCGGCTGCAGATATTCTTACTCCGACGACGATTGATGATTCATCCACGTATAATGATGTTGCTGCGGGCTCTTATCATAGCTGTGGTGTAACAACTGCTGGTATTTTAAAATGTTGGGGTGATGGTTGGGATGGCAAATTAGGCAATGGTGATTCGTTAGGTGATATGCAAAATTCTCCCGTCATCGCGGATTCGGGAACACTTTATAAAAAGGTAGCTGCAGGTCGAAACCATACGTGCGGAATTACTTCAGCAGATGTGTTGAAATGTTGGGGAACTATGGCGAATGGTCAAGTTGGAAATAATTCTTTTGCTTCAGCAGGTATGATAATTCCAACGATTATTAATGCAGGAACATCTTACCAAGAAATTAGTGCTGGGGAAGATACAACATGCGGAATAACAACTGCCGGGGTTTTAAAATGCTGGGGATATAATAGCAATGGGCAGTTAGGCGATAACACTACA
The DNA here is from genome assembly GCA_049301055.1 of Pseudobdellovibrio sp. Taxonomy (GTDB): domain Bacteria; phylum Bdellovibrionota; class Bdellovibrionia; order Bdellovibrionales; family Bdellovibrionaceae; genus Pseudobdellovibrio. The sequence continues at coordinate 181,467 of JBAQKN010000024.1, read as the reverse complement.
GTTTCAAAAGCAGTTCCAACGATTATTGATTCAGGAGTAAATTACTCTAAGATTTCAACTGGTGGATCAACGTCATATCATACTTGCGGTATTACTGTAGCAGGAGTTTTAAAGTGTTGGGGAAACAATGGTAACGGTCAACTTGGTAATGCATCAACAACTCAATCATTAATTCCAGTGATAATAGATGCAGGTACTAGTTACCGCGAAGTAAGTGTTTATCATGCGCATTCGTGCGGGATTACAACAGGCGGTACATTGAAATGCTGGGGATTAAACACCTCTGGGCAATTAGGAAGTACTCTTGGTGGACCACAACAAACTAGTCCAGTTACTATTGGCGTTGGTTACTAGAACTAAGTACGTAACATAAAAATTATTTCTGAAGTATTGCATGACAAGTCATGTCTGTATTCGACAGCTCTATGTTGAAAATCAAAAAAACTATATAAAAACCAATATCAAAGCGAACATTTTTTTTTAACATCTTGTTATTGATCAAGACTTTTAGATTGATTAATGATGTCAAATTGACTCGTGTTTATTCCAAGTATAGCTTAATCGAGTCCAATGTTTATTTTTACATTGATACGAATTGTTACGCGGTATGCATTCAAGGAGGCAAAATGCGTCGTTATGTTGTTGTAGCTTCAGCAAGTATTTTTATGCTGATAGGTTCACTGGCTCACGCTGGTAAAGTAGAAGATGTTCAAGGTGCGATGAAGAAAGATTGTCAAAAAGACGTTAGTAGTGCAGATGCGCTACGTATGGTTAAAGATCTTTTTCTTAGTTGTACATCGGGTTCTAAAATTGCAATCGAAGGCTGTCAAGTTACGTGCTTGAAAGAAAATGCCGGCGCGGTCGTTGGTAAATAATATGAAGGGAAATAAAAATATGAATACTAAATTATCTGTTGTTCTGGCATGCCTATTAGGAGCATCTCCAGTAATAGCACAAACTAAAGCTTTAAGCTTAGAAGATCGCGTTGCTGAATTAGAAGCGTCTCAATCTTTAAATATGTTTACATTCGGCGGTTTCTTAGGAACTCGTTATGATGATGTGAATGTGAAACAAACTACTCCAGCAGCAACTGCTTTTGAAGGTCACACACAGCACTGGCGTTTAACTGGTGGTATCAATGCTAATGCAAATGTATCAAATAAAATTAAATTTTATTCAACATCTGCAATTTCTAAAAACTTTAACTCATGGAATTCACAAACAGCCGGCGCTGGAACATCGGCAACAATTTTGTCGGATCCAACGGATTCACGTGCAGAAAAAGGTTCACAAATTTATTTAGAAAAAATTTATGCTGACTATAAATTAACAGACAGCTTGGTTTTTTCTTTTGGTCGATTGCCAACAATGGATGGTCCACCAAGTGAAATGGCTTTAGGTAACGCACGTATGGGGACATACCCATCTGTTGGTTATAATGCTCCATTTGACGGATTTGCATTGTCGTACAATATGCCAATGGAAAAACAAAATTTAGCATTTCGCGTTCTTTATACACCATTCACATATTACACAACAACAGTTGGTAAATTGGCTGGAAATGCTCCAGAGGGTTTAGGAAATGTTACTATTAATGGAACTAAAATTAATAGTGAAACAGCTTTCGGTGCGGCAATGGTTGAATATGGTATTGATGGAACAGCTGTAGCAAATAAAATTAATGTTATGTTGTTTGCTTACCAAACTGGAAATCTTCCAATTGATGGTTCTCAACTGTCAGTTGGTGCTGGTGGTTCTGGTTTAGTTGAATTTAAAGTTGGTGGACAAGTTTTAACTACAAACTTTTCTGGCATTGCTGGATCTGACTTTGATTTAAGTTTAACTTACTTCCAATCAAAAGTAGACAACTCGGGTGACATCAATGTTACTGGTTTAGGTCACATTTATGGTTTCGGCGCAGTTGTTCAAGGTGATTCTTTATCAGGATCAACTAAGTTAATTTCAGCTCGTTATAAATTAGGAAATACTTTTATTGGTGCTGAATACTTAGACGGCGGAAAAAGTGTATTCAATTATGACCCAGCAACTGAAGTTATAAATGGATTTTATAGCACTACAGGAACAGGTTCACATGCTTACGTAACGCATAAATTAACTCCTGAGTTAGCTTTGCGATTAGGTTACATGAAGCAAGATTACAAATCGACTCCATTTACTTTTGGAGCTAGTTCTGATACTGACAGAACAATTGCTACAATTTATTCTAGCTTAAGATTAGATTTTTAATTTTAAAAGAATCATTTAGTGAATTAAAAGGGACCTTTTAAAGGTCCCTTTTTTTTTGTAAAATCTCATATCAAAACGTCCGCTCATTCATTCTGTGCTAATTGCTAGCTCTTGGTCTAACTTAAGTTATTTGTTTACTGTCCCGATAGTCATACAGAATGAGTAGTATGAAAAATAGGGGTTTGTTATGATTAAGCGTATTGGATTTGTTCGCTCGTTACTTGCACTAGTTGTTTCGGTTGGTATTTTCATGGTGGGCCTAACTGGTGCATTAATGTGGAACAGCGCAAAGACCCTAAAAGAAGTGTTTCATACAACTGAAACAACTTTAGATCAGGTTGGAGTCCAAGCTTCGCTAATTAAGGCTGCCGCACTTGCTCATTCGAATGGAATGGCAGCTGTAGCTGAACATGATCAAGACACCCGAATGATTCGTGTTGAACTTACAGATGGCTTTATAAAGGAATTTGTATCTGTTTTAGAAAAGTGTAAGGCAGGATGCGAAGATACAAAAGTTGCAATGACTGAGTATCAAGCGAATTGGTCTGAAATTAGTAAAGCAATCACAGCAAAAGTAGATAAAATTAGCTCTGAAAAATTAGGAACATCAGCTGAAAAGATTTTTGAAAAATTAGATAAATCAATTTCAGCGCAAAGTAAAGAAGCTCAGGCGCAGTTAAATAATGTACAAACACGAGAAGAAAAATCAAATATTTATTTTGCTGGAATAGCCGCAATTTTAGTTTTGGGTTTATGTTCTGTTGGGTTTATCTTCCAATTGGTTGTTTCAAAAGCGCTATCTTCACTTTCTGGTGTAATATCAACAAATGTAATTAAAACTTATGAAGCTGTGCATTCATTGCATGATCAGGTTGAAATATTAAACAGTTCATCCTTTGAACAGGTGTCGGCTATTCATCAAACATCATCTTCAATGGACGAAATTAATTCAATGGCGTCCGCTATGGGTGAATCGGCAAAAGGGTCTGATTCTTTATCACAAGTTACGCAAGCGGCAGCCGAACAAGGTAAGGGCGATCTACTTGATTTACTTCAATCGATTGATGAAATTAAAGCAAGTAATGAAAATGTTGAAGCCCAGGTAACAAATAATTCAAAAGAACTTTTTGAAATTGTACGTATGATTTCAGAAATTAAAGAAAAAACAAAAGTTATTAATGATATCGTATTTCAAACACGACTATTATCTTTTAATGCATCGGTAGAAGCAGCCCGTGCCGGTGAACATGGAAAAGGTTTCTCAGTGGTAGCTGAAGAAGTCGGAAAATTAGCACGTATGAGCGGCGAATCTGCAAATGAAATTTCTCAGTTGCTTGAAACAAGCACTCAAAAAGTTGAAGTAATTATTAAAAAAGGAATCGAAGACGTTTCAATATTATTAAAAGATGGCGAATCAAAAATTAAAAGCGGGGAAGCAAATGCAAACCGTTGTAAGACGTCTTTTGAAAAAATTGTTGATAGCATGAGCCAGTTGCGTTTACAGATTCAACATGTATCTGGATCAATTGTTGAACAAGGCCGTGGCCTTGAAGAAATTGGTAAAGCAACCAAACAAATTGGAACTGCCGGGGAAGGTACTATGGTTTCTGCTCAGCATATTTCGACTCAAACAATACAAATGCGCGAACAGACTCAATCACTGAAGCAAGTAAATGAAGATTTAAATCAATTGATCCATGGATCTCATGTTAAGAAATTAATGGACTCAACTGAAGATGATGCTGACTGGACAAGCGAAGTGAAAGCATCTTAAATGAAAATATTATCCAAAAATATTTTTTTAGCGTGCTTATTAATAGCTTTCTGCTCATGTCAGAAAAGTTCAATAAATGATTTGCAAGATGCACAGCTATGCTTAGATAAATCTGTACCAGCATCGGCTAAACAATGCGTAGAAAAAATTGCTTCTGATACATCTGAAAATGGTTACAAATTAAAATGTGCAGCTGTTTTTATTTCTGAAGGATTTAATTCTCCAGCTAGTTTTACAAGTGCACTTGATCAAATCAAATCACCAACAAGTAGTCATGGTTGTACAGGAAGTTGTTCTTCAACCCTAGCTGTTATGAATAGTTTTAACTTTAGTTCGGGTGATAATACTCAAGCTTCAAATCGTTTGAAAAATAATAATACCGCGGCTGAAGCATTTAGTTATTGCAGTTTGTCGGGTGTAAAAATTTATGAACAAATAAGTTCTTTATTTAAATTAGGAACCATGCTGACCATGCTGACACCAGCTGTAACAGCAGGTGGTGTTCCGACTGTGGCGCAGTTGCAAGCAGCAGTTAGTTCATTGCCACCAGCAGATGTTGGCGCTATTGTGATGACGACCTATCAGTCTACTTGCCTTAACTTGACTGGTGCTTCAGATTCAACAAAGCAATATTGCGCAGAGCTAGGTACAGCAGTGGCGGGTGGAACAACTGAGACAGCAATTGGCACATGTCTTATTGCTAAATTAAATAACCCAAGCGCAACGTGTCCTTAAAAATGGTAAGTTTGGGTTTTAAAAGTTCATTCCAATTTTTGCAGCGATAACTCGATTTTCTACATTTGTTGTAGCGGTTCCAACTTCTTCACCATAAGTGACGGCGTCAACTTCAAGTATACCAAACAGCAAAGTAACTCCGGCTGTATAATACATTTGATTGATGCCCCCTCGGAGCTGAGTTTTAAACCAGCCATTTGGTGAATAATCAAATTCAAATCCCGCATGAGTTGATTTTCGGATTGTTGTATTGGGATGAAGTAAGTTTCTAAAATCTAATGTGGTTCGTAATGTTAAACTATCCCACTTTGCAAATTCATAATTTGAACCAATATCAATGACACGTGGATTTCTGCTGGGTGGTTCTAAGGCCTCTTTATTAATTTGATTCGATTTTGAAAAATTAGCACTGATTACATTTCTTACCACAAGTGAAAGATTTAATGGATTTCGAGTTACTTTGACTTTTTTTATTTTTTTTATGGCAGCTTCTTTTTTAATAGGTTTTACTTTTTCAACTGGCTTTGCTGGAACAATTTCATCAGTCGGTAAATTTAAATCTGTATCTTCTGATTTTGTCGTAACTAATTCGGTAGCAGGCTCGGATTGAGGATCTCGAGTTGTTTCTGCATCGTTAATTATTTCTTTCTTTTTTTCTTCTGATTCTGCTGGAATTACTGGAGTAATTTCTTTTTCAGGCTCTTCTTGCATGATAACTTTAGTAATGGTTAGCCATTTTGGATTCCACATAAAACCTAAATCAAAATCAGCATTAATTCCTTCTTTAAAGCGGCTAGCACTAAGGATATTTGAATCACTTGCCAATTCTAAAGCACTTACTGATTGCTCAACAGAATCACGATGAATTAATTTTGCGGTAATGCCTGCCGCTAAAGTATCATTAATTTCCTTTGCATAGGCGTAAGCTAAAGTGGTGTCTTTTTTAATATTCAAATCTAAAGCTGGACCAAGTTGACGATGAACTCCGATATCAATACTTAAGTCGAGCGGAATTAATGCAATTCCCCAGTTTGGCCTAGCCCAAAAAAATTCTAAGGCTTGAATGCGTGCTCCTAAAGGGGCTCCATAGTAAGGCTCTAATGCATCAGAAATAGCCTGTGCTTTTGCCGACTCTGTTGTTGCAGATTTGCTAGCATCGTCAATATCTTTAGCTAATTTTGTTGTTTTGGTAGCTAAGCCAGCGCCAGCAATTGTAAACTGAAATTCACCTTTTTTGCGTTTAGCTAAGGCTGCGGGATTATACATTAATCCCGAGTAATCATCAGCAACCGCAGTAAAAGCATTACCCATCCCAAGTGCTCGAAATGAGTTATATTGGTTATGCACTTTTGTATTTAATGATTCAGCCGAGTAAGCCGCCGAACCTAAAAGTTGCGTCGATAGAAAAATAAATAGATATAAATTTTTTGGCTGAATAATCATTTCAGTTATCTCCATAGTGCATTCACTAAAGAGTGTATTACTTAATGATCATTCGCCTTAGATATGTTTATGGATACTTATGAAATTGAACTTTAGTCGGGCTAACTGGCTTTGTGAATATGCAATAGTTTTTGGTAAAGACGTATTTTTTTTAATTCAGCTTCACTTAAACCTAGCATAAGGCATTGTACAGCAAACCCAAATTCTGTTTTTTCTGACGTTTCCACCTTTAGCGCAGGATTTTTAATTTCAAGTTCTTCGAACAAAGTTGAATCTGAAAAGAAAGTAAAACCTACTGGGTAGTCTTGATTTGTATGAAAAGTTAGGCTTAGTTCGCCAATTGAAGCTATTGTACAAAAATTGAATATTTTTATTTCTGTATTATTTTTTAGAAGTTGGTATTCAATCCATTTAGTTTTTTCAGTAGAATTTTTTTCATTCATAATTTTACTAATTTTACTTTCAAAAATTTCTGGATCTAAAGGTTTTATAATATAATCTTTAGCTCCAACAATCACAGTGCTTTTAACAGTGTTGCCTTCGCTATTTCCAGTCAGCATGACAACAGGAATGTGGTTATATATTTTTGCTCTTTTAATGTTTTTCAATACTTCCAAACCTGTCATTTCTGGCATATCATAATCAAGTATAATTAAAGAGATCTGATTATTTTTAAGCTTTTCAAGAATTTCTTTCGGATTTTCTATTAAAATTGGATTGTAACCCATGCGTTTAATAACAAATTTTGCCATTAGTAAGTCATTCTTATTGTCGTCTAAAACTAAAATGTTTTTTTGACTCATTTAGGCCGCCTTTAGAAAGTTTCTTAACATTGTTCCAGTTAAATCAATTTCTAAATATATTGCATTTAGAAATTCCATGACATCGTTTGAATTAATAAAAGTATTATCTGGTTTTAAATACGTTTCTAAATCAGTACATAGCTTATGCAATTTAATTAGCCCTAATTGGCCACAGCTAGATTTATGTTTATGAGTTAATCGGGCAATTGAAGCAAAGTCAGAATTAGCAAAGTTGATTTTTAGCATTTCAACAGTTTGATCTGTTGATGAAAAATAAGTTGCAAGCATTTCTGAAAGTACGTCTTCATTTAAGTCTTTGCCTAATTGAATTAGAATATCTAATTTTTTTTCATCAAAAGTTTCAAAATTTATATAGTTATTTGCTGAAAAGTTCATATCATCCTATCGGATATTTTTGTGATAGAATTCAGTTATCAACTTTAATTAAGACAAAAGTCGCGTGAGGTAATTAAGCAATTTTTAATATAGGTCTAGCATAAGACTCTATAGTTTTCTTTAACACTTCTGGATCAATGGGTTTTGAAACAAATGAATTCATTCCAATATCTAAACAGCGCTTTTTATCATCGCCCATGGCGTTTGCTGTAAGTGCAATAATAGGAGTTCCACGTGTAAGGGGGTTTGCATGAGTTCGGATTCGTCTTGTGGCTTCAAACCCATCCATTTCAGGCATTTGGCAATCCATTAAAATCAAATCAAAGTTCTGAGATTCAATATAATTTAAAGCCTCTGCTCCGTTATTAGCCGTAGTGTATGCGTAACCCCATTTTTTTAAAAACTTTTGCAAGATCATTTGATTAACTTCATTATCTTCAGCAATTAAAATAGATAAGGGCTGACTATTATTTGTAGAAATTAATTTTTCTGACATTATTGATTTAATTGTTTTTTCATGCGCTGAAACCTTTTCAAGTCGAAGTTCTAAGAAAAATACAGAGCCCTTTCCTTGTACGCTTGATACAAACAAATCACCACCAAGAAGTTTTGCAAATTTTTTTGATATTGATAAGCCAAGTCCTGTACCACCATATTTGCGCGCCATAGAAGAATCTGTTTGAACAAAGTCATTAAATAATAAACCAATTTTTTCTTGCGGAATGCCGATACCTTGATCCATAATGCTAAGTCGAATATTAGCTACAGATTTAGTTTCATCCAAAACTTCTGCTTTTATGCGAATTTCACCTTTAGCACTAAATTTGACAGCATTGCCTATTAAATTTAATAATATCTGTTTAATTTTTTGCAAATCTCCAAAAAACAAAAACTCATCAGAAATGTTATCCTCTAGTACAAGATTCAATTGTTTTTCTTTTGTAGAAAAACTAAAGCAATCACTAACATCAATCAGTAATTCTTTAAGACTAAAATCAATTTTCTCAACGGTCATTTTACCGCTTTCAATTTTTGAAATGTCTAAAATATTATTAACCAAAGATAATAAAACATCAGATGATTTTTTTATTGTATTCAAAAAAAGTTTTTGTTCTGGATCTAGCTCGGTGTCGGCTAACAAATGAGCTGTTCCGACTATGCCATTAATTGGCGTACGAAGTTCATGACTTACGGTGGCAATAAAAGATGATTTTGCATCATTAGCCTGAATCAAGCTTTTAAAACTGTATTTTAATTCTATCGACATTGTTTCAAAAGCTTGGGCTAAATCGCCAATTTCATCAACTCCATATTGAGCAGTTTGAATATTTAAGTTTTTTGGATCTACATTTTTAGTAGCTAAAATTAATTTTTTAATTCTAGAACTCATATCAAAAAATATTTTTAATGTAATTCCAAATGATACAAAAAGTAAAATCGATAAAAATATAATAAACTCAAGCTGATATTGTTTTTTTGCTGAAAGTTGCTTTAAAGATTCAAATTTCATTGTTGCAGCTGTTAATCGCCAGTAGTCTGAAAAGTTTTTACGAGCCTCTGATAAATTACTTTTATTGGTTTGAGTGTTGTTGATGCTAGCCAACAATTTATCAAAACTAGAAAAACTATTTTTAGCGGCATTTTTTTGATTAGCATAGTTTTCTTTATCTAAATAATTAATCTTACTTTCAATCGAACTTATTTGCTGCCAGAATGAATTGTTTGACTGCCTGTAATTCGCAATTGATACTGCAGAAATTTGGTTATTTTTTTTAAGGTCCGAATTGATCTCAGCTAAAATTAGGTAAAGTTGTGGCAACAAGGTAAGATTAATCTGGCTTAATAACGAACCAGTCGAATTGCTATCAAAAACAAGAATTGCTGCAGTCGAAACTGTTTTCATTTCATTTAGTTTTTGATGAAGTTGTGCAAGGGTCTGATATTCTTTTGGGGATTCAAAATTTGTATCTACACTTTGCACCCAAAGAATAAGTTCATCGGAATCTACAATTTGTTTTTCAATTTTTGTAATTTCAGAATTTGATTTGGAAATAAATTGAACTAGCAATGTTCCTATTGGAAGCATCATTAAAATAAATACGAAAATATATTTTGAAAATACGTTTAAAGAATTCATTTTATCAGGAATACCTCTGACTCTATATCGGCAAATTAGGAATTAAAATTAGCTTCAATATCCAGTTGCTAGATCTTGGTCGTGCAGATTTTTTACTTTTTGTATAAGCTATGTGTAAGTCTTTTTGAAATGACTAGTGTTAATGATAGAATTGTTGAATAAGTGACTTTAGACTTTTTAATTCTAGACTGATGTCGGGATAAGAATATTGTGAAAAAATCACATTCTAATGATTGTAATCATGACCACAACATTAAAAATAAAGAATCATTGAGAACAAATGGAAGCGATATCGTAACAAAGTTTAAAGTATTAAATATGGATTGCGCTGATGAGATTAGCGCCATTGAAAAAGCATTAAATATTGATGGAGTTTTGGAAGTTCAAACAAACTTGATTTCATCTACTATTCAGATCATGCATACTAATAAAATAAGTAGGGCAGAGTTGAAAAATCGAATTGAAACTACGGTTGCACGAATTATAGAAAATGAAGATTCAGTAGTTCATGTACAACAGAATATTCGAGTTAAGATTGTAGTTGCTGCTGGAATTCTACTTCTAATTGGATTAGTTTTTGAACTCTTGAAATTTTCCGACCTAGTAAGTAAAATTTTATTAGCTGCTTCAATATTTGTTGCTGGAAGTTTAGTTTTTCCAAAAGCGATTAAATCATTGAAGCGAATATCATTAGATATGAATGTATTGATGTCATTAGCCACTGTTGGGGCTATATATATTGGTGAATACTCTGAAGCTGCAGCTGTAGTGTTTTTATTTGCTTTATCTGAGCTACTTGAAAGTTTAAGTGTACAGAAAGCACGTCGTGCCATTCAAGGTCTTATGAAAGTGGCACCTAATAAGGCTTTAAAAATAATTAAAGAAGGTCAAACAGAAACTGTTAATGTTGAAACTATTTTGGTTTCGGAATTAATTCGAGTACGTCCAGGTGAAAATATTCCTTTGGATGGATTTATTGTTGCTGGAAATTCATTTATTAATCAAGCTTCGCTAACCGGAGAGTCTAAGCAAGTGCAAAAAATGGTCGGCGACCCTGTATTTGCAGGAACAATTAATAGAACAGGCTGTCTTGATATTCGAGTCTGTAAAAAGTTTAATGAAACAAAGATCGCTCAAGTTGTTCATCTTATTGAACAAGCTCAATCACAACGCGCTATTAGTCAAAAATTTATAGATCAATTCGCAAAAATATATACTCCAGCTGTATTGTTAATTGCAATTGCAACTTTTTTGGTTCCTGTAGTTTTTTATTCTGCAGATGCTTATCTATGGTTTTATAAAGCATTAGTGTTGTTGGTTATCGCTTGCCCATGCGCACTTGTTTTGTCAACACCGGTATCGATTGTATCAAGTTTAACGGCTTTAGCACGACGTGGTATTTTAGTTAAAGGCGGTATGGTTTTAGAAGTGCTTGGAAAAATAAAAGCTTTAGCCGTTGATAAAACGGGAACAATAACCACTGGTCAGTTTGCTGTTAAAAAAGTTTTTAGCTTATCTGATTATACTGAAAATAATATTTTGCAATTAGCAGCTTCAATGGAAGTCTATTCTAAACATCCATTTGCCCAGGCTGTAATTAAATATGCTGAAGAGAAAAATATAAGTTTAAAAAAAGTGATTAATTTTGTAGATTATCCTGGACGTGGTATTGAAGCAAATATTGATGGTCAAAGTTTCGTATTAGGAAATCATCATTATGTGCATGAACTTAGTATTTGTACGCCGGAGCTGGAAAAATATTTAAACGAATTACAATCGCAAACAACCTCTGTAGCAGTTGTTTGCATAAAGCCAAGCGATAATCAGAAAGGGCAAGCGTTAGGAGTTTTGGAACTAGGTGACGAATTACGCCATGATATAGTAAAATCATTGAATCAAATCCGACATGCGGGTGTTCGGCAAATCACAATGTTAAGTGGAGATAATCAAAAAGCAGTTAGTGAAGTGGGTCGACAGGTCGGTTTAGATCAATCCATTGGTGACTTATTGCCTGAGGATAAAGTTCAAGCCATTGGTAAGTTAAATGCTAAATATAAAGTTGTAGCAATGATTGGGGATGGGATAAATGATGCCCCTGCAATGGCAAAATCAGCAGTTGGTATTGCGATGGGTTTTATTGGATCTGATATTGCCATTGAAACAGCGGATGTCGTTTTAATGACAGATGATATTTCATTGGTTGCAGTGGCTATTAAAAAGGGGCAGCGGACGTTAAATATTATAAAGTTTAATATAGCTTTTGCTTTAGGTATTAAAATAATATTTTTTGTTTTAACTTTTTTTGGTCATTCGAATTTATGGTTAGCTGTCGCTGCGGATACGGGTGCTGCATTATTAGTAATTATGAATTCGTTAAGATTATTATAAAATTTAGAAAAGAGCAAAGGAAGATGTTGTCTTCCTTTGCTATAAAAATAATGATTAATTTTTATTTCGATTCAAATAAGCTCCTGCAATGAAACCAATGCTTGCGGCTCCAAGAGCAACATACAGCGGATTCTCTTTCGCGTAATCAATAGCAGATGATGAATACTCTTTTGCTTTTTTTTGAATAACCATTGCGCTGTCTTTAACTTGATTACTGATTTTATCGTAAGAGTCAGATGTGTATTGCATCTCATCTTTTACAGATTCTTTCATGTTTTTATACTGTTGCTTGCCTGCAGTTGATAATTCGGATGTTAAACTCATTTGAATCTCCTTAATGATAATTATTAATTACATTTTTTTTGTATCTTCTAATTTTTTATGAACAGGATCAGAAATATATTTATTATATAAGTCAGCGACTCTTTGCGCATAATCTTCTTTCTCTTTGCCATAGCGTTGTTGAATTAGCCCAGATACTGCCTTCATATCGCCTTTTGTTTTCTCCCATTCATCATTTGTGATGTTGCCCCATGTTTTTTGCAAATCGCCTTTAATTTCTTTCCATTTTCCTTGAATAATGTCTGCGTTCATACGATCTCCTTAGTTAAGATAGGAAAAATTTCCTATCTTTTTTTTAAATAATTAATTTTTAGATTCAGATGTTGAAGATATGCTGTGTGCACCTGAGGATTCTAATACAGTTTTTGCTTTTTTAATCATTTCTGAAGTTGCACAATGAACTGATAATAGAATACCTCCATCTTTAACAACACCTTCATAGCGTTTCGCTTCGAATTCAGGAATTCCCAATCCAATTAAGCCTCCGCTAATTCCTCCAACGGCTCCGCCAACTCCAGCGCCAGCAATGGCAGCCATAATAGGACCCGCGGCTATAAATGGACCAACTCCTGGAATTGCTAATGAACCAACTCCTGCTAACCATCCAATAACTCCACCAACGATTGCACCAGTTCCAGCACCAGTTGTTGCACCTTCAGGAGCTTTCGTATGCTTTTCAGTTGCTAATTCTATCGCATCTGCCTTATCAGGCATTAGCACAGAAATATCTGAGCTACTAAAGCCTGCTATTTTTAATTTATCAACAGCGTTTTCTGTAGTTGTGCGGTTTTTATATATTCCAAAAACTGCGACATGTTTGTTATCTTTGTTTTCAAATACAGAATATGAATTTGGAATAAATGTATTGCCTGAAAAAAAAGGGGTTGTTTGCTTTGTATCCATAAAAGTCTCCTTGTTGTTATTTTTTTGTAACGGCTAGCTCGTTTAATATTTTATAATTGGGTGCTGTTTCGCTGGCTAAGCGAACTATTTTAGTAATTTCGGATTTATTGTTTACAGGCCCTTTTAAAACTACCAAATTGGTAGTTACAATTATTTTTATATTTTTTGCGTTTGTAGAAAGGTTTTTGTCGCTAACTAAATCTGCTCGAATTTTACTTGCAAGAGCAATATGGATGGGATCATTTGATTGATCTTGAGCTGTAAACTCAACAACCGAACTATCCCTTTTATTTATTCCTGTGTTATCTGCAGCCATTTGTTCTTCAGAATGGCCAATAAGTCCCACAAAAATGATTGAATAAATTAGTAAAGCTGTAATTTTCATAACGTATTCTCGTTTGTTGGGGGACTATTTTGTGCTTGCACATCCGTTGGGAATTTTGGTTCAATCGGCACTATAGATGGGCTTTGCCAGTCGCCATCTGTGTCTATAGATTTTTGCACACTAAAGCGAGTTTCCTTTTTGTCTGGATTGTCCACTAAGGACTCAATCGTTGATACAGGTCTAGTCGGAGTTGGCATTTTTTTATTTTCAATTTCTACATTTTTGTTTTCTTGATTCATTTAGTCCCCCATTGGTTTGTTAATTTATTGTGTCTGAAAAGTTTGAAGAATTCACAGTAGTGCTAAAATTTTTAGAATTCTCATTTTTTAAAGAAGTTGTCTTTGAAGCTAAATTAATTTTGCTGTGTTCATGTTCTTTTAAGAAATTTACTAAAAGCAAAGTTAACGTTTGTTCTAAAGCGCCAGCGGTAGCTGCGCCGGTTTGCTGAGCAGTTTCTGAATTAGTGAATTGTTTTTTAAATTTAGAATCCCAAGTCGATGAAGAAAAAATATAAATTAATGCTAATAGTGGGACAAATGTTAGAATTAATCCCAAAGCTATGCCAGATGTTAATATTATATATCCATTTGCATCAAATTGATTCGTAGCTTGAATAGTTGATATTAATATTCCTGATATAAATAATAATGAATTAATTGAGACTATTGTTACAACAATAAATAGCTTTCTACTTTGTTGAATTAATTGCTCAACTAAAAGTAAGATAGATTTTTTTAAAGTTTGATCATAACGACCTAAAATGAAAGTTATAATTGAAGTAATAATTTTAATCATAGCGTTGGCTTCCCTTTAGTTAGTCTCTATATGTAGACCTAATTGCAAGTTAGATGCCGGCTCAAATGGATTGTGTTAAGCCATTTAGGATGATTTGACCCAATTTTGAATTTATCGGGGTTATATTCCCCGTCAAAAAGCTATTAAATTATAAATTTCATTTTTGTTAGTGCTTATGATAATTTTTATAAGCAAAGGATAATTTAAAATTAAAAGTAAATATGAAAAATAAGCTTAGAAAAATACTGTCTATTCATATATCAGACATGCAAATGATTGCAGTCATTTTAATATTTTATATCGTCACATCTTCATTTGTTATTTTTAAGGTAAATTTGGCTATTAAGTCAGATATCGATAATCGTCTTAATACTGAATTAAAACAAATTAAATTGAAAATTGAAAATGCTATTGCTGCAAATATTAATGGGCTAAGTTTTGTTAAATCTTTTTTCGAAACTAGTGAAAATGTTAGTTTAGAAAAATTTAGAACATATGTGGATAATATTGATATTGAAAAACGATATGCTGGTATTAGATTATATGGTTTTGCGCCAATAATTCATCAAAAAGATATACAAGTGCATCAAGAAAAATATAAAAAAATCTATGCAGGTTATAAAATTTATCCAAGTTCAGTGGGTCGAAGTGCTTATGCGCCAATTGTTCTATCAGAGCCTCGAAAATTAAAAAATAAACGCATTGAAATTGGGTTTGATTTATTGTCCGATGTAAATCGAAGTTTGGCTATAAAGGCTGCGATAGAATCAAATTTACCCATAATGAGCAGCCCTTTAGTTCCTGTTGATAATTATAAATCAGAACGACAATCAATTTTTGCAATTTACTTGCCGCAGTACTCGGATTTTGTCCATGAGACTATTAGCTCTAGAAACGAAGAAGCTGTGGGGATGTTTTGGGCTGAAATTAGATATCAAGAATTTTTTGAAGGTGCTCTTGGATTGCCAGGAATTAGTTCTGAGAAAATTAATTTTAGCATTGAAGATTTTGATAATACTTCTAAGAAATATAATTTATATCGACGTTTTGAATCAAATTTTGAAGATAAAGCAGATCTAAGATCTCAAATTATTCAATTCTATGGACGAACATGGACTGTTCATGCGGCAACTATTCCTAATTTTTATACAGTCGCAGATAAATATTTAGTCAGGACTATTTTTTTTATTTTATTAAGTGCTGGAATTTTATTATATTTATTTTTAACAAATAAATTCAAAAATTTAAAAATAGAAAAAAGAATGGAAGAATGTCGATTTTTAGCAGATTTGAAATCTCAAGAGCAAACAGATTTGCTAAAAAAACTTAATCAAATGAAAAGAAATATAACTGTTGAATTTAATTTAGATTTGCTAGCTCATAAATTTTTTGAAACTATTGTAGATTTGACGAAATCAAATAGTGCAATTTTATTCTATTCTAGTAAGTGGGATTCCTCAGATGAAATTTCAATTCATGATATAAAGTCTATTGATGAGTTTGATCTAAAGAAAACTGCTTTGTCATTAAGTGTTATTAAGAGTATTTCTACAACAGTAACCTTAATTGCTAAAAGTGATAGATCATCAGACAAAATATTTACTAAAATTTTTAATACTAAAGATAAATACGTAGACTGGGGAATAATCGCAATACCATCTAAATCGGATATAAGTTGTGGATTATTATTTTTAGGGCGATCTGAAGGCGAAAAATTTTCAACTTTTGATATGGAAGTAATTGATAATTTAGTTTCGCAAGTAGGTTCTGGTATTGATAATGCAAAACTTTTCAAAAAAGTTGAAGACTCCAATAAAGCTAAAACAGAATTTTTAGCAAATATGAGCCATGAGGTACGAACCCCTTTAAATGCAATTATTGGATTTTCGGAAATGCTATGTGAAGTGATAGATTCTGACAAAAAACGAAATTTAATTAATGGTATCAGAAAAAATGGTCAGCAATTAACCCGAATTATTGATGATATTCTTGATTTATCTAAGGTTGAGGCTGGTAAAAATATAATTGAAAAGCAACGGATCCGTCTTTCATCTGTAATTAATGAAGTAAGCGCAGTAATGGAAGTTAGGGCAATGGAAAAAAATATAAGTTTTTCCATTGAAAGCAGTGGTCGAATACCAAGCCATATAGAAACAGATGGGATTCGATTAAAACAAATTTTATTAAACTTAATAGGAAACTCAATTAAATTTACAAATTCTGGATCGGTGATGGTTAAAATTCATTATAGCCAAAATTCTTCTAAAGATAATATTTTATTTTTTACTATTACTGATACAGGTATTGGAATTTCTGAAGAAAATCAGTTTCAACTTTTTAATCCATTTTACCAAGGCGATAATACCAGTACACGTCGTTTTGGCGGGACTGGCTTGGGCTTAGCATTGTCGCGCAAGTTAGCGCAACAATTAGGTGGTGATATCATTTTGTTAACTAGTAAGACTGGTTTTGGTTCTGCATTCGAAGTTAAAATAAATTGTGGTGATTTGTTTCAAGCGGATTGGAAAGATAATCCCTTTGAAAATGAGTTGTTAAAAAATTTAAGAAATCCTTCAGAACAAAAATTATTTGGAAAACATGCGCTTTTGGTTGAAGACTCTGAGGATAATCAAGAAATATTTGCATATTTTTTAAAGTCAGCAGGTGCCACTTTAGATATAGTTGATAGTGGTTTAGTTGCTGTCGAAAAAGCAAAAGAATTTAGTTATGATTTTATTTTAATGGATATTCAGCTACCAGGGATCGATGGTAAGGAAGCAACTCGACGCATTCGAAAAGATGGTTTTAATAAGCCAATTATAGCTGTCACGGCACATGCGTCTTTGAAGCACGAAAGAGAAGATTGTATTAATGCCGGGTGTAATGGGCAAATTAGTAAGCCTGTTAGCGGAAATGATTTTATCGATCAAATTTTGAATTTCCTACAAGGCATTAAATGAGTAATGAAGCCCCAGATATTCCTTTAGAATTAAAAATTAAATATATTGAAAGACGAAAAAAAGATTTATTAATTTGTGACTCTGCGCTAATTGCTGAAGATTATAAATTTTTTGAGCGCATTGGTCATGATTTAAAAGGAAATGCGATTACGTTCGGCCATTCTTTTTTAGCAACTTTAGGTGAAGAACTTGAACTGGCTGCTAAAGCAAAGAAAATAGTATTAATAAAAGATTTAATTCTTAGATATTCAGATTACATAGCTAATCTATAGTTGCTTCGATCGGGAAATTATACTCAGAATGTTTCAAATTTCCCTAATGTCTACGCTTATAGTTAAATTATTGCAGTTTGCTTTGGCACATAGTTTGCTTTTGTAAATAGTAATAATAAATTAATAAGGGGATTATATGTTAGTGCATGCTTCAGAAGTTATTAAGACTGTAGTTTATCAAGATAAAATTGAATTTTTAAATTCATCGTCAAAAGGTAAAAGAAGACCTAAAATACTTTTGATTGATGATGATATTGATATGGGAGGAATCATAAAAAATACTTTAAAATTTGCATACAATTGCAGAGTAGATATTGCTTCTGATCCCTTTGAGGCCATGAATACAATGGTAGAAAATTTTTACGATTTAATTATTTTGGATTGGAATTTGCCACTTTTAAATGGTGCTCAGACTTTAAAAGAACTTGAAAAGGGTTTTTATTTTGATCCAAGTCTTCCTGTTCAATGGGATCGCCAAAGAGTTCCAGTTGTTGTATTTTCGGCTTCAGATAAAATACAATGCAGCTTAGCTCGATCAAAGCATTTTGATTGCGCAGGATTTGTTTCTAAACGACAGACACTAAGTAATATTATTGCGTCATTTGCTCCATATATTTTGGTAAATATTCAGGAAAGTGCCTCTTAAATTTATTATTAAATTTTTCAATATAAATAAATTAATGGGGCATAATTACCTTTTTTTTTCAGATTTAAACTATTTTAATTATTAACTAGTCGTCAGTGCTTTAATAGTGCGTAGTTATTGCTACAAGGGAGCTGATACATTTTATTAAAAATGTATCAACCGTATTATGGCAAAATTAATTTTGAAACCAATTAAAATTAAAAAAAATAATTTGATCTTAAAAGTTCCAAAGGCCGAAGCAAAGCAAATGGGTTCTTTGGAAAAATTTCGCCGTATGGCAACAGTTATTCAAGATTCTAATGATGCGATTACATTTCAAGATTTAGAGGGAAATATCTTAGCTTGGAATCAAGGTGCAGAAGTTATTTATGGGTATTCTCAAGCAGAAGCCTTAAGTATGAATATTGTCGATACTGTTCCTACCGAATATCAAGAAGAAGCTCGTGGTTTTTTAGCCTCTTTAAAGCGTGGTGAATTGCTACCTAATCTGGAGACTAAGCGTAAGCATAAAGATGGTCGTATTATTGATGTTTGGTTAACCAATACCAAACTTACTGATGATAAAGGTAAGCTTACAGGTATTGCCACTACTGAGCGTGATATTACCGAACAAACAAAAACGTTAGAAAAATTTCGCCGCATGGCAACAGTTATTCAAGATTCCAATGATGCAATTACCTTTCAAGATTTAGAAGGTAATATTTTAGCCTGGAATCGTGGCGCAGAAATCATGTATGGTTATACAGAAGCAGAGGCATTATCTAAAAATATTGTTGATACTGTTCCAAAGGGTTATCAAGAAGAAGCGCGTGGCTTTTTGGCATCCTTAAAGCGTGGAGAATTAGTACCAACTTTAGAAACCAAACGTAAGCACAAAGATGGTCACATTATCGATGTTTGGCTAACAAACACAAAGCTGACTGACGATAAAGGAATTCTAACTGGAATTGCCACAACAGAGCGTGATTTTACGGAACAAGCAAAAACGTTAGAAAAGTTTCGAAGAATGGCGACAGTGATTCAAGATTCTAATGATGCAATTACCTTTCAAGACTTGGAAGGTAATATCTTAGCATGGAATCGTGGAGCAGAGCTGATGTATGGGTACTCAGAGGCCGAAGCGTTAACAAAAAATATTGTGGATACAGTGCCAACCGAATATCAGGAAGAAGCGCGTGGGTTTATTGCAGCGCTTAAGCGAGAAGAGCTTGTACCAACTTTAGAAACCAAAAGAAAAACAAAAGACGGTAGAATTCTAGATGTTTGGTTAACTAATACAAAATTGACAGATGACAAGGGTAAGCTAACGGGTGTGGCTACGACCGAAAGAGATATTTCAGCTAGAAAGCAAACAGAAGCATCTCTTCGTGAAAAATTTCGTGAGCTTGAGTATTTGCGTGAAGGACAAATTGCTTTGTCCGAGCGGATGCGTGGCGAACAAATTATTTCTCATTTAGGACAAAGTATTTTAAGTCATTTGGTTCCATTCACTAACGCGCAAGTTGGAGCATTCTATGTTGTTACTGACGAACAGAAACTTCAAAGAGTAAGTGGCTATGCCATGTCCAGAAATGAAACTGCAGATATGCTCATTGAATTTGGAGAAGGTTTGGTTGGTCAGGTTGCATTAGAAAAGCAATCTTTGCTGATTGAAGATGTGCCATCTAGCTATTTTAATAAAATTCAAAGTGCTCTTGGCGAAATGATTCCCAGATCACTTTTGATATGCCCAATTCTTTATGAAAATGAAGTAACTGGTGTAATTGAATTGGGATCATTACATCCTTTTACAGAACATCAGCGAATTTTTTTAAAGCACGTTTCCGAAAATATTGGAATTGCCATTAATACTTCAGATGTACGAAAAAAAGTTCAAAAACAAAATGAAGCATTAAATAAAGCTCAGGTATTATTAGAAGAAAAAGCAACAGAAGTTCAAAGGGCCAGCCAGTATAAAACAGAATTTTTAGCGAACATGTCACACGAATTAAGAACTCCGTTAAATAGCTCGCTAATTTTAGCAAAGTTATTAATGGACAATGCAAAAGAAAATTTATCTGAGGAGCAAATACAGTTTGCATCTTCAATTTATTCATCAAGTAAGGATCTTTTAAATCTTATAAATGATATTTTAGATCTATCTAAAGTAGAAGCTGGTAAATTAGATGTTCGAGTTGAAGAAGTTAGTTTATTAAAAATCATAGAAAGTTTAAAACAAACATTTCAGCCGTTAGCACAAGATAAAAAACTTAATTTTGAGGTCAAGCAAGATGCTGATATGCCAAAATTGCTATATACCGATCGGCAGCGATTGGATCAGATCTTAAAAAACTTGATTTCAAATGCACTAAAATTTACGGATAAAGGTTTAGTGCAAATAAGAATTTTTAATCCATCTAAAGGAATTGTGGCTTTTCAGGTCAGCGATACAGGAATAGGTATTCCAAAAGAGCAACAAGCTATTATTTTTGAAGCTTTCAGACAGGCTGATGGTACCACAAATAGGAAATATGGAGGTACGGGTCTTGGTCTATCAATTTCTCGGGATTTGGCAAAATTATTAGGTGGTAGCATTGAGGTAGAAAGTGCGGCGGGTAAGGGAAGCCGTTTCACTTTACTTTTACCAGAAGATCTAAGTGATTCAACATTAGCTTTAGATAGAAGTTTGAAGGAGCAATTTTTTCAAAACCAAGAACCTTCTGTAAAAGAAATTTTAGTTCGAAAGCATTTCGA
The DNA here is from genome assembly GCA_049301055.1 of Pseudobdellovibrio sp. Classification (GTDB taxonomy): domain Bacteria; phylum Bdellovibrionota; class Bdellovibrionia; order Bdellovibrionales; family Bdellovibrionaceae; genus Pseudobdellovibrio. The sequence goes on along the minus strand of JBAQKN010000024.1, from coordinate 160,508 downwards.
AAAATACAAACTACTTCCATTTGAAGATGATCGAAATAATATCAAATTAGATGATCAGAAATTTCTTATTATTGAAGATGATATTAAATTTTCAAAAATTATTTTTGATTTAGGGCATGAGCTTAATTTTAAATGTCTAGTCGGACAAGGTGCTGACGAAGGTTTTGAAATGGCACTAGAATATTTACCAAATGCAATATTCCTGGATATGATTTTACCAGATCATTTAGGGTTTACAGTGCTTGACCGAATCAAAGAAAACCCCAAAACACGACACATACCTATTTATGCAATGTCCGTAGAAGATTATGCTAAAATATCACAACAAATGGGAGCTATTGGGTTTATGCATAAACCTGTTAAGCACGAAGAGATCAAAAAAGCTTTTAGCTGTTTGCAGAATAAATATCTTCAAAAAAATCATCGTATTTTAGTGTTTGCTGAAAGCGAGCAAAAAAAGAAGAGCATAATAAATTTATTTGCCTTAGATGATGTTGAAATAGTGAGTTCAGAATTATGCGAAAATATTTTAGCCGAAGTTAAAAAAAATATATTTGATTGCATTGTGTTAGGAATGAATAGTTTGGAGACATCAACAATTTCATTATTAGAAAGTTTAATTCATGAAGATTTGGTGAATTTGCCAAATGTAATTATTTTTTCTGAGGATTCATTATCAGTAAAACAAGACGAAAGTTTAAATAAAATATCAAAGTTAATTAATATCAAAATTACAAAATCATTAGAACATCTTTTTAATGATGTTACTTTGGCGCTTCATCGTGAAGAATCAAAAATGACACTCGCGCAAAATAAAATGATCAAAACAATTAGAAATCGTGAACAGGTTTTTGAAGGAAAGAAAATTCTTTTGGTTGATGATGATATACGTAATATTTTTGCTTTAACAAATGCACTAGAGCAAAAAGGCGCGTCAATTTTTGTTGGTAGAAATGGCCAAGAGGCGTTAGATCAATTAAATAATGATCCTGAGATTGATCTTGTTCTTATGGATATAATGATGCCAGAAATGAATGGATATGAAGCTACTAAACGAATCAGAAAGCAAAAAAGATTCGCAAAACTTCCAATTATTGCAGTCACAGCAAAGGCGATGATTGATGATCAAGATAAATGTCTAGAGGCTGGTGCAAATGATTATGTCTCTAAACCAGTTGATTTGGATAAACTTTTGTCGCTTATTCGTGTCTGGATAGCTCAATGATTAAAGAAAAATTTGAAATCTTAATTGTAGATGATGTTAAAAATAACTTGATAGCTCTTAATGCATTACTAGAACGTGATGATGTAAGTATTTTTCAAGCATTGAATGGAACCCAAGCGCTTGAGCTAATGTTGAAGCACGATTTTTGTTTAGCTTTACTTGATGTTCATATGCCTGGTATGAGCGGATTTGAATTGGCTGAATTTATGCGTGGAGCGAAGAAAACAAAAAATGTTCCAATTATATTTGTGACCGCAACAAGTCATGATCAAAGTTTTGCATTTAAAGGTTATGAAAGTGGTGCGGTTGATTTTTTGCTTAAGCCATTAGATCCGTATGCTGTAAAAAGTAAAGTGAATGTTTTTATTGAATTGTATCGTCAAAAGAAAGAAATGAAAAAGCAATTGGATTCAATTACTGATTTGATGGTAAATTTGAATTTAACAAAGGAAGAAGCAGAAAGAGCAAACAATTCTAAGACTCAGTTCTTAGCAAATATGTCTCATGAAATTAGAACTCCACTATGCGCTATTTTAGGATTTATTGATTTATTAAAAAATCCATTAACTACAGCTGATGAAAATCGAAATTACATATCTATTGTTGAACGCAATTCGCAACAACTGCTATGTCTAGTTGATGATATTTTAGATTTGTCAAAAGTAGAAGCTGGTAAAATGACAATTGAAAATTTTGAATTTTCCTTTGCGGAAATGTTAAATGATCTTATTACATTGATGGTTTTTAAAGCTGAAGAAAAAGGTATTCAATTTAAATTTTTTACGGATAGTTTGATTCCTGATCGAATTTGTTCAGACCCTGTTCGATTAAAACAAATTCTTACAAACATTATAGGAAATGCAATTAAATTTACTGATAGTGGGCATGTTGATCTTCATATTTCGTATTCGAATTCTACATTGAAATTTGTTGTTAAAGATACAGGAGTTGGAATTTCAAAAAAACAAGAATCAAGAATTTTTCAGTCGTTTTCACAGGCGGATTCTACTACTACCAGAAAATTTGGTGGGACAGGATTAGGATTGGTTTTAGCTCGAAGACTTTCAGAAGCACTGGGTGGAAAATTAGAGTTAGTTGAAAGTAAAACTGGAATCGGTAGCACTTTCTTAATTGAAGTTATAACGAAATTACTACCCCATGCAAAATTAGTTGATAAAAACGAGCTATCCATAATTGCTTCTGAAGTGGATATCTTAGATTACCATAAGAACACCCAAGTACTGCGTGGTCTTAAGGTGCTATTGGTCGAAGATTCATTAGATAACCAAATGCTGATAACTATGTATTTAACAAAAGAAGGGGCTCATGTTAAAACAGCTTCAGACGGCGCTCGTGGTGCAGAATTAGCTTTAGTGGAAGAATTTGATGTGATTCTGATGGATATACAAATGCCAATTCTTGATGGGCATCAAGCTACAAAGAAACTTAGAAACCATAAATACGCCAAACCCATTGTTGCGTTAACGGCGCATGCAATGAAAGAAGAACGTATTCGGTGCCTTGAATCAGGGTTTACAGATTTTTTAACAAAGCCCATTCAACGAGACTTACTAATTGATGTGTTGTCTCGTTACGTTCCCAATCAAATATAGTTCGATTGGGAACTGTAAAAGTTTTTTCATAAAAGGTATGATTGCCACCATCATCTTCCCAGCGTATTAGTTGTTCTGCAGTAGGCTGTCGAACTTCATCTCGGTAAGGTCGATTCAAATTTTTCATATTTTCCTTTTTAAAAATTTCGCGAGTTAAAAATAATTATAAACCAATAGGAAAACTAACACTTACAATATAAGAGCTAGTAGTTAGTTTGCTGCTGTCAAAAGATGCGCTTCCAAGAAAGCATAAAATCCTGCACCTGCGCGATATCCTTTAGGCTCGGAAAATTTAAATTGAACACTATTGCTTACTTCAGGATTTAATTCACCGCCAATAATGTATTCTCCCCAAGCGCGTAATCCAATTATGGGTGTTTGAACTCCTTAAGGTAAAGCTTTTGGATTTTTTCCAGTTAGTATTGAACTAATAAAACTGATAAGAGCTAAAATTAAAAACACTCCTAAAAGTAATTTCCCAATATCCATAGAGACTCCGGCAAAACCCGTTGCTCCTAATAATATTGCGATTAATGCCAGTACAAAAAAAGTCATAGCTGCTCTTAACATAACGATTCTCCTTTGAAGTGTTGAAGGTAGTTGAGCTTCATAAGTGCAAGACAAAAGCCAGGTTAATCTAGGATAAACGTCAGTTAAATGAACTCAGTGAGTATTAATGCCCCAATTAAATCTATATTAAGGAATAATTCTTTATTCTTTGTGGCGTTGTCGTGTGAATGTTAGTTATTAAGTTATGAAAAATAAAATTTTAGTTATTGAAGATGATGTCGATTCACAAGATTTACTTGTAGGCTTTTTTAAGCCTCGGGGTTACGAGGTGATTGTATACGATGATGCTCAAAAAGCTCTTAATGATCTCCAAAAAAATAGTGTCATGTGCGATATTATTATGACTGATCTTATGTTACCGACAATTTCTGGTATTGAATTTACTAAAAAATTTAAAGAATTCCAAATTGATATACCTATTATTGTTATGACGGCACATAAAAAAGTGGAAATAGCAATTGAGGCCATTCAAGCAGGAGCTTATGACTTTGTAGTTAAACCATTACATTTTCCACAGTTATTAATATCAGTTGAAAGAGCACTTCATTTAGTTAATATAAAACGCGAAAATAGCACTTTAAAAACAGCGGTTCAACTTCATGCAGGAGTTAGTAGCATAGATGGTATTATTGGCAAAAGTCCTGGTTTTCGCCAAGCGCTAGATTTAGCTCGTCGTGTTTCAAAATCAACATCAAGCGTTTTAATAACTGGTGAAAGTGGAACAGGTAAAGAAATTATAGCGAAATCCATTCACAACCTTGGCAGTAGAAAGAAATCAAATTTTGTTGCTATTAATTGTTCTTCGATTCCTGAGAATTTACTAGAATCTGAACTTTTTGGTCATTCTAAAGGAGCCTTTACCGGAGCAGCTGAAAAAAGAATTGGTCTTTTTGAAGAAGCAGATGGTGGAACATTATTTTTAGATGAAATCGGAGACTTAAGTATTACTCTTCAAGCAAAACTGTTGCGTGTATTGCAAGAAAGAAAAATTAAACGAATAGGCGAAAATGTATTCCGATCAATTGATGTTCGGATCATTTCTGCAACTCATAAAGATTTAAGAAAAGAAATTATTGATGGAAAATTTCGCGAAGATTTATTTTTTCGCCTAAATGTAATTCCAATTTGGATACCGCCATTACGAGAACGTAAAGAAGATATCGTTCCATTAGCAGATTTTTTTCTTCGTAAATTTGCAGCAATTAATGAGTCAAAAGCAAAAAGTTTTTCTAAGGATGCATTAGAGGTGTTATTAAACAATTCATGGGCTGGCAATGTGCGAGAATTAGAAAATACAATCGAACGTGCCGTTGTCTTAACTGAAAATGATATGATTTTAGCTAGTGATATTTCTTCGATGGAGCATGTTAAAACAAAAAACACTTTAGAAGCTTTGGATTTTAAAATAATTACTGGCGATAAAATTTTAACAATTGATGAATTGACCAAATTATATGTGAAGTATGTTTTAAATATAAATCAAGGAGCCAAAGAAAAAACAGCTCGGGATTTAAATATTGATCGTAAAACCTTATATCGTCGCTTATCAGAAATTGAGCAGGAATCATCGGCCCATTGAATACATAATGTTAACAGAGGCAAAACTATTGTATTTTTGCCTTTCTTCAAATTCTGGCGTTCTTGAAACAAATCGCCAGACAATGTTCCAATGATCATATTGAAAGCCAACTCCAAATTCATTTTCCAGAGTAAAGACTTTTTTATGAACTGTGCGATTTGGACGAAAGGTATTCCCATCTAAAAAAATGTCGTGAGCAACTGCATTGCCACGAAATCCTGTGAAGATATAAATATTTTTTAGAAAACTTTCTGTATATGTTTTCGGAGCAACAAAACTTTCTCCATCTGATGCGGATAATCGACTTGGCCCAAAATCATCTGGTAGACTTATGCCAAGGCGTAGTAGCCCGCCGAGATGCGAACCGATGTGCACATTACCTAAACCTAAGCCATAATAGGGTATTGCATCAAAATATTTTCCTGATTTATTTGAAATTTCAAAAAACTTCAATTTCTGTTGATAGCTTAATTGCAATGTGGGTTCATCTGAAAGTTGATGTACCCATCCATTTGCAAGTGATGATTTAATTTGTTTATGAAAAGTGTTTTGTACTTGTTCGCCATATGCGCTTGGCCCAACTAGGCCGATATCTAATTCAATTAGATTGGCATGAACTAAAGTTTTTATCTGCGATGAGAAACCTAAGTAAGTCCAAGCAGCATAACGACGGTCATCAGGAATAAATTCGTTAGTTCCAGTATTCGCGGGTGAATATATTTGCTGAGCTAAGGCCAAGCCAAAATTGATTTTTGTATGGTTTAATTCTGATTTAAAATAATCATATTTTTTAACTGTCGCATTCGCCCACTCTGGAACTTGATTTTCTGAATAGGAATAAGAAAACTTAAATCCATTTGTATACGCTTGGTCAGATCCAGGCCCTCCCATGACTCGCGCATCATTTTCTACCGAAAAACCAAAAGCCTGTCCTGGTGTTCCCAGGGCAGGCTTTTGGTTTACTTCGTTCTTAATTCCTTTGTCAGTTTGAATTTCGCTGGAAAAAGCGTGATTAAAGCTGAACAGACAAAATAATAAATTTAACATAGTTTGTACTGTTCAATAATATTTAGAACTTTTCAATCGTAATCTCAACGCGGCGATTTTCGGCGCGTCCTTCTTTCGAGGTATTGTTTTTTAATGGTTTTTCAGCTCCTAAGCCTATAGTTTCTATTTCAGAATGGCTTAATCCATTATCTGTTTTTAGAACAGTTGCAACTGTCATTGCACGCGAGGCACTTAATGTTTTATTTCTCTCGACTGAGCCAATTGAATCCGTATGTCCAGCAATTGTTAATTTTTTTGGATCAATATCGGCAAGAGAAGTTCTTACCGTAACTAGTACAGAAGCAGCGCTTGATGAAAGCTCAGCTGAATTTGACTTAAATTGTAATTCCTTAAGGCGAATCATAACTTGACCTGATGGTGTCATTAATATTTCTGCTTTATCTTCGGGTAGTTCGCGGCGAAGTTTTTGAAAAATAGCTTGAGGCTCAGCTTCATCTTTGAGTGTATTTACTGCTGCTTTTAAATTTTCATTTTCTTGATTAAATTGACTATTACTTTGAACTGCTTTTTGGAAACGTTCATCAGCAGTATTTAATTTTTCTTTATTTAGTTGTTCATTTTTGCGATTGGCTAAAACTAAGTTTTCTGGAGATTGTGATGAAGTTTTTGCAGTCTGTCTTGCGATTTCAAGCAATTCTATAGAGCTTGCTTGTGAAGTTTGAATTCGCTCTAACACTTGATCTTTTTCATAAGGGCTAAGTTTTAAAATTTTCTGAGCCGCAATAAAATCTTGTTCTGCATGAGCATATGTCGTTGGTGCTAATTTCTTTGCACTTATTGATCTAGCTTGTTCAAGTCTATTTTCGATTGGATCTAATTGAGTTCGAGTCAAGCGAGCACGTTCAGCATCCACATAGCTTTCTGTTAATGCGGCAACATTTTTATCAGACAGGGCTTCTCCGTTTTCAATTTTTTTAGCCGAACTGGCTAAAGCATTATCTACTGCTAATATTTCTTTGTTTGTACGGTCAATAATTGAAAGTGCACTTGCTCGTGCGGCCATTGGTTTCGCTAAGATAACCGTCGATTTTTGGGAAATAATTCGAGCTTGTTCTAACCAAGCTCTTGATTCGGCTAAATCAGTAAAGATAATGCTGTTAGTTTTTTTACTTTCTAATGATTTTTCCGCAGCACGAAAACTTTTTTCAGAGAGTAAAAATTTTTCTGGTGCCAATAAATCTATTTGGGACTGACGTGCGGATTCAAGGTCAATATTGGTTGCATTTACTTCAGCTGTTGCATTTGCTGAGGGGTTAATAGCTAAAGTGTTGACTGGAATTGTTCCGCAGCCAATGACTAAAGTATAACTAAGCAAAAATAGGGCGGTTGAGATTAATTTTTTCATTTATATTCCTTTGTTAATGTCAGTTATTTTAAATAATATTTATTTAGTACCAGTATTTTAATACGCCATTAATTGATAGTGCATCAGGGTCGCTGCTGCCAGCAATAATGTACTTAGCATTTACGCCAATAGAAAATATTTCCATTTCATTTTGATTTGATTCTTTTAAAGGGATATCAAATCCAATCAAAGGGGCTGAAACAAAATCTGTTCCATCGCTTTTGAATGCTGCGCCTGAAGCAATTCCTACATAGCTATTTTTTATGATTGGAATCGTTCCACCAAAATTATAACTTACTTTAGCTAGTAAATTTGTACGATCAAGCACTTCATCCGTATTTGAATGAGTTCTTGAATGAGTTAATTCTGCACCAACAGAAAAAGGGATATAAGGTTGAAATCCTATATCAACACCATATTCAGCTGACGAATTATAACTTCCTTCCGGCGAAACTAACCCTAAGATTGCGCCTAGATGTGGTCGACTTTCCGCCGAGCTTGTCAATGGGTGTGGATATGGGAATGTTGTTGTATTGTCTGTTATTGCCTCGGCTGCAAAAACATTCGAACAAAGCAAAATTGAAATTAGTAAGGGGGGGCAATTTTTTAGGTTCATATCTTTTCCTTTGGTTATTTTATTTTTTCAATATATGTGTCGTTTGAATATATAATATCATGAGCTCCATGAAATTTTAAAAGTTCTGCTATGCAATCTTTTGTTTGATCTTCGGGAGTATGGACTAAAACTAAGAAATGCCCTTTTTTAAACTCTTCATTTGCTTTTCCAAAAAGCAGGGCTTTGTTTTTATTCCAAACATTTCTTGATAATGATTTTAGTCGTTCAAACAAAAATTGTTTTTTTCCGTCAAAATCAATTAAGCGAAAACGATCTTTGCCTTGAAAAATATGAATCGCGGCACCCATTCCGCAGTACGTTAAATCAAGAATGAGCTGTTCAATTTCCTGATAGGTATTAAAAAATCCTAATGTATAATCTTTTGGATAGGGCCAAAACTTTGGTTCATCAAATTGTATTGATTCAACTATTTTCATAAAATCCCTCCCTGGCTATAACATCTACTTAGCAAGAGCTTGGCCACGTCAGAACCAAAATAAGCAAAATAGGAAGCCTTAATTGAATTAAATGAGTCAGAATTCTACAGTTTCAATATTTATTCCCCAAACACGTTTTCAGATGTTGCGATTGTATTTATCCTAATGATAGCGTGATTAAAACCAAACTAGACCTAAGGAATTTAAAATGCAGTTAGTCGATATTATTTTACATTTAGATCAGCACCTAAACAGTTGGGTTATGTTTTTTGGTCCTTACATTTATGTTATTTTATTTTTAATTATTTTCGCTGAGACAGGTTTGGTGATCACCCCTTTTTTGCCCGGTGATTCCTTATTGTTTGCAGTAGGTGCATTAACAGCAATTGATGGCGGGTTAGATCTTACTATTCTTTTAATTGCCTTAACTACTGCCGCGATAATAGGTGATGCTGTTAATTACCATATAGGTAAATGGATGGGACCAAAAGTTTTTGAAAGGAATTCATTTTTTTTTAAGAAAGAATATTTAATTCAAACCCAAGATTTTTATAGTCGTTGGGGTGCTTTTACGATTGTTGCCGCACGATTTGCTCCAATTGTTCGAACCTTCGCCCCATTCATAGCGGGTATGGGTTTGATGCAATATAAGAAGTTTTTAACGTACAATGTCCTTGGCGCGTTCTCATGGGTGTTTTTATTTATTCTTGCAGGTCACTTTTTTGGCAACTTGCCAGTCGTAAAAACAAATTTTCATATTGTGATATTTGCGGTTATTTTTGTTTCAATATTACCCATGTTAATTCCATGGATTAAAGCTAAATTTAATAAAGTTTAGTGAGTTTTAATATCGCCTTTTCTTGTAACTCGCGAAATAACATCAAATAAAAAGTCTTGTGGTTTTCCATTTACAATAAAAGATACTTTTAACACATCACCTGGATTTAATTCGCGATTAGAATCAAATAGCATAATATGATTTCCACCGGGTTTTAATTCAATACCTTGTCCAGAACGAATTACTAATTGATCCACTTTTTGCATCGACATGCGATTGTCTTTCTCAATCGTTTCATGAAGTTCCGCAGCTTTAAATGATTCCGCATGAAGAATTGAAATAACGACAGTTTTTTTTGAAATATTTTTTATTGAAGCATAACCGGCCGTTGCATTCGACCCCTTCAGCGGAGCAAAAATTCTTGAATCAGCCATTTCAATAACAGCCTTAGATTTTTTTGCTTGAACGGTTAAACAAATTAGAAACGCAGCAAAAATCACAAAAAGTTTATTCATAATAGTCCCTTTATTTTCTCGGTAACACTATCAGCTGAACGAGGATTAGGTAAAGAATCAATAAGCTGACCTTTTTTATTTAGAAAAAATATGCGATCTGTATGAGCAATTGAGTAGCCAAGATAAGATTTTGCATTAGTCTCAACCATATAACTTGCACCAAATAAAGCAACGATGGAATCGACCTGAGTTTTAGTACCAATTAGGCCAATAAAACTTGGAAAAAATTGGCTTGCATAGTCCGCCACAGCCTTTGCCGTATCATGATCATAATCAACACTTAGAAAAATAAATCGACTGCGATTAAGTTCTTTTTCGGATAATTGTTTAAATGCTTGGCTGGCAAAAGATAGGGCCAGCGGACATACATCAGGACATTTAGAGTAACCAATATATAGTAAATTTAAATCTTTAGCATCGTCAGAGTAGTTCCAATTCCCGTTAATAGAAGTAGCTAAAAAATCTCCGCCTAAAGTTGGTTTTTTTGAAGCAAAATAGATAAATGTTGCGATGGTTGCCAAGCTCATAAACGCTGCAATCATAAATGCAAAAATTATTTTTTGCAGCGTTAATTTTTTTTTCATTAATTAATTCTCAATCATCACAGGGATATTAATTTCAAATACAGATCCATTACTTTCAAATTCAATTCTAACTATCCAATCACCAGTCATAACAAACCAGGCATTACTAATTTTAAAGTAATTAGTTTCATCTAAAGGCAAAATATCGACGGGAGATGATCCATGCCCCATACTTGGCATCCATAAAGAAACTTTTAAATTGTTAATAGCAATGTTATTTGGTATCAAAGCGTGAACAATAAATTCACCTTCGGTTGAAGTATCTAAAGAACTTATAAAGTTAAGATGAGCGCAAATAGTTGAATTTATTTCAGCACATACTGTTTGCGAGTGGTTTGGGCTATTAGGTGGTTCGTTTGCATTCGACTTATTAGCAAAGCCAACAGCAGAAATAACAAGGGCAAGTAGAAGTGTCGAAATAGATTTCATAAGGTCTCCGTGGTTATAATTAGATCAAGTCACAAAAACAAAAAATTCTTTGGAATGATCCTAGCGGTTTTAGGCAAATATAGCACGAATTAATATGTGTTCTGCCTTAGGTAGCGCTTTTCAAGACAAGAATTCTTTGGTAAGAAGGGATATGAGTAAAAAAGGTGTTTTATTTATAGCAGTTTCGCTGATAGTTTCCACAGCAATGAGTTCAATTCGTTTGGATTTAAAAGAAATTAGGGCTGAAAATATTTTAACAGGGCAGATTCAGTCCGTATCATTAATTGACACAAAAAATCCAAAAAATTTTGGAACGGTAGTTATTTTTATGTCTGCAAAATGTCCATGTTCGGGAAGTCATACAGATATCATTAAAGAGTTAGCAAAAAAATATTCTGATTTTCAATTTATTGGTATTCATTCAAACACAGATGAAGCTAATAAAATAACCGAAGAATATTTTAAAAAAGTTCAATTTCCTTTTGCAATTTTACAAGATCAGGATGCTAAAATCGCGGATATCTTTAAAGCCTTTAAGACGCCTCATGCTTTTTTGATTAATGGCAAAGGTGAAGTGATTTATCAAGGTGGGGTTACAAACAGTTCGAATGCAAGCTCTGCCGATAAAAACTTTTTAGCTGATGCTTTAGCTGATACTGTCGCTGGCAAACCAATTCAGACACCATTAGGTCGCACTTTAGGGTGTGTCATTTTAAGAAAGTAAATTAAATATGTGGATACGATATTTTATAGTATTTTGTTTTTTAATTACTGGTTGCGCTAAGCCAAATTATCAAGATTTGCCAATTACTAAAGAGATTGGGGCTCATAGCGATAATCAGCAATTCAAAACGACTAAGCTATATTTCCCCAATCAAAAAATAGATGTTGATTTAACGTGGTCTGAGCTTCCAGCAGAAGGTAAAGCCAACGAATTTACATTAAAATTTTATTTATCTGAAAATGCAGATTTACCTATTGCTCTAAGCCAATCTGTAGCTGTTAGTTTATGGATGCCAAGTATGGGACATGGCTCTAGTCCAGTGAAAATTGAAAAAATAGCTGATGGACTTTACAAAGTAACAAGAATTTATTTTATTATGCCAGGCGACTGGGAAATTCATCTTCAATTGAAAGAAAATACAAATGTTATTGAGCAAGTTATTCAAAATATTAGAATATAGTTTCATCTATTTAGCGATACTATTAATTCCAAGTTACGCTTTTTCAAGTGCATGTTGCGGAGGCGGTTTTGCCATGCCGGCTCTAATTACTGGCGATGATCAATCAATGGTTACTACATCTTATTCCTATTCTCGAGTTGATACCGATGTGACGGATCAAGGTGTTTGGATAAAGCGATCTGAAAATGATTTAACATCCAGAATACTAAAAATAGATGCAGCAACAATTTTTAAAGATCAGTATCAAGTTGGTTTTTCATTGCCCATCCAAACTCGCAATAAATCAGGAGTTACTGGCGGAGAATCAACCGGGTTAGGTGATGTTTCGGGTTTGATTGGCTACGAATATTTACCGGATTGGGATTATAATCCGTGGCGACCGCACGGTGTTGGTTTTTTATCTATAACATTACCTACCGGAAAATCTATTCAAGAGTCGGATACAATTTCTGGGATCGACAGTCGTGGCCGTGGCTTTTGGGCTGTTGGAATTGGTACAACGTTAACAAAGGCTTGGACTGTATGGGATGCAAATTCAACTTTAGAAATACATCGTGCCTTTGAAAAGTCTGTGCACAATTCGCAAATAGATGGATCTGTAAAGCCAGGTTTTGGTTCAAGCTTTAGTGCGGGGGGCGGATACAATATTAAAGATCTAAGACTTGGGACTTCAATTGGATGGAGCTATGAAGACCCAATTCAAGTTGATGGTCTAAGTCCCTCAAGGGGGGCTGTTGAAAGATTTGCGACGGGAACCGTTTCCGCAAGTTATTTATTTGAAAAAGACTGGGCTGGAATATTTAATTATTCGGACCAAACTATTTTTGGAAATCCAACGCGAACAACATTATCTAAGACGGTCTCAGTGTCACTACAAAAAAGGTGGGCCCGATGAGTGAACAACTGCCTCCAAAAAAAATTCTTAAAGAATTTATTCGTTCGTTTTTAATGCCCACATTAATTGGAAAATCTTTTGTATTATATTTTGGTATTAATTACTCTTTATCGCCCGGCGAAGGCTATGGTTATGGTTTAATTATATCTGTCGCATATACATTTTTGACGCTGGTCTGGTTTGCCTGGAAGTATCGTAATCACGAAGAGCTTTAGTTGCATTCTAAATTGATTTCATGAAATATTAAGTATGGAAATTAATTTTGATATTAAATATTTAGCTACTGCTTTTTTCTTCGTTGCCCTATTTCATACATTTCTAGTTTCAAAATTTGCAAAAATGGCACATCGATGCTCTGAGGGATCTGCGGCAGAGGCGTTATTCCATTTATTATCTGAAGTTGAAATCGTTTTTGGTTTTTGGGCTTTTCTATTTTTGGTTACGTGGGCAATAATTGAAGGACCTGATAAAGTAATTCATTATCAACAATCGTTAAATATGACCGAGCCATTATTTATTTTCTGTATAATGATTCTTGCCTCAACAAGGCCTGTTATTACCTTGGCTAGAAAAATTATTTTATCATTAAGTCGATTTATTAACAAGTTGGTTCCGATTCAACCCGTAAGCGTGCAGTTTTTTATTTTAGTAACATTAGGGCCATTTTTGGGATCACTGATTACCGAACCGGCAGCGATTACCATTGTTGCGCTTTTACTTTATCGTATGATTGAAGTTGATAAAATTGATCAAGTATTGCTTTATGGAATTATTGGATTAGTTTTTGTAAATGTATCAGTTGGAGGAGCTTTAACACATTTTGCAGCGCCACCTATTCTAGTTGTTGCAAGAACTTGGAATTGGGGATTGGCAGATGTATTTATTAATTTAGGTGAAGCCTCAATAGCAACTGTTCTAATAAATGCTATTATTTTCTCAATTTTATTTAGAAAAAAAATTGTAAGCCAACTTAATCCAATGCAAGTCGATGATTACCCTATGCCAATTTGGGTCACGGGAAGTCATATTTTATTTTTAATCGGCTTCGTCGCAACAGCACATTATGAAAAAGTATTTTTTGGATTATTTTTAATATTTATTGGTTTAACAACAGTAACTAAAAAATATCAAGATGGACTTAAGTTTAAAGAGGGGCTTTTGGTAGCATTTTTTTTGGGTGGATTAATTGTTTTTGGATCATTTCAAAGGTGGTGGTTGGAGCCCGTGATCTTAGCCTTAAGCGAAAAGGCATTATTTTTAAGTGCGATTGCATTGACCGCTATAACAGACAATGCCGCATTAACATATTTAGGGGCACAAGTTCCAACAATTTCAGATCCATCAAAATGGGCGTTGGTATCCGGGGCTATTACAGGCGGTGGCTTAACAATCTTAGCAAATGCTCCAAATCCTGCCGGGTTTTCAATTTTAAGTTCCAAGTTTCCAGACAAGACCTTAAATGCAGGAAAGCTTTTGATGGCATCGATTGTTCCAACTCTAATCGCTACACTTTGTTTTTTACTATTGGGTAAGTTTTAGAAACTAAAAATGAATAAAAAAAAGGGCAACCGAAGTTACCCTTTTTTGAATTAAAATAATTATTACTAATTACTTTTTTTCTTTTTTGTGTTTCTTTTTCATAGCTTTAACTGGAGCTTTTTCAGCAGCAGGAGCAACTGGAGCAGCAACAGCTGCAGCAGCAGGAGCAGCAGCAGGTGCAGCAGCGTGTTCTTGTGCATTTACAACTAATGATAATGCTAAAGCAGCAACGATTGTTAATAATTTCATGAGGTCTCCCTTATTGTTAAAGATTTAATTATCTTTAATATTTGTTGAGATCAGAGTAACAGGATTAGATTCAAACATTATGAATAAGATATTAAAAATAATTAATATGGAGTTATTTAACTAAGTCTTGGTGTGAGACGGTGAATTGTGTATTTTAAAGACAAACAAAGTCCCTTTTCCTGACTTATCTTGCAGATTTAACTCAGCTTTATGCAAAATGGCAATTTTGTGCGCAATAGCAAGACCTAAGCCGAAGCCCTTAGTTGAGCCACTGGGGGCAAGGCGACTGAATCTTTCAAATATGACATTTTGATTTTCTATTGATATTCCAGGCCCTTCGTCCTCAATTTCTACAACAGTAAAATCAGTATTCCAAATAAGCCGGATAAAGATAGAGCATGAAGCAGAAGAGTATTTAATCGCATTTTCAATCAGATTAAAAAATAAGTTAGAAAGTAAATCCGAATCACCGTTTACTTGGGTTCGTTCCGTGTTTTGCAAGATATCAAATTTCACAAGAATTTTTTTTGCAGCCGAAAGTTTTTGTAAACGTGCAATAACATCAAGTAGGACTTCATCTAAGGCGACTTCTGTAAACTCTAGGGCTCCAAGCCCAGCATCAATGCGGGCTAGTAATAACATGTCTTTTACAATTTTAGATAAGTTTTCGACCTCTTGCAAAGCACTTGGTAAAAACAATGGATCAGGAGAATTTGTTTTTTGCTGAATTTCGATTTCGCCGCGTAATATCGTCAGGGGCGTTAAAAGCTGATGAGACGCATCTGCAATAAATCGCTCTTGTGATTTAAATGCCTTTTCAATACGGTCTAACATGGCATTCTGGGTTTCTGCTAGTTTTTGAATTTCATCATTTGTTCTTGGTAAAGGGACTCGTTGAGTTAGATCACTAGCATCAATTTGAATTGTTTTTTCTATGATATCTTTAACTGGCTGTAAAGCGCGTGAAGAAAAATAAAGACCAGATAGAACCGCAATTAATAAAACTGCAGGCAGTCCATATTTTATAATGTTTTGCAGACTATCTAATTGCTTTTCAAAAGTTGTCATGGGCACTGCGATTTGTAAAAATAAATCAGGAGCATTCACACTGTCTAACGGGAACGTAATTAGTCGATAAGAGTCAGCTTCAGCTTCGGGTAATGATTCGGTGTTCGTTAAGGTTCTGTAAGATGAATCTTGGCCTTTTAATATTTTCTTCAAATCTTTTTTGAAAGGAAATTTAAAATCACCAAATTCACCGCTTCGTACTAAGATATTGCCTTCCGCATCTTGAACCTGAATCAAAGCGGTACCTGATGCAAAAGGGAATATTTTACCTTCATCAACTTTTAGTGGTGGAAAAAGTAAATTGTCTTTGGGGCCAACTTCAATATTTTTTGAAACATCAATGGCATAATTGTATAAAGCATCATCAAAATCTTGGGCTAATGAATCATTTAAAAAATAATACAAAAAGCCTGAAAACAAAATTGTAGTAATACCAAAGATCGCTGCAAATAAAGAAGTTAAGCGTGTTCGAAGACTAAGCGTCTTTAAGAACATAGCCAACACCAACAACAGTTAAGATTAATTTTTTACTAAATGGAGCATCTATTTTTTTTCGAAGTAAGTTGATATAAACATCAATCACATTACTTTCTGAGTCAAAAGAGATATCCCAAACATGTTCAGTAATAGATGTTCGACCAAGTGGCCGTTCTGGATTTCTTAAAAAATATTCAAGTAAGGAAAACTCTTTTGCAGTTAAAATAATTTCTTGCCCTTGGCGAGTCACTTTGCGATGAACCAAGTCCATTTCTATTTCAGAATATTTTAAAATAGAATTAATTCCAGTTTTAGAGTTGTTTCTGCGTAATAAGGCTCTGACTCGTGCTAACAGTTCATCAAATGAAAAGGGCTTTGTTAAATAATCATCAGCCCCGGCATCAAGGCCATGAACTTTATCTTTGGTTGTTGAAAGTGCGGTCAACATAAGTAAGGGGCCAACGTAACCATCGCGACGAATATGTCTAGCTGTATCGATCCCACTTTGATCAGGCAGCATGACATCTAGAATGACCAAATCATATTCGCTACTTGCTAAATAGGATTCGGCCGATCCGCCACTTTCTGCAATATCCACAGAATATCCGACTTCATTAAAACCTTTTTTTAGAAATTGCGCCGTTTTAGGTTGATCTTCGACAACTAGAATTCTCATGGTTTGATCTTAGAATGATGCAGATAAGAGTCAAGAGATCCCATTAAAGAGCGATATTTTATAGAAGCATCTGTATCCACTTTTAAAATTTGGGATGTGGGCTCGTAGATCGTGGGTGATGTCGCCTGAAAGCTGGAAAACATGTCTTTTGAAATAACAAAAATGGCGCGATCTTTTGTGTAGAAAAAACGACCATGATTAAGCGCAAAGCTGGCATTTGAATCTTGAAATAATGGTCGACCAAAGGTTTCATAATCACTGTTTTGAAAACTAAGTTCATACAAGGTTGGCCAGATATCTTGATGGCTACCAAACGATTCCTTAAAATTAGTTAATTGATTTCGGCTAAGTTGGCTTTTTAAAACCTGTGGAATATATAAATAAAAAGGCACTGCAGAGCGCATAAAAGATTCGGCATTTGTAAAATTCTTTACCCAAAAAGTGTGATCTGCAGTTACAGCCACTACAGTTTTTGCACTAAGTGCAGAATCTTTTTTAGCAATATCTAGGAAATTGCTTAAAGCATCTGAAGAATATCGAAACGCAGCAAAGCGATTTTGAGCTAATTTTTGATCGATTAGCATTGCTTTTTCAGGAAATGAATCGATGTTTAGATCTCGAATGGCAGCTGTTTTTGGCAATTCATAGGGAGGGTGATTCGTCGTTGTCATGACAACGATCATTTGCGGTGATGTGGCTTCTTTTAAAACGAGTTCGACATATTTAAAAACATCTTCATCAAATACCCCCCAATCATGACGACCAGAAAGCTGCAGATTATTAGCGGCTAATTTTTTTTCTATATCCACTTCTCCAGAAACGGAATCGAATCCTTGGGCCAATGCATACTTATTCATATCACGCCAGCCTGGGTTTCCACCGTAGACAAAATGCGTTTGGTAGCCGGCTTTCTTATAATGTGCAGCAGGAGATGTTGTTAACAATGTACTTAAATAATTACTTTCCGTAAGAAAAGGGCTTATCGAACGCTGTGGAATACCGGCAAGCAAGCAGCTTAGTGACCCGGTCGTAGCACCTGTCGTAGAAATGAAATTTATATTCAATAAGTCGTCTGTAAAGTGCTGTTTCATATTTCCAATTAAATCAAAAGTTGGATTTTGAAACTGTAGTCCATAGTATCCCCAACTTTCCATTACAACTAGAACTACATGGGGTGGTGTTTGTGTCTTTAAATTTAATTGTGTTTTTTTTCTCATTAGATCAAAACGATTTTGAGTTTTTGGATTTATTTTCTGTTGGAAAAAATCTTCAAATGCTTTGTCTTCTTGATTTAAGTATCCAAACTCTTTTAAGTTTGCATTCCAAACAGATGAGCCATCTTGAAGTTGTTCGTTTTTTAATTTAACGGCTCTGGCGAAGGCATGGGCGGTACTAAAACTTAGCGTATTTAAAAAAGGTCGACTTGATACAACAGTATCGTGATCGCCCAATGGGAATAGTGCAAATGTACCACGAGCACCAATAAATAATATAATGAAAACAATAGCTCTTGTTGCAATTGAAAATCTTAGATTTGGTTTTTCAGATTCAATTTTAAAGTTGCTATGAATCACTTTTTTGTAGAAAAAGCCTATTAAAAAAGTTGCAAATAAAATCCATAAGACAGGATAGTTTTTCCAAAATGTTTTTACCAGGGCCCAGGTATCGTCTTCAAAAAAACCAAAAACTAAAACATTAATACGGTCATTGTAAAATGAAAAATAGCCGATATCGATAATTAATAAAAAGCTCCATAGGGTCAGTAAGAATTGCCATAAGAAAAGGGATATTTGTTTTTTAGGTAATAGGCTAGTTAGCCAAAAAATTAACGTTAAATAACAAATAGCGCTTAAATCGAAACGGAAGCCCAGGAAAAAAGCCCTTAGAATTTCTTGATAAGGTGTATTTGTGGAGATTTGTAATAACTCTTTAGGAGCCAATAGTATAAAAAAAACAAATCGCGCGAACGAGCCAATTAATGCTGCGGATACAATTACTTTGAGCCAAGAATTTAAAGATTGCATAGATCTCATTGTTGAATAGGTTGCCTGATTATGGTGGTGTGTGCAATAAAATGACGATGAATGATTCTATACGATTGACACAAACTGTGCAAAAAGGCGGCTGTGCGGCAAAGGTTTCTGCAACTGAATTACGGCAGATTTTATCGCAAGTTAAGTTTCCACCTCAAAAAAGTGATATCTTAGTCGATGGTTCGCTGATGGATGATGCCGCTATTATCAAAATTAATGATTCATTAGCTTTAGTGCAAACGATTGATTTTTTTACACCGATTGTGGATAGCCCTTATTTATTTGGTCAAATTGCTGCGGCAAATGCCTTAAGTGATGTTTATGCAATGGGGGGACTTCCTCATTCAACGATGGCCGTTTTGGCTTTTCCATTAGCTCAGTTTTCTCAAAAAATTATTGCAGATGTTTTGCAGGGGGCTTGTGATAAGATTGCTGAAGCCAAGGCTTGTTTAGTGGGGGGGCACTCCATTGATGACGATACTTTAAAATTTGGTTTATCTGTAACAGGGTATGTTCATCCACAAAAAATTTGGTCAAACGCAAAGGCTAAAACGGGCGATCATTTGATTTTAACAAAAGCATTAGGCACAGGTACAGCTACGGCGGCTTTAAAGCGAAGTGAAGTCACTGAATCTGATATCCAAGCCGAATTAAATTCAATGGGTCAGCTTAATGCAATTCTACATCTTTTGGACGAGGCAGAGCTTCAAGCAATTCATGCGGCGACAGATGTTACCGGATTTGGATTAAGTGGGCATGCTATGCAGATGGCAAAAGCAAGTCATAAAAAAATGAAAATAGTATTTTCTAAAATTCCGCGATTTGAAAAAACGCTTCAATTTTTAGAAGCTGGTTTCTTAACAAAAGCACACCGTACCAACGCAGACTACGTAAAAAGTAATATTGAGGTAAGTGGACTAACTTCTGTTCAGCAGAATTTGTTATTTGATCCACAAACTAGCGGCGGATTGTTATTATCTGTTGATCCTGCATTTTCAAAGGTCATTGCAGAAAAACTAACTTCTGTGTTTTTAGCAACAGCAACAATTGGCGAAGTGCTGGATAACAAATTGGCTATTGAAAAATGTCTGGAAATTTCAATTTAAATGAAGACGATAACAATAGACGATTTTAAAAATCAGCTATTAAATAAAACCCCACTAATAGATGTTCGAGCAGCAATTGAGTTCGTTACAGGTTCGATTCCTGGATCAATAAATTTACCTATTTTAGACGATCAAGAGCGGCATCAGATTGGGATTTGTTATAAAAACAAAGGACAAGAGGCTGCCATAGTATTGGGTCATAAGTTGGTCTCAGGTGAAAATTTAGAATCTAAAGTTTCAGCTTGGAAGGCAGAATTAAGTAAAAATCCAGATACAATTATTACCTGTTTTCGCGGAGGTTTGCGAAGCCAATCAGCGCAGAAGTTTTTGCAGGATGTTGGCATAAAGACAGTGCGTTTGGAAAAAGGTTATAAATCGGCGCGGCAGTACTTTATGGATCATTTGCAAAGTTATGCGAAAGCAACCCCTATGCTGATTTTATCTGGGACCACGGGTAGTGGCAAAACGCATGTTATAAATGATATTGCGGGTTTTTATCCCACCGTTGATCTTGAGGGATTAGCTCATCATCGTGGGTCGGCGTTTGGCGCGTGGTCGATTCCACAACCAGCTCAGGCTGATTTTGAAAACCGTCTTGCTGTTGAAACCATGAAGGTTGCTGCGACGGAATTAAGGCCGTTGTTGCTTGAAGATGAAAGCCGGCTTATTGGATCATGCCATATTCCAGAATATTTTTTTCTAAAAATGAGAGAAGCCTCTGTGATTTTAATTCAAGAGCCGTTAGAAAGTCGCATAGAAAATATTTTTGCAGATTATATAACGTCTTTAATAAATGATTCTTCGTCGGTAGAGGATGTAAAAAATATTTTTGCAAAATATAAAAACTCGGTGTCTCGGATTCAAAAAAAAATGGGTGGACTTCGAGCGCAGGAATTGTTGAATGACCTGAATGAATGTGAATTAGATTTTACGGAATCAAAAGCTGTAAATAAAAATAAAATATGGATCGAAAAGTTATTGGTTTGGTACTATGATTCGATGTATTTGGGATCGCTTGAAATGCGAAAACCAAATATTGCATTTAAAGGTTCAAGTGCTGAAGTTAAGTCTTTTTTGCAAACAAAGTCTTAGTTATTTGTGGCGCAAATAAAACAATTAAAGATAATGATGTTAATGCAAATGCTAAATAGGCCTCGGGCTGTAAAATTTCTTTAAATAAGTAGTAAGCAATTATAGACCCAAAGATAGGTTCAATAAGTTTTCCGCAGGTCATTAAACTTAGATCCATATGTTGAACTAAGTAGGTGAATGCAAAATGCCCTAAAAAAGTTGGAATCAATACTTGGCCGATAACAGAAAACCAAGAGACATCTGAATACCCGATAAAACTTTTACCAGTTGCTAAAGTTGTTAAAAAGAAAAAGATGGAGCAGGTTAAATATTGAAAGCTGGCAAAGACAGTATTTGTGTAATCACGGCGCGCTTTCTTTCCAACTAGCATAAATAAGGCATAAAATAAGGCCGACACTAAGGCTGAGATATCTCCGGCAAAGCTAAGGCTATGGAAATTAATTTGATTATAGACTAAAACAACAATGCCTAATGTTGCTAAGATATAAGCATATATTAGTCGCTTCGTTATTTTTTCTTTAAAGAAGGCGATGGCTCCGATGGTTGCCCATATGGGATTTGTTGCAAATAAAATCATCGTATTAGCTATGGATGTGTTTTTTGAGGCATATTTATAAGACCAAAGATGCAAAAATAAGAAAAATCCAGATAGTAAAACCCAAAGAAGTTTTTTCTCGGGCCGAGGCCAGGGTGTTTTTTTAATACCATAAACCCAAATAATTAAAAGTAGGCATGCGATTGCTAAGCGCCAGAATCCAAGAACTTCGGATGGCATTTGATTCAGCTTCGCCCAATTGGACGATGTTGAAAGGCTTAATAAGGCTAATAAATAAAGTAGTATGTGCGGCATGTTATGTGTTTGAAATCTCAAAGAATTCGATCATGATTTGAAACTGATAACAAGTTAAATTAATTTTATAACTTAAAAAACGAAATCATAATTTGAAAGGATTCGTATGAAAAATATTTTAGCAGTATCTACAGTTGCTATAGCAGCACTAGTACTAACAGCATGTAACAAGCCAGACCTTAAATCTGATAAAGGCCAAGCATCATATGCTATCGGTCAGCAGATCGGTCAGAACTTAAAAGCACAAAACATTGATTTTGATGCAACAACTTTGGCAGCATCTATGAAAGACGCAGTTGCTGGAAAATCTGAAATGACTAAAGAAGACATTCAGAAAGCCATGATGAAATTGCAAGAATCAGCAATGAAAAAGCAATCTGAAGAAGGCGAATTAAATAAAAAGAAATCAGCTGAATTCTTAGAAAAAAATAAAACTGTTGAAGGTGTTAAAACAACAGCTTCAGGACTTCAATACATTGTGCTTAAAGAAGGCGATGGCCCAATTCCTAAAAAAGAAGACACAGTTAAATGTCATTACACTGGAACATTACTAAATGGCGAAAAATTTGACTCTTCTGTTGATCGTGGTCAGCCAGCTGAATTTCCAGTTGGTGGCGTAATTGCTGGTTGGACAGAAGCATTACAAATGATGAAAGTTGGATCTAAATACAAGTTATTTATTCCAGCTGAATTAGGCTATGGACCATCTGGTCGCCCTGGAATTCCAGCAAACTCAGCTTTAATTTTCGAAGTTGAATTGCTAGAAATCGTTAAAGCAAACGCAACCAAATCTGCGCCTGCTGTTAAACCTGCGGCTAAAGCAAAAAAATAGTTAGCGGACTAACGCTGAAAGTGACTTGTCGATGAGCTTTAATTTTAAGAATGATCCCTTGGACAATTTCTTAGAGTTATTTAAAAAAGCTCAAATTAAAGGGGTGCCAGACCATAATGCGATGGCACTTGCGACAGTTAATGAAAAAAATCAACCCTCTGTTCGAATAGTTCTTTTTAAGGGACTAGTTGATCGAGGGTTTTCTTTTTTTACTAACTACGGCGGCCATAAGGGCAAAGACATTGAAATCAATCCTGCAGTAAGTGCTAATTTCTTTTGGCCTCATTTGGATCAGCAAATTCGAATCGATGGAATCGCTAAAAAACTATCGGCTGAAGAATCTGATTTGTATTTTGCATCGCGACCGCGCTTAAGTCAGATTGGCGCTTGGTCATCTAATCAATCTGAAAAAATAGAATCATTCGAAGCTTTGCAAGAAAAAATAAATTCAATGGAACTCAAGTTTGCGGGAAAGCCAATTTTGCGTCCACCACATTGGGGTGGGTATCGGATAATTCCAAACGAAATCGAATTTTGGTTTGGTCGCAGCGGGCGTTTGCATGAACGTTATGTGTATCAAAAGCAAAATAGTGATTGGGATCGTTTTTTACGAGCACCATGAAAATATTGATTTCAGGTTTTAAGCCATTTCTTGGTGAAAAAATAAATCCCAGTGGAAAGCTAGCTTTAGAGCTTCAGGAAAAATTTCCAGAAGTTATTTCTGTTATTCTTCCGGTAGAATTCAAGACTAGCTTTTACATTTTAGAACGAGAAATTCGAAATATTGAGCCTGACTTTGTGATTATGCTAGGACAGTCTGCGGGCCGAGAAAAAATTTGTTTTGAAAAAATAGGCCTAAATTGGATTGAAACCTTAAATGCCGACGAGGGGGGAGCTATTCCAGTCACTGGGTTAATAGAAAAAAATGAACCATTGGCTATAATGTCCAAGTTTCCATTCGAAGAGCATCTTAAAAATTTAAAAAACAAAAAATTACCAGTCGAAGTTTCTTTTTCAGCAGGAACTTTTGTTTGTAATGAATTGTACTTTAAAACTTTGAATGAATTCAAAACACTAAAAGCTGTTTTTATTCACGTTCCCTTAATTGCAGAACAAATTGATCAGCAAACATTAGAATTAAAAAAAATTTTCCTTGATTATGCGACTCAGTTGCAGACCTTAACTGAGTTATTGCACGGCATGCGGGGATATTAAATAAAATTCTGGGATTTCAACTTGAAAGGGCTCGCCATCTTCGCTGATGAAGTGATAATAGCCTTTCATGCTTCCTGAGTGTGTTCTTAATGGGCATGCGCTGTCATATTCAAATATTTGATCAGAATGTATTCTGGGCTGTAGGCCAACAATTCCGGGCCCTTTGACCTCTTCAATGTGTCCGTAAGAATCTGTTATTATCCAGTGGCGACTCATTAATTGAGCTGTTTGCACGCCTTTATTTTTCACAGAGACTTTGTATGCAAAAAAATAGCGGTTTTGTTCGGGACTTGATTCGGATTCAATATATACCGAAGTTGCATTAATTTCAAAATTTGGAAGCTGTATTTTTTTTAAACTCATAAGTTAAAAATCGCATCAAATGATTATGTTTTCAAGAGTAAAAAACAAAGGGTAGTGGTCAGAGGGTAATATCCCTTTTGCTTCAATCGAATTAGGAATATTAATTTGTTGGTCTAAATGATTGGTGTACCTGTAAACGAAGCTTTCTTGTTTTATTAAATTGGGCCAAGCTTTTTTTGGTAGGAAACAATAATCGATTTGTTTTCCTTCTACTTTGCCGCCATTTTTTATCTGATAAAAAGTGTAACGATTGTCTATAGTTAATCCAGCAACTTCTAAAACGTCTTGAAGATCTGTTTCTTGGTAAAGCGGTAAAAACTCGGAATCTGGTGTGGGCACACCTGCATAGCCATTTAGATCTCCACAAAATAAAATGGGGCAGGTCGGGAATTCTTTTTCAAGTTCTTTGTATATCACCAAAGCCATTTTAAGTTCTGCAGCTCTGCGTTCTGAGCCGCCAGGATCAATTTTTTCAGGATCTAATCTAGACTTTAAATGTGTTAATAAAATAATTAAAAAGGGTTTTGATCTATTTGATTTAAAAAGGCGAAGTTCTGCGCAGTCTCTTGAAAAAGTTTGCGAAGGACTTTTAATTTTAAATCCATGCTTTTGTGAAACCAGTTCGTGAGGATATAGAAAATTAAGAGGTCTGTTTTTATTACTGATGATATCAAAGAAATAAGGTTGGTTTTTTTTGATTAAATAGCCGATATCAATATTACGGTCCGAGTTGCCTTCGATTAACACACAGGAATAGCTAGAATCTAAAAAAAATTTACTGAAGTTCTTTAGTGATTCAAGTCCGCCGACTTCGCATAGCATAACTATGTCGGGGTCATTTTTAAGTATTAATTTAGCAATCTCAAGACATTTGCGTAAAGGTTTATTGTAATAAACAGAAGAGGAAAGCTTTTGCCAATCGGGTTCGCTAAGTTGTTCAAAGTTTTCAGGAATAGGATGATCAAACAATAGAAAAAGATTTTCCACGTTGTATAAGCTGAATTTAATCTTCAATGTTGATTTATCTGTCATATATAATGCAAAATCATACCAAATATCATGAGGTGATGAAATGAGTATTCGCACGGTAACACAATCTTTATTGCAGTTTGAATTAAAATGGGCCGAAAAACCTCAGGGTGTTGTCTATGTTTTGGGATCTAACAATAAAAACAAGCTTCAAAACGAAGTAAAAAGCATTGTGGATAGTCATGCTCATGACTTTCAAATTAAAAAACTGCTTGAATCTGACAAACGTTATATCCATTTTGTAGGTCGCAGTGGGCCAGTTTGGATTTTAAAAAATTCTGAACTTCAGAAAGGTCAACACCAAGGCCTTTTGGATGAATCCGCCTACGGGTGGTTCCGTGATCATGCGGGTGTTGTTTTAACAAGTAGTAAAAGTTTGTCCGTTGAAAACATTCAAGTTTATTTTTCTCAAATAAAAACGGATGAGATTTCTCGTGCAGTAATTGTTGGCTTTGAAATGGCCGCATATAATTTCTTTAATATTTATTCGCAGAAAAAAACAACGACTTCAAAAATATTTCTTCAATCTGATTTATTTAAACTTTCAAAAAAATCTATTGATGAGGCAATTGCTGAAAGTATTTGTATTCAACTAGCTAGACATTTAATTAATTTGCCGCCAAATCAAATTGATCCGCACACAGTTGAAGAGTTAGTTACAAAACATTTAAAATTTCCTAATACAAAAATTATTGTATGGGATGAAGAAAAAATGGCTGAAGAAAATATGAATTTGCATTTAGCCGTAGGAGCTGGTTCAGGGACTCCTCCGCGAATGATTCATTTAAAGTATCGTCCTAAAAAGGTAACAAATAAGAAGCCAATTGCTTTCGTAGGTAAAGGAATAACTTTTGATACGGGTGGTTTAGATTTAAAGCCATCTTCAGGTATGCGTTTAATGAAAAAAGACATGGGTGGTGCTGCTGCTGTATTAGCTTTAGCTTATTGGGTAGCTCAGTCGGGATACGGGCGGGCATGCGATTTTTATTTAGCTTTGGCAGAAAATTCGGTAGATGCTTTTTCGATGAGACCTAGTGATCTTTATAAATCGCGTGCTGGCTATATTGTTGAAATTGATAATACAGACGCTGAAGGTCGTTTAGTTTTAGCTGATGTTCTGGATGTGGCAATTACACAAAAAGGTAAAGACGAGCCTGAAGTTGTTGTGGACATAGCAACATTAACTGGAGCCATTAAAGTTGCTTTAGGGGCTGACATGGCTGGGTTGTTTTCTAATGATGATAAATTAGCTGAACAAATTGAAAAAGCAGGACAGCAAGCGGGTGATCCTGCGTGGCGTATGCCGTTGATACAAAAATATTTTTCAACATTAAATTCAAATTTTGCTGATTTTAAAAATTCGGGTGAAGGTTTTGGCGGAGCGATTACTGCGGCCTTATTTTTAGAAAAATTTTGCGGTGGTAAGAAGTGGGCGCATTTAGATATATACAGTTGGACGGACAAATCAACTGGTGCATTGGCTTCTGCGGGTGGCAGCGGGCAAGCTGTGCAAATGATGATTCAATGGTTAAAGAGTGTCGGGTAATGTTGAAAGTATTTATTGTTTCTTCATTTTTTGGATTAAGTGCATTTGCTCAAACGGCACAACAAAAGATCGATCATTCAACTTTAGCTTGGTATGATGAAAACTCTAAAAGTAATGAAAAAGTGGTATCCGTTGACAAAGGGTACCTAATTGCTTCATCAGGTTTGGCGGAATACGTTCCCGTAAAAGGTTCTAATTGGGATTCTGATGTTGATGATAAAGTTGTTAAAAATAAATCTGTTTTAAGTCAGTTAAAAAATATTTTTAATTCATTTGTTTCTTTAAAAAGTGTTGATCAAAAAGAAGCTAATTCGGTCAAAATTGAACTGCAAAAAGTATCTTTGAATTCTTCAATGAATGTTGGTAAATCTTTGAAGGGAATTCTTGAGGTTTATAAGACATCAAGTCCGTTGAAGATAATAAACACTAATATTTGCCAAGCATCAGGTCCTAAGTTAGAAGTAATTTACAACCGGCAGGCTTTTTTATTAAATCAATCGTTAGATTCTTCGGCGGCTAAAACGCACGTAACCCAGATTCAATATAAAAGCTTAATTGGTCATGAAACCGAGCAATTTATTCAAACAGGTAGCTTTCAACTTCCGGTCTATGAATCCTATAAATATCAGCTAACAGAAAAAGAAAAAAATATTTCAAAAATAAGAATAAATTCAAATGAAAAAATGTTGGAACAATTTGTTTCTAAACTTACATCACCTTTAATTAATAAAGCAGAATTAAATACAGAACTTTTAAAAGCTTGGTTGCTTTTAAAACGAGTCGGTGGATGTTGTGCTGAAGCAAATTGCCGTGATGCCTTGGTAGGACGAAAGCAAACTTTGCAAGAGTATCAAGCTGCTCCGATTTTAAGAAATAGATAAGAGCCCTAACTATTTTACTGAATCAACTTATGAATGCTTTCTGGAACCAGTTTTTTCCAAGATGAATCTTTTTTCTTTATCATTTTTTTAATATCTTCGGAATGAATATATTCGTTAATTTCTTCACACCCTGCGATATCTTGAATCATTTTGTTTTCAATAAAATGGGTATAAATATATTTAACTTCTGGTTTGGGAAAAAAGCTTTTTGTAAGAAGACAAATTTCGTTAGTCTTGTGCGGGTATATATATAAGCGGGTAAAGCGGCCTAATAGCTTTGACAAACCTTCTAATAAGCCACCACTTAAATTAAAATAAAAACTTTCATTAAATAATTTTTCTAAATGTGTCGCGCCAATAACAATTCCGATGGGCTTAGAAGTCGATAAGCGAATAAATTCTTTTAATTGGTAAAACAATGTAAACTTAGTAACTAAGGTTGGTATTTTTAATTTAGATATCATGGCCACGCGGTGAACGGCTTCTTCCGGAGTTAGGTGACGATCTTTAGAATGATTATCTATAGTAAATTCAAAAACACCCATCATATCTTGGGGTTTTAAAGAAAATTCTTTTTTAAAATGTTCAAAGCCCCGCTTAAAAATATCAAGATGAGTATTTGTTACGGGATTAAAAAAACCACGCTGTATTAATAAAGATTTTCCAAAAAAGTAATCGCCAGGATTTTGCAGATGACCATTTTCATCAACAAGAATGGCTTCGGCCCAGCCCAAATCAACCAATTTTAAATTAAATAATATAGGGTCATATTTTTTGAATGCATCACCAAAGAATTCAATAACATCAATAGACAAGGCTTCATTTTTAATTTGATCAAATAGGCCTGATAAAAATGTGTCCGGATTTTTATGCTCAAAAAGGCAGGAATGAATTAAATTAACACCCAATTTACTTAAGGTTTCTTGTTGTTGCAGGCGATGCTTGTCCAGCATGCGCACATGTAACATAACCGTTTGCGGTTCCGAATTAGGTTTTGTTTGAAAGCGTACACCAAGCCAACCATGGCATCCTTTTTTTGAGTTGTCCGATGATGTAGCCACTGTGTCGGCAAAGCTAAAAAAACAAGTATTAGCGCCCCGATCTTTAGCTAAACGCTCAATCAGTTTAGTATATTCTTTATCAAGCATTTTTTCTAAACGAGATTGGCAAACATAGCGGCCATTTTTTTCGCGACCATAAATGATATCACTAAAAGTCATGTCGTAAGCAGAGATTGTTAATGCAATAGTTTGTGAAGCGCGGCCAGCTTGAAAAAACTGTCGAGCAACTTCTTGGCCAGCGCCAATTTCAGCAAAAGATCCATAAAATAGTGGGTCTACATTAATATCTAAGGCTTTTTCTAATGTTGTTTTTGAACGAACTGTCATGAAATTACCTCTTGAAAAATAAAAGTATTTATAAAATTACTTTGGATGAGTATCTAATTTTATCCAACCTGTTAAAGCTAAACTCATTGCCTTTTCAACGGGTATGTCGACTGATTCAATATCACCTTTGTTAATTAATAAAGTGTAGCCACCTAGGCCATAGCTCATTGGAAAATAGACTGCGATACGGTTCAAGGTAATTTCAGCACTGACTCCGATATCTTCAAAGTGTTCGCGGGTAACTAAACCTAAAGCTTTTTTTCCAAGTCCAAAATCTACCAGCACAACTTTTTGCAGTTGGTTGGCATCTTTTCCTTTTGAAAATAAATTCATTAAATCGCGCAGAGGAGAATAGACAACATTGATTAAAGGAATCTCGGCAAGTTTTTTTTGAATCCAAGTTAGCACACTGGCCGTAAGAAGATTGTTCAGCATTAAACCAAGTAAGAAAATAACAATTACTGTTGTTAAAAAGCCGAAGCCGGGGAAGTAGGCGTCTTTGGGCAGAACATTACGAAGAAAAGAGGCAAGCAGGTTCTCAACTATATTTATTCCGGCGTAAACTAAATAAATTGTAACTGCGACAGGTAAGAATGTAAGAAGGCCACTAAGAAATATCTTTTTAATTTTATTCATCAATTATCATAATTGACGAGGTCAAAATTTGAGTCAAGTGACACTTGCAAGTGGCGCTTTTTAGAGCCTTAGGCTTAAAAAGTAAATGTTACTTTGGTAAAGCAAAAAATCACAATTCCTAATCTGATACAGCTGAATTACTACATCAGGACAATTTATTGGTAGTGCATATTGATTCGACATTATTAACTGATTTGTTTTGAGAGAATTTAACGCCAGCCTAAAGTCGCCAGACCTTTGTCCCGATACTTTATTATCGAGTCATTACTCAAAAATGGGGTACGTTGATGAAATTTATATTCAGCATATTATTAGTAGTGGCCATTCCATTTGCTTTTGCAAACGCTGGAAGTGCGATTGTGCCTGGTGAATACATTATTAAGATGAAGGCGCAAACGGGAGCTTCAGCAAATTCGCGTTTAAGCAAGGGTCTTAGTCTTGTTGGAAAAATGGGTTCATCAATCACAGTGAAGCAAGCTTTTTGGGGTTCAACAATGCTTCATGTAAAAGCGGACTCATCAGCTAGTATTGAAAGTTTAAAATCTAATTCAGATGTTGAATATATAGAACCAAATTACGTTTTAAGTATCGACCCTGTTGATATTCAGCCATTTGGTGTGGCTCCTTCAAATTCGGATAGTTACACGCAGTCAAATTCAGCAGTGCAGGCTACGGATGCTTGGACTATTGAAAAAGCTTATAATGTGGGAACTAAAACTATCGTTGCTGTTGTTGATACAGGCCTAGATACCAATCATGGGTTATTTAAAGATGCAAATGCAGTTTGGGAAAACACTGCAGAAAAAAATGGAGTCGCTGGAGTCGATGATGATGGCAATGGTTATATCGATGATATTAATGGTTGGAACTTTGTAGCGGGATCGGCAAATGTTTATGATGATGGCGATCATGGAACCCATGTTTCGGGAATAATTCTTGGCGTTGGACAAGATGTATTAGCCTATCCTGTTCGCGAATCAAAAGTGCGAATCATGGCATTAAAATTTTTAGATGCAAGCGGTTCTGGTAGTACAGCAAACGCAGTAAGTGCAATTTACTATGCCGTCAATATGGGTGCTAAAGTTATTAATAATTCTTGGGGTGGTTCATCGTATTCAAGATCTTTGCATGATGCTTATACATATGCTCACAATCATGGAGTTTTCATAGCCACAGCTGCTGGCAATTCTGGAACAAATAATGATACGACACCCATGTACCCAGCAAATTTAGATACTCCAAATAATTTAGCCGTTGCTGCATCTACAGATTCAAATACAAAAGCATCATTTTCAAATTACGGTACAAGCGTTCAAGTTGCAGCACCAGGTGTGGCTATTGTTAGTTCTGTACCAGGTACAGGATGTTTGAATCCGGGTTGTTTTCAAATGATGTCTGGAACTTCTATGGCATCACCATTTGTTGCCGGCATGGCTGCATTAATTTTACGAGAGGCATCACAGCTTACTGGTTACCAAGTTAAATCTGTTATCATGAGCACTGTAGATTTGTATTCCGCATTTAATAGCTACACATCAACTAAGGGGCGAGTGAATGTTTTAAAAGCCATTCAGAATTCGCAATCTCAGATTAGTGTGACAGCATATAATCCAAGTTATACTCCCGTTTATAAATCTGAGCGCGGTGTAGCTTCGTCAGAAGCTGTAGCTCCTGCGGCGAAAGGCTGTGGTGTTGTCAAAATGGTAGAAGAGGTTTCAGACCTTTCTGGCCGTGGTCCAACCAGTGGAGTTGGTGGAAATATTGCGGTTATGTTTTTAATGATTTTATTACCGTTGTCGTTGGCTTTTAGTCTAAGACGTCGAATTGATGTGCCAGCTGTTGCAAATTTAAAGCGTCGTCAATTTGCTAGATACAACGTTACCAAAGAATTGATATTACAAATTGGGGATCAAGTAATTAATTGTGCCTCTGAAACATTGTCATTAGGTGGATTATCTTTTAGTGGAGCCATGCAAATTGATAAAGGCGCTAAGATAAAAGTAAAAATAGTAGAGCTTGATCAAGAGGTTGAAGGTGAAGTTGTTTGGTGTTCTAAAGAACAATCCTACGGTGTTAAATTTTTAACGATCTCTGATCAATTGAAAGACCATTTTGCGATGTGGACTGTTGGGCTTAGCCCAACAGCGTGATTTAGATAGGCGCTGCAGAATAGGTTATAAAAGCACACCCTTAAGAATTAAACTAGCAACAGTAAAGTAAATAATTAATCCCGTTACATCCACGATCGTCGCAACAGCCGGGGCTGATGCGGAGGCTGGATCAAACTTTAAACGGCGCAAAATAAATGGCAACATGGATCCAGAAATAGTTCCCCACAAAACAACACCTAAGACGGAAGTTGCAACGGTTACTGCGATTAATCCGTAGTGATCTCCATACATTTGTTCGCGCCATGGCCAAAAATAAATTCGAATCAAACCAATTAAACCCAAGCCCGCTCCCAAAGTTAATCCTGTTGCGATTTCGCGAATTAGCACACGAATCCAATCTTTAATTTTAACTTCGCCTAGGGCCATGGCTCGGATAATTAAAGTTGATGCTTGGGATCCGGAATTTCCACCTGAACTAATAATCAAAGGCAGAAACATGGCTAAGACAACGGCCTTTTGCAGTTCGCCTTCGAAGTAACCCAAGGCACTTGCGGTGAACATTTCTCCGATAAAAAGAACCATTAACCAACCACCACGTTTTTTTACCATTTGCATAAATGAAATCTGTAAGTACGGGGCATCTAATGTTTCCACGGCGCCTAATTTATGAATATCTTCTGTGGCTTCTTCTTGAGTAACCTGTGCGACGTCATCGAAGGTTACAATACCCACCATTTTGTTTTCAGCATCAATAACTGGTAAGGCCATTAAATCTTGCTTATTAAAAATTTGCGCAATAGTTTCTTGATCTAAGTCGACCGAAATTTTAAAAACATCAGTATGCATAATCTCAGATATTTTCTTATTAGGGACGGATGCAAATAATTCTCGAAAAGAAACCACACCCAGTAATTTTTGTTCTGGATCTAATACATAAGAATAATAAACAGTTTCCACCTGAGTTCTGGCTTGAATACGGATGTAGCTGATAGCTTCATCCACGTTCATAGTTGGTCGTAAACGAATAAACCGAGAGCTCATTAGTCCGCCGGCTTTATCTTCCGCGTAAGCTAATAAAGCAGATACTTCGCGTTTTGTTTGCGGATCAAGTAATGATAAATAATCTTCGCGCTGATCCTGATCAACTTCTTGAATCAAATCGGCGGCATCATCAGGGGCTAATAGTCTAATCCAAGAACGCTTTTCTAAAGTCGAACAATTTTCAATAAGTTGATATTGATCTAAAGCACTTAGGCTTAAAAAAAGTTCTTCGGCATCTGTACGTGGAAGTTGAAAAAATTTTTCTTTACGGTCGACAGAACTCATTTGTGACCAATGATCTTGCAAATGGATTAAATTCTGAAAATTCTGATCAACTTCAAATGGTGTAGTTAATCCTGATGTATCAGGGGTATTCGTTTTTGAGCTGTTCTGTGGGTCTGCGGATTCAGGAGATTTTTTTTCATCATTATCCATACGAGTCCCTTCAGTTAGAGCAATTATTAAGTTACCTTTATAGCCTAGCTTTTTCAAATGCGACAAGCACTTCTTTTGCTGGTCCTATTATTTTCACATTTCCATTGTCAAGCCAAAGTATTTGATCGCAGTCTTCAACGGTCTGCAAACGATGAGCAATACGTATTTGTGTTTTCTTACTTAAGACATCAAGTAAAGCTTTATTCATTAATGTTTCTGAATGAGGATCAACATTTGAAGTAGCCTCGTCAAAAATAAAAATTTCTGCTTTTTGCAAGAGTCCTCGAGCTAGACTTAAAAGTTGTTTTTCGCCCTGAGATAAATTTTGTCCTTTTTCAAAAATGGGATCCTGCAAAGAAAACTTTAAACCAACTTGCTTTAAAATGTTTTCAATTTCCAGGTTAGAGTGGTCCTTAAACAAATCTAAGTTATCACGCACAGAGCCCGTTAGAAAAAGTTGATCCTGTGAAATTACTGAAAATAAAGAGCGATGCTTTTCGACATCTGATTCATTTTTTCCATTTACAAGAATTACTCCGGCCTGGATGGGGTAAAGATGTAAAAGTGCAGAAATTAGGGTTGATTTTCCTGATCCTGTGCGGCCGATAATTCCAAGTTTTTCGCCATTTTTTAATTTAAATGATATTGAGTTTAAAATAATATGCGAAGACTTGGGGTAACGAAATTGCAGATTTTCAGTTTGTAAATGATAGTCAGATTCAGTGGCTATAAGTTGAGTCGCTAAGCCCTGTTGCTTTTGCGGATGAATTCTTTTTGGATGCGATGTTGCAAAATCAGAATAGGACGGCAGTAGTGCGCCAGGTTCAATATCTAATCTTAAATATTCATCCAATCGTTCAACGCCTACTAATGCTTCTTCAAATTGAGAAAACCATTCGAAAAACATTTGTAAAGTATTTGTGGCTATCATAGTAAAACTAAGCACAACACTGGCGAGTCCAATGCCAATGATATTTTTTTGTATCAAATAATAACAAAGTAAACCATTTAATGCAAAAAAAAGTGCAGATAGAAAGTTAAGTTCTAATGAAAAGCGAGTTACAATCCAAAAAACTTGAAATTTTGAATTTAAGTATTTTGCATCATATTCAAGAAATTTTTTAATAAACATATTTTCTTTTTTATTTTGACGAATTACTGCGGAACCTTGAGCAGTTTCTGAAAAATGGGCAATTGAAGGCGATCGATTAATGGAAAGCTCTCGCCTAGATTGGCGCAGCCGCAACTGATTTTTTTTTAAAATAATAGAGTAAAGCCAGGTTGAAAATAATATTGTGAAAATAAAATAAGGATGAACAAAAATCATTAAAATGACAATTGAAATTAAATCAAAAAGAATTGATATAAATTCGGCTAAGGGGCCGCCAAATAATCTAAAAATATTTCCATAATCGCTAGAAAAACGCGTGGTAATTTTTCCAACTGGCTGGTCATCAAAAAAAGATATTGGGAATCTGGAAACCCGATAAGTTGTTTCATCATAAATTCGGGACACAGCTAAGGCTGAATAACGAGAAAATAAAGTTCTAAAAAGGGTAGTTAGAATAAAAGACAAAGTAATTATAAAAAATAGCTTAACAACTATGACCTTTAAATCTTCAGTATTAATTTCCGTACTGTGATCAATAAATTGTCCAATGATTTGGGCGTTTGATAGCATCAGCAATCGGCCGATAAAACCTAAAACAATGGACATAACAAGTTTTACAATAAATGGGCGGTAAGCCTGTAAAAGGGTGTCGTAAACAGTTTTAGAAAAGGTTGTTTTTTTCAAAAGGTTCCTTTTATAAAAGCCTGATATTTTTCATTTTCAAGAAATTCAAGTGAAGGCCCATCAAACAAGATCTGTCCATGGTCCATATAAATAATACGGTCGCAATCTTTTAAGGTACTAAATCGCTGTGTTGTTAATAAAATAGAATGGCCTTGATTTTTTAAATTTATAAATTCTTTAATCAATTTATGTTCAGTAGAGATATCAACTGCACTAAGTGGGTCATCAAGCAGAATTAATTTGCTTAAATTTTCAAACTGACGAGCTAAACTGACGCGTTGCTTTTGGCCTCCGGATAAATTAAGTCCGCGCTCTCCAATAATGGTTTCAAGGCCATTTTCTACACGATCTAGTTCGAAATCAAACTGGGCTTTTGCTAATGAGTCCATTACCTTATTGTCAGTAATAGGCGATGAATTATAATCGAAGACAACGTTATCACGTAAGGTAGCACTCATGACAAAATGCTCTTGAGGCACATAGCTAGCTGCACAAATATAAAATTGATCAGCGATAAAGGGAGTATCTTTAATCAATGATTTTAAAAATAATGTTTTACCTGCTCCAACAGGGCCAATTAATGCAATTAATTCTGGCTTTGAGATTATAAAGCGATCAATATTTAGTAAATTTTTATTATTTAATGCCAATGTTAAACCATGAATTTCAACTAAGTTCGTAGAAGATCTAAGCGTTGATTTAACAATCTCAGGAGTATTTTCTAAACTTAAAAAATCAGCCAAACGCTTGTAAGATGTCCAAGCATCAAAAGCGAAAGTAAAGAACCATGGCAATTGGCGTAAGGGTCTAGAAAGGAAAACAGTTGTTATCCATAATAAGCCGATTAAGTCTGATTTGTTTAAAAGTTTAGGTTCGACCCAAATAAAATAAGATATTACTGCTAAGTTAAGCCAAACAGTTACACTAGAGGAAATTGAATTCATTATTTGGCCATTTGTAACCATGGCTAAGCGATTTCTGGTTTCCTCACGTCGTTTTTTTATGATGGTATTTTCAAAACCATCAATCCAATTTAATATTTTAAGCCCGCGGATATTTTGAATCCATTCATTAACCAAACTCATGCGGTCTGCAGCTAGCTTTTTAAATTGAAAAAAGTATTGTGACTGTTTAAATGCCATAAATCCATTCAGTCCAACAATTAATGAAATAAGGCCATAACTAAATAAAAGTGGTAAATCATAAAATGATTTTAAAAACCAAGGCGTTAAGATTAAAGGGAATAATGTCGTGAATCCAAAGGGTAGTGATTGCTCTAGCCATACAGTTAAACTTGGAACATCGGTTGTATAAAGCGAGACAATTTCGCCGACATTACGATTTTGTAAAGTCATAGATTTTAAATTTAAATTATGTTGATAAATTTTTTGTGCTAAAATCTTTTGCGCATGAACAGATTCATTTTGTCCAACAAAAGCTGTTAGTTGATTAAAACTAAAGTAAATAATAGCAAGCAGAACGCAGTAGGATAAAGTCCATAAGTTTAAATCGGAAGAGAATTCTTTTTGAAAGTAGGGTAGTAAAATTCCGCATATCGAAGATAGCATGGCTAGTATAATCATATAAAATCGAAAGCGTAATCGATTAATAAATATAACATGCAAAAGATATTTTTGTCCGCTGATCATGTTCTAAACCAACCCGTTAGTGACCAACGTGATTTATGACTCTGTATAACTTCGTGTTCAATATCGCTGCGAAAAATAATCATTTTGCCAAGTAATGGTAAAACTTCAAAGATAGTTTTTTCATTAGTGTAACCAAGTAACGTTCCACCATCTTTTTTTTGCCAATTTTCATTTAAATAAATAACAAAGCTAAAAAAGCGATGATTATTATTTTTGGTTTGATCAGTATGTTTTTTATAACTTTGGCCAGGTTGGTAAATCGCATAATGGCATTCAAAATGGGTAAGTCGAATTCTAAAGAAATCACTTAAATTATCTTTGATGATATTTAAAAAATGAACTAAAGAATTTTCGTCTTCAGTTAGTTTTTCTAAGTTAAGCCAACATGTTAAATCACTACGAATAGCAATAGCAGCTTCTAGCGGAATAAATTCTGATTGGGTAATTCCTGCAGGTGTAAATTCATTGGCATGAAATCTGTTTTGCGCACCAATTAATAGTTTTTGACAAAAATCTAGTGGTAATTCGATTAGGGCCCAGCCCTTCGAGTCGATCAATTCGAAATTTTCTTGAAGATAATTTGTCTGAAGCATTTCCTTAAGGTAGCATGGCATTAAAGGGTTGAAAATGTCTTCTCGTAGGGATTTCTTAAAAACTGGTTTTTATGGCCTGGGCAGTATTGCTGCTACTTTTGCGCTATCGGCATGCTCGACTTTAGATGAATTTGTTTTTGAAGATCAATTTGACTTAAAAGACCAAGTATTAATTGTTGGTGGTGGAATAAGTGGTCTTTATTTAGCTTATAAATTAAGACAAATTAAAACAGAATATCGCTTATATGAAGGGTCAGGTTATTTGGGAGGTCGAATTCGCTCCTACCAAGATTTAGATTTTGGAGCTTCCGTATTCGACCAAAGTGATGTTTTAGTGCAAGCCTTAGTGAAAGAATTTAATTTAAAAACGACGACAATAGCTAAAGGTCATTTTTTTATTGAAGGCGGTGCAGAAAAAATGACTCAGTTTTTGCTGAAACGAATCGCAGGACTTATGCCATACCGCAGTCTTCGATTAAAATGGAAAATGGTTGGAATTTATAAATACAAAGATTATTACGAAGTTCTTTTCGAATCCCCGAATGGTCGCCGTACCATCACTGCTAAAAAAGTAGCTCTTGCAATACCGCCTAGTCAATGGGGACGAATTGATGGGCTGCTTAATCTGCCAGAAATGGACTGGGCGAGAAGTTGGTTGTCTACACTACAGCCAGAGTCTGCAACAAAAATGCAGGTTATTGTGCCCAACAGTCCGGCCACATTAGCTTTGTCAAATAAACGAAATAATTTTGAAGCGACTCTTGAAAAACAAAAACTATTGGTTATTGGCAAAGCGTTAAAAAACAATTTAATGGGTTTAGAATTCGAATATTTAATAAAACAAACTTTATCGAATGAAAAATTTAAAATTGAAAGCGTTAGCATGATTGAAATTGAAAAAATTATCGAACTTATCAATTCAAAGACAAATTTGAATCTTTCTTCCAAAAAAATAACTGCCGATTCTTTTTATGATTGGTCTACTGTTAGTTTGATTCAATCATCTTATTTTAAAAATGATTTTCCGATACCAGCGCAAGCCAAAGCAAATCATCATTTTCAGGTTTTTGGAGATTATTCC
This sequence comes from Pseudobdellovibrio sp., assembly GCA_049301055.1. Taxonomy (GTDB): domain Bacteria; phylum Bdellovibrionota; class Bdellovibrionia; order Bdellovibrionales; family Bdellovibrionaceae; genus Pseudobdellovibrio. Next base: position 121,985 of record JBAQKN010000024.1, on the reverse strand, counting down.
TCGGCGATTAAGCCAAATACTGTCGAAGGAGCTATGCAAGAGGCGAATCGAATTAGCTCGTTATTTGTATAAAAAAGCATCAATTGTTAAAGATGATGAATTAAAATTAGTCAAATGAGTCAAAGTGTTTTATGACTTTCTTTTAAGGAGTTAACCAATGTCTGATAAAAATTCAACTCTGCAAAAAGCTTTAGAAATACTTTCTCATGTTCGGCCATCGCCGGTAGTGGAAAGTGTTCTAACCAATGATCAAAAAATTGAAAAAATAAAAAATCATTTTAATGAAATCATGTTAACTCTTGGATTGGATTTAACAGACGACAGTTTAAAAGAAACTCCAAAGCGTTTAGCAAAAATGTATGTGAATGAGCTTTTCCTAGGTCTTGATGCAAATAATTTTCCAAAGATTACCGTCATAGAAAATAAAATGCAGTATGATCAAATGGTTTGCGTGCAGGATATCGAAGTTATGTCTGTCTGTGAACACCATTTTCAACCTATAGATGGCTACGCAACAATTGCATATATTCCAAATAAGAAAGTCATTGGATTATCTAAAATTAATCGTATTGCTCAATTTTTTGCAAGTCGCCCACAAGTTCAAGAAAGATTAACGAAGCAAATTGCTGATTGCTTACAGTTTTTATTAAATACTGAAGATATCGCTGTTCATATTAATGCCAAACATTATTGTGTGATTTCTCGAGGTGTTCAAGATACACATAGTACGACAACAACCTCTGATTTAAGAGGAGCTTTTAAACTTCAAGCTACGACACGTTCAGAATTTTTAGCACAATGTCGTGCCAGGTTTAATAGTTAATTTTTCTAAATGCACTTCTCTAAAAGTTCACGCGAATTATTTGATAAATCAGTGTGATTTAAAACGCGTTGGATTTCTATTAAAGCATGTTCTTTTTGTTGCTGAGGTAACTTTTTAACAAAGTTAAAGCTTGAACACAATCTTGCTGCAACTTGCGGATTCCATTTATCAATTTTAATAATTTCATCACAAAACCATGCATAGGTTTGCCCACTGTTGCTATTAAAAGCGCAATAGTTTTTTCCAAAGACTCCATGAAAAGAATAAATGCTATTCGGATTTTTTCCATCAAAATAGTTTTGCTGCGCAATGGACTTCATTTTATCGAATGTATCTTCAGCAGGGCTACCAGCTTGAGCAATTAACCATTTATTAAAAACAACGCTGTCATTTGACCAACGTTTGAAGAATTTTTCTAAATAAATTTCACGTTCAGCAGATTTTGTTTCGCATAGTAAATTCAAAGCATAAATTGTATCGGTCATATTTTTTGAATTATCATATTGCTTTGTTACTAGGCCAACTGAGCCTGCATATTGACCCTTAAATAGATAAGCTAATACTTTATTTTTTAGACTGCGGTCGGATGCCAAATTTGATGATTGTAGTTTTTTATAAGTTTCAATCATAACTGCAGCATAGTGTTTAACGATAGAATTTCGAATTATGCTTCTGGCTTTTTCAAATAAATTAGAATCAATAATATCTTCTTCTAAAGCTAGGGTTGCATCAGAAGTTAAGGAAAGCATTAATGCCTTAAAAGCGGAGTCAAGGTTCGGATTTATCAGAACCGACCCTATGGAATGAACAATATCAATATTTACTTCTGCATTTTCTGATTTTCTAATTTTAGCAATTAAACGTTTCATTTCAGTAAGAACAATTTTTTGACTAATTTCATATTTATTAAATTCATCGGAATCAAATTTAATTAAATGGATTAGTTCTGCATTTGGAACTGTCCAGCGAATATTAACAGGGGCGGAAAATTCACGATTTAATGATAAAACGGGTTTAGTTTCTAGATTTTTAAATACAAAGTTTTGCTGTTGTTGCTTTAAATGAAGTACAGGCTTTTCATCTGAATTCCAAATAACATCTTCTGAAGTAATTTTTAATTCTTCACCTTTGGCATCGATTAAACCAACTAATAATGGAATATGAAATGGTTGCTTTTGAAAAGTTCCATTTTTTTGATCGATTTGTTCGGATAAAGTTAAAGCACACTTTTGTTCAAGTGATAGCGAATACTCTTTCTTTGCAGCATCAAAGGACTCCGTAACAAAAACTTCAGGAGTGCCAGCCTGAGAATACCAATTTTTAAATTGAGACAAGTCTGTATTGTTCTGTTCACTAATCGCTGCAACAAATTCATTAATGGTTACGGCTTGTCCATCGTGACGTCGAAAGTATTCATCCATTCCTTTTCGAAATCCTTTACGGCCAACCAGAGTTTGCATCATACGAATGATTTCAGCTCCTTTTTCATAAATAGTTGCGGTATAAAAATTATCTACAGCTAAACATGAACTAGGTCGCACAGCGTGTGCATTGGGTCCGGCGTCTTCAACGAACTGGCGTGTACGTAATGAGTTTACATCTTTGATGCGTTGAACAGGGCGCGAATTTAAATCCGCTGAAAATTCTTGGTCTCGAAATACGGTTAAACCTTCTTTAAGTGAAAGTTCAAACCAATTCCGGCAAGTAACGCGATTGCCGGTCCAATTATGAAAGTACTCATGACCTACAACAGACTCAATGGATTCAAAATCTTCGTCGGTTGCAGATTCAACATCAGCCAGTACTAGTCTTGAGTTGAAAACATTTAAACCTTTGTTTTCCATCGCACCCATATTAAAATCATCAATTGCTACGATCATGTATTGATTTAAATCATATTCTAAACCAAATCGTACTTCGTCCCATTTCATTGCTTTTTCTAGAGACACAAGGGCGTGTTTACAGCGTTCTTCTTTTCCATGTGAAGCGAAAACTTCAAGCTTAACTTCTTTTCCTGATTTGGTAATGTAAGTGCTGCCAACAACACCCATATCACCAGCAACCAAGGCAAATAAATAGCTAGGTTTTTTAAATGGATCGCTCCATAAAGCATGGTGGCGATTATTAGGCAAATCGCGAGTTGAAATGCGATCACCGTTTGAAAGTAGTAAAGGATATTTAGTTTTATCAGCTTCAATTTCAACTGTGTATTTTGTCATAACATCAGGGCGATCTAGCATATAAGTAATTTTGCGAAAACTTTCTGCTTCACACTGGGTACAAAAAATACCTTTTGAAAGATAAAGTCCCTCACATGATTTATTTTCTTCTGGGTTTAACTCAACTTGAATTTTTAATTCAAAAGATTCAGATAATAATTTATTTAGAATTGTTAAGGAATGAGCAGTTAAGACATAGTCTGAAAAGTTGGCTCCATTTAATTCAATAGAAATAATTTTTAGATTCTCTCCATTTAAAACTAATGGTTCATTTTTTATTTTTTTTATTTTAATTGTAGATGCAACAATTGTCTTGGTTTCATGTAAATTAAAATAAAGATGAAGTTGTTCAATCGAATACGCTGGAGAAGTATAATCCTTAAGTTCAATTTTCATAAAAGCCTCTTTATTATGTAGTAAAGAGGCTTTTTATCATCTTTAGTGCAGGCAGCTCAAGCCTTTTATCACAGAAGCTAAGCGAGCTAAGTCATGGATTTTATCGCGGCTAACCCCAATATCAGTTAGTGCTTTTTCATGCGAAGAGACACACGTTGGGCAACTATTAACAACTGAAACGGCTAAGGCCATCATTTCGAAGCGTTCTTTTCCATTTAAGGGTTTTGATAGGGTATTCATTCGAAGTCCTGTGCGTGCATAATCAGGTAAGACTTCAGCACTTAAAAAACCTTTGAATTTGTAATAGGTGTTTAGCATTCCCATAATTGCAGCAGCTTCAAAACATTCTTGTATTTCCGCATCGCCAAGGCCAAGTTGCTTTAATTCGGTTGCAGCCATTTTTTCAAGAGAATGCCAATGCAAAGCGCGGGCAATGGCTGCGGTGTTCATTAACCTTTCGATGGGCTCTAACGGAGAATCTTCCATCACTTTTTTAAAATTTAAAGAAAGATCGCGATATGGGGCTGAATCATGATTTGGAAAAGTAGTTTCAAGAAAAGAATCAATTGCTGCGCTTAATGACATGGAGTACCTCCAGTAAAAAAAAAGCCTCTTCCATTTTGAATGGAACAAGCTTTTTCGATTTTTAAAAATTCTAAAAAATTAACCGTTTAGTGTAGATTGACCTTTTTCCCAGTTACATGGGCAAAGTTCATCAGTTTGTAATGCGTCGATTGTGCGTAAAACTTCTTTTACGTTACGGCCTACTGATAAATCATTTACAGAAACCCAACGTACAACACCTTCTGGATCAATAATATATGTTGCGCGAAGTGGAATTTGTTCAACAGGGTGTAACACACCTAATGCACCAGTTAATTCTTTTTTAACGTCAGCTAACATTGGGTATTCTAAGTTTTTAAGATCTGGGTGGTGTGTTCTCCAAGCATGGTGAACAAAGTGTGAATCACAAGAAACGCCAAATACTTTTGTATCGCGTGCTTTAAAGTTTTTCATTTCTTTGCTGAACTCTGCTAATTCTGTAGGGCATACGAAAGTAAAATCAAGAGGCCAGAAAAATACAACGGCCCATGAACCTTTCATGTCTGCATTTGAAATAGTTTTAAATTCTTTTCCTTTTTCCATACTGACGCAAGCCTGCATTGAAAATGTTGGAAATTTTTGTCCGATACCTAACATAGTTTACTCCTTGAAGTAGGGTTAATATTTAACTGCTTTAAGACCTGTTCAGTTTTACTTATTGCCTATAGAAACGCAATTTTTCATAAGATTTATCTATGGCTTGATTTGTTAGGAACGCCTATTAAGATGACACAGTCTTGATTATTGACAAAAAGTCTTGTTTCATAAAGGGATGAAAAAAATTGAAATTGATTTAGATTTGTTTAAATGGCTTGATATTGTGCATCCTAGTCAAGTGATGCTTGAGAAAATAGCAGTTGAGCTAGATTTGCCAAAAAAAGTACTATTGAATTGTTTAGACCCTGATTACTTACCTCATGTTGAAACTTATGGAGCGACTCAGTTTGTCTTATTAAGACTGATGGAACCTAATTTAAAATTAGAGTCGGATTCCATTCAGGAACTTACAACAAAAGTGGCGTTGTTTATTAGTTCGCAAAAAATTATTTCAATTCACAGATTGCCATTAACAGAGATTCAAGAGATCGAAAATAAAATAAAATTATTTCGTCCAGAAGAGCTAACAAAATATCATTTAATTAGTTTGTTTTTTGAACAAGTTTCGCTGGGTTTTAATCGTCCATTAGCAGAACTTGAACACACGATCGAAGTATTTGAAGAGAAAATTTTTAATGGTGAAAATTCAGATTTAGTTTTAAGAGATGGGTACCATATTAAAACAAAAGCTTCTTCATTTAAGAAAGTAATAAAATTTTCGATTGATAATTTAAATAAAATTATGCAAAAAAGTGATTGCCCAATTGGACTGATGCAAGAAGTGCGCGATCGTTTTGACCGAAATTTATTCTATGCTGAAGATGTTTATGAAAATGTACAATCCTTGTTGAACCTTCATATTTCGATTGCCTCACAAAAAACGAATGAGGCCTCATTTAAAACAAATGAAATTGTTCGTGTACTGACTGTGCTTACAATATTTTTTCTGCCACTTAATTTTTTAGCAGGGGTCTATGGGATGAATTTTGAACAAATTCCACTGTTAAAGCATGAATATGGTTTTTGGTATGCCTTGGTGTTTATGGTTTTGATTTCGATCGGTTTATTTTTCTATGTAATTAGAAAAGGGTGGTTGCGGCCACCCCCAAAAAGTTAACAAATTAAAATTTTACTTCGACAGAACTTTTTACTTCATTTTCAAGCGATTTAACTTGTAATGTTGCAATACGCTTATCCCAGTTAATTAGAATAAGACCAAAGTTTACGGGGCCATAGCCATCAGCTAAATATGTTTTATCAGAAATTATATTTCCTGGTTTGGTTGGCTTATTTAGCCCGCTTGATGTCATTTCATAAATGGGGCCAGTTTTTTTAATATCTGTTCGTGCAATTGAAGCCATATGACGATCACCAGATAAAATAATTAAATTTTTAGCTTTTGTTTTTTGTATTAGCGCAAGTAACTTTTCTTTTTCGTTTGGGAAATTACCCCATTTTTCAAAGTTATGATCATCAGGTATTACTTGAATTGAACTGACTAATAAACGCAATTCAGCGGGCTGTTTTAACTCGTGTTCAAGCCATGCCCATTGTTCTTGAGATAAAAAATGTTTTGTTTTGTCAGTATCTGCAATGTAAGGTCGCGGAAAATTATTTGATTCTTTTGAATTTGGATCGTACTTGTCGTCTGGGTTCTTTGTTAGGTCCGAACGATCCCAGCGTGTATCTAACATAATAATTTGAACTTTTTGTTTTTTGCTGCCGAATATTTTTGAGTGATATAAAGCTTTTTGTTTTGGAGGTAAAGAAAACTTAAGGTAGCTCCATTGTTTTAAAAATTCAGTACGCGCAACTTCTTTTTCTGGATTGGTACTGCCCCCATCGTTTATTCCGAAATCATGATCATCCCATATTGCCATGAACGGAACTTTTTCGCGAATACTGCGGTATTCAGGTATTAACTTTAACTTTCGATATTGTTCAGAGATTGGTTTTTGTGTAGGTGAAGAAGCGTATAAGGTATCACCAGAGAAAATAAATAAGTTTGGATTATTGCTTTCAATTGTTTTCCAAATTGGTTGTGGTTGATCTTGATCAGCGCAAGAGCCAGTTGCAATGGAAGTGATTTGTTTATCTGGTTCAAAACCACGAAATGGCAAATCTAGATCAGACTGTTTTTTTTTATCTGACTTAATAATCAAATTATAATTCGGAGGTGGTGGCGTCGCACCGAATGCTTTTACAGGTTTTGCATCGGTGGGTAAGACAGCCACAGGGGCATCTGCTTTTGGAGCATTAGCTTGGCAAGAGAAAAAAAGTAAAGAAATTAAAGCTAAACGGAAGCTGGTTTTTAAATTATATTTAGTCATACTGTATTAAAAATTTAAAAGCAGATACAAGCAAGTTTTATCTATAAAAAAGGCCGGTATTCTGAACCGGCCTTTTTTAATTATCTAATAAAATACTTTGTTAAAAATCGTTATTTTCTTTCTGAAATGGCAACCACTTTTCTTTGTGGTGCGCCAATGTATTCAGATAATGGGCGAATGATGCGATTGTTAGCTGTTTGTTCCATAATATGAGCTGACCAACCGGTGGTTCGTGCCATCACAAAAATTGGAGTGAAAAAATCGATTTCAAAACCCATCATATAATAAGCTGGACCAGCTGGAAAATCTAGATTTGGATAAATTTTCTTTTTATCAATCATAACTTTTTCCAAAGAATTGTACATTTGCATCCATTTTTGATCGCCAATGACATCAGCCATTACTTGTGCATATTTTTTCATAGTAGGAACTCGCGAATCGCCAGATTTATAAACGCGATGCCCAAAGCCCATTACTTTTTTCTTTTGTACTAGCGCATCTAACATCCATTGTTCGGCCTTATTTGGATCAGCAATTTCAATCATCATGTGCATTACCATTTCATTTGCTCCACCGTGCAATGGGCCTTTTAATGCGCCAATACCAGCAACTGTTGCTGAATAAATATCAGATTGAGTTGATGTCACCACGCGTGAAGTAAATGTCGAAGCATTAAAGCTGTGTTCAGCATATAAGATCAAAGAAACATCAAATGCTTTAACAACACGTGCTTCAGGTACTTTTCCAAAACACATATGGAAAAAGTTTTCAGCAATAGTTAAATTAGGATTTGGAGCAATAAAATCTAAACCCTTTTTGAGGCGGTAATCAGCGGCAACCATCGTTGGTATTTTAGCTAATAAATGAATCGCTTTATCTAAGTTTGTAGTTGGACTTGCATCCCAAATGCGTTCATCTTCACAACCTAAAAAGCTAACGCCGGTACGGATTGAATCCATAGGATGACATTTTTTAGGTAATGTTTTGATAATATTTAAATTATCCTTTGTGATATCGCGTAAAGATTTTTCTTTTTTAGAAAATTCTTCTAACTGAGTTTTATTTGGAAGTTCGCCAGTATACATTAAGTAAGCCACTTCTTCAAAACTGCAATTTTCTGCAAGATCTTGGACAGGGTAGCCACGATAAACTAAAGAATTTGTTTCAGCATTAACCTTAGATACACTAGAAGTATCCATAACAACGCCTTCAAGTCCTTTTTTTACATTCATTTTTTCTGGTTCTGGAACGTAATCGGGATTTATATATTCAGCCATTTTCTTTGCTCCTTAAGGTAGTGCTTTAGCCGTACAAATTGTCCTATGGCTGAATCACTAGTTTAGTTTAAAATTAAAAATTTCTTTATCAAATGTATTATAGTCTTCGTATCTGGTTAGATCATATAAGGCTTGTCGTGTTTGCATCATTGGAAGTGCTTTTTCCAAAGATCCAGTCTCTTTAAGGATATCAAACCCAGCTTCGGTAGCACCCATGGCAAGTCGAAATGAAGAGACCGGATGAATAGCCAAATTGTAGCCTAATTCCGAAAGCTCTTTATGTGTAAATAAGCGACCCTTACCAAATTCAGTGATATTCGCTAATAGTGGAACTGAAATAGCTTTTCTCATGGCTGCTAATTCTTTTTCGTCTTGCATAGCTTCCGGAAAGATCATATCAGCACCTGCATCCACATAGGCTTTGGCGCGGTCAATTGCTTTTTCTAAACCTTCTGAAGCGCGAGCATCAGTTCTAGCAATCAAAACAAAATTTTGATCTAACTTTTTACCGTTAACTCCAGCTTTAATTTTTTTGCACATTTCATCTGAAGCTACGACAGATTTATTGTCTAAATGGCCGCAACGTTTTGGATTCATCTGATCTTCTAAGTGACAACCCGATAATCCCATTTCAATAAATTCTTGAATGGTGCGAGTTACATTCATGGGTTCGCCCCAGCCCGTATCTGCATCAATAATTGCAGGCAGAGAAGTTGTTCTGGCAATTTGTCTGCCGCGGTAAGCAACCTCAGTCAGACTTGTTAAGCCGATGTCTGGATAACCAAGGTCATTCGATAAAACAGATCCAGAAATATAAACTCCTTCAAAGCCTTTTTTTTCGATCATCATGCTGACTAACGGAGAAAAAGCACCTGGAAAGCGAAGTAGCTTTCCAGTTTTTAATTGTGCTCTGAAGTTAATGCGCTTTTCGGCAGCGGTAATCAAAGGAAATAGCATTTTAGAAAATCCCTTTGGTATCGCGTTTATTATTTATTAATTTATCAATGGGTATTTGAACATTTAATTGCTGAACTTCAGCGGCAGTTAATTCTGGAAGACGTTCACATAATGAAATAAAACGATTGCGTTCATCTTTAGTAAGAACATCGGCTGTTAATAAATCAAATTTGCGAATGTAATCCACGCGCTTAAACGGTTTTGCTCCAGCGGGATGAGCATTCGCAACACCAAGCTCATCAACAATTCGATCGCCATTATTTAAAATAATTTCAACGCGTCCGCCGAACTGTTTTTTATTTGGATCTGGATCGTGATATTTAGCTGTCCAAGCTTTGTCTTCGACAGTAGAAACTTTGCGCCATAAGCGAACTGTGTCCGCACGATTCGCACGCTCTGGAGCGTAAGAATCAACGTGATGCCATTTTCCATCTTGTAAAGCTACAGCAAAAATATACATGATCGAATGATCTAATGTTTCACGAGATGCTTTAGAATCCATTTTTTGCGGATCATTCGCTCCAGTCCCGATTACATAGTGCGTATGATGAGATGTATGAATAATTATTTCTTTGATATCATCAAAGTTTTTTGTTTTTGCTAAAACAGAATCTTTCATACGAGCCGCTAAATCAATAAGCGCTTGAGATTGATATTCAGCAGAATGCTCTTTGGTGTATGTTTCTAGAATAGCGCGTTTTTCTTCACCAATTTCAGGAAGTGGAACGATGTATTTACCATCTTTGCCAGCAAGCATGTAGGCTATCACAGAATCTTCGCCTTCATAAATTGGCGATGGAGCCCCTTCGCCGCGCATACAACGATCAACAGCTTCAATCGCTAATTTTCCAGCGTGTGCAGGTGCATAGGCTTTCCAAGAAGAAATTTCGCCTTTTCTAGATTGTCTTGTTGTGAAAGAAACATGAACTGCTTGTTGTATAGCTTGATAAACAATTTCAGTTGATAATCCTAAAAGAGCGCCAATGCCACCAGCCTGTGCTGGAGCTAAATGAGCAATGTGATCTTTTTTATATTCATGAAGGCAAATCCCTTTAACTAAATTCACATGAATTTCATATGCAACAACAATACCGCGAATTAAATCTTTTCCGGTCTTACCAGATTGTTGAGCTACAGCTAATAAAGGTGGAATGCTATCACCGGGATGAGAGTAATCAGCAGCTAAAAATGTATCATGATAATCTAGTTCGCGAACAGCAGTGCCGTTAGCCCAAGCGGTCCACTCACATGAAAACTTTTGATCATTAGGCATTCCAAAAATGGTAGCCCCACCAGCACGCGGGTGAGCTAAAGCCATAGCTCGAGCAGAAGCCACAGGATGACGATTCGCCGATGCAATTGCGACAGAGGCATTGTCGATGATGCGATTAATAATCATATCGACAACATCTTCTTTAATTGGAGCTGTATCCGTGCAAATTTCTGCCATCTTCCAAGCAAGTTGATCTTTTCTTTCAAGTTTTTCTTTGGATGGAAATACTCGGACTGTATGTTGGCGCATGTGTTCTCCTTGGTCAAAAATGTAGTATTAATACGCCAAAATTACCTTAGAAAACGCCTATCGACAAATGAAAAGCTCCATCCGATTCATAGGATTTTTTGTCGAGCTTTCTAGCATACTCAATATTAAGGGCTCCAACCGGAGTATTATAGCGAATTCCAAATCCTATAGCATCGCGCCATCGATCATCAAAATCAAAACCATCGACAATAACCTGTCCGCCGTCATAAAAAAGAGCACCCATAAGATCCCACTTAGCTACTAGCGGAAAACGTAGTTCTGATTTAACAAGTTGATAGTTTGAAAAGGTAGATAGTTTATAATTTGGCTTAAGTGTCCCTGGAGTTGTTAAATTATTTGCAGGAAAGAACTCACCGGATTCAAAACCGCGGATAGTCGTTCTTCCGCCTAAAATAAAACCTTTTTTGTCAAAAGGGACTCCGTAGCCATTGCCAGAACTATCTTTATTGATACGAACATCGCGAACAGAGCCACCTCGAAAAGATTGGGCCCAAACAATATCAGAATTTTGAAAAGGTACATAAAATGTTGATTGTCCAACAATGCGAACAAAATCATCAACCTTAAAACTACTTAAATTTTCAGATGCATATTCAATACTCAGTCTAGAAAAACTACCCGATGTTGGGTTAAATAAATTGTTACGGTAATCCAAGTCAAACGTTGGACCCGTTGAAGCAATGACTAAATCATCGCGAGTATACCCATTACGAATTTCATCTTCTGAAGTAATACCGCGATCAACATAAGTGGAAATATTTAAGACATCCCAAATACCTGTAAAATGCGAAGTAAAATCTTGCTCTAATGAATACGTTGTTGAATTAAGCTCGGTGACTTTGCGAAGATTAAAATCAGAAATTGTATCTGATCTAGTAATGTTTAATCGAAAGCGAGTTCTGGTTTCAAATAAGTAAGGTTCAACAAAACCAGCAGTAATTTTTTTCTCAAGATACTTAACGTCCGTTAAATTATAGTTACCTTCACCCCGCAATGAGATTCCACGGCCCCATCCACCTAAGTTGCGATAAGCTATACCCATATATCCACGTAGTGTGGCCTGATTTTCGTTCGTTATGCCAAGCCCAATAGTGCGAACACCAGGGTCTCTTTCCGCAACTTTAATAATAATTGTGCGTTGAGGTATAGTTGTGCCAGCTTCTAATGTTTGAATTTCTATAGTAGAAAAATGGCCAGTTCGTTGTAAGCGCGCGACAGATTCTTCTAATTTGTTAGGTGTTAAAATATCGCCAGGTTTAAAATCAATTTCGGCTAAAATTACTTTGTCCTGCGTTCTTGAATTGCCCTCTATTAAAATAGATTGAACTTCAACCTGTGGGCCTTCGTAAAAGTTAAATTTTAATTGGGCTGTATTGTTTTTTTCCGAGTATTGAATCAAATCCGTATTTTCATTTAATAAATTAAATTCAATAAAACCTAAGTTAGTATAATAAACTTTCAAGTTATTAACACTTTTTTCAAGCGCTTTTAGATTTAACTTTTGTCCGACTTCAAGACCTAAAACTTTCTTTAAAACGTCTGTAGTAAAAGTTTTATTTCCAATAAAAGTAATGTCGCTAAGGCTAACTTGTTCACCTTCATTAAGTTGAATAGTAGCCACACCAAGTTCAGGGTTTTCACGATCGGTGAAAACCTGAACTCGCCCTAGACGTGCATTTACAAAGCCTTCGTTTTGCAAATAGACTAATAAATTTTTAGCTGCAATTTCAATATCTTCTTTAATATAGACTCTGTTTTGAACTTTTTCAGAAGATAGGCTCAATAATTTTTTTTCATAAAAACTATTTTCACGTGATAGTTGACCGACAAAATGAATTAATTTGAAACGTGTAAAGGGTCCTTCTTCTAAGTTTAAAGTTAGGGTAATTGTATCGTCATTTTTTCTTTCATAATAAGGTATATTTATATGCGGATAGCCTTCTGATTTATAAAAAATTTGTAACTTCTCTATTAGTTCCGAGCCAAAATTTGCATCCGTGGCAAAGTAAGTATCAAGCTTTAAGACGTCATTTTCTAAATGCAATCTAGGGAATTCGGTGGCATTTAATATTTCAATGTTGTAGCGGTTCTTTCTTTCTAGTTTGAATTGCACTTTTGCCTTTGATTCATCTGCAGAAAATAAAAGCTGTGGAGTAGGTACTTGGGTCAAATAATAACCATTTTGGCTTAAAAGCTGCCTTAGTCTTAAATTTACCTTATTTAAGTTGTCCTGAGTTAAGACTTTATTTTTAAAGGAATTATTCATTTTTTTTACAAATATTTCGGTAAACTTGGGATCTAAATTTAAAATAATAATATCTGATATACGAGTCTGTTTTTTAGTAGATACTTTAATTAAAACGGCTCGTTTGAATGTTGATACTGTTTTAAATTCATATTGAACAGTAGCAAATCGATACCCTTGCTCACGGTAATATTGAACCAGCTTATCTAACGACGACTTTACATAGTCTTCTTCAATTGCAGTAGCCGTTGAAAGATTCATAATTGTTAAAGCTTCGGTATCTGAAATATCTTCCAATCCTTGAAAATCAATACTTTCAACTTGGGCAGTAATTTCACCAACAAGAGTTAGTTCTGTTGCAACCTTTGTTTTTATAACTTTTAAAGAATTGAATTTGAATTTTTGATCAAGTGCTTTCAATATCTGATTAATTTGTTCAAGACTAAGTTGTTTTGATAAAATTTCAGGAACTTCATGGATAATGTTTTGCGTTACATCAGCTGGCCAATTGCTTAAATTAATTGAAAACCCTGTCAGATTTGGTTCAGCTAAAGTCATCAGTGGTAACAAACAAACAAATAAAAATGCAATAATTTGTTTAAAACAAAAAGAATTCATCACTTAAATTCCTCTTTGTATTCCATATCTAAACCTAAAATACCTGTTTCAACAGTTTTTTGGTTTTGAATACTTGTATCCTGAGTCGTTGTGTCTTTGTTCTGATAATTTAAAATACCAGAAAAATTTCGATTAAAAAGGTATTGCAGTTTTACTTCCTGATTCAAATTGTCACCAGTCAGAGGACGGGCATAGGAAGCATTTAATTTTTTTCCAATTTTTTTACTAACAATTACCTTCGGCACAGCAATATTCTTTGTACTATCAACAGATGGTGCAAGTTGAACAGTCAGGCCTAATGTTTCTTGGATTTTTTTATTAATATTCGACTGATTACTAATTGCAGCTAATACCTCGATGCCTGTTTGTGTCTGTTGTGTTTCAGAACTTAAATTTTGATCCATTTTAGAAGAAGTCATGCCTAAAGCTAATAGTGATACAATGTCATTTTCACTTAGCGGTGGCTGACTGGTAGGTTTGATTAATAAATTTTTAGCAGGTCCCTGAACTAAGAGTGTTATGTCATAATCAGAGACTCTTGCAATGGACGAAATAAAAACATTTGGATTAATTTCTTTGGTTTGAGTAAATTCAATATTAGCATTTTGAATATCAAATGGTTTATCTTTAAAATATAATTTACTACCAGGTTTAATATCTAATTTGCCTAACAGTATAGGTGCTTCTGGTGTGCCTTTAACATTTAGATTGCCACTAACAATACCTTCTAAGATTTTATTTTTAACAACAACACCTTGAGTTAGGTCAATACCTATATCAAGAAGTAAAGAAGGAATTTGTTGTTCAAATTGTTTAGGTGGTAAATACTGACTGCCTTTTAATAATGAGGCCGCAGAACTTGAGTCACTGCCAAAATCTTTTTCGACAAAACCCCTATTTACCTTGTAGTTGATTTTTAAATTATAGGGTAGCCAAGAGCCAAAGAATAGCATGTCTGCTTTTCCGGCTGTCGTAATGCCTTCAGGAAAAGTTATTTCTATACTATCTGCTTGAGCTTGAAACTGGACATTAATATTTTTTGCGCCCTTGATATCAATTTGGCCGGAACCAATAACATCGCTTGAGCCAACATGAGCAGTAAGATCGCTGAAAAATATTTTTGATTGTGAAAATTCAATAGGACTTGTTATTCCTTCAATTGGAGTTGGGAAACCCTTTAGCTTTACATTTGTGTCGACCAATGCACCATCGCCAAATAGTTGCAAACTATCCGTTTCAAGAGCCATCTGGGCTTGAGCCTCTAATTGTCCATTTAGATTATCTACGAAAGGAACAAGAAACTGGAAAAGTCTTAATTTTAAAGAAATATCAAAGTCTAAATTGTTTTTGTTTTTTGAAATTGGAACAAGCTTGATATTAATCTGACTATCATCTCCATTAAGTTCGATGGGATCCATATGTTTAATGCCGTTTTCAAAAGTAACTAAAGCAGATTTTTTTAGTTTAAGGCTTTGTCCGCCTCTTTGAAGAATAAAATCTGAGAATTTTATAGTGCCACTAGCAGTATTTAAGACTTTTGAATTTGCTTTTAAATCAAGATCCAAACTCATGCGGCTGTAATATTCATTAGTAGTTTGTGGTAATGAAGCTAACGGCAAAAATAAAAGTGGATTTAAATCTCGAACCTGAAGTTTAATATCATAGTCATCCGTATCTTTCCATGGCCATTTGACATTGGCTTGTATTTGTCTTCCTAGTAATTGCCCGATTAAAGCAAAATATTTTTTATTTATGCCGATTTGTCCTTGAGATGGAAGATAATCAATTCCATCTAAATTAACCTGTTTCGTATTAAAATTAAAATTAATTTCAGGAAAATCTAGGTTACCTTGAATTTTCCCATCCGCATTAAATTGTCCAGTTAAAGTTGGTACTATTTTAAGGAAGTGGTCTATTTCTTCGATGTGGGATTGATTTGTTTTTATATCAATATCAAATTTTGGCTGTTTTGAGTCTGTTAATATTCTGCCGCCTAAGTTCATTCGACTGCGACTTTTTTGCAAACTCACATTTTTAAAATCAATCACTTGGCCAGAGGCTATTAAATTAACATTTAAGCGTTCGAAACTTTCATCAGCGATCTGTCCTTTGTTTAAATTTGCATCTAAATTGTATTTAAGTTTCCAAAAATCGAAGGGGCCTGAAACTTGAATATCTGCTGATCCAGACCCAGATAAATCAAAAGGCAGGTAGAATTTCTTTTTAATCGCAGTGAATACATCTTCGCCATTTAGCTGGGGTAAACTAATTTTTCCGGCAAGTGTTGAGTCTGCAAAATTAAAATTTAAGTCTCCCAAATAATTAGATTCACCAAGGTGTCCTGCAATTTTATTAAAACTTAAATTAGCTTTTTCGTATTTTAATTCTGATGAAAATTGACCTAAAACAAATTTCTCAAGCTCGCCTTGGTTGATATTTAGGTGAGCATCAATTTTACCAAAAGAAGTATCTCCCCAAGTCGTACCTTTGAATTGGGCTTGTCCAATCAAATCTAAACCAGCTATGGATTCAATATCAGTCGTATTTAAATTAGTGGCATCAAAATCAATTTTAAAGCCTTTAGCATAATCAACGACACCTTTAACAAGTCCAGTTGATTTTAAAATCGTAACAGTACTATCAAATTGAATATCATCATTGTTGAAGTTAACAGTACCTTTGATCTTTCCCTCTTTGATTTTTACAATTGAAAAAGATTCTTTTAAGCTAGGTTTAACCCAAACATCACTGATATCAGCTTCAGCATGGCATTCAATATCAAAAGGAGGCGATAATTGTCCTGCACATTCGGTTGAGCCGGTTAAATTTAAATCCACAGGAATTGAATTTAGATTTAATGAAATAAATAATTTTTGAAGATTAAAAGTTTTAACATTTAGCTTTGTTTTAAAAAGGTAAGGTTTTTCTTGGCTAATTTCAATTTGGTTAAGTTCAGCAATTCCTGCGGGGTGTTCAAAGTGAATCTGATTTAGTAAAACCTGATTTTTTTTAATTTGCATTTTAATTTGTGCTTGTCCAAATTTAAAATGATCTAAGGTGATGTTCGAAGTGGCTAATTCAAATTGCCCATTAATATCTTTAATTGTATTTACCTTTAAAAGCCCAGCAATTTGAATCTGTCCTGTTAAGGAAGGAATTCTTGTTTTTTGCGGCCACAAACTTAAAAACAATGATCTTAAGTTATCTCCATGCAAGACTGAGTCGATCGAAAATTCACCTACTAGGTGGGTTAACGCAGATTTCAGTTGGGTCAAGCGCCCTTTAATCATAATTTTCGAATCAGCATCGCTTATATTTAGGTATGTGATTGTTAATTTTTCTGGTTGAATCGTTGTTGCTAAATCAGCATTAATAACAGTGGGCTCATTATTTCCATTCTGCATGGACTGACTTAGTTTGGAGATGCTAATTGACAGCATGTTTTTAAATTTTTCAAAAACAAGTGAATTCAATTTAGAATTAAAAATTAATTTTTTATCAGTTTGTGTAAAGGTAAAAGTTGAATTCAAAAACTTAATTTTTGTAACAGGTATTTGTGGTAAATAATGAAATATTAAATCGATGGGTAATTCTGAAATAGAATCTTTTGAAGCTGGGATCATAGAATCTGAAATAGACCAGTTTACTTTATTTAATGTGATCGAGCTGATATTAATTTGTCCGATAAGTAATTCAAACGGATTAAGTTGAGCTTGAATATTTTCTACAATCAAGGGGGGGAACTTTGAAAATTCATTTTTAAAAGAGACTTCAACATTTTTAACGGTAACTTTTAATTTAAGTAGTGAAATATCCAAGTCGTCATATTTTAAAGTTACATAGTTTTGTGAAGCATTTAATTCTGGGATTTTAGTGTTTACCCAGTTAATTACTTGAGGGTGTAGAATATAAACCCATAAAAGAATAAATAATCCTAATATAAACAATGGTCCCATGTAGATAATAAATTTGGTAAGCTTTGTCATTCCAGGGCGCAAATTCGATTTCACAATGATCTCCATTGATGAAGTAGCGCTTCTGTTGAGCGATAAGAAGGTCGCGCTTGTGAAAGTGATTCAAGCATTTGAATTGCCATCTCTGTTTGCCCTAAACCATAATAGGCTTGGGCTTTTAAATAAATAGCCCCATATGTTGATTCAGGAGTTGTGGTCATTTTTTTTTCTAAATTTTCGATATGTTTAAGTAAATCTAAAAACCGACCATTTTCAAATAGAATTTCAGCCTTAAGCCATTCGCCGGCCATGGTCTCGGGCGCTTGATTCAATAGTACGAAACTAAAGTCATACAATTCAAAATTCATACATAGCAAAGCTAAATTATAAATTTGTTCTGGGAAAGTGTTTTGGTACTGAAGTGCTAATAGTTGAATTTTTGAAATTAATTTTTCAATGAATTCATCAGTTTCAGGCGAGTTTGGTACTTTTGCAACTAAAGTTGGCGAACGCTTTATTTGTGATCGTACGCGGGATAAAATATCATCCGCTTTTTTTTCCAGATGAGCTTGATGAAGTATTCGAACTTCGGGATCGTTTGGAAAATTTTTAATCAGTTGATTTAATGCAAGCTCTTCTTGATCGTGTAATTGATAAAGCCGGTTATGATTTAACTGCGAAATTAGTTTATTTTTAACTTCAAGCTGGCTAATTTCAAACTCTTCAATGATATTTTTTTCTGATTGAGCAATTTGTGGCAAGAAGCTTATTAACTCTGGAACTTTATATGCTGAAGTGTCGATGCTTTGATTTTGCAATGCTAGATCTATTAGATCAAGAACTTCATCTGGTATTTTTCCACGCTGTTGAATAAGTGCTTTTGCAAAATAGCCCCATGGGAATGAACTGATGGAATTTCTTCGTAAAGAATTTAAATAAAATTTAAATAATAAATCAATTCGACCTGCGCTGATAAAGAAATGACTTAAGCCTTCGCTTTCCGCGGGGCTTAAGACATCGCTCTTTTCATATTTAGAGAGGATCTCGTTACAGATGTGATCTGGTGTTGAACCTTCCATGAACAAAGAATGAATTTCAAGTTCAAGATTGTTATTACCAGCCAAAACGTTTCCTTGCTATTTTGTTTAATTAATTTTTATTAACACGTTCAACATACACGCCTTCAGTTGAATCGACTCGTAGTAAGTCACCTTCACTGATATGTAATGGAACATTGATTACTAAACCTGTTTCCATTGTGGCATTTTTTGTTGCTCCAGTAACGCGATCACCTTTAACGCCAGGGTCTGTTTGGGCAACTTTCATATTAACAGCTTTTGGTACGTCCACGATAGCAGGCTTGTCGTTATAGATTGTGATTACAACAACTAAGTTTTCAATTAAATAATTTTTTGCATCGCCAACTTCATGTTCCATCATACAAATTTGTTCGTAATTAGTTTGGTTCATAAAATTGTAACCGTTGTCGTCTTTGTACAAGAAAGTCATTTCAACATTTTCAACATTGGGTACTTCAAACTTTTCACCTGATTTAAAAGTGCGTTCTAAGTTTTGTCCCGTAAGCATATTGCGAAGTTTTGTTCGACTGAACTGATTTCCTTTTCCTGGTTTAACGTGCTGAAAATCAACAACCACATAAGGGGAACCATCGACCATTAATTTAAGACCCTTTTTAAAATCTGCCGTATCGTACATCATAACCTCAACTGAAAATTTGTATGTTTATTTTGTTTAAATTTAACTAAAAGCATAAAGCATAATAGACTAGGTCGACAAGCGATCCGTCTGTTTTAGCTCGATTCTGCGCAGCAATTCATTAAGAGCTGCAAGTTTTTTCTGAGTCACCAGCTCTTGCTTGGCAAGAGACTGACTTTTTTGTTTTTTAGGTAAAATAAAATCTGAATTATCGTAGGTTGATAGCCGAAGTCTGCGGCTTTCAATTTCAGGATGATTGCCATATTTGCTTGTGCAGTCATTAAGCAAATCAATAGCTTTTTTTGTATCTAAACGTACAGTTAGGGCATCAACCAGGGCTAAAACCCTTTCTAGTGCCGGCTTTATCTCGGGCCATGCGATTTCTTTTGCGATTGCTGTTTCGTCTTTTAAATCTGCTTTTTGTAATGGCTGCATAGAAAATAAATCATCTTCATATTCATCAGCAGTTAAAACTTCTAGTTTGGAAACAGCTCTTCGGGCTATTGGGTGATTTGGATTTAAAAAAAGAACTTTTTTGTAGCACTTTAAAGCTTCTTTGCCATTTTTAAGCTCAGTAAAAACTTCTGCCTTTTCAAGCCAAGCTTTCCAATTCTCAGAGGCCAGTCGAGTCGCTTTATCTAAATGAGTTAAGGACTGATCTAATTTTTTCTCTATGTGAAAAATGCGACCAAGTAATAACTGACCACTGACAGAGTTGGGGTGAAACTTTAAACTTTGGTTCACCAGAAAAGCAGCTTCAGTGATCATTTTGCGTTCGATATAGATTTCAGCTAGACGAACAAAATTGAATGACTTGGGATTGTCATTCAGTTCAATTTGTAATCTTTCAATCTCATCAACTTGTGTCATCGCAAATAAATTCTGGCATTATATTGACTCAAAGAAAAGCTCCTTATTCAATAAAACAATGATTATATTAGGAATAGACCCAGGTTCGCGTTTTTTAGGTTACGGAGTTATCTCAGTTCAAGGTGCAACGATGACGGCTTTAGACTTTGGAGTACTAAAATTTAACGCGGAAACCCCGTTATCCGAGCGACTTCAAGATATCGGCCTTGGGGTGCAAGAGTTATTTAAAAAATTTAAACCAAACCACGTTTCATTAGAAAAGATTTTTTTAGGAAAAAACGCAGATAGCGCCTTTAAATTAGGACATGCTCGTGGGGTCATAATATACGAAGCCTTGCTTGCAGGATGTGAAGTGCACGAATATGCGACTCGTATCGTAAAAAAAGGTATCACGGGTAATGGTGGCGCTGAAAAAGAACAAGTGCGTGCTGTTGTTTGTAATATTTTAAGAATTCCTGTGCTAAAATCATTAGACGCTTCAGATGCCTTGGCAATGGCGTGTTTCCACTTTTCGCAATTAAAAGTGATTCATATTCGAAAACAACTTCAGAAAATTGCAGAAAAGAGCGCGATATGATTGGTTTTTTAGATGGTACAGTGTTTGATGTTTCAAGTGATCATTTTATTATAAATGTGAATGGTGTTGGTTATGATGTTTTGGCTTCATCTCAGACGTTGGCAGATGTACATGTGATGATCGGGCAAAGTTTAAAAGTTTGGATTCATTCCCATGTGCGTGAAGATGCATTTCAGCTTTTTGGTTTTTTAACAAAACCTGAAAAAGAATTTTTTTTACAACTTTTAAAAGTAAATGGTGTGGGACCCAAAATGGCATTGTCCATAATGTCAGGGGCTCGTGTTAGCCAGATCCAAGATTGGATTGAAGCAAGCGATGCAAAAGCATTATCGTCATTACCTAAGGTCGGTAAAAAGACAGCCGAGCAAATTATTTTATCATTGCAAGGAAAGCTTGTACGTATTGAAACAAAAACAAAAGGTCCTAAACTAAATGAAACTCATCGCCAAGTTTCATCCGCATTAGTTAATTTAGGTTTTAAAAACCTGTTAGTAGACCAGTTTATTGCTTCGATGGATTCTCAAACCACTTTAGAAGACGGAGTCAGGCAAGGACTTCAAATGTTAACAGGTCAGAAAATATGAATCGAATGATTGAAAGCCAAATGCAAGATGCTGATGTCAAGTGGGAAAACAAACTTCGACCGCAAACATTTGAAGATTTTCCGGGGCAAACTTCTGTTAAAGAAAAAATTAAAGTATTTGTTCAAGCCGCGACTCAGCGAAACGAACCACTAGATCATACTTTATTGTTTGGTCCACCTGGCTTAGGAAAAACAACATTGGCGCAAATAATTGCGCACGAAATGAAAGTAGAAATTAAAATCACTTCGGCGCCAGCTATAGATAAAAAAGGTGATTTGGCGGCGATGCTGACAAGTTTAAAACCATTTTCAATTTTATTTATTGATGAAATTCATAGGCTTCCGCGCGCGATCGAAGAATATTTATACACGGCGATGGAAGATTACTACATTGATATCGTAACAGGTGATGGGCTAGGGGCTCAGTCGATGAAATTTCAATTGGCACCATTTACTTTAATTGGAGCCACCACGCGAGCAGGCTTACTAGATAATCCATTCCGCGATCGTTTTGGAATTCAAGAACGGTTGCAGTTTTATGATCGTGAATCTTTACAAACAATAATTACCCGGTCCGCGCAAATTTTAAATTTAGCATTAAATCCAAAGGGAGCCATAGAAATAGCACGTCGTGCACGTGGAACTCCACGGGTAGCGAATCGTTTGTTAAAACGAGTACGCGATTATGCCGAAGTAAAAGGTGATGGTACTGTGACTGAAGACTTAGCGGTCTATGCATTAGATCAATTAGGTGTTGATAAAAATGGATTGGACGAAATGGATCGTCGCATTTTAAAAATTATATTAGAAAAATACGATGGTGGCCCAGTCGGGATTGAAACATTGTCATCAGCCTTGGGTGAAGAGGCTGAAACCCTGGAAGAAGTTTACGAGCCTTTTTTAATACAAGAAGGTTTCCTTCAGAAAACGCCGCGAGGGCGCATTCTGACAACTTTTGCTAAACAGTTGGATTTACTACAAGGGTGATCTTAATTAATTAAGATGTCTTCGCTGAGAGTTTTAATTTCAAGATTTTTGTCATGCGATTTTTGTTAAAAAAAATGATTCTAACATTTTTTATGATTATTGATCGTAGCTAAAATGAGTGTGGCGCGTTTTGCTATTTATAATAATTCAATCTTGCACGTGCACTTTCTTCTGTGCTTGATTTTAGAATTGAAGTGTAAATTTTCAAGTGGTTGTTAATTTGAATTTCTGTGTCTGTGGCTAGTAATGGCAAATCTTTTCCTGCGACAACGCTTTTAATTAAAGTCTTTTAACACCCTCAATTTGATAACTATCAATGGATTCAATTTTTTGAATCGCTATTTTCTTGGAGTTTGAGTTTGATAGCGTCACATAGGTTCCAGTTGTTTTTTGAACTTCAATATTTTCATTTTTTCTAATTTCAACTAGAACTAACTCTTGTTGAAATGATATTTCATTTGTTAATAAATTAAATAGTTTCGTATTGGCACTACGGGCTTCAGTTTTCCCATCGGTCATAGTTGTTCGAACGCTTTCAGATGTTTTTTGTTTGCCATCGCAACAAATTATTTTTTCTTGTTTTTGATTTGCGAAGGTTACAGTTGCCAATAAAAGTATTGCAGTTGATAAAATTGATTTTTATAGAAAAACTAGAGCATGTCTTTATTATAGTTATGTCAAACTGTTGGACACTATTTTGTATGAGTTAAATAGTTAACTTATTAATTTGAAGTTAATTTAAATTGTTGTTAGAATCTAGAAATGTTTTTTCAAAAAACCATCAGAAAATCAGTTGAAGTTGAAGGTGTAGGAATTCACTCGGGTGAAAAAGCAACACTACGCTTTAAGCCGGCTCCTGCTAATACAGGAGTTTACTTTGTTCGTGCTGATTTGCCGAATAAGCCTTTTATTAAAGTTTCTGTTTTAAATGTACAGGCTGTCAGTTATCAGACTACAATTGGTGGTCCGTTTTTTCAAGTGGCCACAATTGAACATTGTGTTTCAGCTTTGGCAGCACTTCGGTTAGATAATATTTATATTGAACTAGACGGTCCAGAAATTCCAATTTGCGATGGTAGCGCCCAATGCTTTTTAGATGCTTTAGTTAAAGCTGATATTATTGAATTAGATGAACCCCGAAAGTACTGTTATGTGACTGAACCTATTTCTTATAATGAGGGTGAAAAATCTGCTTATATTTTGCCTTATCATGGCTTGCATTTAACAGTGACGATCGATTTTCCACATCCTTTGATTGGTCTGCAGAAAATGGATCTAGAAGTGAATGAGCAAACCTTTTCGCGCGAACTGGCTAAGGCAAGAACTTTTGGTTTTTTGAAAGATGTTGAAGCACTAAAGGCCGCCGGACTTGCGAAGGGTGGTAGTTTAGAAAATTGCATCGTTTTGGATGACACGAAGGCATTAAATCCTGAGGGCTTACGATTTAAGGACGAGTTTGTGCGGCATAAAGTCTTAGATGCCCTGGGTGATTTGGTTACTTTAGAAATGCCTTTAATGGGTCATGTTGTGCTTCATAAGGCCGGACACGATATCATGAACAAATTAATAAAAAAAATTATAGCCTCTCCCAAGTCCTATCGATTTGTTGAACTTGGTGCAGATATTTCAAGTGAGACTAAAAAATTCGCAAATTGGACCCTAAATACGTAGTCATTCAGCCGACGAAACAATAAAATTTTGCTTTTCAAAATAGTACCTGGTAGCTTTTGCAGGCTATTAAAAAAGGTACCTGGTACCTTTTCATCAAAAAGGTACCAGGTACCTTTTAAGGGGAGATCTTATGATTATTGGCGTTCCAAAAGAAATTAAAATTAGTGAAAACCGTGTTGGTATGACTGAAGCTGGCGCTCGCCAACTGACTAAAGAAGGTCATACAATTATCATAGAAAAAGATGCGGGTGTTGGTAGTGGTATTACCAATGAACAGTTTGAAAAAGCTGGCGCTAAAATTATTGATTCAAAAAAAGAAGTTTATTCAAAAGCAGACATGATTATGAAAGTGAAAGAACCACTTCCTGCTGAGTATGAATTAATGAAAGAAAATCAAATTCTTTACACTTACCTTCACTTAGCAGCAGAGCCGACCTTAACAAAAGTACTTTGCGAAAGAAAAGTAAAGTCAATTGCCTATGAAACGATTCAATTAGAAAATGGCTCGTTGCCATTATTGACTCCAATGTCTGAAGTAGCTGGTCGTATGGCGACTCAAATAGGAGCTTTTTATTTACAAAAAGATCATGGTGGTAAGGGTATTTTAATGGGCGGAGTTACAGGTGTTAAACCAGCAAAAGTAACTATCATCGGTGGTGGTGTTGTTGGAACTAATGCAGCTAAAATGGCCGTTGGTTTAGGAGCTCATGTTACAATTTTAGATGTGAACACAGCTCGTTTAGAATACCTAGACGATATTTTTCAAGGTCGTTGCGAGACTTTATTTTCTAGCGCAAAAAATATTGAAGATTCTGTGCGTGAATCAGATTTAGTTGTTGGCGGTGTTTTGATTACAGGTCAAAAAGCTCCAACTTTAGTGTCTAAAGAATTAGTTTCTCAAATGTCTAAAGGCTCAGTTGTTGTCGACGTAGCTGTAGATCAAGGTGGATGTATTGAAACATGTCGTCCAACTTCACATACAAATCCTACGTATGAAATTGATGGAGTTATTCATTACTGTGTACCTAATATGCCAGGTGTTGTTCCAAGAACTTCAACATATGCACTTACGAACGTAACATTGAAGTACGCTTCAATGTTAGCAGCTATGGGTGTAGAAGATGCTGTTTCAAAAAATAAAGCCTTAATGAAAGGTTTAAACGTGTATAATGGTTATATCTGTTACGAGCCGGTAGCCCGCGATTTAAATATGGAATACAAAGCTTACAAGATTTAATACCACAATGAAAGCAGAAGGACTGACTATTCCTTCTGCTTTTTATTTTTGAATAATGTGCTGGCACTAAGCAAGATATGATAATTAGAAGTGCAGCCAATCAATTATACTTTGGCTTGAACATTGTTAATTATTTAAATTCTTAAAAATTAGGTTATTTTGGCATTTGTAAATGGCAAAGTAACAATAAACTTAGTGTTTTTTGCTGAGCTATCTAGGGCAATTTTACCATGGTGTTTTTCGATAATGCCTTTAGAAATACTTAATCCAAGTCCTGTTCCGCTGCCTACATCTTTTGTTGTAAAAAAAGGTTGCATGATTCTATTTGCAATTTCTTTTGGAATGCCATGGCCACTATCCGTAAATTCAATATTTATTTGATTTAAACTAATGTCTATTGTGAATTTAATTTTTACCCATTTTTCGGTTAATTTATCTACAGCATCAAGTGAATTAGACAATAAATTTAAAAAAACTTGAGAAATTTGTGAAGGACGACACGGAATATAAATCAATGGAATTTCATCAATTTCTATTGGAATTTTGTGATTTAGAAAACGTTCTTCACAAAGCGATATTGTATCATGAATTATGCTAGATAATGGTTCAATTTGAAAAGGGTCCCCTTCACTGGATCGTGAAAAAGTTCTTAAACCATTAATTATGCGACCAATTCTTTCTGCAGCAGAAATTATTTTTGAAAGTTGTTGGCTGTTGCTTTCAACTCCTTCTGTCTGTTGAATCTGTCTTTGAATTTGTTTGGATTTACCTAAAATAATAGTTAGGGGGTTGTTGATTTCATGTGCTATGCCGCTTGCCATTTCACCTAATGTAGCCATCTTAGCAGATTGAATTAATTGAATGCGACCTAATTCAATTTTTTTATCATTTTCTTTTTTATCATTATTTCTTGAAACCAAAATTCTCCATATTATTATTAGCATTGACCAAAGTACCAAGAGGACAATTAATAATGAATTTCTTAAAACTAAAATATCATTCATCAGATATTTTTTTGAACTGGCCACAGTAATCTTCCAGCCTAATTGATCTTGCGTAACATCTGATTTGATCCATTCAGAATAATCATGGGGGAAAATGGATTTTAAATCTTCTAATTGGTAATTTAAAAGGCTTTGGTTGCCTTTACCATCGATAATGTTTTTAACTTTAAAAAAAGTATCCTTTAGTGGATGTGCCAAAAGCATTCCATTGCGATTAATTATAGAAACATATTCTAAATCTGATTGATTTGGTTGGATGACCAGATTTTGTAGTTGCGGCAAAACTAAATCAACAGAAATCACCCCGCGAACATTTTTTTTGTCATCATAAAATGCTCTAGAATTAGTTACATAAACTAATCCAGAATCAAAGTAAGGGTCCACAAAAATGCTTTCGCCATTGTTGTGATAACCGCTTTTGTACCAGGGCTGACTTGGATAATAATATTCTTTGGTATTCCATTCATAGGTCAAAATATTTGATTGAGTTTTAAAATCCATATTTGTTCGATGAATATAGGGGCCAAATAGCTCTTGAGTTTTATTGAATTTAAATGGTTCATACCAAATACCAACTCCAAAAATAATATCTGCGGGGCTAGAACGTATGTATTGTTGCAGTTTGGCTTCAGCCTGAGGCTTATTTAAATGTATTCCATTAAGGTCTTCTTGAATAAAATGACTTAGTAAATTGGAAGTGGTTGCAAATAAATCTAACTTTTTTCGAATAAGTTCGGCGTGGGTAATTTGTTCTTTTTTTGCTAACTCTAAGCCAATCGTTTGGGAGTGTTGAAAAAAAATGAAAATACTCAGGCTGGCAAAAAAGCCAAAAGCTAAAAGCCAGTATTTAAAATTTAGCATTTCGCATCCTTAAAGACATAAATGTGTAAGTACGCACTTATGTCTTTAATTATTTAGATTTGCGAAAATAAATGCAATCTTGTTTTGGAATAAGATTGCTTAGTTGCAAGATTCTCGACCTATAGCAGACTTTAGTCCAAAATTCAGTTCATCGATGTAGCTTAGTAATCACAACAATAGCAGATAAATATTTAGTATTAAAAGTTGCTATATTAAATAGGAATAAAGAAAAGTGTTTAAGTAAAAAATGAATATTAAAGAAACCATATTGATCCCCAATCTTCTGTTTTCAAGACTGGGACTGTTGCGTTTCTTAGTCGTTCAAGTGTTTCCTTGTGTGGATGGCCGAATTTTTTTTCTCGTGCAGATGCGATAGCCATTTTTAAATTAGGTAATTGGCTAAGTAATTCAGTTCCAGTACTTGTTCGACTGCCATGATGTCCTAAGATTAAGACGCGGGTGTAGCGCGCTTTTTTTAATTCGTGAATCCATATTTTTTCTTTAGCAACGGGAGAATCTCCGGGAATTAAAAAACCATTATCTAAATTAACAATGGATAAATCATTTGTTGATCGTCCAGATAAGGTCGACCATTGGGTAATTTTTAAGAATGATAATTCATCACAATTGCGAATATTTAAGTCTAAAACTACTTTGATAGATTTATTTATTTTGGTTAACGCAGGCTTTGAATACCAGCAAATATTACTAATTGTTTTTGTGAGCTCGCTAATATTCATGTAGTGATCGAAATCCCAATGACTTAGTAGCAGTAGATTTCTTTTTTTTCCACATTCCTTAATTAAATTATTTTTTATAAACGCAAAGGATTTGAATTCTCCGCCGACGTCATAATGAATGCATTCATCTGTTAGAATGTGGCTGACCCATTGGCCTTGGCCAATATTCCAAACTATCCAATGCTCTTTTGTATTGGGGCATTCGGCAATGCTTAGCTTAAAGAGGATTGAAAAGAATATAATTATTAGGCTAAATTTAGACATAGGTTCTCTTTCTGTGATTAATTTCAGTTAAATGTAATGAAAAATGAAGAGTCAGAATAAAAAGCCAACCAAACGGAATCATGATGGAAGATTGAAGATCAGTTTGGAAAATCATTTTAAATTCTAAGAAAGTAAGCGTGATATTTAGCAGCTGAATCAGTTTTTCAAAAACGGGTAATAAAAAAGGAAAAATCCAGACAAGTAACCCCATGGGAAATAGAACAAACTCTAACAGTGGTGCAAAAATTAAATTAACAAGTATTACCAGATAACTAGGAACCGATAAAAAAATAAGTAATGGCCATAAAAATATATAATATAAACTTTGCTTAAGCAAAAAATCATTTTTTGAAAAATATAAATTTGCAATAGAAACAACTAAGCCAGCAATCCAGCTTAATTGAAGACTTACAGAACTTGCCCAATCTGGATTTATGCAAAGAGTAATAATTCCGACAAGAAATAATTTATAATTAGCCGGCCAGCGCAAATAATTTTTATTTAAAAGCAAAGAAATAAAAATTGAAATTAATGAACGAGTAATTGGTGGATTCATTTCGCAGGCCAAGGTGTAGACGATTAAGCTAATTAGTATTAACAGCAGCGGAAGTTTTTTTGATAACAGAGTTATAGAAGTTGCATTAAGTAGACGTTCCAACAAAATTAAATGAGCTCCGGAAACCACAAAAAGATGTATTAGACCTGTCGATATATATAATTGTGAAGTTTGAGCGCTTGAAAAATTTTGACCGCAGACGATTGCTTGTAATTCATTTGTAGCGGTTGAAGTGTGCGGAAGTCCGCTTAAACAGTTTTGATGAAAAAATAGGCTAACAATTTTTAATAAACTGTAAACCGAAAATCGGACAGAAGCTGCAGTCGTAAGCATAATAATCAACAAATAAACGATAATCATATGAATATATGCAAACTCATTCAGCGCAAATTTAAGAATTCATTTAAGTTTTCTAAAAATATGCTTTATTAACAAGTATAATCAAGTATTTTCAATTACTTAAGTGTGATTAATATAGTAACAAATCGCTGAAAACCTTGATAATCAATAGGTCTAAAGTCTAGAAAACGAGGTTTTAAACAATCTGTGTGGATAACTCCTGTTGCTAACGTTGCTTCAATTGAAACATTCCAGTTTAATAAGACATGAGGGAGTAATTTTATGAAACATTGTTTTAATGCATTAATTTGGTCAATAGTTCTTACAGGATCTGTTAGCTTTGCAAAGGTTGTCATTCCAAACCAGAGCGCTGTGAAGTCCTCTGCTTTAAATGAAAAAGCATTGATCGAAGAATTAACTGGTAAAAAAGAGGCTGCAACAGCAGCATCTGTTGAAGTGCAAAATAAAGTTAAGCAAGCTAATTTAAGGCAGGCGCCTTTGCCAGTTCAGCACTTTTATGCGGGCGAAAAAGCAGCAGCAGCAAAGAATTATATTCTGGCAATTAAACATTTTAATACAGTTATTAAAAATTATCCATTATCAACGCAGGTGAAGCCGGCCTTATTAGCTAAGGCAAAAATTTATCAAGAGATGGGGTTAAAGAACCAGTCTGAGCATAACATTAAGTTGGCTCAGCTGAAAACGGTTAAGCCTGTTAAAATAAATTCGGCTCTTGTTAAGAACCAAGAAAAAAATAAATTAACAAAATAATGAACTTAAAATTAATTTTTCTTTTTACAATTGCTTTTTCAGGAATAGTCGCCGTTGCGGAAGAGTCGACTGTTGCGACGACTTCTCATGCGGCGCCTGTGCGACAACCCGTTTCGAGACCTCGGAATCCTGCTGATTTAAATAAAGAGAGCAGTTCATTTATTGGCGATCCAGATTCTTTAGACGTCATGCCAACCAAAAGAGAAAACATAAAAGAAGATGAAGAGCCAATACTTGAAGATATTCGTCAAGTATTAGATGCTCCCGCTGAGAAAAAAGTAAAACCTAAAAAAGAAAAAAAAATAATTGAAGCCAAAAAAGAAGTTTCTGAATTATCTGCAGTGCAAGCTCAAGCAATACCGCACCCTGAAATTCAAGAAGTTAAGCCTTTTGTAAGAACAGAAGCGCCAATGCCGGCGCCAAAGAAAATCGTAACTCAGAATAAGAAGTTACCAAAAAAAATAAAGCTAATTTCAAAACCTATTGTAAAGGTGCCAAAAATAAAAATTCAGGCGGAGTCAGCTCCAAAAAACTTACAAAGCGATGATCCCGATTTTCAGTTAGAACATAAATTTAATCAAACATACAAAACTTACAATGCTGTTCCAACTTCGGATGAAGCATGGGGAACTGTTTTAACGAACCGGGCAGCTAAAGTGTATATTGTGCAAAAAGGTGATACCTTGTGGTCGATCAGTAAAACTTTATTCGGGGATCCAAATTTTTGGCCAAAAATTTGGTCTTTAAATCGAATGGGTGTTGTTAATCCACATTTTATTGTTCCTGGTTTACAAGTTGTTTTTTATTCTGGATCTGAGGAAAATATTCCATCTCTTGCGGTTACCAAAAAAGGCGCAGTAAATCCTGAAGACGAAACAGAAACAGATACAGATGGCAAAAGTGCTGAAAGTAATCAGGAATCTAGTTTGTCTATGGCTGGAGAATCACGAGCGGGGGTTATTCCTGATAGTTTGCCATTATCTAGAAATGATAATTACTTTTTGCCTCCTAAAATTCTTAAAATCGAATTGCCAAAAGATGTTGAAGTTCAAGATGTTATTTATACGGATATTTTCCTAGCCGGTTCTGAAATGAAGTCGCAAATAGATATTTCTTTAGATGAAATGGGTAAAGGTCGTTGCGGTGGAAATCAGGTCTTAAAAGTTAATGAAATGGCCAGCGGTAAAAATAAATTTCGTATTTATGAGGCGTTAGAAACTTTGAAATCTGATGTTGGAAATGTTTATGCTTACCGCTATGTGGGGGAAGCAATGGCTGTGGCCTCGAATAAAATTAAGATTACTTCATGTAATTCAGTGATGTCAGACCAGTTGGTTTTTTTAACTCCAGAATCGGTAGAGCCCTACCGCATGACGAAAACATCAGGCTTACCCCAGCCGCAAATAGTTGGTGGACCAAATTTAGGTACGCAAAGTCTTTTTTCAAATAAACAGCAGATCTTATACTTAAATATGGGTGTGCGAAATGTTGAAATCGGACAATCTTTAACCATAAAATCTCAGATGACCGATGAAGCTAGTGGTGAAATTAAAATATTAGAAAAATTTGGTTCTTTCGCAATTGCCTTGATCACTGAAGTGCAGGACTTAATTGAAAAGGGTGATGAAATCACTTCAAAGTAACTGGTCTGTAAATTGAAATAATAAATAGTATGAACAAAGCCATACTATTTAAAGTACTACACCGCCGTTTTAAGTTCCGAAATCCAAATCAATGGTTAGATCTTCCTGAGGATTTTAAATATACACAGCTCGAATAT
This sequence comes from Pseudobdellovibrio sp., assembly GCA_049301055.1. GTDB lineage: Bacteria > Bdellovibrionota > Bdellovibrionia > Bdellovibrionales > Bdellovibrionaceae > Pseudobdellovibrio. Next base: position 90,468 of record JBAQKN010000024.1, on the reverse strand, counting down.
GAATCCGCATTAAAGTATCTAGAGACACTTTGGCGCTTGAATATTAAGTGGACCTATCCTGGGCATGAGCAGTACCCAAAAAATTTTTTAAAAATGAAAGAACCGCCATTATTCATTGAATACTTAGGGAAGCCTTTTTGGAATAGTCATCCTTGTTTGTCAATCGTAGGTAGTCGCAAAATTCACAGTTTAACGGAAGCTTGGTTGAAGTTACATTTGTCAGAGTATTTATCCAAACAAGCTGTGCATGCAGGGGTAACCGTGTGTGTGGTTAGTGGCGGCGCCTATGGGGTTGATCAGTTGGCCCATTTTATTGCGATTAAGCAGGCGTCACCAACGGTTGTTGTGGTGCCTTCAGGATTGATTGATATGTATCCCAAAAATTTAAAAGAAAATTTGAATTCAGAATTGGTGTGTTACCTATCAGAATTCGAAACTGATCAAAAGCTGCATAAGTCCCATTTTTATTTTCGTAATAGACTAATTGCAGCTTTGGGTGAAATTACCTTTATGGTTCAGGCCGATATTAAAAGTGGAAGTTTGCTAACAGTTCATCATGCTTTAGAAAATGGAAGACCAATAATCACATTGCCTTCGCATCCGCAGTTGATTGGATTTGGTGGAAATTTGAAATTGCTACAAGATGGGGCTTATATGGTGTCTAGCTCCCTAGACCTATTTGAGTTTTGGAATGCAGAGATAACAACTAAAAATTATTTAATGACTTAGGCCTAGTAGGGGTTGATTGAAAACAGCACCAGCAGCACTAGATCTAGTGGTGATCAAAAAACGACATATTAAATTAAAAAAAGTGAAATTATCTAAAAAAAGCATTTGAGATTTTTTTGATTTGTCTTTTACAATAGATATTAAGGGAGGGGCGATGTGGTCAAGGATGACCTCTGTAGTAAGGACGCTACTGCATCGTCTCATTTTTTGTGTCTATTTTTTCAGAATAATTAAATAAAATTGTGTAAACTAATTCCAAGATTTTTTTAAATGCACGATTCCTAAAGTTAAAAATAATAAATTAGGTAGCCAAATTCCAAACGCCGGCGACATTTGATTTGAACGCACAGCACCTTCAGCAGACATATAAATTACCCAATAAATAATAATAAATCCAACAGCTAAAATAAAGCCAGACGACTTGCCACTGCGGCGATCAGTTGATATTCCAAAGGCAACACCAAGAATCGAAAACACTAAGCAGGCAACAGCAAGTGCGGATCTTTTGTGAAATTCAATTAAATATTCTTTGCGTTGGTCTTCTGAAAATTCAGGATTTTTTTGAGCCTCAGTTAATTCATCAAGACTTAAAGATGGAGGAGATTTTTTTCGCTCTTCTAACTTTATTGGATCGTTTAAAATAATATCATACGAGTCAAAATTGATCACAGTGTGGGATTCTGTTTTTCTATGGATCTGTCCTTTTGAAAGACGTAGTAAGACAGAATGGCCCGGATGAGTATCGTCTGGGATAATTTGTCCCTCTGGTGCTACTATCGTAAGCGGGGCATCGGGTTGTTTTTCGTCATAAATAAACAGATCTTTTAATAATCCTGTTTTGGTATCCACCTTGTTTGCATAAACAACTAAATCAAAGAAACTTTCTGAGAAAGTGCCTTCTTTGATCGAAGCAGCTGCCTTAGTATTGCCAAGCTGAGTTATTAAGACTTCAAATTGTCTATTTCCCCACGGGGCTAGGTAGTAAGAAGTTTGGGCCGATAGCAGTGTCATAATAAGTGCAAAAACAATTGCCGGTGTAATAAGTGAAACTGTGTCTACACCAGAAGATTTTAGAGCGACTATTTCAGAGTCTAAAGATAATCGATTGTATGTCATAAGAACTGCGAAAATCAGACTCATTGGGAAAAGCATAGGTAAGAAAGAAATGCTCATGTAGCCCATTATTTTAACTATGGCTGTCCATTTAATACCATGAACTAAAAGGAATTCAGTCAATCTCAATGCTTGAAACATTAGCAAAATAGAAATAAAAACCAACACTCCCAATAAAAAAGAGGGCAGGATCTCAAGAATAAAATAGGTAAAGACTCTTCTGTTTCTAAACATTATTGGACTAGCGTAAACAATTTCTTTGCCCTGGTCATGAAGCAATTCTAGAATAGACCAATGGATAGAGTACTTTTGTTATTTGAAGACGTTGGGTATGCAAGTCATATTGAGAAAACTTTACGTAAAGTGGGGTTTGATACTGAAACGATAGCCAATGAGTATAATTTAAACGAAAAAATATTGGGGTTTAATCCTGATTTTATTATTGTTAAAGGTGGACCCACTTCACGGGTATCTTCGTTGCAAGTTGGAAAAAAATTAAAAGAAAGTATTAAATTTAACGGCAAAATTATTCTTATTTTTCCTGAAGATGCCAAACCTGCAAATGATGATTTAATTAAACTAAGAATGGATTTGTTAATGATTGAACCGGTAAGCGCTTTGCGATTAGCAGCTCACTTGTTAAGTTTGTCAGGTGGCAATCATGATTCCATCATGGATAAGTTGCTACGCATTGCCCACACGGATCCACAATTTCGTCAAAATGAACAACAAATTTTAAAGCACAAGGGTGAATCTGTTGAAACCGAAATTCAATTGATTTCTGACAAGCTTAAAATTGAGAATCCAGCAATTGTTGTTATTGATGAAAATTCGATTCAAAGCTTTATTAATCCACCTGTTAAAAAAGAAAAAGCTAGTGTTGATTCGGAAGCAAGGTCTTCTGCACAGTTTGTTCCAGGTGGAGACGTTGATCCAGATTTCAAATTGAAGATTCAGGATCAACTAAAAGCATCTGACAAAGAATTGCCTTTGCGTATTGAGACCTACAATCAGGTGATAAGCACAATCGATCAAGATTTGAAAAAAGGGCTATCCAAGAGGCAAACTAAGAAGCGAGCCCAAGAGATATCGGAAATGACTTCTCCTGAAGAGAAAATGGAACGAGATCTAGAGAAGCGTAGTTTTGTGAATGCACTTTTAAAGAAAAAATAAAGATAGAATTATAAAGGAGATTTATATGGGACAAAATACAGTAGCAGTAACAGATGCTTCTTTCGAACAGGATGTTATCAAGTCAGGTACGATCGTGCTTGTTGATTTTTGGGCTGAGTGGTGTGGACCATGCCGCGCGTTGGCTCCAAAACTAGAAGAAATTGCAACAGAGATGGGTTCTAAAGTTAAAATTGTAAAAATGAATGTAGACGAAAATCAGCAAACACCTGGCCAGTACGGTATTCGCGGTATTCCAGCTTTGCTTTTATTTAAAGATGGTAAGCAAGTTGGCGAGCTAGTTGGAAATCAGCCAAAAGATAGCATTACTGAATTTATTAAAACGCACATGACTTAAGAATTTTTTGAATTAAAGTTAAGTTAAAAAAAATGCGATTACTTAGAAAAGTAATCGCATTTTTAGTTATAAAACACTTTTAATTTATTCTTCGACTAAAACACGTATTTTATATTTGCCGTTCGATTGGCAGCTGGATTCAACGCCCTCTTTAGCGCAATGCATTTTTCCACAGCTTATAGAGACAATCTTATTATCTTTATTGTTTTTTTTAATTTCTTTTTTGAAATCGTCGCATGCTTTCTTCCAGTTTATTTCGGCTGTTTTCTTTAAGACATCTTTGTCGCCGCTAATTTCTTCAGCGCCTTCTGAAAGTTCATATTTTTTCTTATTTTTTGAAGTATCGCCTTTTCTAATAGAAATAGTGGTACCTTCGCTAGCATCCACATGATCAACTTTGACACCAACTTCTTGTGCGAAGGACGTGACGGTTAAAAGTAAGCTTAATATGAATGCGCTAATTGTGTTTTTCATGAGGTCTCCTTTTTAATAAAACTATAAGCTAAAAGTAAATAATATTTTCAAAATAAATAGCGACGGTAAGCTATACTTGAAACAAGTCCAAGGCCGGCCATCGTTGTTAGCATGCCCGATCCACCATAACTTAGTAAGGGTAATGGAACTCCGACAATAGGTAGTAATCCAATTACCATGCCGATATTCACAAACATATGCCAAAATATATAGGCTGCGACGCCAATTGCAATTAAGGCACCATATTTGTCCCGAGCTTGTAGTGAAATTTCGAAGCAGACTTTAAATAAAAAAGCAAAAGTTGTTAAAACAATTATACTTCCAACAAAGCCCCATTCTTCTGACAATACGGAATAAATAAAATCGGTGTGTCGCTCTGGTAAAAACTCAAGTTGTGATTGGGTTCCCATACGGAAGCCCTTGCCAAAAAATTTACCAGAACCAACAGCTATACGAGATTGGATTGAATTGTACCCAGTTCCCTTCGGGTCTTGGTCCGGTGATATAAAAGTGAAGACACGATTACGTTGATAATCCTTTAGTTGGTATTTCCAAATAATTGGAATCGCAACCAATGTAAGTGCTGCAATAAAAAGAATAATCGCCTTTCTAATTTTAACAAAATACAAAAGTGTTCCACCAATAAACATTAGCATCATTCCAGTTCCAAGATCAGGTTGCTTCACGGTTAAAACAAATGGAATTAAAATAATTATTGCAGGCATAATAAGTTCGCGAAGACCCATGCCGCGACCTTGCGGATTTCTATGAATTAGAATGCGGGCTAATAATAAAATAAGGCATAGCTTCATAGTTTCTGATGGTTGGTATCTAAAGAAATGCAAATCAATCCAGCGCTGTCCACCCAATACAACTTTTCCAGCAAAATCTGTGTAAACTAATGCAGCTACATTTAAAATATAGGCCACCCAAATTATTTTGTTGACCCAAATGTAGTCTAGAAAAGTCATAATAAAAAAAACAGTCCATCCACCAAGTAGCCAAACAATTTGCTGAATGAATAAGGCTTCAACATCTTTTGCATGTGGTCCATGTGTCGCGCTATACAAATTGAAAAGTCCAATGACATTAAGACAAAAAACAAGAAGTATAAGTCGAATATCAATACGATTTAGAAAATTTCTTTCAGAGACGTTTAATGATCTAAGTGCCATTAGAGCTTCCTATACATGTGATCATTCTATTCTCCATCAATTACTTTTGCTGGCGCAACGGCTGCGCGTTTGTCGCCTTTTTTAAGACCCTCGGCGATAATATCAGGGTGATATTTTCTGAAATAGGCTTCAATAATATCTCGCACGATGGGTGCGGCACCTGGATTTCCATGACAACTATGTTGAGCTAAGACAGCAACAGTTATTTCGGGTTTATCCCACGGAGCCCATGCAATATACCAACCGTGATGACGTAAATGCATTGGACGGGATTCGCACTTAGCATAAATTTGGTCAGCCGAAAAACTCATGACCTGTGCAGTTCCGGTTTTTCCGGCCATTTGAACACCTGGAACTTTTAAACTGCGTGCTGTTCCAGCGGAGCCATTGGCCACACGGCGCATGGCTTCTTTAACGATTTTGAAAGTTTCTGCATCTATTTTATAACCATTTGGTTGCGGTAAAGTGATATCACGTACTATTTCAGGAAAGCGCTCTAGTAAAACTTTACCTTCATGATCGACAACTTTTTTTACGATAAAAGGTTTAACAACTTTTCCTTCAAGAGCTATCGTATTATAAGCAATTGCCATTTGTAATGGAGTCACCGTAACGTAACCTTGCCCAATAGCTGTACTTAGATTTTCTCCTAGTTGCCATTCTTCACCGCGCGTCGCTTTTTTCCATTCTGAATTTGGAAGTCTGCCAGATGCTTCGCGGTCCATTTCGATTTTTGTTTTCGAACCTAAGCCCAATAAACTAATGTAGTTATACATTTTATCTACACCCAACTTAATTCCTAATTGGTAAAAGAAAACGTTACTACTTTTTTCGATGGCTTCATAAATTGTAATATGACCTTCACCATTTTTATTGTGATTATGGTACCAACGATTTCCAAAGAAAAAACGACCTGGCGCAAATAGGACAGTCTTGTCCGTAATTACCTTATCCTGTAAGGCGGCTACAGCAACTAATGGTTTAAAAGTAGATCCAGGTGAAAAGTGATCCTGAATAACTTTATTACGAAGCGGTTTGAAAGGATCGCTGGTTAATTTATTCCAAACTTTTGTAGAAATTTCTGTCGCGAAATCATTCGGATCAAAAGCAGGAGCATTTAACCAGGCTAGTATTTCGCCGTTACTTTTCATAGCTACGACGGCGCCAATACGATTTAAACCTGTCATTGATTTGTGAGCAGCTTCTTGAATGTCGCGATCAATTGTTAAATATGCACTATTACCATGAAATGGCTCAAGATCTTTAATTTGCTCACCATAGATATTTGGAATTTCAGTAACCGTTTCGCGGCCATGGGCATCAACTTGTATAAAGCTGACACCATCCGAGCCGCGAACATCTTTTTCTAAATACTCTTCTAAGCCACTTTTACCAATAATATCACTTTGTTCAAATGTGAGTAAGTTTTTATATTTTTCATTTAGTTTTGGAATTTCATTTTTAGAAATTTCGCCGACATAACCAAAAAGTTGCGATCCATTTTCTTTAAGTGGGTAATACCGAACAATTGACTCGCGAATTTCTAAGCCTGGTGTATCTAGGCGAATTCGTTTTAATCGAAAAACTTCTTCGCGCGACAGGCTGTCTTTTAAACGAATTGTGGCAAACTGTCCATTAATGCGTTTACTTCGCGAAATTCGTTCGATAACTTTTGCTGGTTCAATACCTAAGATAGGACCAACATTTTCAGCTAACTCTTTAATATTTTCAACGTACTGAGGAGAAATAATTACTTCAAAACCTGGTAAGTTTTCAACTAAAGCTTTGCCATCACGATCTAAAATTAGACCACGTGGAGCTGCAATTTTATTTTGTTTAATACGATTTTTTTCAGAATATTGGCGAAGCTCGCTACCGTGAATAACTTGCAGCCAAATTAAGCGTAAAAAGAAAATAAAAAGTGTTGAAATAATGAATAAGGATAAAACTTTATAGCGACTTTGGAACTCGCGTGCTTCATCTGGATTGTTAATGTATTCACTCATAAATCTAGTCCATCATTTTTTTCGGGTGTTTTAGACCATATGTTTTCATTGTAAAAGAATTGATCTAACCAGTCAAAAAAGTGATAAGCAACATAGCTAAAAATAAAGTTCATTAGTACTTGCATGGAGCGATCTAGAAATAAAACCGTGGTTGGATTAGTTTCAATAATTCGTGACAAACCAACATAGCACGTTTCAAAGACTATACTTCCGATAAGGGTAAAGAACGAAAAGGATAGCGCGCCGCTAAGGCGGACTCTATCTTTAAAAAGTGAAAGCAAAGTGAAGGTCGCAAGTAAGGTTGTCCAAGCCATTTTAAGTGGGATTTGCGAAAATCGGGTTAAGCAAAACCCTAAAAAATAAATATAAAAAATTGTAAACAAAGGGGTCCAACGTAAAGAAATAAAAAAAATCATTAATAGCCAAAGCTGAGGTGACACCAGGAATGGGATTATATTCGGCCAAAAACTTGTTTGAAAGGCGCATAAAATAAAGAATACGACTGTGAAAACAAATATTTTAAAATAAAAGCGTAGACGTATTGAACTCATTTGTTTCCAGTTTGATTCGCTGTTGTAGTTGGCTCATCCTCTTTTTCAAGAAAATTTTCTAAAGCAGCATGTTTAACTACAAAAACTTCTTCGACAGTATTTGAATCAACAACCGGTTTGATGCCAATAACTAAAGAAGCACTTTTCGTTTTGCGTTCAATATCTGTGACGACTCCTAACGGAAAACCTTTAGGGAAAATATTGTCTAGCCCACCAGTAACAATTAAATCTCCAACTTTAACATCTTCAGTGCGCTCGACATAAAGTAAAACGCAGCCATCTTTTGTTTTGCCTTCAACAATTCCATGAGCTCTGGTTTTTTGAATTAACGCATCAACTACAGAATAACGATCTGTAACCAACATTACATGCGAAGTGAAGTATTGCGGTTTGAAAATATAACCTACAGCTCCGGAAACAGTCAGTACGGCCTGTCCATCCTTTAAGCCATGCTTTGTGCCTTTATTGATAGTAATTGTTTTGTGATCCACGACAAGATCACGTGCGATCACTTGGCCTGGAATTAATTCCATTTTTGTATTATTTTGAAAATCTAATAATGTGCGGAGTCTTTCTAATTCATTTTGATTTTCAGAGAATTGATTTAATCTTGTTTTAAGTTCGTCATTGTCTTTCAGTATCCGCGCATTTTCGGATTTGATATTTATCAAATTTAAATATTCAGCAGTGGTTGAGCGAACACCTTGACTCAGGCCAGAAAAAAAATTTTGAACAGACTGGGCTAAGAAGCTAAAAGGTTGAGTAAACCAAGAGTTCTGGATTCTTTTTTGCTCCATATTAATCGAAATTAAAGGGAGAGACAGAATTAGAAGCAAAATAAATGCTTTTTTAAAATTAAAGTTTAGAAAATTCAATGTGGTGCCCCTTTCGCAATACGATAGCAAAATGATTCAGGAATTCAAGCCGCAATATCAAGCCATTGTAAATTCAAGGTGCCTACTTATTTTTAGGCCTTAAATATATCGAATAATTATCACTTGAAAATAAGTTTGATCCATGAGCTGATATCTAATTCTTAAAGATGACTATCAAGGAGCTCAAATGAAACATTCGCACAAACCATCTATTTCTGACACTCTTAAAAAAGGTCTACATGATCGAGGTATTACGACTCGCAGTATTGTAGCTTTTTTAATCTTTGGAATCATTGTTCTTGTGTTTATTTTGTCGGATTTGTCTGGACGTAACAAAGGCGGAAGCTCTATTGGCTCTGCCGCTGAAGTGAATGGCCAAATTATTTCGATTAAAGATTTCCAAGATGAAGAAACGCGTTTGTCTCAGTATTATTCGCAACTTTTTGGTGGCCAATTTGACATGACGAAGCAGCAAGCAATGTTGCGCGGCGAAGTAATGAATAGTTTGGTAACTAAAGCTTTAGCTTCACAAGCTGCCGAGAAAGAAGGCATCTACGCAACAGATGCTGAAGTTCGACACATGATAATGGAAGAACTTCCGTACTTCAAAAAAGATGGAGTATTTCAGTCGGATGCCTACAAGGCAATTCTTCAAGCTAATAAGTTAACGCCAAGTGATTTTGAAAAGAAATTAAGACAAGATATTTTGGGTCAACGGTCACGTCAGCTATTCGAAGCTTCCATGGGCGTAACAGACATTCAAAAGAAAGCGGAAGCAGACTTGCGTTCGACGAAATTGAATTTGGAATATGTTGTGCTTAATGCGGATGACTTTGCAAAAAATCATCCGGTGTCTGCAGATGAAATTGTAAAAAAATCAGCGACTGATGAATTTAAAAAGAAAATTGAAGATTATTTCAATGCTAATAAGAATGAATTTGAAACTAAAGAGCAAGTTAAGGCATCGCATATTCTAATCCGAGCAGGGACTGATGAGGCATCTATCAAAGCCGCTCAAGTCAAAGCAGAGGGTGTTTTAGCAAGACTTAAGAAAGAAGACTTTGGTAAAGTAGCATCACAGGTTAGTGATGACCCAGGCTCAAAAAGCAAAAACGGAGACTTAGGTTTTTTCAGTAAAGGTTCGATGGTTAAAGAATTTGAAGATGCTGCATTTGCTCTTTCGGCAGGGCAGACTTCAGGTCTAGTAAAGACAGCATATGGATTTCACATTATTAAGGTGGTTGATAAAAAAGCGGCAAGTTCTGCCAACTTAGATAAAGCCAGAATGGATATTGCAAAAAAATTAATTCAAGCAGAAGCGTTTTCAAATGTAACTAAGACAATTGAAACAGCATTAAGTTCAGGTAAAATGGAAGAGGCTTTACAGCTAGTTTCCCAAAATAAATTACCTTGGAAAGAGACGGGTTATTTTGATTTAGCTGCGGAATCGGTTCCGGTAATGAATTCAACACAGGCATTAAAAGTAGCTTTTGAATTAAATAAAAACAACACTGTTGCAAAAAAATTAGTTCGCGAAGGCGATAGTCAGTTTTTTATACGCTTTAAAGATTCTAAGTTTGAAGTAACTCAAGCTAAAGACCAAGATTCGGCAAATCGCCAAAAAAGTACTGAAGCCTACAGACAGTGGATCGAGAATTTTAAAAAATCAGCAAAGATTGAAACGAATTCGAACTTAATGACTGCCGAGTAACCTAAATTCATTAATAAAGCTGCGATGTTGACTGCTAGTGCTAAGTCTTAGCAATTCACATCGTGGAAATTAATTTTAGATTAATCCGGATTGTTTTCTTGTCCTAAGCGTGTGGTTGGTTTCTTTTTTATATGAGCTGGACCAATAGCCTCTAATAAACTTTTTCCAAAACGAATAACATTTCGATCTTCTTTTCGACTTCCATCTATGCTTTCATCAGAATTAGAATACTGATCTTTATTAACGTATTTTGCTCCAGAAGTTGATTTTTCGCCATTAAGAATTGTTAACGCTTTGAATAGATTTAGCTGTCTAGCCGTTTTTGTTTTTGCAATTAATGAAGTAGAAGTGTCACCCGTGGCTAGTATATATTTCTTTACTTCCTCTGCTTTAAAATACTGATTTTTATGGGCCATGACTAAAACTGCAGCCCCAGTTACAAACGCTGTAGCCTGCGAAGTGCCTGTCATTAGACCATAAGAATTATGAGGCAGGCAGGATAAAATATTTTGTCCAGGCGCTGCGATATCAACCGTTTCGGTTCCATAATTTGAAGACGATAATACTTCGGTCGTTGGATCAATTGCGGTCACTGAAATAATATTTTTTAATTTATAATCAGCAGGGTAATAATGGTGCTGGTCAGAATTTGACCGCTCATTTCCAGCAGCAGCAACAAAAACAATTCCCTTTTTTTCGGCTGCTTGAACAGCTTCGAATTCTTCCTGAGAATAATCAGTTCCGCCACCAGAATAATTGATTATATGGGCACCCATTTTAACTGCATATTGCATGGCTGCAACGGTATTTTTCAAATTATCAGTGTTTGGAACTTTTGGGTCAAAATACTTCAGAATCATAAGACTAACTTTCGGAGAAATTCCACTGATGCCTTTGCCATTTCCAGCTTCTGCTCCGATAATTCCAGCAATATGCGTCCCATGTCCATGGTTGTCGTCTAACCGATTATTATTAGAAACAAAATTCCAACCGTGAATGTCATCAATGAAGCCATTGTTATCGTCATCAATGCCATTGTTAGCCTTATCATGTCCTTTGCTATCTAATCCGGATTCGCCAGGGTTGTTCCAAATATTTGATTTTAAATCTTCATGGTTTTCATCAATGCCGGTATCAATAACAGCCACAATAACATCCGAACTTCCTTGAGAAACAGACCAAGCTCTTGCAGCATCTGATTTTTTTAAGCCCCACGCTTGTTTGATTGCGGGGTCATTAAAAAGGGCAGATGGCTCATCAATAACTTTATCCGTTTGGTTTTTAACGGCACCAAGTTCAAGTTCGCGACCATCTAGCAGGGCCTGCTTTTTTTTTGAAGATTGAGTTTCACGGGTTGGTGAATCTGAGTAAAAGAAATGGTGTCCTACGATGCCAAGGCAAAAAACTAGAAATACACCTAAAGTTACAAAAGTCTTGTTGATCTTTATCATATTCAACTTTTCGGTGCTTTTCTTGAACTTCTATAAACTGTTTTTTTAAAAATTAATTTTCGATCGAGATGTCTTTTTTTGAATCAATTAAAGCCAAGAAATTTGCAGGAAAGGACTGTTCTTCATCTCGTTTCGAGATTCGGTCGTAAAATAGCATATTCCTGGCGATAAGCTTTACGTAAGTTCTAGTTTCGTCGTAAGGAATTTCTTCAATAAATTCTAGGATATTTGATCGATTTCGTGTTTTTAGCCAATTGCTTAAAGCACCGGGGCCAGCGTTATATGCGGCTGCAACATATGTTAACTGGCCATCTTGTTTTTTGATTTGTTCCATTAATTCATAAGAACCTAAGGTAATATTAATTTCTGGTTTGTAAAGATCATCTTGGTTTTTATAAGCGACATCAAACTTTTTAGATAACTGCTTTGCTAGACGAGGAATCATTTGCATAAGACCGTAGGCATCAGCAGGGCTTCTAGTTTTTTCGTTGAAAGCAGATTCTTGCTTCATGATCGAATAAATTAGTGATGTTGGAATTAAAGTTTTAGCAGACATTGCTTTTACTTTCTCTAAGTAGGGCTGAGGGTATAAAAGATTGCCATAAGTCAGCATAACTTCTACTCGAGTTGAATTATCCAATTTTGCAAAGGCAGCAAAAAGTGGAAGATAACGACTACCTTTGTCAGCTAAATAAAGTCCCAGATTTAATTGATTTTCAGAAGTTCGGCTTAATATGCCGACAGTTTTTTCTGCAATATCGATTTCACCATACCGAATTAACTCTGTAAAAATATTCTTTTCAATAGGCTTAAGAAAAGTTAAGTTAAGGTCGAAAATAAATTTTTTATCAAATTTAATTTTTGATAAGGCGGGCATTTTGATTCCCAGTTCATAGTAAGAAACTAATCCATAGTAACCGTAAAAATCTTCTTGGACAATTTTTTCTAAAATTACTTTTGCTTCATCTTTGCGTTCTAGTTGATTTAAAGCTCGGGCTCTAAAGAACTGAGCTCTAGATTTTTCACTAAGATCGGTAGAATTTTCATAAAGTTTTGTAAAAGCCTTTTCAGAGTCAGCCCATTTTTTTTCTTTATATAAGATCCATGCCTTAAGCCAAAGTAGGCGATCTGTATTAAATGAAGTTATTTTTGGTTTATAAGCCTTCATATCTTCTAAGGCTAGATCATACATTTGTACGGCTTTTTCAGTATTTTGTTTTTCTTCAGCCATACGGCCAGTTACAAAATAAATTTCAGCTACTGAAGTAATACCTTTTAGCATTCGTAATGAGTCATTTAAAATACTATCTGCGCGGTCAAGTTTGTTTTCTGTCCAAAATGTTTTTGCAAATAATAATGAGGCTTCGTAATATGCGGTACGAGCTTCCACAGAAGTTTTTGCTTTTTTAAGTTCAGCTTTTGCCCAGTTGTAAAAGTCTGCGGTGGTTTTTAAAAAATCATTGCGGGCACCCATGCTTTTTTGTTTTGAACGCAATTGCTTGTAAGCCTTTATCTTTTCAGGATTCGTTTTAGCTAATTTTAAATTTGCTTTTAATTCTGCCACACTTAAAGAACTGGGTGTGATAGTTGCGATAGGTTCAAATTCTTGAATTTGCTCTGAATAAATTCGCTTTTCAAAGTCAGATAGTTTTTTAATATCAAACGAAAAATCTTTGCAGTTTTTTTTTGCTTTTAAAGCCGCTAATCCATTTAAGGCGAAACTTTCGTCTTTAGATTTTTCAATAAGCATTTCGCATGTAAAATCAGCCAATTTTGATTCGACTAATTTTGGGGCTAAGGCTTTATCTAATGGTAACGGTAACATTTCAACAGCCGCCGGGGTCTGTTGATACGATGAGCACGAAATTAAAAATAAGACAAATGCGTATAGAAAAAGCGACTTCATTTAACGGTTTCCTTTTTTGAAACTTTGTCTGAAATTTTACCTACAGTTTTTCGATTCGTATTGATATTTGAATCAAAGGCAAAAGTTAATGTTTTCTTAGTCGCTGTTGTTGCCAAGGAAATGTGAACGGTTCCGCCATTTTTTAATTTACCAAATAAAATTTCGTCTACAAGTTGAGATTTTATTAGCTGATCGATTTTTCTTGAAATAGGTCTTGCTCCATAAACCGGATCAAAACCCACTTCGGCAATATAAGTAATGACATCATTTGAATAAATCATTTCTATGTTCTTTTCAGCTAAACTTAAGCATAGGTCAGCTAAAAATTTCTGAACTACATTTTCAATAAGTTCTTGAGTTAAAGAATTAAAATAGACGACTTGGTCTAGGCGATTTAAAAACTCAGGGGCAAATGTTTTTTTAATAGCTTCTTGGCTAACACTTGATCTGTCGCCACCAGTTAGTCCACGCAAACCAATAGAACCTTTTGCTACGTCCTGGGCTCCGGCATTTGAGGTCATAATAACTAAAGTATTTTTAAAATCAACTGTACGACCATTCCCGTCAGTTAATCGGCCACCATCCATAACTTGTAGAAGTATACTGTAAATATCTGGGTGAGCTTTTTCAATTTCATCCAAAAGAATTAATGAGTAGGGGTTCTTACTTACTACTTCAGTGAGTTGGCCACCTTGTTCAAACCCGACATATCCAGGGGGGGCTCCAACTAATCTAGAGACTGCATGTTTTTCCATATATTCACTCATATCAAAACGGTGATAATGAATACCCAACAATCTAGCTAGTTGTTTGCAGACTTCTGTTTTACCAACGCCAGTAGGTCCTGCAAACAAATAAGAACCCCAAGGTTTTTCTTTGTTTTCTAAACCACTACGAGCAAATTTAATAGAGCGAACTAGTACATTAATTGCTTCGTCTTGGCCAAAAACAACGGCCTTTAGTTTTTTATCTAAGTCTTTCAAATCTTTTAAATCATTTTGGTTCATATCATTAACAGGTACGCCGGATAGGCGACTAACCACAGCCATAACATCTGCAGGCTCAATAGAAATAGTTTTATGATCAGAAGAAGGAAATTTTAATTTTTTATAACTGCCAACTTCATCAAGTAAATCAATTGCTTTATCCGGTAATTTACTTTGTGTTAAATATTTAACTGAAAGATCAACACAAGCTTTTATTGTTTCAGCCGAATAGCTGACATTGTGATACGCTTCATATTTAATTTTAATGCCTTTTAAAATTTCTAATGTATCTGCGGCAGTTGGCTCACTAACATCGCAACGTTGAAATCTTCGGTTCAATGCTTTATCTTTTTCAAAGTGCTGACGATATTCTTGAAATGTTGTCGCGCCTATGCATGTAAGATCACCTTTAGTTAGGGCTGGCTTTAATAGGTTCGATGCATCCATCGAACCTCCAGAGGTTGAGCCGGCTCCAACTAGAGTATGAATTTCGTCGATAAATAATATAATGTTTTTCCGTTCTTGAACTTCTTTTAAAATATTTTTTAATCGGCTTTCGAAATCGCCGCGATATTTGGCGCCGGCAAGAATAGAACCCAAGTCGACCGAAAAAATAATTTTATCCTTTAAGAAATCGGGAACATCTCCGGATACAATTTTTTCAGCTAAGCCTTCGGCAATAGCTGTTTTACCAACACCCGAATCGCCAATTAATAAGGGATTGTTTTTAGTGCGGCGTCCTAGGGTTTGAATCATTTTATCTAGTAAATCTGCGCGTCCAACTAGGGGATCTTTTTTTCCAGAAAGAACATATTCATTTAAGTTTATAGCAAAGTTTTCCAAGGCTGAAGATTTTGCGGGTTTGCTAGTTTCGGCGGTTTCACTACTCTCTGAATTCAGCTTTTGGCTACCAGATAAATCAGCAGATAGTTCATGGCTAACGATAGAGATCACATCAAACTGTTTTATGCCAAACTTTTCTAAGCAGTAAACAGCCATGGATTTTTTTTCTTCAAAAACAGAAATTAAAACATTACCTTCATGAATCAAATTTTTTCCAGCTGCATGAAGTTGTAAGGCGGCGCGTTCAAATACGCGGTGCACAGAAACGCTAAGCTCAGGCTTCCAAGAATTTGCATCAGCCTCTTGAGACATTTTCTTTTGATCTTCTGTTAAAATAGGATTTTTTTGAATGTATTTTAACAATTCTGCTTTTAAATCAGGAACAGCAACATCTAGTTTTTCTAAAATTTCAATCACCATGGGGGATTCAATTAGGCAATAAATAAAATGTTCGAGTGTTACAAATTCATGATTTTTCTTAGCTGCTAAATCAATAGCTTTACCAAGTCTTTTGTCTAATTCTTTTGAAAGCATATAAAACCTTCCTTATTAAATCTCTTCAAGCGTTGAGGTTAGGGGGTGCTGATTTGCTTTTGAAAATTGATTCACCTGACTAACTTTTGTCTCGGCCACTTCGAATGTATAAACGCCACAAAGACCAGAACCTTTGTTGTGAACATCTAACATAATTTGATAAGCATCAGTATCATTCTTACCAAAAAATTTCTTCAAAACAAAAATAACAAAATCCATCGGCGAATAATCATCATTAAGCAAAAGAACCTGGTATTGTTTTGGTTCTTCTGTTTCATTATCGATCGCTAGATCAAAGTCCGGGTTGTTTGAGTGTCGTGTGCTCATGTTTCAATTATAGACTGTTTCTTATTTTGATATAACCATTTTCTTACATCAGGACTGTGCGAAATAAAAATTGCGCCGATAAACAATTTACTGATATCGTTTTAAGGTATCTAAAAAAAGTGAATCACTACCACACGTAACAAGGGGATTTTAACATGGTTCGTCCGATCAATAATAACAAGGGTTTTTCTTTAATCGAATTAATGGTGGTCGTAGCGATCATTGGAATTTTAGCAGCTGTTGGAATTCCGCAGTATTCGAAGTTTCAAGCAAAGGCAAGACAGAGCGAGGCGAAATCTCACTTATCATCTCTTTTTGCGTCTGAGAAAGCTTTTCAGTTAGAATGGAATACATTTACAAGAGACACAAAGAATGCAGGTTTTGGTATTGAAGGTGGTTCATTAAGATATAATGCTGGATTTCCATCGGTTGCCGTAAATGCTGCATATGCAACTACTGCTCCTGGTGCGCCTGCTGAAGTTGCTACTAACTTAGCGCAAGGTACTGCAACTACACCTCTTCCAGGTTCTTCTGCTTGGGCGGTTGCGCCTCCGGGTGGTGTTGCTTATGTTGTTCCTGTAGCACCATTGGCCTCTTATGCTCCAGCGACTTTTGTTGCAGCAGCATGGGGTACTCCGAACTCTGGAATAACTGCTTGTGCTGCAGGTTCTGTAACAGGAACTATGTGCGACGTTTGGACAATTGATGAAGGTAAAATAATTAGAAATAATCAGAACGGTATTTGGTAGATTTAAAATAATTAATATTTACAATTTTAAAAAACCCATTAGCATTGTTTAATGGGTTTTTTATTTTCAAAGATTAGTATCGGTAGAATATATTTAAAATTTGAATTTTGTCTTCTCTTAATAGTAGCTATAATTTTCTTTTCGATAGATATTTTTTTTATTAAACCAGCAGCGATAAAAAGATCAGAATACTTGGTTCCACCAAATATAATTAAAAACATGGGTATGGGTATGAGCATTCAAACCGCAGATTCGTTTTGGCTTAGGTCTATTCAGGATTTTGATTATTGTGATCACCCTTTAAATGATAAAGAGTGTAAAGCTAAGTCATGGTTGTATGAAGTGTTAAATTTGACTACCGACTTAGATTCTAAATTTTACGATGCGTATTATTATGGAGGGCTTGCTCTAAGTGTAATAATCTCTGATTTTCAAGGGGCTACCAAAATTTTTGATAAGGGAATATTAGAATTTCCTCAAAAATGGCAGCTTAATTACGTCGCTGGTTATCATGCTATGTTTGAGGAAAAAAACATAACTAAAGCAGCTACACTGTTTTATACTGCTGCTGCAAATGGAGCACCTGGTTGGTTAAATGTTTTAGCTGGCCGCTTAGCAGTAGATGCTGGTAATCGAGATTTTGCAGTGCAAATTTTGACCGAAATAATAAATAATAGTGAGGACCCAAAGCTTGTTGAACGACTAAAGATTAAGATTTCAGAAATTAGCAAATAGAAGGCTAAAAATAAAAGGCAAACGCTTTTCAAAATCAGCAAAAACTTTAAACACCCCTCACCCAGCACTTGACCTTTTTTAAAAAACTAACATAGTTGATCGCATGTCTATAAAACGCGATTATTACGAAATTTTAACTGTAGAAAAACACTCTGACGGCGAAACGATAAAAAAAGCATATCGTAAGCTTGCGATGCAATATCACCCCGATCGAAATCCGGGGGATCAATCTGCGGAAGATAAGTTTAAAGAGGCTGCAGAAGCCTATGAAATTTTAAGTAATGCCGAAAAGCGTGCGCAATACGATCGTTTTGGTCACCAAGCATTCAGTAATGGTCGCGGCGGTGGTGGCGGGTCTCAAGATATGAACGATATTTTTTCTCAGTTTGGAGATGTCTTCGGGGATTTGTTTGGTGGCGGCGGCGGCGGTTTTGGTGGTGGTCGGCAGCAGTCGGCGCGACAAAGAAATGCTCCTAGAAAGGGGTCTGATCTTCGCTATTTAACTGAGATTGATCTTGTTGATGTGCTGAAGGGTAAAGAGCAAAATATTGAATTTGATACGCAAGATAATTGTGAAGTTTGTCATGGTTCGGGTGCTGAAAAAGGTTCGGCACCGATGAACTGTCCTACGTGTGGTGGTTCGGGCCAAGTCGTGCGTCAGCAAGGTTTCTTTACGATGGCATCACCGTGTCCAAAGTGTCAGGGTGCGGGCCAAGTTGTAGAGAATCCGTGTAAGCCGTGTAAGGGGCAGGGGCGAGTCAAAGCCCATCGCAAAATTAAAGTAACTATTCCAGCGGGTGTTGATAGTGGAACGCGATTGCGCGTGGCTAACGAAGGTGAAGGCGGCTATAAGGGCGGCCCGCAAGGTGATTTATTTGTAGAAATTCGTGTTAAGGATGACGATGTTTTTACGCGTGAAGAAGATCACTTATTTGCGAACTTAGATATTCCCTATATTCAGTTTTTATTAGGCGGAAACTTAACGACGGAAGCCCTTGATGGTGATGTTGAAATCGAAATTCCACGGGGTGCAAGCCCTGGTCAGCGTATTAAAATTGCAGGGCGTGGTGTTCCATCGCTGCGTGGGTCTCGAAGAGGTGATTTGTATTATACCCTGAATGTAGAATTTCCAGACAAATTAGATGAAGAGGAAGAGACTTTGCTTAGACAGATTGCTAAGAAAAACAACACAAAAGTCTTGCCAGAGAAAAAAGGTCTTTTTAGTCGCAAAAAATAACGTCTCAAAACGACTTTTTAAGGCGTGTAACCTTGACGGTCGCGATTTCAGACTCAAGTTGTATCTGTCAGGTTAAGTTTTATTTTATAATTATTAATTTCTTTAAAGGAGAATTAGTTCATGGGAAAAATCATCGGAATAGATCTTGGAACAACAAATTCATGCGTAGCTATTATGGAAGGCGGAGAGCCTAAAGTTTTGGTTAACGAAGAAGGCGCGCGCACAACACCTTCTGTTGTGGCATATACAAAAGATGGCGAACGTTTAGTTGGTCAGATTGCAAAACGTCAGGCAGTTACAAATCCAGAAAACACAATTTTTTCTTCTAAGCGATTTATCGGTCGTAAGTTTGAAGAAATTCAAGAAGAGCTTAAATTAGTTCCTTACACGGTTGTACCAAAAAATGGTGGAACGGATTGTGGCTTCAAAGTTCAGGGCGATAAAATTATGTCTCCAGAAGAAATTGGTGCTGGTGTTTTATCTAAACTTAAAAAAGTTGCTGAAGACTATTTGGGTGAAGAAGTAACAGATGCTGTTATTACAGTTCCTGCTTATTTTAATGATGCTCAAAGACAGGCGACTAAGGATGCAGGTCGTATTGCAGGACTTAATGTTCGTCGAATTATTAACGAACCAACTGCTGCTGCTTTAGCTTACGGTCTTGATAAAAAGAAAGATCAAAAAATAGTAATTTACGATTTCGGTGGTGGTACTTTTGATATCTCTGTTCTTGAAGTTGGTGAAGGTATTGTTGAAGTAAAAGCAACAAATGGCGATACTCACTTAGGTGGAGATAACTTCGATATTATTATCTTGGAATGGTTAATTGCTGATTTCAAAAAAGATCAAGGCATTGATCTTAAGAATGATAAAATGGCTTTACAGCGTCTAAAAGAAGCTGCTGAAAAAGCTAAAATCGAATTATCATCGGCTCAAGAATCAGAAATTAACTTACCATTTATTACGGCAGATCAATCGGGCCCTAAACATTTACAAAACAAATTAACTCGCGCTAAGTTTGATCAAATGACTGAAACTTTAGTTAAGCGCTCTATAGAGCCTTGTAAAAAAGCTTTACTTGATTCAGGTCTAAAGACTTCTGAAATCGATGAAGTTGTTTTAGTGGGTGGATCGACTCGTATTCCTGCAATTCAAAAAGCAGTTAAAGAATTTTTTGGTAAAGAGCCAAACAGAACTGTAAATCCAGATGAAGTTGTTGCGATTGGTGCAGCAGTTCAGGGTGGAGTTTTAGCCGGAGATGTGAAAGACGTTCTTTTATTAGACGTAACTCCATTATCACTTGGTATTGAAACTTTGGGTGGAATTATGACTCCACTGATCGAAAAAAATACGACGATTCCGACAAAGAAAACTCAGACTTTTTCGACAGCAGCAGACAATCAACCGGGTGTTGATATTCATGTTCTTCAAGGCGTAAGAAAAATGGCAACGGATAATAAGTCGCTAGGTCGTTTTGAATTAACAGGAATTCCAGCGGCGCCAAGAAACGTTCCACAAATCGAAGTAACTTTTGATATGGATGCGAATGGTATCTTGAATGTATCTGCAAAAGATTTATCATCTGGTAAATCACAGAATATTAAAATTACAGCGCAGTCAGGATTATCTGAAGAAGAAATCAAAAAATTAGTTAAAGAAGGCGAATTGCAAGCAGAAGCTGATAAAGAAAAAGTAGAGGCTGCACAAACGCGCAATAACTTAGACAATATGGTTTACCAAACAGATAAAATGGTAACGGAATCAGGTTCTAAAATCGCAGCAAATGAATTAGAAACTGCTAAGTCAGCTATTGATGAAGCTAGAAAGATTTTAGAAAATAAAGAATCAACGGCTGCCGAATTAAAAACAGCTTTTGATAAGTTACAAACAGTGTCTCATAAGATCACTGAAGAGCTTTACAAAGCAGGGGCTCAGCCAGGAGCAACACCTGGTGATGCGGCTCACGATCACGCAACAGGTGCTGATCATGGCGCGGGCGCAACGTCTGGTAAAAAAGACGATGTTATCGATGCTGACTTCAAGGATGTTAATTAAGATATCTTTAAAGTTTAAGAAATATAAAATAAAAAACCCGGTTGAAAAATCGGGTTTTTTTATTTTAAAAAAGAAAAATTATTTATACGCTTTAGCAAGTTCTTCCACATGAGTTGGTTTTAGTTTTCCACCCCAAGTGCACATTAGATTATCGGTTTCAATCGAATAATAAGTCATTTCTTGAGTGCTTGTATTAAATAGCTCAAGATAACAATCTGGAAATCCTAAAACATGTCCAAATTCATGACGAATAGTCCATTGCGTATTGTAATCATCTAACGAGTAATCTGGATCCATCGTAATTGTTTCCCAATCATTCCCGGATACATGCGGAGTAACGCCTTTTTCGAAAACAATATAGGGCGATATCGAATTTTGCTTAACGAAATTTACCAGCAATTGAAACCCTGCGGCCTTCCATTCGTCTTCAATGTTCGTTTTTAGCCAGGTTGCAACTTTTTCAATTTCTGGCAACGCAAAATCTTGATTTATAATTTTATGTTCTTTGGACCATGTTAAATCTTTTCGAATGGGATTAACTTTGAAAAAGTTTTGATAATTTTCATTTGCTTTGGATAAATATTTATTATAGAAATCAAAAACTTTTAAACTTGCGATGGCTTGATCAAGCTCTGTAGCACAAAGGGCAGTTTGTAGTTCTGAATTCCTACAGATACCCAACAACCAGCTTTTTAATAAAGAAATTTGTTCGTGCGAATTGTTTGAAAATAATTTTAATTGGTTTTCTAGATTTCGTTCTTTTCTTAAAAAATAAATTCCACGGATATCATAGATGTCTAATTTTGCGTAATAATCAAAATAAGGTTCTTCGAAAATCCATCGCACTGCGCTTTGATACAAACCATTTAATTCGCGTATCGATTTTATGAAATCAGCGTCAGTAATCGGTGGAATTTCAGTTAAAGATTTATTATCAATCAGATAGGATTTCATATCAGGGTTTAGTTCTTTAATTCGTAAATTATATTTTTCGATAATGATATTAACGGAACTGATTTTTGCTTTTTCTGGTGGATTTGGGTTTACGGTCGATTTGTCGGCTAAGTTCAGACGATAAGAAGCGTTGCGGTTAGAGTTAACTAAATTTAACCAAGTGATAGCTCGTTTCCCAAGATCAAGAACGGGTTGCAGCTTTTTAGCTGTTGGTGAGCTGGATGAATTGGCAAGTAAGTTCTCGACAGCAGGAATTACGCTAGCTTCTGTACCCATTGGGCCAATTCCAGAGGGATTTGTTGCATGCGTTAGGGTTTCGTTTTTTGTACAACTTAAGCTAGAGGCCAGACAAATTGAAATTATTAAAGAGCGCAAGACAGAACTAGTCATTTGATTTCCCTCATTTGATTTCAAAAAAATAGCAGGTATAGTCGTAAGATGAAAGCAAATTGGGATGAAATAGCAAAACGGATTACGTGGTCTAAGCCTTGGTCTAAAACAAGTCAGTATTCTTTTCAAAAACCTGTTAGTATAAAATGGTTTTTAGATGCCGAACTAAATGTCAGTGTTAATTGTATTGATCGACATTTAGAAAAGCATGCATCTGAAACAGCATTGATTTGGGAACCTGACAGTATCTTGGAACAGTCTCAGAAAATATCCTATCAGGAGTTATATAATCAGGTTTGTCGTTTAGCGAATGTGATGAAAGTGCACGGTGTAAAAAAAGGCGATCGGGTCACAATTTATTTACCAATGATTCCTGAGGCGGCTTATGCCATGCTAGCTTGTGCACGCATTGGCGCTATTCATTCTGTTATTTTTGCAGGATTTTCCGCAGATTCGATCGCAGATCGTATTGCTGGTTGCAAGTCTAATTTTATTATCACTGCGGACGAAGGTTATCGCGGCGGAAAAACAACTCCATTAAAAAAAAATATCGATGAAGCATTAGATAAATTAGGCGATTTAAGCGAAGTTCGGAATGTTTTAGTTGTTCGTCGAACTGGGCAAAATGTTGCTTGGAATAGTCAGCGCGATATTTGGTTTCATGAGGAAATTAAAAAGGTACCAAGTCATTGCCAACCAGAAATTATGAATTCAGAAGATCCCTTATTTATTTTATATACTTCGGGATCTACAGGAAAACCAAAGGGAGTTTTGCACACAACGGGTGGTTATTTAGTTTATGCAAGTTACACGCATGAATTAGTTTTTGATTACAAGCCCGGAGAAGTTTTTTGGTGCACTGCTGATATTGGTTGGATTACTGGCCATAGTTATAGTATTTATGCTCCGCTTGCAAATCGGGGAACATCTATTTTGTTTGAAGGTGTTCCTAATTATCCTGATTTTTCTAGATTTTGGACAATCATAGATAAACATCAAGTAAATATTTTTTACACTGCGCCAACAGCAATACGTGCATTGATGAAAGAGGGCGAAGAACTTGTGCTAAAATCTTCACGTAAGTCTTTGCGTCTTTTAGGCTCTGTCGGAGAGCCTATTAATCCTGAAGTTTGGAATTGGTATCATCGTGTTGTTGGAGATGGTCGCTGCCCAGTGGTAGATACTTGGTGGCAAACAGAAACTGGCGGAATATTAATTTCTGCAACTGCAAAGTCAGATAAATTTAAACCAGGTTCTGCAACATTACCATTACCAGGAATTGTTCCAGAAGTTTTATCCATTGAAGGCGAAGTATTGACGGGGGTTTGTGAAGGCGTTTTAGCTTTAAAAGAATCTTGGCCC
The DNA here is from genome assembly GCA_049301055.1 of Pseudobdellovibrio sp. Lineage (GTDB taxonomy): Bacteria > Bdellovibrionota > Bdellovibrionia > Bdellovibrionales > Bdellovibrionaceae > Pseudobdellovibrio. The sequence continues at coordinate 66,777 of JBAQKN010000024.1, read as the reverse complement.
GGTCAGATGCGAACAATGTATGAAGATCATGCTAGATTCGAAGAATCTTATTTTACAAACTACAAAGGGTACTACTTTACCGGAGACGGCTGCCGTCGTGATGAAGACGGTTTTTATTGGATCACAGGGCGGGTTGATGACGTGATCAACGTATCAGGTCATCGTTTAGGCACAGCTGAAGTAGAATCAGCATTAGTCGATCATCATTCGGTTGCAGAAGCTGCGGTAGTTGGTTATCCCCATGATTTAAAAGGGCAGGGTATTTATGCCTATGTCACATTAAAAACAGGCATTGAAGCTACTGAGTCACTAAAGAAAGATTTAATTGCCCATGTACGAAAAATTATAAGTCCAATCGCGACTCCAGATGTAATTCATTGGGCACCAAATCTTCCAAAAACCAGATCCGGCAAGATTATGCGCCGAATTTTGCGTAAAATTGCAGAAAATGACATACAAAATCTAGGAGACATATCAACCTTAGCTGATCCAAATGTTGTAAAAGATCTTGTCCAAGAAAGGTTTAATAGGTAAATTGCTTTTTATGAATAAAATTATCCAAAAAAATAAAATGTCTTTAAATAACACTCTGTTAGTTGCCATTGGCTTAGTAATGATAATCATCGTTTCAAGATTAATAGGTCATGTTTGGAATTTTACAGCTGTTGGTGGAGTCGCCTTATTTTCAGGGGCTTATTTTTCTAAAAAACACGTTGCGATTTTAATTCCTTTTTTTGGGCTATTTATTTCTGATTTAGTTCTTGGTTTTCACGATCAAATGTTTGCAGTTTATTTTTCTTATGCCTTGATCGCAGTGCTTGGTTTTTCGTTAAAATTAGAATCTTCGCGATTTAAAACAGTTGGTGTGTCATTTGCGGGAGCCATTTTGTTTTTTTTAATAACAAATTTTGGTTGTTGGATTGGTAATGCATTTTACCCTCAAAATTTAAATGGATTGCTTGAGTCATATGTTTTAGGACTACCATTTTTCAGAACTCAAGTCTTATCAGATATTATTTCCAGTTTAGTTATTTTCGAGTTGGCCAAACAGGCCGTTCGGTTTTCGCTTTACCAAGTTCGTCCAGGGCAATCGCTTTGAAACTTAGAGTATCGTAAATTTCTAGCGCAAAAGTTATTTAAAGAATCATTTTTTAAACCATCACACATTGATTCCAAAGAAGAGAACGAGTGCTCCCCTGTAGGGCAGCCGTTTTCAGTTAAATCATAGGTGTAACCACTTGATTTTTGATTTAGAATTGCATCGGTGGCACTTTTAGGCATGCAGGATGTGAATAAAAGGACCAAAGCCGCTAATTGAATTAAAGTAATTTTGTTTTTCATAAAAACTTTTATATCACAAACCTCATAAGTTGGGTGTTAAATTTGACAAAATTTGTCAGTGTTAATGAAATAGACAGTATTTTCTATAAGAAATTAACTCGATTTTTTTTTAAAAGCACAAAAATATTTTTTATTATTTAAGTTGTGTTATGAATGGCTAACTTTATAACAAAGGAATGAAAAATGAAAATCATGACAACAACAAATATTGTTTTAAGCGCGGTTCTTTTTTTCCTAATTATCTCGAACGTTGTATTAGCTTAAATTTCAAAATTATTTCTTGAGCAGGGCATTCATCTTTTTTACTTTAGTGCCTTGTTTTTTTTGGTAGGCCAATAATTTTAAGGCTAACTTTTTATCGCTCAGCGCAAGTATGCGTGCTGCAAATAATCCAGCATTATAGGCGTTATCAACTGCCATTGTCGCAACGGGAACACCCTTTGGCATTTGTGCAATAGATAGCAAGGCATCAAGTCCTTTTAAATTTCCAATAGTTACTGGAACACCAATCACGGGTAAGCGTGTTAATGAGGCCACCATTCCTGGTAAGTGGGCTGCCCCGCCAGCGCCGGCAATTATTATTTCGAAACCTTTGTCTGCTGCAGTTTTCGCAAATTCAAACATTTTGTCTGGAGTGCGGTGGGCCGATACAATTTCAATATGAAAAGAAATTTTAAATTCTTTTAAGGCTTCTGCTGCAGCCGTCATTGATTTTAAATCACTTTGACTACCCATAATAATTGCGACGCTTATTTTTTTTTTCATAGAAGAATTCCTTTGCGTTCTAGTAAGGCTTTCTTTAATAAAGCTTTTTTATTTTTGCCAATATAATTGATGTGGCCCATTTTTCGACGTGGTCGATTTTCTGTTTTGTCATACCAATGCATTGATCCCGTAGGCATTGTTTTTAATACAGGCTGCCTAGTGCTTTGTCCAAGTAAGTTAACCATTACGAATGCAGGTTGTTTAAGTAAAACGGCGGGCAGTTTTAAACCCAAAATGCAGCGTAAGTGAAGTTCAAACTGATCTACACTTAAAGCATCTTGTGAAAAGTGTCCTGTGTTGTGAACACGTGGAGCCAGTTCGTTAATAACTAATTTTGGACCCACTTCAAAAAGTTCAAATGCAATTACTCCAACATAATTTATTGCATTTAAGAATTGATTAATTTTTAAAATTAATTTTTTCTCTTTCGGATGCGTTGTTGGACCGACAACATAATCGCATTGATGATTTTTCTGAAAGGATTGAACCATCGGAAGATGAATCATTTCTCCTAAAGTATTACGCGCAAATATAATCGATCGCTCTGTTTTAAATTTTGAAAAACGTTCGGCAATAAATTGATTTTCTTCACCCTTGAACGCGCGTTTAAAATGAATTAAATCAAGTTTATTATTAATAACATAAGTGCCATGGCCATCATATCCGCCAAAGCGTTCTTTACATACCATATGGCCATTGAAAGCTTTAAATGCAAGTTCAAGATCATCTTTAGAATTTATTTTAACGTAATCTAAAGTAGGTAAGTTATGATCATAAAGCCATTCTTTTTGAAATAGACGATCTTGAATTTTAGATAAAATATTTAAATTTGGTTCAATTTTCTTTTGCCGTAGACTGACTAAGCTTTTCTTTAGCAACAGTGCAGGTATGAATTCGCTTTCAAAGGTGATGCAATCTACTTGCGCTGCAAGTTTTAATATATCATCTTCTGATTTTAGACTTCCTTCTATCCACATTGAAGCCGCGCTAGCTGCTGGATCATGGCTATGCTCCGAAAGAACAACCGTTGATAATCCCATTTGCTTTGCTTTTAAGGCAAGCATTCTAGCTAACTGACCGCCCCCTAGAATACCAATAGTTTTAGAATGAATAGCCATAGTCGAGTTCCACATCCTGCGAACGTTGTTCGCGTCGAGTTCCACATCCTGCAAATATCGTAGGCCTCATTCAACCCTTTTATTATTGCAAAATAAAGTGTAAACATCAGCCTTATGCGTAATGTGACTGAACTTAATTTCCCTTTAACTCTTGCTCCTATGGTTGGGCTGACTCATGTGGCTTTAAGGCGAGTCATAGCCGAGTATTTGCCACAAAACGCATCAACTCATTGGCCGACTGAAATGCTAAATTCGCGTCGTGTGCCCGGAGAAAATTTAAAAACTACTCCAGAGACATTACGTGATGATGCTGAAACTTATTTAGTTCCGCAGATTTTAGGAAATGAAGAAATTCCGATTGAAAAATCAGTTAAACGTCTTGTTGAAGAGTGGGGAGCCTCAGGCATCGATATTAATATGGGGTGCCCGGTACAAAAAGCATTAAAGCATAATTATGGTGTATCACTTATGGGTGATGTAAACTATGCCGCTGAAGTTGTTCGAATGACAAAAAATAAATCAACAGTGCCTGTATCTGTAAAATTACGTGCTGTTGGAAGTTATCAGTCGGTGCCAGAATTAATTTCTTTTGTTAATACTTTAGTTAATGCGGGGGCAGATTGGATCACGCTGCATCCAAGGACAGCAGAACAAAAGCGCCGCGGCTGTGCAGATTGGTCGCAAATTGCGGAACTTAAAAAAAATTGTAAAGTTCCTATTATTGGCAATGGAGACATCCAAACTGTTGATGATGTTTTAGAAATGTTAAATCAAACAGGATGTGATAAGGTAATGGCCGGCCGAGCTTTAGCTGCGCGACCTTGGATGATGTGGCAATTGGGCGAAAAATTAGGTTTTGCAGCACCTTTAGGTTTTGAAAATAGAAAAGCGCCAGTTACCTGCGAAGAAGAGGGTGCTGAATATGGTCGGATGCTTTTTAGGCTAATTGATTATAGCGAACATTATTTTATGTCCGTAGCTGGTGCCAGTGAAAGTTTGGCGCTAAGAAAAATTAATTACTTTGTGCGAATTACTCATGTGTGGCTGCAGTTTGGGCATTCTTTGATGTCAGCGGTCAGCGTCGCAAAAAATTTAGTTGAGCTTAGGCGAAATGTGGCTCAATTTTTTGATTCAGAACAAATTATGATGAAAAAAACAGAATTAAGGCAATAAGGAAAATAAAATGAAGCAAGAGCAAATTTCTACGGATGTGGTTCAAGATTTAAGTCGTGTTAAGTCTAAAACAGAATATAAAGTTGTAACCGTGAACGGTTCAAAATTTGTTGTTTTCTTTATTATATTTTCGGCCGTAGTCGCAGTTGTTTTTTGTAATGCGATTTATCAATCCTACTTAACACGGCCAAAAATTACAGTTGTCGAAGAAAATAAATAACTCTATCCAGTTGTTTAACCGGTTATAAGAGCATCAAACTTGCCATCATCATCTAAGGTTTTCATATCTGAATAACCGCCAATTAATTTATCATTAATAAAAATCATTGGAACTGTTTTCCAACCTGTTTTGTTTTTTAAAGCTTCTAATTCGTCAGGCTTTTCGGTCAAATCGATGACTTCGTAGTTTAAGCCTTTATTGTCTAAGAAAGTTTTAGCGCGGTCACAGTAAGGACAAGGATTTTTTTTATAAACTTTAATAATAGCTTTTTGGCTCATATCAGCTCCAGTTATGATTTACGAAAATGATACTCGAGCCGCGCTTTAAACTCACTGGGTTTTTTTAAAACTTTAAGTTCGTTAAAAATATCGACCAATTCGGGCTGAGCCAAAGAAAGTTGCTTAACCCACCCCTTAGTACGCGCCACAGCAAAGTGCTCATTCAAATAAACAGTACTAGCCTCAAAAAACTTCAAAATTAAGGTACCTGGTACCTTTTCACCCGAAAAGGTACCAGGTACCTTTTGTTTGATTTCTGAAAATAGATAGGGATTGCGAATGGCTCCACGTCCTATCATGTAAGCTTCGGTTTGAGCAATCGTTCGGCATTTGTTAAAATCTTCGATGTTCCAAATTTCGCCATTAGTGATTAGGGGTATTTTAGTTTTTTCTTTGATTTTTGGAATCCATTCCCAAAAAGCAGGTGGTTTATATCCGTTTGTTTTAGTTCGACAATGAACGGTTAACCATGTGGCTCCAGCTTCTTCGATGGCTTTTGCATTTTCTAAACATGCTTCTGGATTGTCAAAACCAAGTCTAATTTTTGCGGTAACAGGAATTTGTGCAGGAACAGCTAGGCGAACTGTTTTTACGATGTCATAAAGCCGATTGGTGTGTTTTAGCAATGTTGCTCCACCGTCATGTCGGTTAACTGTTTTTGCGGGGCAGCCAAAGTTAAGATCAATTCCCAAGGCGCCAAGACTTGCCGCACGAACTGCATTTTCAGCAAGGGGCTCTGCTTGACCTCCAAGAAGTTGTACAAATACAGGAACGCCTGATCGTGTTCTAGAATTTGTTTTTAGTTCGGGGCAATTTTTTTCAAAAACAGAGTAGGGATGAAGTCTTTCAGTAACGCGCAAAAACTCTGTAACACACTGATCAATACCACCTACAGAAGTAAGTAAGTCGCGCATGACCCAGTCAGCAACACCTTCCATAGGAGCTAAAAACAATCGTGGTGTTGAATCTGAATGAGGCAATTATTCAAGTCCTAGTTTTGACAAATAAAGAAAATCTTTTTCAGAGATTGGTTGAATCGAAAGGCGCTGTCCTTTTTTAATAACTAAAAGATCGGCGCAGTTTTTATCGGTTTTTAGATTTTCTAAAGTTATAAAGTTTTTAAAAGTTTTTTTATATTCAACTTCTACACAAAACCAATTTGGTTTTTCAGGAGTAGCTTTAGGATCAAAATATTCTGATTTTTTATTAAATTGAGAAGGGTCTGGTTTGGCTTTCTGACTAACAACAGCAAGGCCTGCTAGCCCAGGCGGAGTTGCGTTAGAATGATAAAATAAAACCCCATCATTTTCATTCATGTCTTTTATCATGAAATTGCGAGCTTGATAATTTCGAACACCCTCCCACCATGTTGTTTTATCTTTTTTCAAATTATCAATGGAAAATACATCAGGTTCGGATTTCATTAGCCAATATTTTTTTTGCTGAGATTTCATACAGTCGATAATTAGAAAACGTGTGTATTTAGTCAAGCGTGAAGATGCGGATAGGGAACTAAATGCATTGTTGAATTTACGATTAAATGCTAAGTTGATGAAAAAGTAAGATTACGGGATGCAAAAATATAATATGAAAAATAAAACAGCATTTATTACTGGTGCATCTTCAGGAATTGGTGAAGACCTAGCTTATAAATTGGCTTCAAAAAATTCCCATTTAATTTTGGTTGCTAGGCGATTAGAAAAATTAAAAAATATTAAAGCCAAATGTTTAAAGCTTGGTGCTAAATCGGTTCAAATTTTCAAATTAGATATTCAAAATTCAAAAGATGTACAAAGTTTTGCAAAAAAAAATCAAAAAGTATTTACGGACGTTTCGATTTTAGTAAATAACGCAGGTCTTGCGAAAGGTGTCGAGCTGTTCCAGAACTCTGACACTGCGGATTGGGACCAAATGATTGATACGAATGTAAAAGGGCTACTTTATTTAACACGCGCTTTATTGCCAATAGTTATCAAAAACGAAGGACACATCGTAAATTTGGGCTCTGTAGCAGGACGTTTGGTCTACGAAGGCGGAGCTGTATACTGCGCCACAAAATTTGCGGTTCGAGCCATTTCTGATGGGCTGCGTATGGACCTTAAGGGGACGCGAGTTCGAGTGACTAATATCGAACCAGGAATGGTTAATACAGAATTTTCAAAAGTTCGCTTAGGAAGTCAGCAAAAAGCAGATGCTGTTTATGATAACATGATGCCGCTAAGTGCCGCTGATATTTCAGAGACAATTTTGTGGTGTTTACAAAGGCCTTCGCATGTTAACATACAAGAGCTTGTAATATATCCGACAGATCAAGCAACGGTCGGCCAAGTTGTACGCGGCGAGCGAAGTACTAAAAGTAAGAAATTAAAGAAAAGAGATTAATTTATGTCAGAACAATTTAGAATAGAAAAAGATACTATGGGCGATGTGCAAGTTCCAGCAAAAGCATTGTGGGGAGCACAAACTCAAAGATCAATTCAAAATTTTAAAATAGGCGGCGATAAATTTCCACGCGAAATGATTAAGGCTTTAGGCGTTTTAAAAAAATGCGCGGCTGTAACAAATTCTGAATTAGGTCTTTTAGACCCAAAAAAAACAGAGCTAATCGTCCGTGCGGCTAACGAAGTTATTAGTGGAGAATTAGATTCTCAATTTCCATTAGTAGTTTGGCAAACAGGTTCAGGTACTCAGTCGAATATGAATGCCAACGAAGTTATTGCAAATCGCGCGATGACGATGATGAACTTAACTTTGCCTTCAAAAGAAATTCATCCAAATGATGACGTTAACAAAGGTCAAAGTTCGAATGACACATTTCCGACAGCAATGCATATTGCTGTCGCAGATCAGATTTATCATCGGTTAATTCCTATGCTGGAAAAAATGCAAAAATCATTAGAAAAAAAATCTAAAGAGTTTGCTTCGATTGTAAAAATTGGTCGTACTCATTTGATGGATGCAACACCATTAACATTGGGCCAAGAATTTTCTGGCTACGCGACACAGATGAAAAACTCTGTTCAACGAGTTAAAAATACTTTGCCCCATTTGCATGAATTAGCGTTAGGTGGAACTGCTGTTGGTACCGGATTAAATACCCATATTGATTTCCCCAAGAAAGCGGCGGCGGCAATTGCTGTCGAAACTAAAATTCCATTTGTTACGGCTCCAAACAAATTTGAGGCATTGGCTTCACACGATACGTTAGTTGAAGTTCATGGTGCTTTAAAAACAGTGGCGGTCTCTTTAATGAAGATTGCTAATGATATTCGTTTGTTAGGATCTGGTCCACGTTGCGGCTTTGGCGAATTAAATTTACCCGAAAATGAACCGGGAAGTTCGATAATGCCCGGAAAAGTTAATCCCACACAAAGCGAAGCTATGACAATGGTTTGCGCGCAAGTGTTGGGTAACGATGTGGCTGTAAATATCGGCGGAGCCACAGGACATTTTGAATTAAATGTTTTTAAGCCAGTTATTGTATTTAATTGTTTAAATTCAATTCGCTTGATTGCAGATTCTTGCGAAAGTTTTTGCGATCATTGTATTGATGGAATGACCGCTAACACAGCTCAAATTAAAAAACATCTAGAGAATTCTTTAATGTTGGTTACCGCATTGAATCCTCATATTGGTTATGACAATGCAGCGAAAATTGCTAAAACGGCTCACAAAAATGGAACAACATTAAAAGAAGAAGCTGTTAATCTAGGATTTTTAACTGCTGAAAAATTTGATCAAGTTGTGCGTCCTGAAAATATGACTAGCCCCATAGGTGCTGCATTAAATAGCCCCATAGGTAAAACTTAATTTGAATACTTTGAATCCACTTTTACAGAAAGCAAATTGGCTTGAATCGGATGATATTCGTCCGTACGTATTTGTGCGTCCTGAAAATATGATTGCGAATCCAGGTTCGCTTCATCGTTGCGACTGGTTTAAGAATGCTCCAATTTTTAAAAACCCCCTAGATTTAAAAGAACTTCCATTCGCGGAAGCAATTTATCAAATTGAATGGAAATCGTTTGGACATCAAGATTTAGCTATTCCGCGTTGGGTTTTTTATGACTGTGCGGCCATGCCTGGATTTATTGCGGGTTTTGCAGGGCGCACCAAAAAAATATCAAAAAAAATTACTTCGCTTTTAAGTTACTCCGACGAAAATGAATGGTGTCCATTATCTTTATTTATAATTATTCCAACCATGCATAAAGGTGAATGGGTTGCTTACGATTTATGTTCTGTAAATTCTTTATTACCAAAAGAAGATCAAATCTATGGATTAGGTTTTTTATCAAAGGCATTTGCATTATGGTATGCAAATGTGAACCAATGTTCTGGCATGACTCAGTGGGGAAGTCCTTCACTTAAATTACATTCGCACTATGGTCACTTAGAAATGATAGGTGCCTATGCTCCTGTTCACACACACGCAAAGACAATGACCTACCGTTGTGAAGTGAACACAGATTGCTGGGAAAAGTTTTTTACTCATGAACCTGATTTAGCTTTTTTAGAAAAATATGGTAAAACAGATTATCTAATTGATCCAAATAATGAAGAAGCCATGATTAAAATGCAGAACAGAATACAAAACAACGAAGGTCCTTTTTATTTAAATGCGGGTGATATTGCCCACAAGGGACTAAGTGACCCATTAACAATTTATAAATTAAAACAAGGATAAGACATGACTCAAGTAACATTACCCGCAGTAGCAAAATCATTTTATACATTTTGTAAGAAGTGTGACGTTGACCGATATCATGTGGTATTAACTCATACCTCATCAACATCGGCTAGAATTCAATGTGAAGTTTGCAAGGGTACTAAAACGTTTTCATTACCAAAGGCAGGATCAGTGGCAAAAAAAGCAGCAACAAAAGTTAAGACAACAGGTACTGGCACTAAAACAACGAAATCTCGTAAAATGACTCATTCCGATGAGTTTCAAGCATTGCAAACAAATCGCTCTGCTGAAAAAGGAACTCCTTTTAGTATTAAAACTAAATTTGAAATGAATCAAAAAATTGATCATTCAACTTTTGGAATGGGATATGTAAAAGCTGTTCAATTGGATCGAATTGATGTTTTATTTGAAATTGAAGTTAAAACATTAATGCATAATAAAATTTAATTTTATTATCAGTTAGTTCATATTTCAAAAAAAATATTCTTTTCTAAGAGTGAGTCTATAGTCATGAGTTCAAAATGGTTAGCTGGATTAAATACTGAGCAAGGCGAAGCTGTTAACCATAATTATGGGCCACTTTTAATCTTAGCTGGTGCTGGATCAGGCAAGACCACCGTTTTAGTTTCGCGCACGGGTAGGTTAATTGAAGAAAAAATCGCAGTGGCCTCGCAAATCGGTGTTCTAACTTTTACGAATAAAGCAGCCAGAGAATTAAAACATCGCGTTCATGATAAGGTGGGACCTTTAGCAAAAGGTTTGTGGGCCGGTACATTTCATTCGTTCGGATTACAGTTATTAAGAAAAAATTATCAATATTTGGGGTTAACTCCTAATTTTGGAGTCTTAGATCAATCCGACTCCCAGGCCGTTGTAAAAGACCTAGTTAAAACAATTAAAAATTCAACCAAAGATAAATTTGATGCAGATAAATTATTAAGTTTAATAAATATCTTACGTGCAGGAAAAAAAATTCCGCCAGGTCATTTGGACGAATACCATGAACTGGCTGAAGTCATTGCTCCTAAGTATGAAAAAAAATTAATTTTATTAGGAGTCACTGACTTTGAAGGGCTTTTGCTAGAACCGATTAAGCTTTTTAAGAAATACCCTGAAGTTTTAAAAAAAACACAAAGTCAATTTACGCAAATAATGGTTGATGAATTTCAAGATACAAATTCTGAACAGATGTTGCTGATAGAATATTTAACAAGCGAACATCAGAATTTAACCGTTGTTGGTGATGATGATCAGTCGATCTACGGATGGCGTGGAGCAGAAATTGCTAACATTCTTAATTTTCCTTCAGATCACAAAAACTGCAAAGTTGTTAAATTAGAAAAAAACTATCGTTCGGTGACTTCCATCTTAGATTTAGGAAATGAAGTCATAGCAAAAAACAAAAAACGACATGGCAAAGTTTTAAAGTCTACGAAATCTAGAAATGATGAAGAAAAGCCAGAAGTTTTTATTTTAGAAAATGAAGATGAAGAAGCTGATTTTGTTTTAAGAGAAATACAAACATTTAAGCGCGATCAGAATTACAAATTTTCAGACATCGCTGTTTTATATCGATCTAATACTCAAGGCGCATTTATTGAAAGTTCGCTAAGACGAAATCATATTCCCTATGAAATTTCGGGTGGGACTTCGATTTTTGAACGTAAAGAAGCAAAAGATGTTTTGGCTTATTTGAAACAATCAATTTTACCGGATGAAGTTAGTCTTCGTCGAATTTTAAATACTCCACCCAGGGGTATTGGTGACACCACTTTAGAAAAACTATCGGACTTTGCATTTGAGCATAAAATTGATTTGCAATCGGCATGTATCAGATGGCGCGAAACGGGCGTCGCGGACAAGCAAGGCGACAGCATGGATCTGTTTTTTAAATGGCTATGGGTGTTTCCGCAACGCGTTTTGGATGACACCACAATGGGTGCAACAATTTCTGAACGCTTTCAAAACTTAATTCGGGACTGTGGTTATCGCGATTATTTGGCACAGCAAGCAAATGATGGACTTATTTTTGATAAAAAATGGATGGTTGTAGAAATTGTTAGTCGCATTTTAGAATCCTATTTGATGAAACGCGAATTTACAATTGTTGCGCTTAAAGAATTCATTGATGCCATGTTGTTACGAGACGATGGTGCTGACGATGATCGTAAAGATCAAGTGCAACTAATGACTTTTCATGCCAGCAAAGGCTTAGAATTTCCAGTTGTGATGTTGGTCGGTGTTGAGGAAGACTTAATTCCGCATAAACGCCTAGGATCAGATATTGATGAAGAACGTCGTTTGTTTTATGTAGGCATTACCAGAGCTCAACACAAACTTATTTTAACATACTGCCGTCAGCGAAAAAAAATGGGGCAAGTAAAACCCGTCTTTGCGTCCCGTTTTCTAACGGAGGCTTCTGCAAATTTATATTCATTCTATCAATTAGGGTCTAGGCCGGTATCTGGTATTGCTCGTGATAATTTAGTCAGTGACTTTTTGAACAAGCTGAAAAAATAATAGTAACAGTTGTTTATTTAAAGCGAGGTCACTATGTATTCGTTAGTTAAAAAGCAGGCGGATGAAGTCATTATCACAGAAGGTATGTTTCAACCGTTTATATTTTTCGTTAAAAGCGGAACTTTAAATGTGATTCGTACAAGTGGTCGCAAAACACAAATTTTAGCTCAGCTTGGGCCTGGTGATTTTATTGGTGAAATGGCGCATTTAGGAACGACAAAATCCCATTCAGCTTCAGTTGTGACGGCTACGGATACGGAACTTATTCAAATAGAAGCAGATAAAATTTATGAAGTACTTGCTGGCAATCCTGTTTGGATGAAAGCCATGCTTAAAAATTTAGTTAAAAAAATCGAAGCCATTAATAATGGCGCAAGTCTTGATTAATCTACTTTTTTAGATTCAATGGCTTTGAATAACGAATCGGTATTTAATTTATTTTCAAAATTATATTTTTTATTATTGTATTCAAACTGTAGTTTTTCAGCGTGTAACCACATACGATCTGAACCATAACGTTCTTTGACCATATTATTATATTTTTTTTCGTTATAGCGATTGTCACCAACGATTGGAAGTTTCGCAATAGCAGCATGTTTTCTAATTTGATGCTGGCGACCTGTTAAGATTTTTACGGTAACTTCACTGAAGTAAGTGTTAGTTCTAACTAATGTTGCTTGGCTTTCGCAGGCAATTCGACCCGCGGCTAAACCTTTAGGGTTTTGTCGACCTTCCGCTTTATCAGTTAAAGCCCATGACCATGTTGCCTTTTTATCAGATTTTTTCCAAGGGCCACGCAAAACAGCGCGATATACTTTTTCGCCATTATCTAAAGCATCATTTAATTGATCATGGATTTCTGGTTTTTTAGCAACTAGAACTAATCCAGACGTTTCGCGGTCAATTCGGTTAACGAAATGTATCGGCTTTTTGTGTTTGGTCAGAAACTCGACCAATGACGGAGATTCATTATGTACACTAGTGCCGGCCGGTTTATTAAGAATTAGGAAAAATTCATTTTCCTCAAGTATTTTTATCATGATAGATTGAAGGTATAGAGGTAATTATGATCCAAGACAACGACGAAATCAAAAAAAACGACAACAGTGAAAATAATAACACCCATAAAAACGCCGAAGCTGATGAAAAACAGCAGGTTAAAATTGAATTTCCTTATAGCGACATCGTACGCTCACAGATGCCAAAAGTATTTGAAACCACTGAAAAAGTTGCAACGGAAGTGGCACATCATTGGAAGAACGAAGGGGATTTTTCAAACTTAGGCCTTCCGCATCCAATTGCAGATTTAGTAGCTACACAAGCATTGCAAAAAGCAAAAAAAATTGAAAAGAAATTAGATGAAAAAGGCGTGATCAGCTTAGCTAAAATGGGTTTTGAAATTGCAAAAGCTCAACTAGAAAACTTGAAAAAGAAAATTTAAGAGACTTAAATTATGAAAAATCGTGAACACCGTATTCTTGAAAAAATGCAGGCCTTAAACCCCATAAGCCTAGATTTAAAAAATGATTCTGATAAGCATGCAAGCCATGTCGAACACTTGGGAAGCGCTGGCTTTACTGGTGAAACTCATTATAAATTGGTGATGGTTAGCGCTGATTTTAATGGTAAATCGCGAATTGAACGCCAGCGTATGGTGATGGATTTGTTAAAAGATGAATTTGCTAGTGGATTACATGCGCTCGAGATCAAAGTGAAAGCTGCGGATGAAGTATAAATTTGTTAAGGTTTAAAACTGCTCGAGTTTATCTTTCAATTGATTAATAATTGATTTAATTTTGACCATTTGCTCTTCTTCTTTACTTAAAGGGGCTTGTTTTTTTTCAAGTTTATCCCAAGTGTTCAAAGCGTCTTTAAGATCATTTTTGATAAAACCCCAGCGTTTTTGCTTGTTCACGCTTAGATTTTGGCTTTTGCCATTCGAGTTGTTGCTGTTCGTGTTGCTCATCAATGTGTATAATGCTACTGTTCATCATTCCAAGTTTCAACTTAAAATGTAAATTAAATAAAAGAGGTTTTTATGTCTCAAGATATTATTTATACCATGAAGGGTGTTTCAAAACTTTATCCACCAAATCGATATGTATTAAAAAATATTTATCTATCCTATTTTTATGGAGCTAAGATTGGTGTTCTTGGTCTGAATGGATCAGGTAAATCATCATTGCTAAAAATTATGGCCGGAGTGGACACTGAATTTTTAGGCGAAGCGTTCCCAGCAAAAAAAATGAAGGTTGGATATTTAGAGCAAGAGCCGCATTTAGATGAAAATCTAACTGTGAAAGAAAATATATTCTCTGGCATGGGTGAACTTCCTCAGTTAATGAAAGATTATAACGCGATTAATGATAAATTCTCGGATCCTGATTTAGATCCCGACGAGATGACTAAAATGATCGACAAACAAGGAGAGCTTCAGGAAAAAATTGAAGCACTTAATGGTTGGGAAGTAGATCAAAAAATTGAACAAGCTATGATTGCCTTAAATTGCCCAGATAGTGATATGCAAGTTGCTAAGTTATCAGGTGGTGAAAAGCGTCGAGTGGCTTTAACCCGATTAATCATGAGCAGCCCTGACATTTTATTATTAGATGAGCCAACGAATCACTTGGATGCGGAATCAGTGGCATGGTTAGAGCAATACTTAGCTAACTTTCCTGGAACAGTTATCGCGGTCACGCATGATCGCTACTTTTTAGATAATGTAGCCGGTTGGATTTTAGAATTAGACCGCGGTGAAGGGATTCCCTACAAGGGAAATTACACATCTTGGTTAGAGCAAAAAGATAAACGCCTAGCTCAAGAACAGCAAACTGCGAGTAAGCGTGCTAAAACATTAGAGCGCGAATTAGAATGGATTCGTCAAGGAGCGAAAGCTCGTCAGTCAAAATCGAAAGCACGTATTGCTTCCTATGAATCATTATTAAAAGAACCTTCTGCTGATAAATTACAAGAGATGTCGATTTATATTCCGCCAGGACCTCGTTTAGGTGAAATCGTTGTTGAAGCTCAAGGGGTATCAAAGTCATTTGATAAAAAAATGTTGTTAGATAATGTTAGTTTCACAATTCCACGTGGAGCCATCGTTGGCGTTATCGGGCCAAATGGTGTTGGTAAATCAACATTATTTAAAATGATCACCGGGCAAGATAAACCAGACAGTGGTGTATTTAAGGTGGGTGAAACAGTGAAGATTGCATATGTCGATCAATCACGCGAAACGCTTGATCCTAATAAAACAGTGTATGAAGAATTATCTGGCGGCAGTGATGTGCTTCAATTAGGTGGTCGCGAAATTAATTCGCGGCAGTATGTAAGTTGGTTTAATTTTTCTGGCAGTGATCAGCAGAAAAAAGTTGGAACTTTATCAGGCGGAGAGCGAAACCGCGTGAACTTGGCCAAAATTTTAAAAGAAGGCGCCAATTTACTTTTACTTGATGAGCCAACGAATGATTTGGATGTAAATACAATGCGGGCACTTGAAGAAGCGCTGAACGAATTTGGGGGATCTGCAATTGTAATATCCCATGACCGTTGGTTTTTAGATCGCGTTTGTACTCATACCATGGCCTTTGAAGGTGACTCAAAAATAGAATTTTACCCAGGCGGATTCTCGGAATACGAAGAAGATCGCAAAAAACGCTTGGGTGTAGATGCTACGCCGAAGCGTATACGTTTCAGAATGATTGAGGCCTAATTTAGTAGAAAAAGGCTGGGCTAAGATCCGGCCTTTTTTACTTAAATGGTCATTAGTATAACCAAAAAAGCCGATACCTTATTCAGAGGTATCTACTGATAATAAATCAGCTAATTAGAAATTTTAGGAAAATATTTTGTATTTTGCTGGTGTTGTTTTTTTCGCATCAGGCATGGTCACGCGCTACTTTAATCGCACCACATGTTGATGAATCAATTATTTATCAACGTACCTGCAATGACTACAAAAATAATTCGTGTCAAAAAATCCCTTCTTTTTTAAAAACGCAAAAAGAGTTGTGCGAAATGACTCGAAAATTAAATAAATGCGATAAGTTTGAAAAAGAAAAGTCCGATCAATCTTGGAAGTACATTCAATGCGATTACAACATGCTTTGTTTTCAAAATAATGTTGAAGTAAAGGATACAGCTGCAGCCTGCTTAGTTGGCGCAACAGCCATGGCTATCGATTTGGTAAAATTAGCAAAACTAATTTATGAAGGCGCGGCCGAACGGATTTTGAAAAAAAGAGAATGGATTGCAGAATGCGATAAATCAATAGATTGTAAACGTAAATTAGCGTTGGGGCAGCCAACCACTTCACTGTTAGCAAATCCAGATAAAGAAGAAGATTTAAAAAAATACACAGCGGCCTATTTGTATTCAAAAAAACTAGAGTATGATCCTGAACGCGTTCGTCTTATGATTCAGGGATCGATCACTAAAGAGCAGTATTTTAAAGAAATTGGTTGGAAACCACCAACTCAAAGCAAGTTAGATAAAATGCCTCCCGAGAAAGTTTTAAGTTTATTAGCAATTTGGGAATCAATAAAAAGCAAAGTAGATTCAGAAGTCAGCGAAGTTGGTTGTTATATTCCTGCAGAGAAAACTAGATTGAAATGCCAAGTCTTATCCGATGTTTTATCTGGAGTCGGTTTAGAAAAAGCAATTACTAGTGCAATGGTCACCTCAGGGAAAAGATTATTAAAAGAATCTGCGCAAGCTATTGAACATCGGGTTTCAAATCACTTGGTGCATATTGCAGAATCAAGTGCTCCAAAAAGAGCTCTGATAAAAGAATTTGCACAAAAAAATGTTGTTTCGAAAGCAGAAAACGAGGAATGGAAGCAGTTTATTTCTAACCCTAATGCAAGTCAGAAAAACTTAACTATTGAAAATTCAAAATTAAAATCTTTGAATGATGATGTATTTAAAGATGAAGAATATGTTACTGCACTAATGAATGCCTATGGCGAAATACAAATGCGAAAAATTAAATTATTAGAAGCCGAAATTAAAAAAGTAAATCCTGAATTTGAATTCAAAACTTTTTCTGACTTTAAATCTGTGCGAGTGGCTTATGATGATATCCCTGGTTTTAAAATCAATGGCAAAACTATTGACCAACTTTTAAAAGATTCAACAGAGCAAGCGAACATTTTTTTTGCTGATTTTACATTAAAACATCAGTTGGTGCGCGAATCGGATAAACCTGCAACATGGTACAAGGCGGCTCAAGACTCGACAGATGATTGGGTTGGCTTAAAGGCAAAGTACACACGTGAAAATACTGCGAATACCTCAATGTTTTTGACTCCTCAGAAAGAAAAAGAATTTAAATCATGGGCACAAGATGAATTTTTAGCAGGTAAATCTTTGCGGTCAGAGGTTATGGATATATTTAAAGACACCGCAGTAGTGACTTCAAAGGATGTCCGTGAGGCCAATATCAATACAGGGGTCTTTGGGATTTTAAGAAAAAATAAAGACAATCCCTTGTTAGCAAAATCACTGATTGAAGAAAAATATGGATTACAATCCTTAAGTGATCAAAATTTTGGGAAACTTCAGGACTACTTTAAAAAATCAGATATTGTATCACCCGGGCTAAGAAGTACAGAACGCGGTTTTGCAACATTAGCAGATGCGCCACATGGTGGTATTTCTGTCGACATGATCGACTTAGGAGCTGAACATATACAGGCTACGTCATCGTTTGCATTTGGAAAGTCTAAAAATATTGATGAATTTCTAAAAGTATCACGTCAAGCTGAAGAAGAATTAACAGAAAAAATTCTGCAAAGAAAAAATGAAATTGAAAAAAAATTTCGAGATATTACAGGAGATCAAAATGCCAAAGTCATTTGTTCAGGTGATGGATGTAAAGCCTTCTTGCCGGGAAGAGAACTTACGGACTCTGAAACAAAGCAGTTTGCAGATGCAGTAACCCAAGGTGGAGAACAGGGAAAATTGCGATTTAGCGCTATTCAGAATTTAAAATCAAATGAGTATGCAGATATTGTTGCAAAGCAAGGCGAAGATTTAGAAAAAAGTTTGCGTAAAAGTTTGCGCGGAAAAATTGATCCTAAGCGATTAGATGGTTTGAATTTTACAATCAGAATTAAAGCCACAGAGCCTGGGCATGGTACGGCTCAATTACATATTTCAGAAGCGCAAGGTTTTAAGCTTTCTAAGTCAGAAAAAAAACAGATTGAAGAATTTTATCAAAAAGCGCTTAAAGAGTCAGATATGGGATACAAATAATTAAAGCCCACCCACGTTTAATAAATAAGTTTCTCCGTTTAGCCCGCTTTCCATATCTTTAAGAATCTTTATCCAAGGCGTATCCGTAATTTTTGGCGACAAAAGATTTTTCATTAATGCTGTGATCACACCATTTGACGTAGTAAAATAACTACTTAAGCCATTAGTAATTACATCGATTTTAGCTTTGGTTTTTTCGACTGCAAAATGCTCTAGGTAATAAGAATAACTAGAGCAAGATTCAAAAAAGAAAATTTGTTTTTTCTTTGGATTAAAATTTAATTTACCAGCTTTTAATTCCAACGATGGGATATCAATATTTCCGCCTAAGCCAGAGTGTCCTGCGTACATGATGACATCTGCATTTTCTACGGCGTCTTTAAAGAAGTTGGCAAAGGCCACAGATCTGGATTCGATCGCCGTATCGACTAACATGTGTTTTACTTCGACGTGAAGTTGTTTTCCATTTTCTAAAGTAATGGTCTTTGTGAAAACGTGCAGTGGCACTGTCGTGCCTGAAGACTGTCTAGATTCTAAAAAATTTTGTTCCTGCATAAACTGATCAAATTCATTAAAATTTTTTCGGCCATCATCATCTTTAACATGAAGATTCTCGGCGAAGCCATGAATCATGTAAATCGAAAACAAATCGCCATTTCCGTTATTGCCACGCAAGTAGGGAAGTTTTGGAGTTAAATCTAATTTTCTGTACTTAGTGGCTTTAATTTCTATTTGTACGCGATGAGCATAAGGTTCTTTATTTAAATAAGTACATCCCGATTTGAAAATATCATAGAAATACCAATAATCACCAAAAGTTTGATAGTGTTGGTCTGTACAATTTTTGTCGTAAATTTCATACGGATTTGCAGGTAATGGCAATTCGATGAATCCAGCTTTTAATAATTGTTTGGCGGCAGTTTTGTGCAGTAGCATTTTTCCAGAATTAGAATAAGTAATTTGAATAGTATTATCTAAAGTTTCAGATGAAATAATATCAATTTGCATTTGGCTGCGTGGCGCACCGATCCCACCTAATTTGGTACTATCTATACTTAAGCGTCGGACTAGGATTGCAGAATGCATAATGCCAAATAAATGTTGGGCATGCATTTGAGCGCGGTCTTGATCTGTTTTTTCAGCCGTATTTAGAGGGACTTTAAATGTTGCCGTATAACGAAAAGTGACTTCACTTCCAAATTGACTAATGATTTGCGAATAAGCTGGCTTTGAAAATAGCAATAAAGTCAAACCTGTCAAAAGAATGAACAGTTTGGAAAAGTTGACATTGTCTTTCATTTGAAATCCTTGTGGGTAGGAATTAGCTTCTAACTTATGAAGCAAAGCAAAAATTAGTCCAAAGGTTTAAATGTGATATTTTTATTGATCTGATCCATTGCTTGATCGCTGACGGATTTACTACACATAAGGTAGCGGAATAGGCCTTTTGGTAAATCAGAGAAAGTAAGAACAGATAAAAGAGTTTTTTTTGCAGATCCTTTTTTAATATAATAATCAATTTCTTCGCGAGACATCACAATGTAATCTCCATGACCTAGAGTTACCATTTCAATCATTTGCTCGGCCTCTCCTGGAGTTGTTACTTTGTTTGGATTTAACTTTAATAATAAAGCATCCACTTCAGGTCCATAGGAATAGTTTTCTTTCAAAATGATAGTATGATTTTTCATAAAGTTTTCAAATGTTTGATCTTTCTTTTTCTTGATTTTAATTCCAGTAACTACAACTAAGCCCTTGCTTAAATAGTAAGGTTTTGAAAATTTTGTGAACTTTTCGCGCTCAGAAGTTTTGTAGTAACCAACTGCACAAACTGGATCATCTCCTGCATTTTTATTTTCTTTTAAAAGTAAAAACTGGCGATTGATAGGAGTTTTTACCCAAAGGAAGGGTATTTTTGCTTTCTTAAGTGCTTTTACAATAGGGGTGGAAAATAGGCCATAGGCTTGACCATTTAAGTCTGTAACCGCGTAGGGTGGGCGTTCGGCATAGTGTAAAGTAAGTATTTTTTCTTTAGCAAAAACTTTGGCTGAGGATAAGGTCATTAGTAAAAAAAAACTAAAGGTGAAAAAATTAGTAGTTTTGAAAAACATTTTTATCTTCTTTGGTTAATTGAAAGATAAGAGTTATCCAAAATAATAAAAACAACAAGTTGTTTTTATTAAGATTGAATATGTTGCAGTTGTCGTTGGTTTTTTAATGTTCTGGTTGTTTTATTTTTATCAGAATAATCATTTCCCTTTAAGAAAAAGGGTCGGTCGCGTCGTTTAACGCCATAACAATAATCTTTTTCGATAATTTCAAAAGCTATGTCTTCTGGAACAGACTTGGATTTTAAAAATAACCAGGCTTGTTCAGATAAGCTCAGTAGGGATAAGCTATGCGTTTCATTAAAACTTATAGAAAGAAATTCGGTTAAAGCAAAAAATGACCAAAAGAACGAAGCTGTTTGATTTTGTTCGCGAAACCAAGTCATAAATGTTTTAAAATTCCCACTGTTTGCATATAAATCCCAAAACTTTGCGAAGCGATTCATTTTTTGTAATGTAAGATAATCCATCGTATCTGTGCTTAAAATCTGATACGGGGGGTAATCCGAATAAATCATTTTAAATGTTTTCTCGTGACGAGCTATCGGGGTCCCTTTAAGTCTTTTTAAAATTCCAACCTGAATTTCATCCGGTTGCATAAGCGCAAGACGGTCAAACCCTTCGCTAAAGCTGGCCAAATTTTCGCCAGGAAGTCCCACGATTAAATCGGCATGTGTATGTACTTTGGTAGATGTGCGAAGAAAGCTAAAGTTTTGTTCCACCTTAAGAAGATCATTTTTTCTAGAAACATTTGCAGCAACGATAGGATTTAAGGTTTGAATTCCCACCTCGAACTGCAAAGAGCCTTCTGGAAATTGTTGAATTAATTCACGAATTTCAGATGGCAAACGATCGGGCACCATTTCAAAATGCAGAAATAAACCTAGCTCGATGTGCTCTAAGAAGAACTGTAAAATTTGACAGGATGTCGTTGGCGATAAATTAAAGGTGCGATCCACAAACTTAAAAGTGCGAGCGCCACGGTTAAGTAATTTTTTAATTTCACCTAAGAAATGATTCAGATCAAAACTGCGTACGGATTTATCAAGTGAAGATAGGCAATATTCGCACTTATAAGGACAGCCTCTAGACACTTCAACGTAAAGGACGCGATTCTTAATATCTTCATCAGAGTACAAATCATAAGGTGTCTGAATAGATTTTATATCTGGTATTTCGCTTTGTATGATCTGGCTTAACGGGCGAATATTTAAGTTCAGTAAATCGGCGCAAAAATTTCGAAATAAGAAATCAGCTTCACCCTTTATAATATAGTCACAATATTTAAGATGCGGCTGAGTCTCGGTTTCATAAGAGATTTCAGGGCCGCCAAGAACAATTACAATTTCAGGAGCTATTTTTTTTAACGTGGAAAGGACTTCTAAGGTTTCGCTGGTATTCCATATATAGACACCAAATCCGACTATCTTTGGATTGTAGGCTAATATTTTTTCAACAATGACTCGTGGGTTTTCTTTAATTGTCCATTCAAGTAGGGTAGCGCGGCTTTGTAATTCGCCCAAGTTAGCTAGTAAGTAGCGTAAACCAAACGAGGCATGTTGGTAGGTTGAATTCATAGTGCATAATAAGATATCGGATTGTTTCACTGATTAGCTTTTAACTAAAGAACTTAAGACTTCATAGCTTTTTTTTACAGACCAGAAAGATTCACACGATCCGCCCTGATCTGGATGAGTTTTCAGCAAAGCCTGACGGTAATTAGACTTAAGCTCTTTTAGATTGAAATTATTTTTCAAAGTGCTTGCCCATTGGCAAAGTTCCATAAATGCCACGGCTTGCTCGTCTGAAAACACATGCGCAGGTCGCTGGTAGGTTGATTTGTATTTTTTTGGTATTGTATAGATAGGTGTCTGGCCAATTAAAAAAGCTAATCCTGCGGGGTCTAAAATGGTCTGCCAGCCTGAGTTTATTGAGTCTGATGTTAATGTCTGATTAAGAAATGGATCGTTGGAAGTTACTGTTTCATCGACATAGAATTCTAAAATTTCTGAAAATGTAATATCTAAATTCATACTATCTGATCGGAAATCAGTTGAATTCATTAAGGCCAGTTGTACTTAAACAATCGATTTATAGTGTTTTTCCCTCTGAAAAAGCAGCATTTCGGTCGAGACTTAGGTTTTAAAAATTGAAAAAAATAAATTTTCCAGAGGGGAAAAGGCTGTTTCTATAGGGAAAAAATGACTTTTTTGTTGTTTCTCCTGCTAAAAAATGAAAATAAATGTATTTTTTGATTTTTTCTATTGGACAAAGATAAATTTCTAGACTTAGACTGTGTTCATCAGGATGTTAGTCTTAAGACTAAAGTTAAAAACAATTAGCCAACCTTAACGGAGGATACAATGGCAAAAACAACTAAGAAAGCAGCTCCTAAGAAAGCCGCAGCAAAGAAAGCAGCTCCTAAAGCAGCTCCTAAAGCAGCAGCAAAAAAAGCAACAGCTACTAAAACTGCAGCTCCTAAAGCAGCAAAAAAAGCAGCAGCTCCTAAAAAAGCCGCTTCTAAAAGAAAGCCAAACGCGGCATTCATGAGACCTTTAACACCGTCTGCTAATCTTGCAGCTGTTATCGGTGCTACTCCAGTTCCTCGCACTGAAGTTGTTAAAAAATTATGGGCTTACATCAAGAAGAACAATCTTCAAGATGCTAAAAACCGTCGTAACATCAATGCTGATGACAAATTAAAGCCAATTTTCGGCAAAAACCAAGTTTCTATGTTCGAAATGACAAAACTTGTTTCTAAGCATTTGAAATAGTTTTTAGCTAATTTATTAGTTTAAAACATTGAGTTTAAACAAAGCCCTTTTTAGCCTCTAGCTTTAAAGGGCTTTTTCATTTATATTCTTCGCTATGTCAGAAAAACCATTAGATCGCCAAGAAATTGAAAAAATGAGAATTGCATGCAACCTTGCTGCTAAAGTTTTGTCGTACACAGCAAAGTTCGTAAAACCTGGAATTACCACATTAGAATTAGATAAAATTGCGGATGATTACACACTTAGTGTCGGTGCCGTATCAGCCTGCACAGGTTACCATGGTTACCCCATGTCTTCATGTATTTCTGTGAACCAAGTTATTTGTCATGGTTTACCAAGTTCATATGTTGTTAAAGACGGGGATATTTTAAATATAGATATCACAGTTAAGAAAGATGGTTTTTTTGGTGATACATCTAAGACTATAAAAGTGGGAAATGTTTCTCAGACCGCAATTGAAGTTGTTGATTGTGCTTACCAAGCCATGATGATTGGCATTGAGGCTATTACGCCGGGCGGTTGGACGGGTGATATTGGTTTTGAAACAAATAAATTTGTAACTCGAAAAGGTTTTTCAACAGTGAAAGAAATCGGTGGACATGGCATTGGCCGTGTTTTTCATAGCGAACCGTTTGTTCCTGCTTTTGGAAAAAAAGGTAAGGGCGAAAAATTTATCCCATGGACTTGTTTTACCGTCGAACCAATGGTTAACGAAGGAACGGAAGAATTTGTTGAATTTGCTATTAAAAATTCAACAATTAAATATTACGAAACAAAAGATAAAAAATTATCTGCACAATTCGAGCATACGATTTTGATGACAGATATTGGATATGAAATTTTAACTTTAGATTAAAAACAACATAAGGAGAATTTAACTAAATGAGAACAACAACAGAAAAAGGAACGAACGCAAAAATGGCAAAAATGAACATAAAGACTAAAGCAATAACTCCGGCTAAGACTGAAAAACTTGATTACGCTGTTTGCAAAGAAGCAATGGAAAATCCAAAAGTATTTGCTGAATTAGCTCGTTGGGGTCGTGAAGAAATTAAAATTGCTGAAAAAGAAATGCCAGGATTAATGGCGTTAAGAAAAGAATTTGGAAAATCTCAACCTTTAAAAGGTGCACGCATTGCGGGTTGTCTTCATATGACAATTCAAACGGCTGTGCTTATTGAAACATTGACTCACTTAGGAGCTGAAATCCGTTGGTCATCTTGTAATATTTTTTCTACTCAAGATCACGCTGCTGTTGCTATTGCGGCCGCTGGAATTCCAGTATTTGCATGGAAGGGTTTGTCTGAGCCTGATTTTAACTGGTGCATCGAACAAACGATCACAGGTTGGGGTGATGCGGGTTACAACTTAATCTTGGACGATGGTGGTGATTTAACAAATATGATGCATGAGCCACGCTTTGCTAAAATGTTAAAGAAAATTATCGGTCTTTCTGAAGAGACAACAACTGGCGTTCATAACTTAGAAGTTATGTTGCAAAATAAAAAATTAAAAGTTCCAGCAATCAATGTAAATGATTCTGTAACTAAATCAAAATTCGACAACTTGTACGGTTGCCGCGAATCACTTGCTGATGGCGTAAAACGCGCAACAGATGTGATGATTGCTGGTAAAATTGTTGTGGTTGCTGGATACGGAGACGTAGGAAAAGGTTCTGCAGCTTCTATGCGTGGCCTAGGTGCGCGCGTATTAATTACTGAAGTGGATCCAATTTGTGCTTTACAAGCTTCTATGGAAGGTTACGAAGTTGTTTCTATGGACGATGCGGCTTCTCGTGCAGATATTTTTGTAACAGCTACTGGTTGTTGCGATATTATTACTGAAAAGCATTTTTCTAAAATGAAAGACAACGCAATCGTTTGTAACATTGGTCACTTCGATATCGAAATCGATATGGCTTGGTTAAATAAAAATTCAAAAATGCGCGAAGTTAAACCTCAAGTAGACATCCATACATTAAAAAATGGCCGTCAAATTATTGTTTTAGCTAAAGGCCGTTTAGTGAATTTAGGTTGTGGAACAGGTCACCCTTCTTTTGTAATGAGTAACTCATTTACAAATCAGGTTTTGGCGCAAATCGAACTTTATACAAATAATAAAATGTACCAAGATGTTGGAATTTACCGTTTACCAAAACAATTAGACGAAAAAGTGGCAGCACTTCACTTGGGTCAATTGGGTGTAACGTTAACTAAATTAACGAACAAGCAATCTAAGTATTTACACTTAGACCAAGCGGGTCCGTTTAAGCCAGATCATTACCGATACTAATATTTTTTAAAATAAATCCATTTTGAATAATTAATTATTCAAAATGGATTTTATCTACGTAGGTTCTTAATTCGCTGATACTTTCGCGAATATCATCTAAAGCGCGATGCGAATTCATTTTTTTATATTCAAAATCATACTTTGCACTAAAAATAATTTTCCAGCTACTGACGTCAAGAGTTCGATAATGAAGGCGTGATGCCACTTTTGGAAAATAGCGTTCAATAAACACACGGTCTTGATTAATCGAATTTCCAGCTAAAATAGGGCGCATGCGTGGGTTGTTTAAACCTTCCGCAAAGTGACGATCAATGATATCAAGCAGGCGGTACTCTAGGTTCTCTGGTTCAATGCCGAATGGAATCTTGGCAGTTAAGCCTGACTTCGCATGATGTTCTGTGTTCCAGGCGTCCATACGGTCAATATACGCTTGCGGTTGCTTCACAACAGTTTCAAAAGATTCGTATTCACGAAAATTTAGATCTGTAACAATGCAGGCGACTTCAATGACGACCTCTTTGTTAACATCAAGACCAGTCATTTCCATATCAAGCCATAATAACTTTTCTACTTTATCTCTTTTTGGTATTTCTAGTGTCACGTGTAGTCTTTTTCTAAATCTTAATGCAGATTTTTTATAAGTTTAGAGCATAGGTTAGCCACAGAGCCGGACGAAGGGCAACAATTTGCCCCGACGAATTATAAAATGCATTTTTAATACGCAACTAAAAATTAACCCTTGAAATTTAACTGAAAATCCTTATATTTAGAACTTCGCTTTACACACCTAACGGGGTGGTAGTTAAGTTGGTTATAACGTCCGCCTGTCACGCGGAAGGCCGCGAGTTCGAGTCTCGTCCACCCCGCCATTTTGCCACTACTGAAACTAGCGGCCTCAAGTGTGACACCTTCATAATCCGATTTTTCCGAAAATTTTAAATTGCCACTTTCCATGCTCAGCGGCGCTGAGTAGGAGGCCACCCCATGCCCAAAACTCAAAACTTTCCCTCCATTGCCATTCGATGCTGAGCCACTGCCGTGTTCGTCAGAACTTCCTACCAAAATAAGCTCGATTTTTGATTTTCCATATACAATTACCTTTTTGACTATCGACTGTAAGACCTGTCTTTTTTCTACATCTGACTTTTGATCCAAAGTTTTTATGACCGCTTTGATTTTTTGAGCCAAAGCTGGTCCCTTTTTTTCGTCCAAAATGCCTTTTTTCTTAATTTCTAAGGTATCCAACTGCCGTTGCAGCAGAAGGGCCTCTTTCTGCGCCGCTTCCTTTTCTTCTGTTAGGGTTCGGATAATGATTTCAGCCCCATCACCCCCCATAAGTACGGACTTTCGAAGCATAGTCGAAAAACCTTCGATAACCTTCGTGCAATCTTTAAGTTTGTTCTGAATTTCAGAAATTTCTTCCTGCACAAATGGAAGACCCGCCGATTTATGAGATTGAGCTGTGCCAATCAGTTTTGGCAGTAGCTCGCTATTTTCAAGGTATTCTTTAATTCTTTTAAAAATTAAATCTTCGATCATATCCTTTCGGATTCTTTGTTTGTGCTTCGGACAATAGTAATAATAAATATTTTTAGCAGTGACGGGAGTTCCCTGATACCGAGCCCCATCTTCATGAAATAAAATACCTGAAAGAAAATAAAAGTGCTCACGCTGTCTGGTATCTTTTAGACTATGGGTTGTAAGTAAATCTTCAACTTGTTGAAAAAGATCTGGCGACAAAACAGGGCCATGGGCATAACTCCAACTAACGAAACCTTCGGCATCTTGCATTTTAGGAAATTGATTCCACGAATCTTTAAATCGGGCATGACCGCGTAATTTTTGATTGGATAGCAAATATCTAATTTTTTTGGAATCAAACTTTTCGCCGCCAACTTCTTTAGGCTTAATAATATTTCCGTTTTGATCTGCACTTTCTTTTGTCCATCGAATTTTTGTACGAAAGCCTTTTTCATTAGCCCAGTTCGCAGTATCAACTAATGAACCGCTTTTCAAAAAATATTCAAATAGTTGTTCAACTATTCTTTTCTCTTTTTGATTGATGATATACATGCAGCGTTTACCTGGATGCGGATCGAGCCCCAGAATAGGGCTTGTCGAAGTATCCTTGCCGTTATTAACACGGGCTTCACGTTGCTTTTTTGTGATTTTCTCTTCAAGCTCTAGACTGTATTCTTCAGCTAACAAATTCTTAATATTAAAACCTAAGCGGCTGCCACGATCACGCAAGTCAATCTTTCCAGATTCAAACTCATGAACTTCGATACCATTAGCATTAGCTTTTTTGACTAAACCCAGATTGTAAATCATATCTCGCGCTAGTCGATCTACCTTTTCAAAAACCAAAAAATCAATGGCTTTACTGTCAATGGCTCGTTCGATCTCCACTAACGCCAAACGCTTATGCAATGACTTACCACGACCACTGATGTCTTCTTCAAAAAAACGTGTGATCTCGTAGGTCTGACCTGTCACTTCAGTTTGTTGAGTGGACCAACGCTCTAGCATGTGCCGTTGTTGTTCAAGTGATCCGTGCTGGACCAGTGCCTGATCTTTTGTTGAAACCCTCATTAAGGCCCAGCCAATTTTTAGTTTTGGTTCATTTGCGCGTAGAGCTGCGTTCATCGTCGTCTCCATTCAGTTCAAAAATTGTGTCGTAAACAAGTCCTCTTAATAATTTGTCAATTTTAGCTTCAGCTTGAGAATCAGAAACAAAAGATTCAGATAAAGTGCAGGCAGAAATATCAACCATATTCAGCGAAAGCGTTTTAGGAATTTTGTTTTTTCTGCGAGCTTTCACTTTTGCTTTCTTTGTGCAATCTGCACACTGGCTATGTCTGCCATTAATCCCATTTTCTTTTTTATGAAATTCAGCCCACATTTTTCTGAGTCCACAAGAACGACAGACTCGGCCATCTGAATCAATATTAGAATCGGGTTCATCAGTTAACACGTTAGCTCCAAATAATTTTGAAGGCGAGATGTCTGTCTGAAAAAATAATTTCAGAGTGAAAAAAATGGACGCCGAAAATAGAAAAATCTAAATGTGCATTTGCACATTTAGATTTCGTTGGACAGAGATAAAAAAGGAAGCCTTATTGTTATAGAAATTTACGACAAGGACTTATATGAAAACTCAACAAAGCGATGCCGAAATACTAAAAAAGAGTCAAGAGCGCATTTGGGAAATGCACATCGAAATGTCCGGCTACAGCGCACTTTTTAGAAATCTTGGTACTTCTGATTTTAGTCCAGAAGAATTTTATGGACTGAGTTTGATGCTGCAACGATTTTCAAAACGTCTTCAGAAAATTTCTGAGTTGATGTCGAAAACTGAATAACTTTTCAATTATTCGTCGGCTTTATTGGAATCAACCAACACAGGGAGTTCTTCCTTCCTTTGATCTACTTTTTTAGTCTTAACAACAAATTCTAGCGAAGGTTCGGAGTAACCATCGAGCCTTGCTTTTTTGACCTCTCGAAGAAGTTGTCGCAGAAAAATCTCTTCGTCATAGAATTTATCAATAACCGCGTTCATGTCAGCATTTGAAAGAGCATCAGGAGTTTTTTCGATCAGCCAGTTAATAAAATCTTTTTTAGAAATTTTAACGCCTTTTTTCTTTGTCTTTACTTGCTCGATCCAGGCATTTATTTTTTGAACCGATTGCTCATGCAAAGCGACGTTATCACGGCGAGATTTTACTAAAGCTTCGCTGTTGTCATTTTCTTCATTCATACTTTTGACCTTTCAATCGCTTTTCAGCGATGTCGAAATAGGTTTGATCTTTCTCAATTCCCAAAAACTTAAAACCTTCACGAATTGCGGCAATTCCTGTGCTGCCAGATCCCATGAATGGATCAACGATTGAACCGCTTGGTGGTGTAATCATTTTGCAAAGATAGCGCATCAAATTAATTGGTTTAACAGTTGGATGTGAATTGAATTCGCCTTTTTCGTTTTTTGGTGATTTCTTGCAGTAATAAAATGGAATATCAGGATTGAAATTTTTAAAATATTTTGAAACGTCTAGACCATCTTCATTTTGTGTATTTAGGATTTCGGCAGGGTTAGTTTCGTCATCAGTTTTTGTTATTAAAAAATTTGCAGGGAATCGACCTTTGGGGTGTTGATTGTAAACTGAATTCGTACTTCGTTTGGAATTATCCCAAAGAAGACCTCCATCTAAAAAATTTAAATTTGAAGTCGATGGAATTTTTCCGATCACCGGAATTCTAGAATCATCAATATTAATTCCGCCAACGCCATGTTTTTTAATGTTGGCTGCGATGTTATGCTCTGAAATTGGTTTTTGAACCAAAATCCAATTTTCGCTAGCTGGCTTCAATGCCGTGCCCCAGCCGCGCCATTCGGATTCAGGATTAAAAGCAAAGTTTAAGTTTTTACGAAAGTTTTTTTGTTTGAATGAGGGTTGAATCTGGGATTCTAGCCAATCCGGTGCGGGTCCTAAAACTTTAGATAATTTTTCCCAACGTTCTTTTGTCGGCACGTTGGGTTGGCTGTTATTACCGCTGGCGGTCCAGTGACAAGCGCCGCCTTTTACACCTGCGATAGAATCCAATTCTTTATTTGTTAAGTTCAATTCATCACGTCGGTTTCTTATCCATGCCGTAGCTTTGAATAAAAAATCAGTGTCAGTGTATTTGACTCGGTTAATAGCTTTTTCTAGGACACTGTTTTTCGGAAACCCACTTCCGAAAACATGGGTAACGACATCTTTAATAATAAAACCTGATGACTCAATGGCTGATCCGGTCCAATGCGAAGTTCGCGGCAAGGCCCAGACAAATCCATGTGCGCCTGGTTTTAAAACCCGATAACATTCCGACATGATTTTACTGAGCCAAGAAATCCATTGATCGCGACCACCTTTGTCTTTATCCCATTCAATACCAAATAGACCGATACCAGCAGGAGGGTCAGTCACAAGTGCATCGACTGAGTTTGAAGGAATTGTTTTTAAAATTTCAAGCGAATCACCAAGGCGCAGTTGATAGTGCTGATTGTTCACGACGAATCCTTTTGAAAAAAGTTCGTGTCTCTTGAAAGTTTATTTCGTTAGCCGGTTAACGACTCCAGCTGCCTGGGTCGTCCAAAATATAAATCTTGTGTGATTCGATGTACTTGTTACCTTCAATGGTATCAGGGACAATGATAGAGTGAATTTTTGGCTTTGTTAGAAAGGGAAATTTATCTTCATCAATTTTAAATTTACTGCCATCCTCTGGCTTTGACTTTTTATCTTTATAAGCTAGATAAGAAATTAAACTCCCGATGCCAGCACCAATAGCCAAACCGACAGCAGCACCTTCATTATTCTGAGATTGATTTTGTCCGATCGCGCCACCAGCGACGCCACCCACCGCTGCGCCTAATAAAAGTGATTTCGTTGCCGTTGCACAGCCATTTAAAAGTAAAGTTAAAGAAATCAATACCGCCTGAATTTTCATGTCCATAAATAAATCCTTTAGTTAATTGTTTGGCGGCTTTTGATGATTTTTATAAATGATAGATGAGGGAATGATCGGAGGGGTGATTAGGTTGGATGAATGGATTGGGGATGTATGCGGACTGTAGGGACGCATAGGTCAGTCAGTATTATTTGGATTTTGGCGTGGGTGCGGAAGTGCTTGAGGCGACTGGTCTTTTTTGATTATTTAGCAGTTCAGAAACGCTACTTCCGTAGCAGTTTTGTAGCGGTTTTGTAGGACTATTGTAGCCTAGTATGCCAGCTAGGGATTGTCCCTTATATTGTCCGTTGATGAATGATGACGTCCAGCCTTTTTGGCGGAAGTCACCCAGTAAAATAAAGTGGTGCTTCTGCCATTCACGACCATGATATTTTTCAAATGCACGTGCAATTAAATTGTAGATACCAATTGAATCAACCAACCAAAACACAAAATGAATTTCTGCCTGACCGTCATAGAATGCAATTGTTCGCTCATACCGCGCAAGTCCTTTTGCAGAAAGCTCGGCCTCGAATGCTGCTGTATAATTTTTATTTGAATTCGCGAAATGTGAGTAACCGTCTGGTCTGTGCGTATTTGATTGCGGAATCCAATTCGGCCAAAGTTCTAGAGGAATACGTCGCAATTGTTGCTCACTAAATGTTTGCGCTGACTTTGGTTGATCAGTCAGCCATTCACCAAGATGAAATGCCGTTGCCATATAGTCATGGTAATAATTTTCAGACTTAAATCCATCGACAGCAAGTTCAACCATACGAGGTCGAATTTTCAGATAACCTTTCTTCGACAGAGCCCACACTTCTTGGCCTTTTTCTTCAACTTGAATCGGTTCGATGAATCCGACATTATGAAGACGTGTCAGTCGGATGTAGGCTGAATAAGGAGTAGCATCTGGAAAAAACTTTTTTGCAATAGCTCGTGTCGAAACGGATTTCCATTTCCAGAGAAACTTAAATATCAACAGATCACGATCAGTCGCAACATGGTTTGTTTTTCTTTTTTTAGTATTGTTTTCCATTTTCACCCTTGTCTTAGATTAAAGTAATCAGTCAGTCTCGATGCCTGATTTGTTAATGCTATTTAAGGTGTTGTTGTTATTCAGATGTAGCGTATCTGAATTATTTGAGGTGTTGTCGATTGAATTGGTTACATCTTTTAAAGCGGAAGTTTTAACCGCTTTTTTTTCATTGTCTGCTGGACCAAGAAGTTTTTCAGCCTCTTCCGGCGTTAGAAATGGAGTTTGCACTTCAAGCATTTCGATTCCGTTTTTCCAAATAGCACGACCTGGAACTTTAGGAAGATCCGTTGCACGACCGTTACCAAGAACTGCAATACTTGAAGCATCATTCATCATTTGAAAACAAAGAACTCCGGTTAAATTGGCTTTCACTTGTGGATCAAGAGATCTAGAATCAGGACGTTGAGTTGCAACAATCAAGTGTACGCCGACAGCACGACCTTGACGTGCGATTCGACTTAAAATTCCGCGCGCAACTTGAATGTCTTTCGAGTTTGCATGATGCCCAGCTAAAAACATTTCAGCCGCTTCATCCACGACAACAAATTGGCGATTAAGAAAAACTGATTTTTTGTCAGTCATTTTTTTGATGTATCCATCAATATCTTTGCACTTCTCTTTTTTAATAAGTGCCATGCGTTCATCAAGAATTTTATCAATAGACTTCAATTCTTCAATGGCGGCAAGTACACTTGGCACAACGATAAATTGCTTTCGACTTTCGAATAGTGAAAATTCAAGACCGCCCTTTAAATCAATTAATAAAAACTTCGCAGTTTTATCATTAAGGTGTACATGAACAATCAGTTGTCGTAGAAAAGTTGACTTACCACCGCCAGTTTGTCCGGCGACTAATAAGTGTGGCGTATTACGAAAATTTTCTGTCAAAGTATAAGCCCGAGTTCGACCGACCATAAATTCTAAAGTACGTATTGCTTCCTCCTGTGTGTAAAGAATGTTTTCTGGCATTGGAAAATGGGAATAAATCATTTCAATAATTCGGGTCTCACGATTTTCTTTGATGACGTCTATATAGATGCCAAGTTCAGATTCAAGATACTTTGATTGCTCTTGAAATTTTGATACGGGAAACCCAGCATTTGTAACTCGCATTTTTCGAATGATCGGATCAAGTGCAAAATCAGAAACCAGATTTGGCAGACGGCCGATTTTTGATTCAAGTCCCGCATTTTTAAAAGCGGCGGTTAAAGTTTTTAATTTTTCACGTTTGATACGAACTTGATTCCAAGCCCAGCACCAAAAGCCCAAAGTCGTTAGACAAAACGCGTAGATTTTGTAAAGTATCGGATAGTAAGGGTACAGATTATTAAAACGTGTATGCGAAAGAATTAGATGATCTATTTTAAAAACAAGGACGACTGTTGTGCCAATCATCCAACCTGCGCAGATATGCCACGGAATCGTATTGCTCAAAACTCCAAAATATAGCTCCTCGAATGGCGAAAATAGAAGACGGATATTTTTTAATGTTTTTTGTAAGCGAAAAAGCGGATCTGGTTGTTTAATCATTTTTATTAGTCCATTCGTGAATTTGGCATGTGAAAATTATTTCTATCGAATTTAAATTTTTCGCTACTGCGTGCCACTTTCAAAAATCACAATAATTTCCTGGCCAGCTTCGATATTAATCGGTGGCGGGTGATTTCGCAGATTTGTCATCGTATCGTTTGCCATTTCAATCGTTGCTCGACTGGCTCCGTTTAGAAGTGCGTTCTTTGCACTCGGCTCTGCGACAGCTTGTTGGCCGACCGTAGTTTTGTCTTGTAGGACTTCGGTCATTCCGCCGACAAAGTTTAGGCCGACGGCTGCACTGTATTTCATGGCGTACCGTGCAACTTTGGAACCTTTTAGACCAGCGGTTTTATCTTCGCTGTCTGCGGCTTGTGCTTGAATTGTTTCAAAAGATCCATCGCGATGAATTACTTGGGAAAAGTGAATAAATAATCTTTCTTCTGTTGATTGTCCTTGGCCGATAAGTGTTTCGCCTGCTGTGACAAAAGTTTCACCTCTGACTTTCAAAGATTCTAAAATTTCTGCCCGGATCAATCCGTTCGAGGCACCAGTTAGTAATCTTGCTTTGACCTCGCTACCTGGAGGGATTTGGTTTAGCCGAGTACGATCTATTTTTTCAAGACCTGGAAGTCTAATAACAACTTTTAATTTCTGTTTTTTATTTTTTTCTTTCAACTGATTGCTGTCTTGCTCTACTGAATAATTATCAACGGACACTTGAGTGTTTGACCCAATTTCCGATGACTCGGGTGTTTTGACTCCGCTGGATTCATGATCTGGACGATCTGGTGTTTTTATCCATAAAACTGTCGCAAGCGAAATGACGACGCCCGCAATAAGAACTTTTATTGTACTGCTTGATAGACTCTTTGATGATTTTTGAAAACCGAATCGGCTTTCTACTTTTGGTTCACTGACGAATTCGACATCATTGTTTTCGTTTTGCATCTTTTGTCTCCGGTTTGATTCGGTCGGCGTCGCAGTCTTTAATAAAATAAAGACTCACGCCACCACCAGCCAACGTAACAAGATCCAGCACGAATCGTCTTCCTTGTAAATAGACGAAGAGATTTGATCTAGAACTTAACGTCGCTGGCGAAATGGCGAGGTCACTTTTTATATACACAATTGAAAATGAGTTTTTGGTTCCTAATACAACTTTTTCAGGCTCTGTTGGAAATTCAAAAACGGTTCCGCGTGGTGACACATAGGCTGTTGCCACGTTTTTTTCGCAAAGTTTGATTGTTTTGACATTGTCAGCAAATATTTTTGGAACAAGGGATAAGTATAAAAATAAAGTTGATTTTATCATTTTTTATCTTCCTTTTCTTCAACTTGTGAAATTGAACTTAGAATAAGACCATAGGGGTTAGATTCACTTCGACTTGTTTGCTGAATAACGATCTTTAAATTTAACGGCAGCACCGATTTAATTTTTCCAACTGACATAATTCGATCCGTTGTAACAAAAATATCTTTTGCGTCGAATTTAACATCGGTTACTAAAACTTTTTGGATCATTTGCCGCTGTTTGAGTGTGGCCATCTCTTTTTCGCGAGCAATGGCTTCTTCGATGGCAAGCCAGCCATCGACAAACACGCCATTAGAATCAAAACGCATAGGAATAGACTCGGTTAAAAATGATCTGATTTCGTCTTGGGTAGGTTCAACCTTTTTTAGGACTGATTTCTTTGAAAAACAAGATCGCTCAATCACTAGCGGATCTTTGATGGCAAGCCCTGCAATAACAGATAACTGCACAATCGAAATACCTGCTAACGTAACGGTCGCAACTTTTAGTGTTACATTTTGCGCAGCAGTTTTTGCCCAGGCTGTTGAGAAGCGCATAGAACTCCTTTTTTATAATTTAATCTTTTGGCTGATTTGATTTTTCAGACTGATCAGATTCGATTTTTGCAGGTAATTTTTTTGTAAAATTACTTTTAACTTTCGATAGACCTTTTTTCGACGCCTGATAGCCGCGCCCAGCTAATTTCAAAGTGCTACCAGCAGCTTTTGCAGTCCCAGCCTTAGCAAGTCCCGCCATTGCAACTGGGCTAAGAAAACCTGCCGACAAACCAACAGCTGCAAGCCCAGCAGTTTGGGTCGCCATACTAGAAAGGGCTCCAGATATTAAACTTTTCACGACAATCGGAGTCAGAACGACAGAAAAAGTCAGCATCAAAGTCAGGGCAAGAAGCGTAATAAAATTTCCCTGACCTGAATTTTTGAAATTATTTAAAGCCGTGCTCCATAAAAGTGTTCCCAGAACCGCAAATACAATTTTCCAAGTAGCGACTTCAAACAGCGTTCTAAAAAGTCCTGATGTCATCGGCGCAGTTTGCGGTAAAATATAAAAAGCGATCATAATCGGCGAAAATATATAAAGCAGCACAAGACAGTAGACTATGGCTGCGTCAAAAAAGAAAACTGTTACATACAAAATTAAATAAGCAGCGTATGAAACAACCGATAACAGCGTGTCGCCAATAGATGTCCACGACCAACTATGTTCTTTAAGGGCTGCTCCCGCACTTTCTAAAACGTGATGAAAACTATTAAGATTTCCAATTTTTTCGGCCACACTATCTGAAACAGCAGCCACTGTATTTGAAATTTCTGGATAAGCCGCTAGCAAAATTGCGGCGACAAGGACTCGGCCAACAAGTTGGGAAAACCCAGGTGTCCCACCCAAAGGAAATTTGAAATATTCAATCAATACTCCAATCAAAAGTAAAATAGTCGATAGTAAATAAAAGATCGAAACAAAAAAATCATGCAGCGTTTTTGCTTCGCCGGAAATCCAACTGATATCCATTATTCAAACCTCGGCAATTCAAACTTTGCCTCAACACCGCCCATCGCTTGTTTTAGCTGATCGGCATTGTTGACCATCTGTCTGGTTCGTTCTTTATCTTTTCGATTTTGTATGGCTAAAGATTGCGCTTGAAGTTTTAAGCCTGTGGCCTGGGTTCGAAGCATTTCATTTTGCAAATTTAACATAACACCCAAGGACTGCGCCGTTAACTTGGCAGCTCCTCCTGGTGATACGGAATGGCTTTGCGATTTAACAAGTTCGCCGATCTGATCAATTTGTTTTGTGTATTTATAAAGATTATTATTCAGCGAAATGGCTTCAGCTACCGTTTGGTCGGTGTCGTGCTGAACCCTGGAATCTTTCGAATCAATTGTAATTCCGTAGATATCCTCAAGTTTACTTAAAGATTCAGAAGCTTTTTCCCAATCCTTGTAAAGACCTGGATCTGTATTCGGGCTGATCGTTCGAATTAGGTTCAGTGAATCGTTGATACCACGATTGATGTCGCGGATAAGATTTAAATTATCTTTGCCGTTATCAACAATGCCCTTAAGCTCGGCCAGCTGCTGAAGAGCATTTGATAAAATTTGTAATAAAACGGCTACGTCTCCGCCAAAGATATCCGCTTTGGCCGGAAGTGCGTATAATAAAAATGAAGAGCAAAAAATTAAAATTATTTTTTTCATCTTTGACTCCGATTTTCATGAGCAGAAATACCGGCTGGATATTTTTCTGCAAGTAATTTTAAAACATTAAGTTGAGTAAGATCTGGATTTTCAGTTTTTGTTTTTTCGATCAAGGTCAGGTCACGAGGATCGGTCGTTGCAATCCAAAGCTCAAGCGGTGTGGGTTCAATGACGGCTACAGTTCGGCGATCAGGCCCCGCTAATAAAAAAGCCTCTGAATATTTACCTTTTTCTTGGTGCAACGACTGAATAAGGGCCACTTCGTTGTCATTAAGGCCCAATGCTTCACGCATTTTCGTGAAGTCACTTTGGCTCTGCATTAATATCCATTTTACTGAACAATTTGGTAAAAGGGCCGATGA
The DNA here is from genome assembly GCA_049301055.1 of Pseudobdellovibrio sp. Taxonomy (GTDB): domain Bacteria; phylum Bdellovibrionota; class Bdellovibrionia; order Bdellovibrionales; family Bdellovibrionaceae; genus Pseudobdellovibrio. The sequence goes on along the minus strand of JBAQKN010000024.1, from coordinate 29,312 downwards.
AATTTTTGAGCTTAAAAAATCGTTTAAGTCTTGGCTGATGGCAATAGCCGAGGCATTGTATTTACGAAAGGTTCTAAAAACCTCTTCCATAAAACCAAGGCCAGCTTCATCTTTTAAAAGTTTCCAACACTCATCAAAAACAAGAAATTTCATTTGCGAACGATCTTTTTGAACTTCGCGCCAAACAAGATCAGTAATGATATAAAGACAAATGCCTTGCAGATCTGGGTAACTTTCAAGACCTTTTAGATCAAAAGCGATGATGTCGTTGTTTAATTCAATTGTGGTTTTACGATCAATGAATTTTCCGTAAGGAGTATCACCGCACCAAGGACCTAAAATTTTCGCATAGTTTTTTATTTCCATATCGGGGTGATTGGCTAAGATTGTTCGTAGGTCAGATAACCTTGGAGTACTATTCTGATGATACACCTTCTGAATAGAGGCTTCTATTTCAGCGCGGGCTAATTTGGGCAAGCGGTCTGCACCTTCTTCTTTGGTCATCAGCTCAACTAAGCCCAGTAGAAATTTTACTTTTTGTGATGACGGCGTTTTTTCATTTAGGCCCAGATCAAAGGGATTTACAGACAATAGATCGTTAACCCCCAACTCAACATATTGACCATCTAAGTTCTCGCTTAGTTTTTTATAAGACCCACCAATATCAACAAAAAATAACTTCGGGTTTTCTTTTAGCATCTGCATTAGCAAAATATTAATCATCGCTGATTTTCCGCTTCCGGAAGCACCACTTACTAATTGATTGGCATTACTTAAATTTGAATCGAACGGGTTAAAGCTAAGAAGACTTCCTTGGCGTGATTTCAATAAAATACTGGGCTTGGTGTGTCCAGGCCACGGTCCATACAGCGGAATCAAATCACATAAGTTTGCGGTTTTAATTTTTTTGACTCGCTCTTTCAATCGAGCATTTGGCAAAGCCATTTGTGAAAAAATATCGAACGCAGCCAGAGTTTCCGTTAAGGCTTCGGCTCCGCCCATTTCACGAAATTTTGCTAATGACAAATCGACTTGATTTTCAAGTTCGTCTTCATTTTCACTTTTAAGTAAAATCGAAATGGAGGCATGAAATACTTTTTGACCTTGAGCAATCATTTGCTCAAGAAGTCCTTCAAGATCTTGAAACTTAGCAGTGCTTTCGATATCAGAGACGCCGGTTTTTTTGCCGACAGCCATTGAATACGCAATACGCCGTTGAGTTTGTAAGCCTTCGATTTCTTTCATTTGATCTGGACTATGAACAGTAACGAATAGTCTAGAATTAAATGGAAGTTCCCTTAAGCTTGCAGCCATGCAAGAAAATGTTTGGTCAGGTAAAATTTTAAGTGAAAGCACCCGAAAATGTGTTGTTCCGATAACAAATCCATTCAGCGAAATACCAATATCAGAAAATAAAAGACTTTGTCTAAGTTCTTCGGGATCATAATTTTTAAATTGCAAACGTCTAGATGGATTCCATTGATGATATAAAATGGCCGCCGTTTCATCGGCAGAAAGTTGTTTAACATTAATATTCAGTGATGAAAGCCCCTGACAGACATTTTCACGAAGTCTTGTCGTGATTTGAATCTCGCGCGCCATGCGTTCATCAGAAATGGATTGAAACAATCTTTCTTTAGAAAAAATTTTTGGCTTTTCGACGAGGTTTTGCGATAACGGACGACGAATAAAAACTTTTAAGCTATGTCGCGGTAGCGCGCCGTTCTGGTCGTCGGTTTTTAAGCGATTTACTCTAGCAAGGCATAGCGATTTTGCAATTTCATTTTTTGAATTTTCAGAAAGGCTAAAATGCTTCTCGATGACTTTGTCATTCCCAGGTTCAATATCCTGAACAAACTGAATGTCTGTGTTTGCGGGTAAACTATTTAAAAACTGACCAACACGTTCGGAAAATGAATCACTTTGTTCATCGCTGAAACAACTAATATCGACTGGCACACAATCAAAGCCAAACCCTAGCGATCCGTCAGAGAAAATGACAAAGTCTTCTTCAAATCCCCAAATTTGTAAATAATCAGCTAAAGTTTGGCTCATTTTAATTTCTTTCTAAATTTTGGTGGTTCATTTTTTGTAGGTTCATTAAACGAAGACAAATATTTCGGACGCATATGGAATTTAATTAAATGAAGAAGATAGTTGTCAGGCTTACCACGTTTGCTGATTCGTAAAACGATGGCAACAGTCGCAACTGGTAGCCAGACTAAAAAAAGTTTGTAATTTGTCTGTCCGAAAATAAAATTTAAAATGGACAGTAACAAAAAAATGGCCAACACATCGGGAACTTCAAATCCTAAAATCAAAAGTTTCTTTTCAAGACTTTTACTAGTGGGTTCAGATCGAAGCGCCATAAATCCCTTTTTAAATATTGAAGCGGCTCTTGAAAAAAAATAGGGGCTTAGTTCACAACGCCACGAACAAACGCAATAATACTTGGCGCACCAAAACCCACACATGCACCGATGATAGCCAGCCACAAATGTGATCTAGCATTTGGATTTCCAGTAAAAAAAGAAAACGCCGAAGCGACCAGCCCCAGCACGGCGGCCAGAGGTAAAATGACGTTAATCAGCTTTGACTGAATAGCGCCAAGGGTTGATTCCACACTACAATACCCAACTGCAGGAACCAGTAATATTGAGAACGTAAGTAACGAGTAAAAGGCCGTTTTTGACAGCTTCATGAGCACTCCCTTTGTTGAAATTTTGTGGAGCTTTTTAATTTTTAGATTAGAAAAAGAATTTATTTTTTATGAATAAAGATAATTATTTTCTAGATGCGACTACGATAGTGATCGCATCTAGAAAATAAGTTTTGGGATAATAATTGGAGTCAGAAAATAATGTTTGTTGGTAGCGTAACTTCAAATAAGTCTGAACTAAAATTTCGGGGGCAGTGGAAGTCCCGCAAGCTTAATCGCAGCTTTGCATTCTTCATCGCTCCACCCCCATTCAGGAAGTGGATTCGTCACTACCTTTTCAAGTTGTTCGTAGGTCAAATACGGGTGAATCAGAATGACTGGCTGCTTTTTATTTTCAAGCCACGAGTTTACTAAACGCAGATATTCTAAATATCCAATCTCAATTGATCCGGTGTAGGCAATTGTACCGATTGCGATACGTGATTGCACTAGACCAACCAAAATGGCCGTGTCGCGAAGATCGCATCTGTATAAAAGGGTAATGGGCGCACGAGTTTTCACTTCCATTAGGCCACCACTCCGCCGTCGGCTCCTAATAGACTATCAATTGTGATTTTATCAGGAAATAGACTCATGAAGACTCGCTGACGTGGAAACGTGAATTGAATTTCAAGATGTTTTTTCAAATCACAAGATATAAAACCAAAGCCAACAGGACGTCTGAAAGTCGGATCATTTTCTTCACCGATCTTTTTTGCAAAAAGAGTAAAATTGCCGACTTCACCACGATTTGGACAAAGATAAAAAACGTCTCTGGGAAAAGCCCACATTTTTAACATATAGAAAGGGCGTTTTACGCCGTCAACTTCATAGGCTTCACCGGCTTGCAGTTCATTTTTGATATTGGAGCCATCGCGATATCCTGTGTAAATATGAAAACGATTTTTAACATTAGCTTTGTTCATTGCGCATCCCCCTTGAAAGTAAAAAAATATAATCGACTACCACTTGTGATGATTAAACTGTTCATACATCGAAACTGGCTTTGCACGAGCCTCGCGAATCGCATTATCAATTCGTTCACCGCGAGCCCATTCTTTACGAATCAAATCGCTTAATTTCTTAAGTAGCGTCCGTGAGTTTAATAAGGTTGCTGCCATTTTATTTTTTCTCCGTTGTTTTGTTGAAATTAATTGTTGTTTCGGTTGGCTCTGCGGGCACAAAGCCAAGATATGATTTTCGGGCGACGAATTTTTCAAGATCACTGGTTGAACCGACATAGATTTCCTCCTCGTTATTAGTGGATTCAATTGTTTTTAAATACAGCGCCCATTGCTTTGGGCTCCAAAATTTTGAAATGATCTTAAGGTGCCGTAAATTTTTGGATTCTTCGCTTTCGGTTTCGATTATCAACTGTGCTAAACTCATATTTTGCCTTTGGTTAAAAAGTATTTTTAGGCGACACTTGCATCGTCATCATCGTTTGATTCAACTGACGACAAATGGATGAGTTTACTTTTAGATCTGATTGGTTTTTCTGATTTTGGTTTTTGGTACATTAAGGCAATTCGCTTTTCAAAATTTCCCGAGTACACATCGAAAAGAATTGAATTCCAGTCGCAGTCCATACAGAAAAAATCGACATCGAATTTAACAAGATCTTTGCTTCTACAGCAACACACCTTGAAATTGGCTTCCTTCATGACTAAATTATTTGATCCTTGATTCATACTATTCATAACTCCCCCAGTTTGATTTCGTATTTGCGATCAGCTACAATCCCTTAATAGACAAGTACCGTGCCAGCGGAGTTCAATTCGTCATTAAAAATTCTAAGTGCTTGAATTTAAAAGTGAAAATACCACTATCGAGAAAAATTTTCATAGATCGAAAGTGCTTCAATGTTTGAAACATTGGATAAAAAACTTGATACATAAATAATTTATAATTGAGACAAATTAGTTTTATTTTCTGAGAAATCTCGTTTATGTTTTGCATGTCTTAACGACAGGGGTTCTGGGGATGTTAGTGCAAGCAAACAAAATTCATATTCTCATCTTAGATGATGAAACTATGTGGCAGTTGACCACCGAAGAAATGTGTAAAGATATCTTAAGCACAATTTATTCTGATCGCAAAATGCCTTCAAAAGAAAATTTTAAATTCTTTATTGTAAGCACTGTTGATGCAGCCAAAGATATTTTAGATAAAAATGAAATTCATTTATTCTTGTTAGATAAAGATCTGGGGCAAGATCAGAATAAAAATAAAATCTCAGGGGTCGACTTCATCACAGAGTTTAAATCCATCCAGCCGCTGACACAGATTGTTATGCTGACTGCGGACACATCAACAAAAGATGTGGCGCAGGCCATGAAAAATGGCGCCTCAAATTATTTGTATAAAACAAATGACGAAAGCCAACGCGAGCTACGAGTTGAAGTTATCAAAAAAACTTTAGAAGTGTATGTAGACGAAATGTTAAAAACTAAAGCGTCCGTTCCTACAAAAAAGGGTTTGTATTCAAATTACGTTTGTCAGTCTCCGGCGATGCAAAGACTTGATCATAAATTTTTAGCTATGAGCGAAAGCAAGCGTCCAGTTTTAATTTTGGGACAAACTGGTCTTGGAAAAGGGGCCGCCGCCCGAAGAATTTCAGAATTAAGCAAAACGGCTCTTGAGCAAGCCCAAAGAGAATTTGTTCAGCTTAATATTGCTTCCACGGAAAAAACACTGGTGGATGCGATTTTATTTGGAACTGAACCTGGGGCATTTACCGATGCTTCAAAGCAAACTAAGGCTGGTCTTCTGGATGTAGCCCGTGACGGCGACATTTTTTTAGATGAAATCGGTGATGCATCTTTAGAATTGCAGTTAAAACTTTTAAAAGTTGTTGAAGAAAAAGAATATTACCGTGTTGGTGGAAATCGCCCGATCAAAACGAATGCACGATTTATCTTTGCGACTAATAAAAATTTGCAGGAACTTATCGGCCAAGGGAAATTCAGAGAAGATCTTTATATGAGAATCTCGGTCTTTGAAGTGGTCATGCCTGCATTATCAGAACGCAAAGAAGATGTTCCGTCAATTATTCAAGGCTTTCTACAAAATGCTTGCCGCGAATCTAAAAATCGAAATGTCAGTATTGAAGATTTGCCAGAGGATTTGATGACCTATTTTATGCGAGATGAAATTCCAGGTAACATTAGGGGCATCGAAAACGATATCGAAAGATTAGTGGCCCATGCTCGCTATGATGAATTTGGTCGCCCACAATTGTATGAATGGAAAAAACTTTTAAGTCTTCAGCCAAATAGCTATTCACGCAGATCACAGCTATTAGGTGTTGAGCAGTTGTTAAAAACCAAAACAAATTTTTTAGAAAAAGATTTTCCTGGTCTTTTTGAACTCAATCAAATTTTAGAAGGTCGAATCATCGAAGAGGTGCAAGAAAAAGGTTTGGGTGTTCGGGAAGCAGCAAAGTTATTAAAAATTTCCGTGAATACCTTGTTATCACGTCAGCGTGACCACACAAAAAGAAACGAGAAATCATTATGAGCAGTAAATATATTTTAGACGACATATTTTATATTTCTGATCTTAAGCATGATGTGGCGGGACTTGCAGGACCACTTTCATTTGCACTAGATCTGCTTAAGAAAAATGAACTTGAAAAAGCTAACCTGATTCAACAAGAAGTTCTAAAAAAAATTAACTTCATTATCGCTGAATTACAGTCACTTCCTGATTCGACGGAAGTCAAGAGCGGGGTCTAAATGGGTTTTATTAAAAATGCTATTGAATCATTTTTGTTGAATGCGATTAATGTAGATCGCTATCTGCCAATTCAACTGGATATCACCAACGCTTGTAATTTGAAGTGTGTTCACTGCTATCACCCGCACCACAAGAATGATGGCGCAATTTCATTGAACGATTGGAAAAATATTCTACTTCAATATAAGAAAATGATTTTAAAAATGAAATTTCGACCTATGGTTATGATCTGCGGTGGAGAGCCTTTAACAAGTCCCTTTCTTTTCCAACTGATGGATTTTATTAAATTAGAAATGCCGGTGGCAAAAATTAGCATTTTATCCAATGGTACACTTTTGACTGCTGCAACAGCTCTAAAACTTAAATCGTATTCAGATTTAAAATTTCAAATTAGCCTCGATGGTCCAGATGCCGTTCGCCATGACATGATAAGAGGTCGTGGGAATTTTGAAAAGGCGATGGCTGGCATTCGGCTTTTACAAAGCCATAACTTTGAGGTTAATGTTCTTTCTGTTTTATCGCAGAAGACAGCGCCGTGGATGGAAGATTTTTTTAAATTAGCTAGGTCGGAGAATTTCGGCTCGATGAACTTTGTGCGCTTCGTGCCGGAAGGTTACGGGCGAAAATTACTTGAAAATACCGAAGACCAGCCTTTATTAGGCTCCGCTCTTAAAGTCGCTTACCAAAAATTGATTCACTTGATAGTGAAGTATCAGGTAAATAGCAAAACGCAGGCTCCGCTTTTCGATTTAGTTATTCCCGGCGCTGGGCGAAGTGGTCGTTACTGGGAATCTTTAGTCATTGATTATCAGGGTTATGTCATCGCGAGCAGCCGCTCAAAGCTTCGCTTAGGTCATGCAATCGTTGATGGATTAGAAAATATTTTTTTGAATCACCCCATTTATCATTCATTAAGACAGGGCAAAGTTGATGTTTGCGGTACGTGCTCACTTAACTCTGTATGCGGTGGTGATCGAAATGCAGCTTATGCAGCAACAGGAAACTTCTTAGGGCCTGACCCAGGTTGCTGGAAACAAGAATCTGAAAAAGAACAGAAAACATTTACAAGGAGAGCTTTGTGAAAAGAACAATAAGAATAATGATGGTGCTATTAAGTTATGTGCCGATCAAAAGCGTGGCTGCTGCCGCGTACTCAAAATCTAATGAGCTAGAAGCTGAAATGAATTCATTTAACCTTCGTCAAAAATTGAGCGAAGCGCGCTTTAGAATAATTCCGACCAATCATTATGGCACAACAATCGGTGACGCTAAATCCAGGTACGCACAGCTCACCGGACTTCAAGGGGTTGAACTTGAAAACTCAATGGCAAGTGACTTACTCCTTTTGAAACACTCCGGAGTTATTGATTTTAACGAACAAAGTGTCATCTCTGGAAGTCCAAGTGAACATGCTTCATCAAGAACTAAATAAGAAAATAATAGGAGGCGCTATAATCCTCCTCTTTGTTCTAGGGGGATTGGGGTTATTTATGGCAAATCAAAATACGCCAAAAGAAATTAAAATTGCGTTCGCAGGATCTTGGAAAAGCATTCATCCAGGTTTACAGCATACATTGGTCGGAGATTTGACTTTAAGTAATCAGTTTGAAGCACTTGTTGGCTTTAACGAAAATGGTGTTTATGTTCCGCTAGCTTCTACAGAGTGGAGCGTGTCGCCGGATTATAAGGTATTTAAATTTGTGATAGATACGTCCCGCAAGTTTTCCGATGGCGTTCAATTAACTGCAAAACATTTTAAAGAATCTTGGGAGACTTCTCTAAAGCTCGATCCAAAATCATCAAATAATAGTTTGCTTGATGTTTTGTATAAGGTTGAAGGGTTTTCCGATTTTGAAAAAACAGGAACGATTTCAGGCATTCAAGTTATTAATGATTCAACACTGGAAGTTCGTTTTTTAACTCCATTTCGAATGGCGCTTGAGCAGCTTTCAGGAAATCGTTTCTCTGCCTACCGAGAAGTAGGTGGTCGCTTTTTAGGAACAGGCGCTTATGTAATTTCAGAACTAGGCCCAGAGTTATTAAAACTTACGCCAAATCCTTATTTTGCAACACCTGTACGAGATTCAATTCTTCTTTCAACAAGTCGCGCGGTTGATGCAGTTAGTGATTTAGCGCAAGGTAAAGTTGATGTCGTTGCGTATGCGATGGGTGCGACGATTTCTAAAGATCTTGAAAAAAACAGCGATCTTTCAACGATCGTCGGTCAAGATGCACTTCACCGCGCTTTTTATACGAACTCTCAAAAAGGACATCTTTTTGAAAATAAAAAATATCGCCAGGCTTTGCAGTATTTGGTTTATGAATACTACAAGAAAAATCCCGAGGCTTTAGGAAATCCGATTTACACAAAATTTGATATGCAGGTTTATTTGCCTTTTCAAGCTGGTCGGATTGAAGACAAAGAAGTTGATTCAATTATTGAAGCTGGCAAAAAATATGTTCCTGAATTTCTTGAGGTTGCAAAAGTAAATCCGCCAGTTCTTATCGAAACGCCGGAAGCATCAATCAAGCCAGTTTTAAAAGCGATTGGTTTAGAAATTTCAGCTAAATCAAGAGTTGTCGAAAAAGCAGAAATCATCGACATCATTTATAAGGGTGAAGAAGCCGATTTAATTCCTGGAAACTTCGGCGTCGCCAGCGGCGATCCTGATGGAATTTATCACAAGCTCGGAAAAAGTGGAGCTATCGCTTCGCCTATGACAAATAACGTGGCGGTGGCAGAACTACTTGAAGAAGGTCGTCGTATTATTGAAAAAGAAAAGCTCGATTCATTTTACAAGACTGTGAGCCGAAAAATTCTTGAAGAGGTGCCGTTTGTGCATGTCGGTTTTAATAAGGCTATCGCTATTTATCGGAATGATAAAATCAAAGTTGAAGAAAGAATCTTAAGACGTAATGAAGGTCATCTTCATATTTTTGAGGCGAAATAATGACTTTAAAAGAGTGGTTTCAAAAATACCAATCAAGACCTTTAAAGATCGCGGCAGTTTTTTTACTCGCTGTGTGGTCGGTATTTGCGGTTCGCTCTTATTTAACAATAGAAACAAAACAGCAAACTTACGTGAAGCAGACCGCTGACCTATTAAGTATTTCAGACCAGCAAAAAAATCGTGTCTTAGCAGAAAGTCTTCTTGAAATATTGATCAGTCAGGGTGGTGCAGCTGCCGCTGAGCTTTGTAAAGGTGATCAACAAGTCATCGGAGCAAATCAGGATCTATTGGGATGTAAAGCCAAGGGATCTTTTTACGAGAAAGTTATCGAAGCTAGAGTTCCTGGATCAGCCAGTTTAGTTTTATATGCGCGGTTTAATTTAATTTCGGCGTTTTCACCATTAGTTTCAAGTTTAGTTTTCGCATTGGTTTTAGTTTTCTTAGGATTTTATTTTATCCAAACTGCCCAAGACCGAATTAAAAAAGATCTTTTCGAGCCAATCGCTGGTAAACTTTTAGGTCAAGAAGATTTAGAAATTAAAGAGCTTGCGGATTTAAGAAGTCGAATCCATGAGGCGAAAGAATTAGAATCACATAAAGCTGTAACGCTTGCTATTCAAGAAAATAATCAGCAGGTGGCTCATGATATTCGAAGTCCTATTGATGCCATTAACGCCTTGCTGAAAATGGTAAATATTCCAGGCTCAGAATTAAAATCGGCTTTAGATAAAGCTGTGAAACGTGCAAACTCCGTTGCAAATTATTTATTGCACACAGAAAAAAAGGCATCGGATGAAAATACTGGCTATGTTTTTAATATCACTTCAGTTGTAAATGATATCGCCATTGAAAAGCGTGCATTATTTGCGAATGGAGTTATTGAGGTCGTTGCGCCTAGGAATCTTTTTTTTAAATGCAAACTGTCTTCAGAATCTTTATCGCGTATTTTATCGAATATTGTTGATAATGGAATACTCGCTTGTGACAAGAATAGAAAAATTAAGATTAATGTGAATCATGACGAAAATTTTATTGATTTAGAAGTTGTTGATTCAGGTCGTGGAATTTTACCAGAATCGCTTAAGCGTCTTGGTGAAAAAGGTTTTACTCAAAGATCAGAAAAAGATTTTTCAGGCACGGGGCGAGGTGTTTATTCGGCTAAAAAAACCTTAAAAGAAGTCGGTGGAGAAATTATATTTACATCCGAAGTTGGATTTGGAACGTCGGTGAAAATCCGTATTCCAGTTGAAATAAATAAAATAGCAACAGATGTAGATTTGGTTTTGATTGATGACGAAGAAATCCATCGAACAGTTTGGGCTCTTTGGGCACAAACAGAGAATAAAAAGATTATGACCTTCGCAACGTCAGATGATTTTTTAGTAAATAGCCGGGCCATTCCGAAGGCGACTGTGATTTTTTTAGATTCTGATTTTGGCAAAGGTATTAAAGGGCAAGACTACATTTCAGTTATAAAAGAAATGGGTTTTAAAAAAGTAGTGCTGGCAACGGGCCATGCTGGCTCAAAATCGATGAATTTGATTGGTGCCGACGGTGTCATAGGTAAAAACCCTCACGAGGCCCTTAAATTTATGCAAACTGAAAATTTAGATTTTAAAGCTCATATGATTGATTTGACATAATTTTGGATTTTTGACCACGTGCCTGGGCTGGACTTTGTTAAAAAAGGAAGCTTTCCTTTTCGTGAAACTGGAGGGCGCCATATGGAAGCCTTAGTCTTAAAAGTATTTACTGTTTTATTTCGCGTGGTGGGCATCCTGCTACTTGCTGGAACAATGATGTGTGTGATGATCGATATTCAAAAGATGGCCTTCAGCGGCCGCCGTAGGGGGCTTGTCAGCATGCTGGCGGTAAATAGTCAGTTGGTTGGTAAGACTTGGATTGGGCAAGATTATTCGCTTAGTCGGAAATAAAATAGTATGTGAAGCGCTGATTAAACTTTCAATATCTTGATTGGTTCTCGATTTCAAAGCCAGTAGTGATTAGCCATTTTGAAAAGATCGCAACTAGCGGTTTCCGCTATATAATAGAAATTGATGTATCAAAATAAAACTTTTGCATTTAAAGAAATGGGTTTTGAAAAAAATCATGCTGGCTATGGGCTATCCCGACTTAGAATCGCTTGGTTAAGTTAGTATCGACGGAGTAGTAGGCAAAAAACCAAAACGATGCGATCAAATTTATGCGGGTGGTAAACGTTGATCATAAAACGAATAGGGTCGATTTGGGCCTCAGGTCGAATTATTTTTTTGTTTTATTTCATAGATCAGCATAATTGTAGATTGAAACGAATCATGTAATAGAAAATAATTTCTTTAAAAATACTTTAATCAATAACAACGACTTTAATATTTTCATAGTTCATTTCGATTTTTTTGTGATAAGCAGCGGAAAAAATATCATCATTGTCTTTCTTTATGATTAGACATATTCTACCTAAGACATCCTTTGAGAATTTTTCAATAAAATCGTCAATTGCTGACTCTTCTAATGGGTAAGGTTTGACAAGAAATTTCACTCCTTTTTTTTGTAAGCTTTGCCCATAAATTACGACATAGTCCGTATCAACCTCTTTTATTCTTTGAATAGAGCAACCCGTTTGTTTTTTTCTAGTAGGAGATAGAAGACTAAAACCTTTTTTTAGTTTATAGGTATCAAAGTAAAAAAGATGATACTTTTCGTCTTTTAAAGTACCTACAACGCCATTTCTAGTATTAGTAATAGCTTTAATATTTGTAGTTGGAAATTCAAAACCTAAATCGCTCATTAATCTGTAACAAGAGTCAGTTGGATAAGTTTTTTTGCACCAGTGTCGAATCAAGTTTTGAAAAGTATTTCTATTCCATAAAAAACCGTCTAAGGAAAAGTTTTTTGGTTGCTTATTTAAAATTATGAAATAAATCCACTCAATTTGCTTAACAGTTAAGGGTTGGTAACGAGTAGTTGCTTGTTCAGTTTGAAAAAGTTTGAGATCTTTACCGCTATTTGTGTACTCAATGATCCATTTTTTAATTGTATTTATAGGAATATTATTTGAAGTGCTAACCGACTCAATAGTGAGACCTTCTTCAATTTTTTGTAAAACTTTTTGTTTTTTGGTTGGTGTTATTTTCAATTTGCACCCTTGTTTTTTTTCATTTATTTAAGACTATGTGTCTTTATCGGTATAGAGTAAAGTTGCCCTGCTTTTACCAATGAAAAATATTCTAAGCCGTAAATAGTTGGTGCCTATTTGGCTCTTGTGGTGTGGCACTCAAATTGCTTTAGTAAAAAGTACTATAATTTAGTTGTGGATAACTTGCTAAATGTGTTAGCTAATGCTGCAGGGATTTTAACGATAAAAATAAGAGGGGTATTTAATGAAAAAGATATTAGTATTGGGGTTAGTTATGGGAAGCTTTGTTAGCGCTCAAACTAGTGAAAAAACTGTTTCGGCTGTCGTTGGGCAAACAGTAGAAAAAACAGCTACGCCTATAGTTAAAGTAAAGAAAGTAGCTAAAAAAAAGACAGTTAAGCCAAACGTTCAAATTAATACTGAAAAGCAAGCTTTGACATTAAAAGAGCCAGTTCAGACCGAACAAACGGTAGATCCAGCTAAAGCATCAACTTCTGCTTCTGTAGCTCCTGCTGCAGCAGGCACATCAACAACTACTTCTGCTTCTGTAGCTCCTGCTAAAAAAGTGACCGGAAGTCTATTAATTGGTGCTGCGGCAATGGTTAATGATTTAAAAGATAATGGCTCTAGAGCTTTAATTGATACTTCGAATACATTAACTGTTATGTACAGCGCTACAGATAAAATTAAAGTTGGCGTAGGTCATAACTTTGGATTTAGAGTAATCAGTGACCGTGCTCAGCTGGCTGATTTTAGCAGCGATGGCAGTGCTGATAGTCCTTATAAAACATTGGATCCAACTCTGAATTTTAACTACAAAATGCAACCACTTTTTGGATCGAATGAGTACGCTATTCTATCTAAGTATTATGTGCCAGTTTCAGATGACTCTAGAGTTAAAAAATCGAATGGCACTTTACGAACACAAGCATATATTACCTGGTCTATGAATCCTAACGTTGATATCAGTTTCTTTGGGCAAGCAAGACTGTATCTAAACTCTTCAAATAATACAGATACTAAATTAGGATCAGACAGCGTATTGCGAACAATTATTGGTCCTGTGTTTGGATATAACTTTAATGATGTTTGGAATGTCTACTACAACCCTTACTTAGATATGAGATCATCAGGCTTTCAACGTGGCAAATTTGATGCAGATGTGGCAAATGGATTTTCACAAGATTTAGGTCTTTGGATTTCTTTAGTAGGTGGAAAGTATATTATTAATCCGGCTTGGGTTACTTCCGCATCGAAATTGAGCAAATCAACTTATGAGGGTGCTGGCGCTGATGCGAATTCTGAATATGATCTTACATTAATAGCTACATTTTAACATAATTGTAAAAGTGCCATCTTGATTAAAGAGACCAATTTTTTTGGTCTCTTTTTTTGACTAAAAAAGATTTCTAAACTACTATTCTTCGATGATTGGTGTTCGAATAGTTAAGTTAGCTATGATTTTTTTAATCATTTTTGGGTTTTCCCCAAAATCTCATTTGCCAAAAGATATTTCTTTAAGTCCTTTTCAATTTAAATCCTTAGAATTTAAAAGTAGCATTTTGGCGGATTATTCTGTGCCTAATTCTCCTTCGAATGCTTTAGGCCTTCACGCGTGTCATTTGGGACATGGTGGTTGCTTTTTTAAAGCTCCAACTGAATATAGTTGTTTTTCTATTATAGGTTTACATCAAAATTTTATTTACCCATTAGAATCAAATTACATGAATCCTGACTTAAAAAAAATCGACAGACCACCAATTAGTTAATTTCAACTACAGTTTCCGTCTTTCAGTTCAAAACAATAGTTACAAATTTAACTCTGACTAGGAGTCTTTATGAATGCATTAAAAATAGTTTTTTTCTTTTCATCTCTTTTGGTTTTTGGCTGTACAAGTTTTCAGCCCCATAAATCTGAAATTTACCCGGTTAGGCAAGATAGTGGGGCTACGCAAGTCAAAGTAAAATTTCATGATACAGACAAAGTAAATTTAGGAGATTCTGTAAACGCTTATACTCATGTGTGTCAATTAAAAGTAAATGCAAAGGGTCTTGAGAGAAATATTTGCCATTCGAAGCTAGTAGGAAAGGGAAAAATCAATAAATTTTATGAGGATAAAACAGCATTAGTTGAATTTGATTCTTCAGTTCAAATTGATGAATCAAATAAATTTGAGGTTGAGTAAATTAAATAAAATAAGTGTCTTTAGTTTTAAACTAAAGACACTTATTTTTCATTTTTTTAATTAATGTTATCTTACTATACTATTACAAAGTCGTAACTTAGATATGCATTGTAGAGTCCACAATTTGCCTTCAGTCATTGTTTGAAATTTCAGCATCTGATTGTTATTTACCATTGATTAATGTTTTATCCTTATGTAGAGTCCAATAATGCTTTTCTCGAGATTAGTAAAAATAACTTTAATACTATTCATTATTTTAGGATTTTTTTCTAAGCTTCATCCAATTGATGATGCATTTGAGATTGTACCGCAAACGTCATCATTTGGGTTAAATAATTCTATGATTGAACCGGCTAGCGAAAAACTCTCAACAGCAAATGTTATGCAAACTCATACTTGTCAGATTGGACATTGCGGGTGTTTTTTTAATTTGCCTGATCTAGTTAATATTGTTTCTGTTCGTATAAATAATTCTAGTTATCTTTTATCTGCTCAATTGCATTATTTAAGTCCTGATCAAAAACTGATCAAAAGACCTCCGATCAGCTAAGCCTTTCTTCAAATTGTCTAAATTAAATTTTACATTTTTTTAATAAATATAACCATTTATTATATTCAAGGAGCTTATTTTGAACAAAAATAATTTTTTTTTAATTCTATTACCTTTCCTATTTATTGGCTGCGCATTCAAGCCACATAAGCCAGTGACATCACCAGTAAATGTAGAAAATGGGTCTACACAAGTTAAAGTAAGATTGCATGATGATGACAAGACTGAGCTAGGAACTACAGTTGGCGCGTATGCAAAAAATTGTAGTGAAAGAGTATCATCGAAAGGTTTTGCAAGGACCGTATGTAGTTCAAAGCTTTTGGGAGAAGGGAAAATAACTAAGCAGCTTGAAGATAAAGTGAGCTTAGTTGAGTTTGATCCAGCGGTTGAAATTAATGACGCTACAGAATTTGAAGTTAAGTAGAAAAAGTTTGGACCCTTCATATTTTCAAAATTGAGGGGTCTTATTTTATTAGTTAGGTCAGCGCGTGTGACTCAATTTAGTTAAATTTATCAATATTAAGCATTGGGGGTTCTATGTATTCGTGCAAACTAAAATTTATTCTTATGGTGCTCATTTTTTCGCAGCAAGTTTTTGCAGACTCAGCAGCTAAAAATTGTAATCCTCAGAATTATAATGATCTAGTCAGATGTGCTATTGAGCAGTCATCTGAAATTAGTATTTCTAATCAACAACTAAAGGCTGCGGCTGGCTTAGAGGACGCAACCACTCAATGGGCAAATCCCGATCTTGATGTTGAAAGTGTACAAAAAGGTTCGGAGAAATCTGAAACATCGGCATCAATTGTGTTTAGTTTAGATCTTAATGGGAAAAGAAGCGCTCGGGCAGCAGAGGCAAGGGCTGAGTATAAAAAAGCTCAAACAGTTAATACCGTCAGCGTATCGCAAACTAAATTGGATTTGATTTTAAGATTGTATAGATTAAGCCATATAAAAACTGAAATAAAAATTGAGCAGGAGGCTGTTGAAACATTTAATAAGATTGTCGGACAGTTTCAGAAAAAACCTGCCCTTTCACCAGAACAAGAAGTGTCGCTTTCAATATTTAGAATGGCCATGTCTGATCATGAGTTGAATCTTGCTGCTTTAGCTTCAGAAGATGAAAAACTTATTCAAGAATTGGTAACTTCAACAGGTCTAAGTAAAGAACTTTTTAATAAAAACCTTCCCGCAAAAAAAAGCACATGGCCACAATTAGCTTCTCAAAACAAAGAGGCTCAGTCGCCTCAGATGTTAATTGCTCAGAGTGAACTTGAATCTGCTAAAAGTTTTAAAGAAAAAACTGATGCAGAAGTTTGGTCTGATGTGAAAATTGGTCCAGTTATAAAACAAGTTAAAGATTCAAGTTCATCTGAAAACTATGTAGGAGTGGCGCTTTCAGTGCCACTCCCGCTTTTTAACTTAAATGGTGCTGGGAAAAAATATAGTCAGCAAAAACTTGTCGAGGCTGAAATGAATTATAGTCTAACAAGTAAAAAGATTCCAGCATTGCGGGCACAGCTTGCGAAAAAATATGAAAATATTGTTTCTTCGTTAAAAAAAACAATTTCTACAAAATCACTTGAAGATAAGCATAACCAAATGGAGAGGTTATTTTTCAAAGGGTTAGTTTCAAGCCCACTAGTTATTGAGGCACACAGGCAGCTTATTGAGCTAGAGCAAAAGCGAAATGCCTTTGAGCTAAGTGCGATAGAGACTTTGGGCTTGCTGCAAATTATCGATAATAATTTCACAGAGGTGTCGTTATGAAAATTTTAATTAGTTTATTTGTATGCGTATTCGTTGTTTATTTTAATTTGATGGCTGCAGATAAAGAAAAAGCTGATCATGACCATGATCACGAAATTGGTGAAACTCAAAAACCAGGTAAGAAACAGGATAGCGTCAAAGCCAATAAGGCTGAAGATCATTCATCACATGATGATCATGATGAGGAAGAGCGCGGCAGTAAAGACAAACCTAAAGAACATAGCGAGCATAAAGAGGATGATCATGGTGAAGGTGAAAAACATGGTGAGCATGCTGAAGGCGCTGAGGAAAATCCACAAGTAGGACCCACTAAAGGAATCCTAGAGACCAATGAATCACTTGGTTTTAAACTATCCCCTGAGGCTGAGAAAAACTTTAAGATTCAGAAAACGAAAGTAACAAACGCGGGAACAATTGAAGTTCCAAGAGAGGCGATATTAACAGCGGTTTCAGAAGTTAATATTTTTCGTTTTCGAGATGGTTACTATAAAAGAATCGATTTTGTTAGAATCAGTCAACTTAATAATAAAGTATTAGTAAAATCTAAGGATCTAAAACCAAACGACGAAGTTGTTGTCCGCGGTTTAGGTTTTCTTCGTATCGCAGAGCTTGCTGCCTTTGGCGGAGCCCCAGAAGGTCATTCACACTAATTAGGAGTTTTTTATGTTAAATAAAATTATATATTTTTCTATTTATAATCGCGGAGTTGTTCTTTTTTTGACTGCCTTGATGATTGTTGCTGGAATTTACAGTTTTCAGTCGCTTCCGATTGATGCTGTTCCAGATATTACAAATAACCAGGTTCAAATCAATACGGTTATTGAAGGCTTAGCGCCCGAAGAGATCGAGCGAACTATTACTTTTCCGGTTGAATCATCTATGCGTGGAATCGCGGGAGTTGAGCAAGTTCGATCAATTACTCGTTTTGGTCTTTCGCAAGTCACTGTTGTATTTAAAGATGGTGTCGATATATTTCGTGCTAGGCAGCTTGTTACAGAGAGACTGCAAAACGTTTCTAGTAATATTCCGTCTAATGCGAAGCCAGAACTTGGGCCCATTTCTACAGGCTTAGGAGAAATTTATCAGTTCGTTATAGATTATAAAGATAAAGCTACAGAGCCTGATGCAAGACTTAAACAGTTGATGGAATTAAAAACCACGCTAGATTGGTTTATTAAACCAAGACTATTAACTGTTGAAGGCGTTGCTGAAATTAATGCTTCTGGTGGCTTTGAAAAGCAATTTCATATTCAACCAAATCCGAAACTGATGGCGTCCTATGGAATTCATTTTGATGAGATTTTACAAGCTTTAGAAAAAGTAAATAAAAATGTGGGCGGTGGATACGTTGAACAAACTGCCGAACAATTCCTTGTTCAAGGTGTTGGGCTAATTAAAAGTGCAAAAGCAATTGAACGCGTTCCAGTAAAAACTTTGGAATCTTTTAAAGTGATTTCAATTGGCGATATTGCGCGTGTTACTTTAGGAAAAGAACTTCGAACAGGCTCAGCTACCCATAATGGTAATGAAGCAGTTTTGGGAACTGTAATGATGTTGTTAGGTGAAAATAGTCGAACTGTCTCAACCCGGGTTCACGAAAAAATTGATGAGATTAGAAAAAATATTCCTAAAGATATGGAATTGGTAACTGTTTATAACAGATCAGATTTAGTTAATGCAACACTTGGAACAGTTGAACATAACTTAATTTTAGGAGCTGCCCTTGTTACTATTATTTTACTTATTCTTTTAGGTAATATAAGAGCTGCAATTATTACGGCGATTACCATTCCACTTTCGTTATTAGCAACATTTCTGGTTATGAAGCCATTAGGTATTTCGGGAAATTTAATGAGCTTAGGAGCTCTTGATTTCGGTGTGATCATTGATGGAACGGTTATTGTGTTAGATAACTGTGTGCGTTTTATACACAACAAAACAAAAAACTTAGGGCGAAGTCTGACTAAAGATGAAGTTAAATCTGCAGTTTATGAATCAACTGTTGAAATTAGGCAAGCTGCAGGTTTTGGACAGTTTATTATTGTTATGGTTTTTCTTCCCGTGTTTGCCTTAACTGGAGTTGAAGGGAAAATGTTTATTCCAATGGCTTCAACGTTTGCGATTGCTGTTCTTTCTGCATTTGTGTTGTCGTTTACCACGGCACCAGCATTAGCCAGTTTGTTTTTAAAAGGAAATCTTTCAGATAAAGAGCCAAAGTTAATGATTTGGATTCGAAAAATGTATATTCCTTTATTTGAGCGCGCATTTAAGCATTCAAAAATGACAATCGGAATAGCAGCTGCTTCTATATTATTAGGAATTGGCTTATTTATGACTCGTGGAGCAGAATTTTTACCGCAGTTAGGTGAAGGGTCTTTCGCGTTTCATATGATTCGACCTGTGAATACAAGTTTAACTCAGTCGATTGAATTTCAGAAAGAAGCCGATAAAGTGACCTCTAGCTTTCCTGAAGTGAGTCATGTTTTTTCAAGAATTGGTACAAGTGAAGTGGCAACAGATCCAATGGGGGTGAATGTTTCTGATTCTTATATCATGTTAAAACCGCGATCTGATTGGGCCCCGGTTGATGGTAAAAAAAGAACTTATCTTGAATTAACTGAAGCTATTGTGAATAAATTAAATCGCGAAGTTCCAGGTCAAACTTATCTTGCTTCGCAACCTATTCAAATGCGCTTTAACGAATTACTTGAAGGCACAAGAGCAGATGTAGCAGTTAAAATTTTTGGTCCCGATTTAGATAAATTAGTTGAATATGCTAAAAAAACTCAAGAAGTCATTTCTAAAATCCCTGGGGCTGGTGATGTGGAAGTTGACTTAGCAGGAACTTCTCCAGTTTTAAAAATTGAACCTATCGAAGCCAATTTAACAAAATACAATGCTTCTATATCAGATGTTCTTGAAACAATATCAATTGCCTTAGGCGGACAAGAAGCTGGATTTCTTTATGAAGCTGAAAAGAAATTTCCCATTGTTGTCAGGCTTCAAGATGATATTAGGTCTGATCTTGATGCGATTAGAGATCTTCCCGTGGGAATTGGTGCGAACACAACAGTACCCTTGAAAGATCTGGCTTCAATAAGCTTTAAAGAAACATATAGTTCAGTAAACAGAGAGAATTCAAATCGAAGGTCAGCTGTGCTCATAAACCTTCGTGGTCGTGACACAGAATCATTTGTTAATGAAGCGCAAAGAGTAGTAGAGAAAGAAGTTAAGCTTCCTACTGGATATTATTTTGAATGGGGTGGAAATTTCAAAAATTTAGAACAAGCAAGAAACCGGTTACTCATTTTAGCACCAATTGCTTTTGCACTAGTTCTAATGATGATTTATGCAGCCTTTGGTAGCGTGGCACAAACGTTACTTATTTTTGCGTGCGTTCCAATGGCGTTGGTGGGTGGTGTTATTGGGCTTATTTTGAATGGTCTACCATTTAGTATTTCTGCGGGAATTGGTTTTATCGCATTATCTGGTATTGCAGTTTTAAATGGTGTGGTTCTGGTTAACTTTTTTAATCAACTTAAAGCTGAAGGAAAATCTGGGAAGGATTTAGTTCTTCAAGGAACATTAGTACGACTACGACCAGTCATGATGACAGCATTGGTCGCTGTGTTTGGATTTATTCCGATGATGGTTTCTAGTGGAGTTGGTGCTGAAGTTCAAAAACCTTTAGCTTCAGTTGTTATTGGCGGAATTATTTCATCAACGGTTCTAACTTTAATTGTATTACCGATTTTGTTTTCGATGTTTGAATCAAAAATGACAGGTAAAGTAGCACATTAATTATTTTAAATATGCGGGGTTATTCCCGCAATTAACTATAAGGAGATTTTATGAAAAGTATTTTATTAACGGCGATGTTGTGTTCACTAGCTTTTAGCTTTTCAGCGCAAGCTGGAGACGGTCATAAACATAAAAAAGGCGAACAGCATAATAAAAAAGAGAAAATGTGCAAAGAATGTAATAAGCCTGAAAAAGATTGTACTTGTGATCATAAGAATGAAAAAGATGGCAATGAGCACAAAGAAGAAAAAAAAGATTCTAAATAATATTTAGAAATCATGTTTTAAAAATAAGGGATCTAAAAAATCCCTTATTTTTTAATAAAAGGACTTATGAAAAACCATAGTACTAAAGATCATGACAATCATAATCACGGAACTCACGACTGCAAGAAGCACGATCATCAAAAAAATGGCCACAATCACGATCACAGTGATGCTTTATTCGGTGAGAAAACTGAAATTATATTTTCTATTCTTTCAGGACTGCTTTTATTAGCGGGCTGGAGTTTTGAAAAATTTGGAATGATTTCGTCAGTTGTTACTGTGCTTTATTTAGCGTCCTATTTTTTTGGTGGTTATTACGCGGTTATTGAAACTTTCGAAAATTTGAAATCAAAAAAACTACAAATCGATTCTTTAATGGTGCTTGCAGCAGTAGGCGCAGCATTTCTGGGTGAATGGCCCGAGGGTGCTTTGCTTCTGGCTTTATTTAGTATGGGGCATGCCTTAGAGAACTATGCCATGGGTCGGGCTCGAAAAGCTATTGAATCGCTTTCTGAAATAGCACCGGAAAAAGCTTTGGTTCAAAAAAATGGTGCGTTTGTAGAAGTTCCTGTCGAAGAACTTAAAGTCGGTGATATTATTCTTGTAAAGCCCAATGAAAGAATTTCTGCTGATGGTTTTGTTATCAAAGGTGAAAGCTCTGTTGATCAGTCTGCAGTAACAGGCGAAAGTATGCCTGTAGATAAGCAGCCCGTACCAATAAATTCTTCTGAAAAAGAGAAGCTAAATTCTTTAAGCCGAGTTTTCTCTGGAACCATTAATGGATCTGGAACTTTAGAAATTCAAGTGAGCCGGCTTTCTTCTGAATCTACACTTTCAAAAGTCATACAAATGGTTAATGAAGCTGAAACAAAGAAATCTCCGACTCAACTTTTTACTGATCGATTTGAAAGAATTTTTGTGCCGGTTATTCTTTTGCTAGTTTTAATTTTACCTGTCACCTGTTTTTTTATTAACGAAACTTGGCAAGCAAGTGTGTACCGAGCATTAGCCGTTTTAGTAGCGGCTAGTCCATGTGCACTAGCGATAGCTACGCCTAGTGCCGTACTAAGCGCTGTCGCAAGGGCTGCCCGGGGTGGCGTGCTGATCAAAGGTGGAGCTCCGCTTGAAGAATTAGGGATGCTTACCGCTATTGCATTTGATAAAACGGGAACTTTAACTGAAGGTCGTCCCGAAGTAACTGATGTGAAAACATTTGCCGAAGTAAATAAAAGCGATTTAATTTCTATTGCCGTTGCTGTCGAAAGAATGAGTGATCATCCTTTAGCTGCCTCCGTAGTTCGCTACGGAGAAGAGCAAAAGGATTTCGAAATAGACAAAAATGTTATTGTCGAAAATGTTAAAAGTATTACCGGCCTGGGAATAAGTGCGAATCTTAAAGGTGATATTGTTTTGATCGGAAAAAGAAAGCTATTTGCAAATCAGAATTTGCCACAGGCAGTTTCAGATGCGGTGGGGGCACTTGAAGTTCAAGGTCGAACTGTGATGATTGTTAAACGTGGTGATCAATTTTTAGGTGCACTAGGGCTTATGGATACTCCGCGAAAATCAGCTAAATTGGTCATCGAACAGCTTAAGCAAATTGGAATTCGAAAAATGATTATGCTTTCTGGTGATAACCAAATAGTTGCAACAGCGGTTGCTTCTGAACTGGGATTGTCAGAAGCAAAAGGCGATTTAATGCCGGAAGATAAAGTTAGTATAATTCAAGAGCTTCGAAAAAATGAAAAAATCGCCATGGTTGGTGATGGCGTTAACGATGCTCCTGCAATGACTCAAGCGAATGTGGCTATTGCTATGGGCGCTGCGGGCTCAGATGTGGCGTTACAAACAGCTGATATTGCGTTAATGGCTGATGATCTTACCGCTTTACCATTTGCAGTTGGATTAAGTCGTCAAGCAAGAAGGATTGTGAAGCAAAATCTTTGGGTAAGTCTTGGGATGGTGGCCCTTTTAATTCCGGCAACGATATTTGGTTTAAAAATGGGATTTGCGGTGATCGCGCACGAGGGCTCTACTTTGCTGGTAGTTATTAATGCGCTTAGGCTACTTGGATTTAAACAGGTTAAAAAAATAGCGTAATCAATTTTAATTTTAAAAATAATAAGGGATTACAATGGAGCTTTCGGTTAGCACAATTCTATTTTTCATATTGGCATTTTGCACCGAGGTTGTTGGAACGGTTAGTGGTTTTGGTTCTTCTTTTTTTTGTACCCTTAGCTGGAATGCTATTTAATTTTAAAACCACATTAGCATTAACAGGAATACTTCATATATTTAGTACGTCAGCACAAGTCTACATGTTTAGGAAAGAAATTGAATGGCGTCTGATTGGTCGGCCCCCTTAACATAATCCAAGCCTTATGAGAGGATCTGAGTTTATTTTTGCAATTAAAGACTTACCTGTATTTAGTTGACGTTGGTGAGGTTAGTAATCACAATTTAGGCTGTGACATTCTATAAAATATTAGGGATCGTTTTAGTTTTTTCACTCTTTGTAAGCTTTTTTTCACAGCTTCATCGAGAAGGGGGTTCTAATAATTATCTCAGCAAATTACGAACTGAAGTCTCGGATAGCTTGATTCTCGACGTTTCATGCGAAGCAGAGGCTTTATATTTACACGTTTGCCATGTGGGCCATATTGGTTGTTTTTTTAATATACCTACAGTATTTAGTTTTTTTTATGGGTTTAAGGCACTAGCTATATTTAAATTTTCCTCAGAAATCCATTATTCAGGTCCGTATCAGCAAGCTATTGAGCGCCCTCCTATTTTTTAATAGCAGTTTTTTTAGTTATTTTCTATTTTTATAAAATTTAATATCATTTTATGGGAGATTTTTGTGAGCAAAGTATCCGCATTTTTTATAGTATTTCTATTGTTTTTATTTAGCTGTTCATCGCAACCACATAAGTTAGAAGTTTCACCTATTCGATTAGCAAGTGGGGCTACTCAGGTAAAAATTAAATTGCATGATAAGGATAAGGCTATACCTGGTCTTTTAGTAAATGCCTTCGCTAAAAACTGTACTGAAAGTCTTTCTGCCCGAGGTCTTATAAGACGAACGTGTACAACAATTGTATTGGGACAAGGGAAAGTAATTGAAGTATCTGAAGATAAGTTGAGTTTAGTAGAATTTGATGCATCAGTAAAGATTGATGAGTTCACTTTGTTTGAGGCAATTAAATAAATTATAATAAATCTAAATTATTAAAGGAGATCGTTATGAATTTGAATAAAATAGTCGGCCTATCGTTATTAGCTCTAATTCTTGGAGCTTGTGGTGGGAGAGTAAAGTATGAAAAAAAGGATAGTTTAGAGGTAGGCTTAAGAGTAAATTTAGGCAGTGATCAAGACTTAGTTAAAGGGACAAAACTTGTCGCACTTAAGCGGGATTGTTCGCCGAATGGCAAAACTCGCGGATGCAGATTTACCACCCAAGGATTTCTAACTGTTAAAGAGGTTGTGGGAAAGAATTCATCGATTGTGACTATGGATGAACAAATGGAACTAACTGAAGAAACATTTTTTGAAAGGGTTAATAAGTAGTAATAGCGAGTTAGCGTAAAGCTGGTTTATTTGCGCTAACTCAAACCCTTTGAATGTAAGGTTTTAAGACGTAAAGAAAAATAATCATTTAAAAAATCTTCATATGTAATCTTGATCTGAATTCCGTCCTGAAAAAACGACCTGAGGTCTGATCCCGTATCGGCATTAAATTGAGCCGCACTACAGTGTCAGCTTTTTCTTATTAAAACTAATTTAAAAAATTTAAACTAACACAATCAAGCAGTAGTCTGACTTAATTGACATAGAAGACTTTAGCTATAGCAGCTTTCAAGTAGTTTTCATTGGCAAGACTAAGAATGAATGGTTGTGACTTTAAGTTATAAATTCTATAAAAAATTATTATCTAGATAGGGGTTAATCATGAGAAGTGTTATTTTTATATTTAAGTGGCTGATGTTTTTACTTATTTTTACAAACTCTTTGTTTACATATGCTGATGAAAATTTGTTTGGCTATTTAAAAGGAGCTGAAACTCTTCCAAAAGAAAGTTGGGAGATGTATCAGTTCTTAACATCCCGAACCGATAAAGGGGTTGGAACCTATAAAGCTTTAGACTCAAAAACTGAAATTGAGTATGGAGTCACTGATCGTTTTACTTCAGGGGTCAGTTTTAAAATGCAGTCAATTGAAAGTAAAGATATTCTGCTGGACGCGTATATACCAAAAGATATCAATAGTGGTTTTCAATTTTCAGGAGTTGAAGCTTCGTTTAAGTACAATTTTTTAAGTCCAGCTAAAGACGACATTGGGTTTTCAACTTACTTTTCTATTTCCCGAGGATGGCTAGATTCTCACTCTGGGCAAAAAAAAGATACAACCTCGACGGAGCTTGAATTCTTACTTCAAAAATATTTTCTGGAAGGCGAATTAATTTTAGTAGGAAATTTTGGATTAGAGTCTACTTATGCTGAAAGATACCAAATTGATGGGTTACCTAGTGGTTTTGAGTGGCCCACTCATCCTGAAATGGAAATTGGTTTTAAAGTTGGTACAGGAATTACATATCGCTTTATTCCAAAGTGGTTCTTCGGTGGTGAGGTTTTGTATGAATCTGAATATGAAACCGAAGTTGGACAAGAGCGTTTTTCAACTTTTGCTGGTCCAACAATTCATTATGGAAGTGAAAAATGGTGGTCTACAGTCACCTATTTTCAGCAATTAGCTGGAGGTGGACCTCCTTATGCTGGGCAAGAAAATACGAATTTACATCTTATAGAGAAAACAAAACAAGAAATCAGGTTAAAATTAGGATACAATTTTTAGTGAGAACATTATGAGTGGATTTACCCTAAAGCATGGCCTTCTATTAGTTCCTATGGCGTACTCTTCAACTGTTTTTGCGGTTGAATATCTTGATGATTCTCAAGCTCAGAAAATTTTGTTACCCGATGCCGACGAGTTTATAAAAAAAACAATTACTCTGACAGATGATCAGTTAGAGAAAATAAAAAATTTAAGCGGCAAAACACAACGAAACTCAAAGCCAAATGTTTGGGAAGTTAAGAAAAAAGGCAAAGGGATTGGATTCTTTTTTAAAGATGAAGTTGTTGGCAAGCATGAGTACATCACTTACGCTGTTGCGACTAAAACAGATGGCAGTGTAGTTGGTATGGAGATCATGAGTTACAGAGAGACACACGGTGGTGAAGTTAGACAAGAAAAGTGGCGTCAAAATTTTAAAGGGAAAATGCTGTCAGATCCGTTTAAGTTGGATGTTGATGTGCCTAATATCACTGGGGCCACGCTTTCATGTAGAAATGTACTGGATGGTGTGAAGCGTCTTTTAGCGCTACAGACAATCGTGCAGCAGTGAAGAGCGAATATAAGCGTCGCATGAAGCCCCTTTTGGGAACTTATGTTGAAATAGGGTCATTGGGGACTGAGAAATTTTTTGATATGGGTGTTGATGAAGCCTTTTTAATAATCGAAAAGGTACACAACTTATTAAGTTTTCATGATCCAGAAAGTGATTTGTCGCGACTGAATAACTCAGTGAATGAAGATATTAAAATAAATCCTCTTACAGCCGTTATATTAAAATTAGCACGTAGAATAACTGTATTGAGCAACGGACTTTTTAATTTTTCGATGGGAGGGGTTCTTGTTGAACAAGCTATCTTACCCAATCATTTTTCAAAAAAAGAAATTATTTCTATTGGTTTTGCAGATGATCTACAAATTTTTGGTCAAACAGCTAGGCTGAAGCGCCCTATTTTAATCTCACTAGACGGCATAGCAAAAGGCTACGCGGTCGATTTAGCAGTCAAAAAGTTAAAAGAAGTAGGTCTAAAAAGCGCTTGGGTTAATGCAGGGGGGGATTTGCGAATATTTGGCGATATTTGCATTCCAGTATTTAGGCGTGAATTATCTAATGAGCTAAAGTTAATTGGTCACTTCAGAGAAACTGCTTTAGCAACTTCGCATGTAAATGAATTTGACGACATTCGATTTCAAGGCAGAATATTATCTGCGAATAGAGAAAAACTAAAAGCTGGGGTTTGGTCCATTTCGGCACCATCAGCTTGGTTGGCTGACGCTTTAACTAAAGTTGCATGTGTATCTAACCCTATACATACAGAATATTTAGTTAAAAAGTTTGGCGGTAAATTATTGAAAATAAATCAGGAGTATTAAATGAAAGGTTATCCTAAATGGTTTACTGCTAACTTGATATCAGTAGTCGGAATGGTTTTGTTTTTTTCTGGACTTTTGCTTATGCCAACTGTGGCTGAGCTGCGATTGCAATTAAATGTTCCATGGCGTATGGCCAATGAAAATAGAATTGTACTCGCTGGAATTCATGTTTTAGTTGGGTTTGTAGTTGTAGCAATTATGGGAGCTCTTTGGAGTATCCACATGAGGCACGAGTGGCGAAAAAAAAGAAATCAGTTAACTGGTATCATTTTAAGTGGAGCACTGTTCATATTAATCATATCTGGAGTGGGTATTTTTTATTTTGGAAATGAAAACTTAACTATGATGTCAAGCTTAACTCATTCAGCCTTTGGAGTATTGGTTTTTTTTATTTATATATGGCATATAAAGGCCCGCACTGCTGACCGGTAAAATTTAAGAATAATTTACGGCCATAGCATCTGCCGAACCGATGCTGGTCCTTTCTATGATCGAACCGTCACTTACATTCTGGAAATCATTCGCGATTAAAAGTCTTAAATACCTTATTCGAAGTGAAAATTGGGTGACTAGTGAAGAAATTGATTTAAGCTTAGGGTGCTAATATTGCAATTCAATAACAGGGGCACTTCAATGAACGAAAAAAAAGTCATCGAGAATTTAAATAAAATTATGGAATCGGAACTTGCAGGAGTAGTTAGGTACACTCATTACGCATTAATGGTTTTTGGACATAATCGGATTCCAATTGTGAAATGGCTTCGGGATCAAGCTTCTGAATCCTTAACTCATGCAAGTATTGCCGGAGAACACATTACAACTTTAGGTGGGCATCCGAGTCTAAAAATAGGGTCTTTAATTGAAACCCATAAACATTCATTAAATGATATTTTAAAAGAAAGTTTAGATCATGAAGAGGCTCAATTAAAAAATCTATATAATTTACTTAAACTTGTAGAAAAAGATTCAGTATACCTCGAAGAGTACGCTCGAGAAATGATTACTGCAGAAGAAAATCATGTTTCTGAAGTGAAGAAAATGCTTCGAGTGCAGCCCAAGTAATATCCTGCGGACGGCTAGGTATGCGCGGATTTAATTGAATTTAAAGACATTTAGATAGCTTTGGATAAACTTAAATCTTCTTTAGAAAATTCAGAAGAGTAAGGGGTGAAGTTGTATTTCTACGCGTGGTTAGCCCGATAGCCTTTTGCATTTTTTGTTTCAATTGTACCACACATTGATCCACACTAATATTCTGCGGATATCCTCATATAACTTCATTCGTACTCTTTTGCATATGTTTTAATAGTGCGATTGTTGGGAAATTAATAAAAGTGAAAGCTAGAGCCGTCTGTGCTAATCAAAATTTCAAAATCCGATTAACCATCTCAGGGTGCCAGCTCCGCCCCTGACATTTTGTCGGAGCCCCCATCTTTGTTAAAATCTGGGCAATCTTACGAAGACTTAAACCTTGCTCGTGCATTTCTTTGGCTGCGATAATCACACGTTGCTCACCCAGATGCGGTGTTTCAAATCCGTTCACCTTTCTGACACCATAACGGCTTTGTGATTTGTGGCCTTTCTTTTGGCCTTCAGAACGGTTGCGAATTGGAATCTCAAATCGTTTTAACGCATCCCAAACAAACGAGCGTGAGGACGAAATTTCATCAGCAATTTGCTTGATTGAAAGCCCTTCTTTGATATATTTTTGAGTGAGGAATTCTTTAGTTTTGGCCTCATAAAGCCCGGGAAGTCCAATAATATCGCTTATTTCGCCTAAGTTTGAAAATGTGGTTTGGGTAGTCGCGAAAAGGCCCGCCATTTTATTTCAAGTTCATAGTCAAAAAAACAAAATTACAAAGAGTTCTGGTTCTCCTCCAAAGGTAGGGGCACCTGGAGTTTCTGTTAGCCGCAATAGGCTTTTACTCGTAAACGATAATTATTAAAATTATGCATTCCGTAAGCTCTGTTTTGTATCTCATCCATGCGTCGAT
>JBAQKN010000023.1:0-13705 GCA_049301055.1 Pseudobdellovibrio sp. | reverse complement strand
GTTCTGGGTAAATCCCAATGGGCAGTTCTTCAAAGAAGTGGTGGAGTCATAAGTTATAGTTTTTAATAAATACTGTAGCTTATGCGCCACCATTTTTTATTTAAGGTTATGATGATATTTAATAAATACATTTCAAGTTTACTTAATAAGTTTTCACATGATGAGAAAAATATTTTCACCAACATTGTTGGCCGAGTTCGACCATTGGTATTGGGTTTCCTAATATTATTTACAGGGCTAATATTAGATAAATGGTGGTGGAAAATCGGTGGAGTCGTTGTAATTGTAGTTTTCGTTGAATCAATTTATCATTACCGAGCTAAAAGTTAGAGCTATTTAAAATTAAATAGCATGTTCTTTCTTTCTTAATAATTTTGAAATTGCCAACCCTAATTTTCCTGTATCTATTGGTTTTGCTAAGTGCGATTGAAAACCAGCTTGAAGCATGCGTTGTATGTCATCCTGTCCTGCATAGGCAGTAAGAGCAATTGCTGGAATTTTTGCTTGTTCTGTTTTTAATAATCGAATTTTTGAAATTAATGAATAGCCGTCTTCTATAGGCATTGCGATATCACTGATTAGAAGGTCAGGTTTAAATTCCTCTAGCGCTATTAAAGCAGTTTTCGCTGAATCCGCAGTTTTTATATCTGCGCCAAAAGTTTGAAGTGTAATCCCTAAAACCTCTCGTGCTTGAACATCATCATCAACAAGTAAAATTCGAATTCCCGTTAAATAGAAATCTTTTTTTTCTAGCGAATTATTTGTATCAGAGTTTTTTAAAGTTATTGTTTCTATAGGCTGCACATCAGGAATGGATATAGTAAAGGTTGATCCTAAATTTTCGCCTGGGCTAGTCGCTGATATGGTCCACTTGTGCATATCAACAAGCTTTTGTACAATGGCTAATCCTAATCCAAGGCCACCATAAGAACGGGTTGTTGAATTGTCCATTTGAGTAAAGCGATCGAATAGATAAGGCATAAAATCTGATTTAATTCCTTTTCCATTGTCTTTAATTTGAATTTGAAAGTAATTGCTTGTCGCGGAAAGATATTTGTTCATGGTAATTAATATTTTTCCATTTTTATTAGAAAACTTAATGGCATTAGTTATTAGATTCCATAAAATTTGTTGTAATCGAGCAGGGTCCGCATTTATAAATTTAATTTGCGGGTCTATTGTAATTTCGAATTTCACTGATTTATTTGATGCTAGAAAATTAGTAGAATCAACAGCTGCAAAGATTACTTTACTAGGATCTATTTTTTCAATAACTAAACTTAGCTTGCCGGCTTGTATTCTGGTAATATCTAAAAGATCATCAATAAGTTGACCTTGTGCTTTAGCGCTTTGTTCTAAGACTTCCAAACCATGGTTTGTTTTTTCAGCATTAAGCGAACCTTTACGTAATAACTGTGCCCAAGATAAAATAGCAGTTAGTGGTGTACGCAGTTCATGGGATAGCATTGCCAAAAAGTCATCTTTAGCTTGATTTGTTCTTTTTTCATTTGCTAAAACAAGAGCACGTTCTTTTTCAATTTTTTTAAGCTCTGTAATATCGCGAATGACCGCAGTAACAAAGGTGCTGCTATTTGATTTAGCTGGACTTAATGAAACTTCAATTGAAAATTCAGTTCCATTTTTTCGTTTACCAAACAGTTCAACATTTTCGCCCATTTTTCTTGCTGTTGGATTTTTAGAAAAATGAAGTCTATGAACTTCATGCGCAAGTCTAAAACGATCTGGTAATAATAATTCAATATGTTGGTTAATTAATTCTTTTTCGGTATAGCCAAAATATTTTAATACTTGTTGATTAACTGCTTCAATTTCTCCGTTGCTGTTAGTTATCAGAATGGCATCAAAAGCATTTGCAACTAATGATCTATATTTTTCTTCAGACATTTTTAGAGCATGTTCCATTTCTAATTGTATAGTTAAATCTTCAATAACAAGTAATGCTGCAGTTTTACCTGTGCCTTCTAGTTGAACTTTATTAGAGCTAATCAACATTTTTTTGGAACCAATGTTTGGAAAATTATGTTCAACTTTAAAGTGTTCAAAACTAACACCATCTTTTAGCGTGGTATTTATCATCTCTTGTAATTCTTGAATGTTCCATTGGCCGTTGCCTAATTTAGAAAGTAATTTACCTTCAGTATCAGTTTTTAATACTTTAAATGTGTCATAGAATGCAGTATTTGCCAATTTTACGCGTTGATCAGAATCAAGTACTAATAGGGGCGCAGGCTGCGACATTATTATTGTAGCGGCATCATCACGAGCTTGCTTTAAATCTGTTGCAGCTGTTTTAAGTTCAAGAGCATTTCTTTTTATTGAATCTATATCTAACAATGAAATGACAGCGCCATCTATTTTATTATCAGCAGTTCGGTAGGGTCTTATTTGTAGATTGTACCAATAGCCATGATTATCTTCAGTTTCAATTTCTTTAATCATCATGGTATCTATAACTTCAGTTACTAATTGATCTAGATCAGGTGCTTTAATATTTGGTTTGATATCACCAATAGATCTTCCAATGTCGGTTGTAATTAATTTTAAAACTTTTCCAGCTTTTGGAGTAAAGCGCCTAATTTTGCCATCTGAATCAACCATAACAATAGGGATATTTACGCTTGTTAGTAGGTTTGTTAGATCATTATTTAGTAGTGTCATTTCGGAATGACGAGTTTGAATTTCATCATTTGCAGTAGTTAGTTCTTCATTGGTCGATTGTAGTTCCTCTTTTGCAGTTTCCATTTCTTCGTTAGTGCTTTGAAGTTCTTCATTAGCGCTTTGTAATTCTTCATTAGCAGAAACTAGTTCATCTTGGGATGTTTGATATTCTTCAATAAGCGACTGTTGATATTCTTGAGTTTCTACTAATTTTTTTTGTAAATCATTTTTTTGCTTATCTTTCAGAATAAGAAGATTTTTCTTTAAAGCAGAATTTTTACTAATAGTAGTTTTTTTCTGATCCTTTGTTTCAAGTATTTGAAAGTTCTGTTCAGAGGTGTCTTGAAAAAAAATTGTAAAATAAGTTTCTTTTGAATGATTAAGTGAATGGATTGGAAGCCGAATTACTTTAAGTGTCAGGAATCGCTGTTTGCCCTTATCGAAGATAGATAATCCCTTTTTAATTACAAATCCTTCCCTTTTTCGCGCGGTCTGTACGGCTGATCTTAAATCTGAAAGTAATTCGGGATGTGCCATACGTAAAACATTTAAACTTGGCAGTCCAGGTGAAAGTTCTAGAAAGGGTGCTGTACGTCCTCGTGATTGAACAATTTCAAAATTATTATTAATAGTTACACTAGGCGGAGCATATTCTAAAAGCGCAATGCGATCAGACTCTCTGCTTAAATCAGCTCGACCTGGCTGTATTTCTAATTCCTTGATGGTTGGTACGGCTTTTTTGATTGATTGAAGTGGTCTTGGAAGTTGAATTCGATTAGCAATAACTGCATTTTTTTTATTATATATTTTATTTGCTTTGTCGGATAATGAAAAAAGATTGGAAAATTCTAAAATGGATTCAGATTTTCCAAGAAAAAGAATTCCATTAGGACAAAGCGAGTAGTGAAATACCGGAAACACATTACGCTGTAGTTCAGAATCAAAATAAATAAGTAAATTTCTGCAAGAAATTAAATCAAGTTTAGCAAAAGGTGGATCGCGAGTTACATCGTGTTGTGAAAAAATGCAGGTGTCTCGTAACCATTTTGCAATTTTATAACCACCGCCCTCAATTTTTACAAAATATTTTTGCAATCTCTCTTTGGAGACATCCTCAGAAATTGTTTCTGGGTATATTGCTGACCGTGCTTTTTTCAATGCCTGTTCGCTAATGTCTGTTGCAAATAGCGTCAATTGAGTTTGAATTTTCGAGGTCTCTTGGAACTGCTCTAAGAATTCAAAATATATTATAGCTAGTGAATAGGCTTCTTCACCTGTTGAGCATCCTGGAACCCACATTCTAAAAGGTAGTTTTTGATCTCTATCCTTAAAGTATTTAGGAAGGTGTTTGGTTTTTAGAAGTTCAAATGATTTTTTGTCACGAAAAAAACTTGTAACATGAATTAATATATCTGCAAAAAGACTTTTCAGATCTTCGGGGTGATTTTCTAAATAAGTGGCATATTGGGCAAGATCATCTATTTTTTGTAAAAACATTCTACGTGCAATGCGGCGATGAAGCGTATTTTTTTTATAGTGGGAAAAGTCTACATTCGCACTTAATTGCAATAAATTAAAAATTTTTGAAAGATCGGCATCTTCTTTTTTAGAGTTTTTTTCTAAGGCTTCAATTTTGGGAGCAATGTTTACTTGATGCCTAGCTATTTTTTCAAGTTCAATTGCAATTCCTTCAGGGTTTCGAATTAGATCAACGGCACCAGAGGCTATTGCATGCGTGGGCATACCGTCAAATTTAGCAGATGTTGGTTCCTGGGTTAAAGTGATGCCACCTTCTGTTTTAATAGCCTGAAGACCTTCGGTACCATCAGTGGCAGTTCCCGAAAGAACAATACCGATTGCTAATGCTTTTTGCTCATTTGCTAAAGACTTAAAAAAAAAATTTAATGGCAAGTGAGGGCTTTCAGTTTTTATTCGCGGTAAAACTTTAAGATGCCCATTTGAAAGTGCTATATTACTATTAGAGGGAATAACATAGACATTGTTAGGTTTAACTTTAACGCCATTTTTAATTTCTTGGACGGGCATTGTCGTAGATTTAGAAAGAATTTCGGCTGTTAAGCTTTTTCTTTTTGGGTCAAGGTGTTGAATTAAAACAAAGGCAATCCCAGTATTCGTAGATAACTTAGAAAAAAGTATTTTAAGTGCCTCAAGGCCTCCTGCCGAAGATCCTATTCCAGCTATTGGAAAATTTAATTTATTAGAAGTATTTGCAATCTTGGGTAAGGACTTTACTTTTCGAACGGTTAATTTCGAGCTATTTTTTTTTAAGGCTTTTAAGCGCACTGGTAATTTAGATTTCAGTGTTTTTTTTTTCATATTTAAAAGTCTCCAATAAGCAACAATATCACCGTAAATGGTAATACATGAAGATAGGAATTTGCAAATTAGAAATTAGGTGAAAAATCAGGTTCTGCTTTTTTTGATTTTTGAATAGTCGATAACAGCGTATCAATTTGAAATGGCTTAGATACAGATGCTACGACACCAGTAGGTAGGGCGGATTGATTCAAATTGGCGGCTGCAGAGAAAAAAACAACCGGAGTGGACGGGCATAATTGTTCTGAATTTTTATGATCGAGAAACATAAAGCCAGTCATATCTGGCAAACCTTGATCTAATAGAATAAGCGATAGTTTGCAATTAGATCGAAGAATTTCTAAGGCCTCATTGCCAGAGCAAGCTGATACAACGTTATAGCCTTCTTGTTCCAAGATAAGCTTTACAACGTCTTGCATGAATAAATCATCTTCAATAACTAAAATGGATTCTGTATGGGTCATACTTTCTCCGAATTAAATAATCGCATCAATAAATGATACAATACAAGAAACTATTTAGCAACTATAGTTAGTTACTTTAAAACCGGAATGATTTCTCATATCTAAAAAATAATATTAATTAGTAATGTTAGAATAGAAGGAAGTGTTAATTTTATATTAAGAATAGGTTCTTCATTTGTTAAGAAAGGGTCATAAAATCTGTAATTAGGACTTTGTGTCCCTCTGCAAGAATAAGAATCGATTATAGCCCTAATAGAGTAGTGCCTTAAACGGCACAAGTATTGCCATTAAAAGGTAACTAACTAAAGGGAGGGTTTATTATGGATGACATTTTTATTAAAAATAAATGGATCAAAAATATAGTTATTACAGCTCTAGTGACAAGCTTTGTCACTGTCGGGCACACAGAAGATAAGAAAGTGCCAACAAGCGCCGAAAAAGAATCCTCGACAATGAGTATGATGAACCGACACGAGCATATGATGAAGGCGCACCAGCTTGCAGCGGATTGCCTTAAGTCAGGAAAATCTGAAGAAGAATGCCAAGGTGAATTTCATACTATGTGTAAAGAAGCTGGTGGGACTGGAAATTGCGGATTTAGAATGAAAGGCATGAGAAAATGAATCAAAAAAATTTAATCAAAGCGGTGGGAATTCTGGTTGTGGCACTAGTTTTACAAAATTGTGCAACTAGTTCTACTGAGAAATCAATAAATGAAAAATTGGCAAATGAACCAGTCGTTATGGATGCAAAAAAGCTTGCTGAAGAGGAAGCGATGACAATCTCTTCGGCAAAAAATTTAACAGCAGAACAGAAAAACAAATTAGACGAATTACGAATTTCAGCACGTGAGAAAGCAAATAAACTTGAAGGTGAATCTTTAAAATTAAGGGAACTTTTGCTTAAAAGTTTAATTGCTGAAAATTATGATAGAAAGAAAGATTTTGAAGTGAAAATTATTAAAAATAAAATGCGCAAGCTGTCACGTGAAAGATTGAACTTAACATTAGAAACAGTTGAAAAAGCGCAACAAATACTAGGGCATCAAGCTAGAAACAACGAAATAATGATGGAACATTTCTTAGAAAGAGACTTTGAAAACCGTAGCACTTACTAAAATAATTAAATAATAAATTTTAAAACCCGCAAAATGAACTTTTGCGGGTTTTAAAATTTAATGGTGTAGCGATGCGGGCATAGTTTCGTTTGCTTTGTCTTTTGCAGTCGTAGTGACAACTGAATTTAAAGCTGTTAAAACACCAGCTGCATACTCCGGCTCAACTTTATTAAAAATTGCAATTTGCCGATTAATAATATCTTGTGGGACTCCAAACATTGCTTTAGCAATGTTGCCATATAGCCTTTGTCGTTGATCTTTATTGAATAGTTTAAATAAAGCCCTAGTTTGGGTGTAATCATCATTTCCAAGTCGATGATCAAAGCGACTTGCATCGCCTGAGATTTTTAGTGGTGGCTCTAAGTTTTCCAAGCTTTCGGTAGGGCCATCAAATGAATTAGGTTCATAATAAGCGTCTGGATTAGAGTTATTTGCAAAAAAACGCATCTGCCCATCTTTATAATAGTTATTTACTTGAATTAATGGAGCGTTAACGGGAAGCGTTTCATAATGTGTTCCTAATCTATGTCGGTGAGCATCGGCATAAGAAAATATTCGGGCTTGAAGCATCTTATCAGGAGAAAAGCTTATTCCAGGAACAATATTAGACGGAGAAAATGCAGCTTGTTCAACTTCAGCAAAATAATTTTCAGGATTTTTGTTTAATTCAATAACGCCAATATCAATTGGCGGGTAATCAGCATGAGGCCAAACTTTAGTTAGATCGAAAGGGTTATAACTAGTTTTTTCAGCATCTGTTTCTTTCATAATTTGAACCTGCATTTTCCACTTTGGGAACTGGCCACTTTCGATCGAACTGAATAAATCAATTTGAGTGGATTCTCTGGTCTGTCCTACAACTCTGGCAGCTTCTTCGTTTGTCCAATGCTTATGACCCTGCATTGTTTTGAAATGGAATTTAACCCAAAATCTTTCATTATTTTTATTTATAAAACTGAATGTATGGCTTCCATATCCATTCATATGTCGAACATCAGTGGGTAGGCCACGATCTGACATAAGAATTGTAACTTGATGAACTGATTCCGGCGATAACGACCAGAAATCCCACATCGCAGTATTTGATCGTAAATTTGTTTTAGGATGTCTTTTTTGCGTATGAATAAAGTCAGGAAATTTATAAGGATCGCGAACAAAAAATACAGGCGTGTTGTTTCCAACAAGATCCCAATTGCCCTCATCAGTGTAAAATTTTAAAGCAAAGCCACGCACATCTCGTTCTGCATCAGCAGCTCCGGATTCGCCAGCAACATTTGAAAACCGTGCAAATAATTTTGTTTTTGTTCCCATTTGTAGAACGTGTGCTTTGGTGTATTTTGAAATATCACCTGTGATAGTTAATGTGCCATACGCACCCCAACCTTTTGCATGAACTGTTCGTTCGGCAATTCGTTCTCTGTTTTGATGGGCTAATTTTTCAATTAATTGATAATCTTGTATAAGTAGTGGGCCACGTGGGCCAGCCGTAAGGCTATTTTGATTATCGGCAATAGGTGCGCCGGCCGAAGTTGTAAGTTTTGTTTTTTTTTTCATAGTTGTCTCCTTTGATATTTATTTTATTCAAAATGAATACTAATAAAAATATTTTCACCAAATCTTTCAACAAGAAATAAATAATTATTTTTATTGTTTTTATGGTTCGAACTTTTTATGAAGTCATCTTTATTACTTAATTGCTTATGATTACTTTTTAAAATAATGTCGCCGATTCGAAGCCCAGCAAATATTGCAGGACTGTAGTCATCAATATCTGTAACCAGTACGCCAGTCTGCGCTTTGATATGATAAAAATCGGCTAATTCTTTGGTTATATTTTCAACTGTAATTCCTAATTGTCCTGAGTTTTTATAAACTACTGGCTTTTTAATAGACCCAGCTTGTTTCGTGTTCTCTTCTTGAATAGTTATAAATATGTTTTTAGATTTACCATCACGCAAAAAAATAACTTTAACTTTTGATCCCAATGCCGTTTGAGCAATTAGTTTTCGCAAAGTATGGACACCATCGACAGGCTTTTCATCGTAATGGGTAATAATGTCTTCAACAATGAGTCCAGATTTTTCAGCTAAAGAATCTGGAAACACTTTCGATATAAGTACGCCTTTTGTATCCTTTAATTCGAAGTGACGTGCAATATCTTCCGTTAAATTTTGAATAACCATACCAAGTTCAGCTCGAACAATTGTTTGCCCTTTTGATAGTTGTGGAAGTATTGATTTAATCATATTAATAGGAATTGAAAAACCAACCCCCCCAGATTGGCCGACTTTTGTTGCGATGGCGCTATTCATTCCAATCACTTCACCACGCCAATTCACCAAAGGGCCACCTGAATTGCCAGGATTTATTGGAGCATCTGTTTGTAAAAAATCTTCATAATCCGAGACGCCTACATCCGTTCGACTGGTTGCACTGATTATTCCATGAGTCACAGTCTGTGAGAGCCCAAAGGGTGCTCCAATTGCTAATACAATTTCTCCGACGTATGCTAAATCGGAATTTCCTAAATTAACTGTTGGGTAGTTTTCAAAACCATGTCCTTGAACTTGAATGATTGCGACATCACTTTTTGGATCAATTCCAATTATTTTTGCTTCATATAATTTCTGATCATAAAACTGAACACTTATTTCCTGAACATCATGAACAACATGATAATTCGTAAGAATCAGTCCAGTTCTATCTAAAAACATACCTGAGCCAAGTCCTTTTTGAGGAATTCTATATTCTTTAGATAATTTATTTTTTTTTGATTTTTTAGATGGGTCCCCAAAAAAATCTTTAAATAAATTGTCGTCAAAAAAAAATGGAACATCTTGCTCGTAAAAGGTTAAAATTTTTTCAGAAAAAATACTAACTACTGCGGGACTTACGTGATTGGCAATTGCTGCGTAAGCCTTTCCAAGCTGATCTGCCGGAGCAATTATTGATTCATCTATAAGTTTACTTTCTGCAGCCAAATTAATAGCTGACTTGTCTGAACCAAAACAAGACGCTATGCTTACTAAAAAAATAAAACAGTAAAAAAAGAATAAACTTATTTTTCGGTTAATCATCTAAACCCACTTGATAATAAAAATAACCTGAACTGTTAATTCAAGATAATTTTTATTCAGCAAATCTTACGCCAGATAAAAATAAAAAAAAATATGCAAAAACTTTCACGTCGTTTTGTCGTTAGTAATCCTGACAATTAGTCTCAGTAGTTGAAGGCTTAGTTCCATGATAATTAACATAGGCTTGGGTAAGCGCTTGGTATGGTAGATGCAGTGGTTTCTGCATTAGTTGAAAACACTTTAATAAAATATTATGCAATGGAGAGAAAAATGAAAACAGATTCACAAATTCAAGCTGACGTTATTCAAGAGTTAAAATGGGATCCAAGCGTAACACATGAACATATTGGTGTTTCTGTTGCAGACGGAATTGTTACTCTATCAGGTACTATTCCTAGTTTTATTGAAAAATCGGCAGCTGAAAAAGCAGTCGAAAGAGTTTCAGGGGTCGAAGCAATTGTAGAAAAAATTGAAGTAAGGCTGCCAGGGGTTCATATTCGTGATGATCAAGAAATTGCTAAGACAATAACTAATCAATTTAAATGGAATATTCAAATACCAGATGATTCAATTAAAGCAAAAGTAGAGGAAGGCTTTGTAACCCTAACCGGAGAAGTTGATTGGGAATACGAAAGAGCCGCTGCTGAAAATTGCGTTAAGGGTTTAACAGGAGTTATTGATATTGCTAATGAAATAAAACTTAAAGAAAAATCAATAGACCCACAAGTTGTGAAACACAGAATTGAAGAAGCACTTAAAAGAAAGGCCGAGCGCGAAGCAAAACGCATTTCTGTCGTAGTACATGGTAGTCGTGTTATCTTGTCCGGTAATGTACATTCATTTAATGACATGCAAGATGCAAAAGGCGCGGCATGGAGTGCTCCTGGTGTAACCAGCGTCGAAAATAATATTAATATAGTCACCTTTCAATAAAAGTTATTTAACAACAACTTGCTATTTGTTTTCGCAACATACGTGATTATCACAGGGGAGTAAAAAATGATTTTTTCAAATCGACATAGCGCTGGTCAATTGCTTGCAGAAAAACTTCAAGAGTATAAAGAATTGAAACCAATTATTCTTGCACTGCCACGAGGCGGAGTTCCTGTTGCTGCAGAAATTGCAGATCAATTAGATGCATCTTTGGAAGTCTTAATTGTTCGGAAAATTGGGCCTCCCTTTCAGGCAGAGCTAGGTGTTGGGGCAATTTGTGAAGATGAAGAACCGATATGGAATATGCGAACTTTATCAAGAGTTGGTTTAGAGCCAGATGATTTAAGTGGAACTGTGCAAGCAGAAAAAGGTAAAATTCGTAAGCAAATTATTTCATTTCGCGAGGGGCGAAATTTTCCGTCCATTGAGGGTCGAAATGTAATAGTTGTCGATGACGGTTTAGCAACAGGTGTAACAGCATTAGCTGCGATTAAATATTTAAAAAGCAAAGGTGTTGCAAAATTAATTGTTGCGGTGCCTGTTGCCGCTACAATATCTGCCCAACAAATAAGAGAAAAGGGCTGTGACTTAGTTGCTTTGGAAGAACGTATTGATTTAACTTCAGTTGGTCAATGGTACGAAGATTTTACGCAAGTTACTGATGAAGAGGTTATTTCTTTACTTAAGAAAACTCAAAAAAAAGAAATATTAAAGAAAGTTACCAAAAATGTTGAAATACCGGTTGATGCGAATATTAAATTAACAGGTGATTTGACGATATT
Organism: Pseudobdellovibrio sp.; assembly: GCA_049301055.1. Taxonomy (GTDB): domain Bacteria; phylum Bdellovibrionota; class Bdellovibrionia; order Bdellovibrionales; family Bdellovibrionaceae; genus Pseudobdellovibrio. The sequence continues at coordinate 2,316 of JBAQKN010000023.1, read as the reverse complement.
TCCCTTTATGAAGGCACTAATTATATTTGCGCATGGCAGCGGAAGTAGTCGAAAAAGTCCAAGAAATCAAACGGTGGCTGCACAATTAAATGATGCTGGCTTTGGAACACTGCTTTTTGATTTATTGTCAGATCAAGAGGCCTTAAATAGAAAAAATGTATTTGATATTGATTTTTTAAGTGAACGATTGATCGCAGCAAGTAGATGGCTGCGACAGCAAATTGGGCTTGAAAATATTGAGCAAGGATACTTCGGAGCAAGCACAGGTTCAGGTGCGGCTATTAAAGCTGCATCTAAGCTTTCAGAAAGCGAAAGTGTTTTTGCAATTGTAAGTCGTGGTGGACGTCCTGATTTAGCTAGCCATGCTTTGGAAGTTGTAAAAGCACCAACTCTTTTATTAGTCGGTGGGCAGGACTATGATGTTATTGTGTTAAACCGCCAGGCTGATAAATTATTAAGTCATTCAAAATTAGTCATTATCCCGGGTGCGACTCATCTTTTTGAAGAGCCGGGTGCTCTTGAAGAGGTTTCTAAACAGGCAATTGAATGGTTCAAAGAACAGATTGAATTAATAAAACCAGAGATTAAGCCATCTAAGAGATTAAGTATTGAAGAAGCAATTGATAATACAATGATTCCAATGAGAACTGAAGACGATATTGATCGTCTTATACAATCGTTTAAAGATACTCGTGTTGTTATGCTGGGTGAATCTTCTCACGGCACTCACGAATATTATCAAATGCGAAGTCTAATTTCACAGCGTTTGATTAAAGATTATGGATTTAAATTTATTGCAGTCGAAGGAGATTGGCCTGATGCCTACCGGTTGAATAAATATATTCAAACCGGAGAAGGTGGAAATGCAAAAAATGTATTAATGAAAAATCATCGATGGCCAACTTGGATGTGGGCAAATGATGAGGTTGCAGATTTAGCTGAGTGGATGAGAACTCAGAAGGCAGGTTTTTATGGTTTGGATGTTTATTCTTTGTTTGATTCTATTGTCGAAGTTAAAAAGTTCTTAAAGGAAAATAATCCTGAATTATCTACTGAAATTGAAAAGCAATATGCTTGCTTTGATCGTTTTGAAGGAGACGAAATTGCATACGCAAGATCGCTGCTAATGCATTCTCCGGGATGCGAAAAAGAAGTGATTTTGAGTTTGCAAAAAATAATGGAGCTGCAAGTAAATAATAATACAAAAAATGCTGACGAATTATTTAGCGCACAGCAAAATGCTTGGATTGTTGCAAATGCAGAAACATATTATCGAGTTATGTTAGGTGCCGATTCCAGTTCATGGAATGTGCGTGATAGTCATATGATTGATACTTTGGATAGATTATTAGAGCAAGCTGGTGAAGGTGCTAAAGGAATAGTTTGGGCTCATAATACTCATATCGGTGATTACCGCGCGACAGATATGCAAGCCAGTGGTTATGTGAATCTTGGTGGATTAGCGCGACAAAGTTACGGTGAAGAAAACGTGGCCTTAGTTGGTTTTGGAACCTATAAAGGCGAAGTTCTTGCTGCGACTGGTTGGGGGAAACCCGAACAAATTATGCAACTATCTCCGGCGAAAGAAAATTCTTATGAACACTACTTTCATAAAGCTGCTGAAAAGCATAAGTTAAAGCAGTTTTATATGCTATTGGAAAATAAAACACATTCTCCATTTGCCCGAAAGCTTGGTCATAGGGCCGTTGGAGTTGTTTATAATCCGCTTCAAGATTCACGCGGAAATTATGTTCCATCCGAACTTTCTAAAAGATATGATGCTTTTTTCTTTATTGATGAAACACATGCACTAAAATCATTACATTCTTACTTTGTTCGTGGTGAAGTTCCTGAGACTTGGCCGTCAGGGCAGTAGTTTTTGGCTATTAATCACTAATTACGCCGATCATATATCGGCGTAAGAAATCTACGAAGCCAATTAATCATTGAATCAAGAATCTTTTTTAGAAAAGATTCTTTTTTTTTATTTATACGCGTTGTAATTTTATTTTTCTTCATACTAATCCTTCGTTTATTAATTACCAATCTGCATAAAGCAAAATGGTGGCCAAAATTACTGATGCACAGATTGTTTTTTTTAATAATTAAGCAGGGACGAAATTGATTAAGCAAATGGACAAGAGTGCAAATCAACTAAAGTCACGATGTCATAAGAAATTAAGAATTTAGATTTTAAATCAAAAATAATAAGATCTAAGTGTAAACAAGTCCTGGCACGGGTTCTGCTTAAGTAGATTGTATGTTCGATAGCAGCGATGCTAGTCAGAACTCAAGCGGGTGTAAGCCCCGTCAACA
>JBAQKN010000022.1:0-1609 GCA_049301055.1 Pseudobdellovibrio sp. | reverse complement strand
TATCTGAACCCGCTTGGATTCCTAATTCTCTTAATCGAGTTACCATGTTTGATACTTCACCCATACTTTGCTCTGCCGTTGATATCATCGAGATACCATCGTTCGCATTTCGCGATGCTTGACCGTAAGAACGGATTTGTGATTTCAATCCTTCACTGATCGCTAAGCCCGCAGCATCGTCACCCGCTTTAGTGATACGTGAACCTGTTGCTAACTGTGACATACTTTTTTGTAGCTCACGCGTGTTAGTTGTCATGTTACGTTGAGCATTTATAGATGCCATATTCGTTGCGATTCTCATTCCCATTTTGGACCCCCAAAAGATGGCCACTACTTTAAGTGACCAGTTTTATTTGTTAAGACAACAGCTTGCATAAAGCATTTGTCGTTTATTGTGTTATTCCTTTCGGCTGGGTCTTGCCACGCTTTAGCCTAGTCGTGCAGAACTAGACGGCTATCTGTTTAAATCTAAACCTTGGTCTTGAAAAACGGACCTTCATCTTGTGATTTTCAGGACGTTTGGGGTTATTAACCTTATGTCTGATCTGTCTAGGAATAGACTTTTGGCGATTCTACTGGCCGAGACTAAACATATTTTTACTTCATTAGTCATCTCAATAAATTATATTTAAAATATTCAATCCACAGTGAAATAAAAGACATAAAAAATGGATCATTACTTACCAAATCAGCATGAATTATTTTTTGGAATTCATGCTATGTTTTTTTCAACAACTAATCGACGCGGAATTATTAATGATTGCAATGATACTTTTGTTCAAATAAAGAAATATTCTCGTGAAGAAATTATTGGATCTCCTCATATATGATCTCCACAATTTCGGATGAATTATTAAGTCGTTCTTTACTTAAAACGAATGACTCTTTTAAATTAGTGATAAACAAAATTTCTCTTTTACTTCAGATTTGCTTTCTATACAAAAATCACTTTTTAAAATATTTACAAATATTCAAAAATTAAGTTTTTATTCAAAATGGCTTACAGAAAGCATTCAAGAAGTTCATACCATATCCAAAAAAATTAAATGCTCTGCGCTCAATACAATTATTAAGGCTGAACGCTTGGGAGTTGAAGGAAGAACATTAAGTATTGTTGCAGAACACATTGCTATTGGCGCTGCTGAGTCAAAAAAAATAAACACATCAATTAGAATACTTGGGAATAAGGTTTTAGGAAATTTGGAAGAAATTCATTCGATTCAATTCACTATTGGTCTAGCTTCACTGCAAACCGAAATGCTGACATATTTTTCGCAACAAGACTGAATACTGTCGTTCTTGCTGAGCTCTTAGATTCTATTTATGAATTCGACGTGGCCTCAAAAAATATGAAAAAATTTTTAGTTATCTTACCAACTTAAAAAAAAACGGAAGCTTAGTTTCCTAAACTTCCGTAGAAATTTTTTTGGATAAAGGCGGAGGTCCTCGCCCCACCCAAAAATCAATTTATTTACTTAAAAATTAACCGATCAATTTCAAAGCCATTGAAGGCTGTTGATTCGCTTGCGCTAATGTAGCCGTTGTACCTTGTAATAAGATATTACTACGAGCTAAGTCAGAACTTGCTTGAGCAATATCCGTGTCACGC
>JBAQKN010000021.1:0-242814 GCA_049301055.1 Pseudobdellovibrio sp. | reverse complement strand
ATCCTAAGGGCTGGTCTAGTTGCCGTACCAATAAATGTTAAGCTTTCAAATAAGCAAGTCCACTCAATTTTAGAGCAAAGTAATTGCATATTAGTCTTTAGCGATCTCGAAGCAGAAAATTATTTTTCAGACAGTCTGGAAATTGTTCGATTTGGTTTAGCTTTTGATAATTTCTTAATCCCAGGTACATTTGAATCTATTTTTCCATCCGACACCGAAAGTGCTCTGATCCTTTATACTTCTGGATCAACCACACAACCAAAGGGTGTTGTGCTTTCACACAAAAATTTTGGTTGGAAAATTAGTGCAACAGCTAAAGAGATTATCAATGTTGTAAGTGCTAATAATTTTATTCACTTTGTTCTGGGTCCACTTTGCCATATGAATGGCCTGTCTTCTGCCGAAGTAATACTTGCAGCCTACGGAACAATACTAATTTCACCTGACTTCGATCCAATAGTTTTTGCAAAAGCACTTGAAAAATACAAAGTTGCCTCATTCTCTTGTGTTCCAACAATGCTAGCTATGCTTTTTGAAGCAACGGATACTAGCCAATATGACCTTTCCTCAGTTAAATTTATTAACTGCGCATCTGCACCCCTTACAGATAAATTACTTGCACAAATAAAAAAATATTTCCCAAATCCAGTTTGCAAGATACAAAACAATTATGGTCTGACTGAGGTTGGGCCAAGGCTATTTGGTAGACACCCCTTGGGCATTCCAACTCCGGACCTTAGTGTTGGTTTTCCAATTCCAGGAATAGACTATCGAATAATCAATGAAATATTACAAATTCGCAGCCCTTCAATAATGGTTGGTTTTCATAAACCAATAGAAAATTCTCTTACTCCTGATGGTTATTATATTACTAATGATTTATTTAGAATTGATGAAAATGGCTTCTATTTCTTTGTTGGCAGAGCTGATGACATGTTTGTCTGTGGTGGGCAAAATATTTTTCCTTCAAGTATCGAATGCGCATTAGAACAAAACCCATCTGTGGCATTAGCTTTTGTAATCAGTCTTCCTGACTCAATAAAGGGTGAAAAGCCTTATGCATTTGTCATATTAAATAAATTTGCGAAAACCTCCGAAGAGGATCTTAAAATATTTCTTCAGCGCGAGCTTCCTTACAACGCCCAACCTCGCCGCATCTGGAGGCTTGCACAAATTCATCTAAGCGGAACAAACAAAATAGATAAAAAATTTCTTAAAATTTTAGCTCAACAAAATTTAAACTCTGTTACAACTGAATTTAATTGTCCTTTCTAGCAACGCCAAGCAGCGCGGATTTAAATATACAGCACCTATGGTTTAATTTAGCATTTTATTATCATGAATAATTTTGAAAGACTTTATACCTTGAAAGGCCAAATTGCTGTCATAGTAGGTGGGATGGGACACGTTGGTTTTGCCACCGCAAAAAGATTAGCTACTCTTGAGGCTCGAATTATTTGCCTAGTTCGTAAAGATCTATCTTTAGCAAATGAGAAAATGAAGGAACTTCCAAACTATGAAAGTCTTCAGCACTTTGCTATTAAAGCTGATGTAACCAATTCACAATCTTTAGATCAAGCTGCAGAAATAGTTCTTAAAGAAGCTGGATGTTGTCATATATTAATTAATGCGGCTGGTATTACACAAACAATCAAACCAAATAATCTTAGCGAGCTAACTGATGATATTTTCGATAGGATCTTAACTACCAACTTGCGTGGAGTATATTCCACAATTCGAGCTTTTGCTCCTATGCTTAAATTAAGTAACAATGGTTTAATTGTTAATATTTCCTCTACAGCTAGCTTACGTGCAAGCAACAGTAATGTTGCCTACGCTGCCGCGAAGGCTGGACTAAATCTAATGACAAGTACGCTTGCAAAAGCACTTGCACCAGAAATTCGAATTATTTCTATTGCTCCAGGATTTCTTGAAGAAGCTACCTCTGGCGCTATTAGAACGGAAGACTTTAATGCTGGGGCTGCAAAATCATCACCCTTAAAAAGAATTGGCAATGCGGATGACATCGCCTGCACAATAGAATCTTGCGCTACCACAATGCGTTTTGCGACTGGTTCACTTTTTGTTATTGATGGTGGCCGCACACTTTAGGATGTTCTAAAATGAAACTACAAAAAACAGTTATAACATGTGCCATTACTGGCGCTGGCACAAAACCCGAACAAACTCCATACTTACCAATTACGCCCGAGCAAATTGCAAACTCTGCGCTGGAAGCCGCTGAGGCCGGAGCAACGGTTGCTCACATTCATGTGCGAAATATTGAAAATGGTACGCCTTCTATGAGTCTTGATCTTTACAGAGATGTTGTTAATCAAATAAAATTAAAAAATTCTCAACTCATCATTAATCTAACCACTGGTCCTGGCGCTTTATTTGTACCAAATTTTGAAAATCTATCGACACCTGATAAAAGAACACGTTTATTTTCAGCCGAAGAACGGGTTAGACATATTGAAGTAATTAAACCAGATATTTGTTCACTTGATTTCAACACAATGAATACAGAGTCCATCGGAGTACGCATTAATCACATGCAAATTTGTAAAGAGATGTTACATCGCATTCAACACGCTGGAACCAAGCCAGAATTAGAAATTTTTGATTCCGGTGATTTTAGAATCGCACTTGAAATGTTAAATGATGGCTCAATTAAAAAGCCAGCCTTGTGGCAATTTGCTATGGGTATTAAATATGGCTGGGATGCGACACCATCTGCGTTGCAATATGCACACAGCTTACTTCCGGCAAATTCAATATGGTCTGCTTTTGGCATTGCTCAAGCAGAAATGCCAATGGTCGCACTAACTGCACTTCATGGTGGCCACGTAAGGGTTGGCATGGAAGACAACATCTATATTGAAAAAGGTACATTAGCTAAAACAAATTCAGAACTTGTGAAAAAAGCTGCACAAATTATTAAAGACATTGGTTGCACAGTTGCAACTCAATCTGAATCAAGAAAATTATTGGGCTTAAACAATTAATACTTTTGCAAAGAACCACATATGAACACACAAGTTTTAAATAATATCTTAGATAGTCGTTGGGCCCGACCTTATACTAAGGAGTTGTTAAATTATTATCCCGGCTTGCATGAACAAACTGTTCAATATGCTTTATATTCACAAAGTATAGATCGTTTTTTTATTTTAGATTCATTGGACTTATGGACAATTCATCATACTGCAAAAATTTTATCGTCTAAATTATCTTTAGTTCTTTGCATATTTTCATCAGAGAAACCACCATTTACAATTGAAAATTGCCTTTTATGGACATTGAAAAACAAAGCAGCCGTTTTACCTCAGCATCAATCACCAGTAATTTATCAAATACAAAACAACGATGAGCTTTTGATGGCGGGAATTCCAATAGATTTCGCAGAAAATATAAAGCAATTAGTACAAGAGCAAGAGTTTGCTTTATTTGTTTTGACGGTTCTTTATGCTGCAAGAATAACGGAATTAAAACTTAGCCTAATACCAAGCATTCATAACGATTCACACTCTTTTTATTTAGATTTTTTTTCTACTGAACTAGTAAATACTCCGCTAGAAGCCAGAGCCAATAAAACAATTTGGCCTAGGGGGTTTTTAAATGAAATTGGGCGCATCCTTTATCGTTGTCAAAATGTTGGGATGTCCTTAAAGTCTTTAAGCGCATTAAAGGAATCAATAACTCAAACCTCAGATATTTATTCCAAAAGAATTAGCACTTATTATTTTAAAACTTTTGAAGAACTTCTTGGTGAAATAAAATATGAACCCTAACCCAAATAAAAAAAAAATATTCTATTCTAACATAAACTATTCGCAAGGATCTTTAAGTCTTTATTGGGATGAAATCTATAACAAAAGTCACGCGGAAGGTCAGTTTCATATTAATCTTGCTAGGCGTTTTGCAAAAAACAGATTTGTCGCCAGATCTGGCAATTGGACGACACCCTGGCAAACTGAACTTGCACCAGGCTTTGAAATCCCAAATAACTATTCAACTTTTAGTGGTTCTTTTTCAGATGTTACAAACTCTCGTGCTTTAGATATTAAAAAATTGATAAACACATCCGAATCAAGAGTTGCCGTCTATTACTCAGGAGGAATCGATAGTGTTGTCTGCTTAGCCGCACTAATTCAAAACCTATCCACAAAGGAATTACAAAAAATTGATGTTTGCATGAGCAGTGAAAGTATTATTGAAAACCCCTATTTCTTTGAAAACTATATTTCTGGTAAATTTAATATTTTAGATTCTGCTTTTGTTAATTATAATGATATTGAAAAGCGCCAAGACTATGCAATTACTTGCGACCAAGGAGATAGTATTTTTGGAACCGAATTAGCTACAGAAATGTACTATAAATATGACTTAAGCAACAGAGATGTTCATTTTTCTCGCTATCAAGATATGATTATTGAGTTTTTTCAACTTAACAATCACAACCAATTTGGAAAACTTTTTTATGAACGGCTTTTAGAAAATATTAATACATCAGAAGTTCAAATTTTTAGTTTGCACGATTTTTTCTGGTGGATCATTTTTAATTTAAAATACATGGATTGCGCTCTCCGTGGTCCTGTTTTTTATTACCCTGGTATTGAAAATAGAAAAATGGCGATTACCAAAACAATTATTAACTGGTTTCACCATAATAGTTATCAATACTGGAGCATGGCAAATAACAATAATGGGCAAAAAATTCGCGGCAATTCTGCGGCTACCTACAAGTGGGCTGCCCGACAATATATTTATGCTTTTGATAAAAATGACTGGTATCTAAGGCACAAACTCAAGCTTTCCTCTTTAATAAATCTTTCTCATAGAAACAAAAACAACCTGTCTGGTTCTACTATTTTCGCTCTTGATACAAAATACGACTTGATGCCATTATTAGACAAAAAAACTGAAGAATTTATTCTTCAGCGTATGACCTAAAATTGCCACTTTATCATAAAAATATTAAATCGCTTTGTTCTGATACAATCAATTTTTGCTCTACTTTGGTATAGCTTTTGCCATAAGAAGATACTTTACAGTTAAGATTTATATGCTAGATTAATAGCTGAATGTCTTTAACTGGGAGTGAACGATGAAGCAAACTAAAAAAATTAGATGGGTTCTTGCCCACGAACCTATTGATTTGTTTTTAAGAGCTGCTAAACGATTTTCTCAAGAAATTGCTAAAACTTCGCATGGTGAACTAGATATTGAAGTCATGACCTTATCTGAATATAGCAACCGCTATGCAAATGGTCGTACTGTTACTAAACATGAACTTTTAGATTTAATGGATACTGGTGACATCGAAATGAGTCAAATGTACACGACTACACTCGGTAAGTTTAATAAAGATATGTTCGCTTTAGATATGCCTTTTCTATTTAGAAATCATGAGCATGCTTCCTCTGTTTTAGAGGGTAATATTGGAAAATCTTTAATGGATGGTTTATCTGATTCATCAAATATTCAAGGTTTAGCTTTTACTTACAGTGGTGGCTATCGCATGATAGCTTCAAATACACCAATCACATCAATTGAAGACTTTAAGGGTTTGAAAATTAGAATTGCGAAAAGTCCTGTGGCTGAAGACTCATTAAAAGCTGTTGGCGCGATTCCCATCCCTATGGAGCTTGAAGAACTAAACAATGCTATTGGGCAAGACTTAGTTTCTGGTGGCGAAAGCACTTATCCACGCTTTTATTCGATGAAACAAAATGAAGTTGCAACTGTAATTAATGATACTCGCCACAGTTTGTTTTTAACATCAATTTTAGTTTCAAAAAAATTCTGGGCTACCTTAGATCAAGATCTTCAAACAATAATGTCGAAAGCAGCAATTGTCGCGGCTCATGCAGAAAGAATAGAATCTGTAGATGATATTAAAGTAGTTCAAGATAAATGTAAAAATGATGGCGTAGCGGTTATTGAATTAAGCCATGAAGAACAAACTAAGTTTAAAGCTGCAACACAAAGTGTTTATACAAAGTATGAAGATTTTTTTACAGCCGGTTTAATAAAAAAAATAATTAATACACATTAATTATTTTTCTATGCCCATCGGTAATAAATAAAATGATTCCTTATCCAATAAGGTTTATATTTAAGTGGACTCAAAGAAAATAAAAATTATATCGATTTTAAAAGCTATTTTAAAAACAGATTTTGTAGATGAGTATTCCGAAATCGGAAATCCACACCAATGGGATTCGCTACATCACGTTGGCATTTTATTAAAAATTGAGGAGCAGTTCTCAATAACTATCAGTCCTGCATTAATAGCTCATCTAAGTTCGGTCGCAGCTATTTGCGACCATTTATCATCGTCCGAAACAAATTTCTGATGCTTATACATAAAATCTACCAAAAAATTTGCTCTCTTAGCGAACTAGATCCAGAAAAAATTGCATTTTTCGAAGATAATTTAATTTACACTTACTTAGATTTCAAAAATAAAATTGAGTGCGCCATTTTTCAATTAAAAAATACAGGAGCACTTCCAAATGATCGTATTGGTCTATTTATTGACAACTCATTTGACGCTTATTGCTTGATCTATGCATGTGCTTTATCAGGTTTAACTTATATTCCCCTACCTACAGAAGATCCACCCCTGAGAATTCAGACTATTGTCGCGCTTGCAAAAATAAGTTGTATAATATGCGCTGAAAAAAATTCTAAAAAAATTATCTCTATTTATGATTCGTGTGTCGAACCAAGCAAGCCAAAAATTCTAATTTTTGATCCTGTAGAGAATACAAAAAAAATTCATTTTAATTTTTCAAATGATATCCCTCTTTATATGCTTTTCACATCAGGATCAACAGGCACTCCAAAAGGAGTACTGATTCATTCGGCAGGAGTCGAAAACTTTATTTTTTGGGCTCAAAGTTATTTAGCAATTAACTCCAATGATTTGTTTTTAGCACACTCTCGCCTAACTTTTGACTTAAGTGTTTTCAATTTATATTTGCCATTTATATCTGGTGCCGCCGTCCGAATCGTTAAGAGCAAAGCTGATGTAATTTACCCTGGCTCTTTACTTAAAAAAGACGTCACCATAGCACTACTAGTTCCACGCGTAACCGGATTACTTTTAGAGTCGGAACAACTTTTAAATGATTCATATCCAAAGCTTCGACATTTATTGTTTTGCGGCGAAAAATTATTTGCTGCCCAAGCAAATGCATGGATACGAACTAATAAAAACTTAACACTTCACAATATCTATGGGCCAACAGAAACAACAGTTACTTGTACGTTTCAAAAACTAGAACCTAGTCAAATATTAAATGATCCCATTCCTATAGGTTTTGCTATTCCAAATATGCAGTTAAACTTTTTATCAGATTCTAACGAAATTATTAATGGACCAACCGAAGGGGAATTAATAATTTCTGGTGTGGCGGTTTCATTGGTAGATTATTGTGGACAAAGCAGCGATAGATATTTTAATCATCCATTACTTGGGAGATGTTTCAAAACTGGAGATATCGTTAAACGAAACTACCTTGGGCAACACTTCTGGATTACAAGAATAGATGATCAGATTAAAATTCGTGGTTTTAGAGTTGAGCTTGCAGAAATTGAAGCTGTTCTATTTTCGCATGCTGGAATTATCGATCTAGCGTGTGTTTTTGACCCAGAGTTACAATCGCTTTATATAGCTGTTAGCCTATCCGACCCCTCAATGCATGAAAAAATTCTTAAACAACTGGCTGATCTATGCGAGAAAACACTTCCTACCTATATGCAGCCAAATGAATTTGTTCTTTTCAAAAAAATTCCACAAAATATAAACGGCAAAGCGGATAAAAAGAAAATAAAAGAACTCGTTTTAGAACAGAAGTTAAACAATAAAACTATTTAGTTGATAGTTCATGTCCTAATATATTCATGTAACGCTTCATATTCTCTTTTCGAAGATGCATTGCATCCGCAAAATCATTGTCTGTATTAGAAAATGATTTTCTATAATCAATAATTTTTGCATTTGTTTCTTTTGAAAACTTATTAATTAAGTATTCATAATCAACGAACTCATCAACACTTTTTTGAAATGATGGAGCATAAGGAAGTATCACAAGAATAACATTATCAGCCATTCTTGATGCCGCTCGAACTGATTCAATATAATAATTTACTAGGCTCGGCTCATAACTAAAGCTTGAAGAAATTCCATTGCCAATTCTATAGCGAAAAATCATTGATTTCCAGTTTTCAACTTCGTGAATATCTTCAATTAAATTTTCAAACTCAATTGTTGTTTTTGGCAAATTCCAGTTTGATAATCCTGAGGATTTAATATCCCATTCTGGAACTTCATAAAATATTTTTGAAGAAAAAGCATCAGCAACTCCCGGCAGTTTTTTTTTATAATCTGCAAACCCAAGTAGTTTGCGATACGATAGAAATTCCCAATCAAGTGGCTTTAAAATTTGATTCGTTAATAAATATGCTGCAGCTGGTGCATTTTGAATAAATATTTTGTCCCAGGTTTGATTATCTAAAAAAATTTGTGGATGCCGAATATCTATAACAAACAAATGATTGTTATAGAAAGTTTTATTAAGACATGCCGGTGAAAACTCAAATATAATATTTTTGAAATGAGCATTTCTACTTTTAAATTCAGTCTCTAAGCGATTCATCATTGCGTAGGTACCAGACCCAATATTGCCCTCAAACCCCAAGTTATAACTTTTTGACAATACCCCTTTCGACTGCATAGCTTCGTCAAAATCCGATGGATCTAAAAAATATTGAAAAATTGAAGTCCCAACAAAAAGAGTTTTGTTATTCGAATCTTTAGAAATCTCAGAAATATTCTGCAGAAGAGCTTCAAATCTTTTTTGCACTTTATCATGGCTTGGTACAGAGTTTTTCATCACCTCGGACAGAGTACGTGTCAGAACTAAGGTTAAAACCAACGAAATCAATGCAAAAATAAAACCATATTTCTTCATATTCTAGTACCCAACATAAACAGCATTAAGATGACCCGTTCCCCAAGTAATTCCTAGAAAAAGAGTTACTATGCTAACAATAAAATTCATGCCAAACACAAAGTACTCAGCATTACCTTCGTTTGCAGAAGAAATTTTATCAATTAACTTTTCTAAATAGAAAATAATAACAAACAATATTATTGCCATTACTAAAACCATAACATTTTTATAAATTAATGTGTCGGGCAAGGCGGAAAAAAAAGAAGTCATTATTTCAACAAAAACTTTTAACCCCGCAGAAACAAATAGCAAATTAATTATCAGAGCTAAAAAAAATGTCGTTAGATATCCCCACCATTTTTTATTTTTTGGAAAGAAGAAGGCCACTAATAATGCGTTGAAAATTGAATACGTTAAAATCTTTAATGAAAACTGATGCCAAATTCCTATCAATAAAAATGTTATAAAAATTGACACCTTCGTTAAAAAATCTGAACTAATTTTCTTAGATAATTTTTTGATTAAATAGTAATTTAATGGAAAAAAAACATATTCTTTAAACCAGGCACCTAAGGTTATATGCCATTTTCTCCAGTATTCAGCCAGAGAGATTGAAAAAAACGGAAATTTAAAATTTATTGGAATTTCAAAACCCATCATTTTTGAAAAGCCAACCACTATATCTGAGTAACCAGAAAAGTTTGTATATAAATATATTGAGCTTAGCATTAGAATATTAATAGGATGCAAGCTATGCCCTTTTACATAATATATTGGCACAACACCAAGCAAATCTTTACTTAGCAAAATTCCTGACAATGCAAATTTAAATGTTCCAAGACAAAATAAACAGTAACCTTCAAAACTACGAACTCCGGTAATTGTATGCTTTTCTTTTTCTTGAAAAACTTGAATCTTGTGAAACGGTCCCGCTGAGAATGTTGGAAAATATAGAGCCGACGCAGCATATTCTAAAAATATAACTTTTTTATTAAGAACCTTATTGGCACTATCTTGTAACAAAGCAAAAGAGTGAAACATCATAAACGAGAATCCTAAAGGAATCGATACTTCCATAAGTGGATTCTTTGCATCAATTAATATCCACTGGCCCTTAATTAATATAAATACAACAACAACTGCTAAAAAATATATTTTTGTAATATATTTTTTATGGCCATTTAACATTAAATAGTAAACTAATAAAATCCAAGCTAAATATATAAAAGGCATCCAAATATTATTGAATGCGTACAGCATAAAACTTGCAGATAAAAATAAAACTAACATTTGTCGATACTTTAATTCTGGTCTAAATAATTGAATTAGTATTACCGCGACCCAGCCTATGCAAAATAGATAAATAGTTGTATTCATATAAAATGCTCTTTACCTTTATGCCAATTTTTGTTCATTTCTAATTTTCAGCTATTAATTGACCATTTATTTTTGAACTTGTTTTCAAATAATTTATATACTTGTTTTGTTTTTTTTATTACCGCTCCGTAATTAATCCACACCATTGCAAGTGGCGCCATTGAAAGAAAAAATGGGTGCCCCAAGGTTATTTGTACAAATAACAGCATTCCCATTGCCATTGGTATTAGTAATATAAATTTATTCGAAAACATTGCCGCTGGCATCATTATTTCTATTATTAATGTAATATTTTTTAAAATGTTGGTTACGCTTGGGTTGTTCATCATCCATGCTCTAATTTCTGTAGAAATATATTGGACTTCTACTGGAATTGATTTCGATACGCGCAACAAATGATAGGGCTCCATTCTGTATAGTGTAATTAACAATATATCCTTATTAATCCAGTCCATTCCATTTGTTATAAACTTTAAAAGTACCGCCGAAAAAAATACGTGCACCCATAATATCTTTAGTATTTGAATTGGCCAATAATACTCTCCAGTATATTTTTGCTTTACTTTAATTGGCCACTTTATTTTTCTTACCAACAACGCATCTATTGAAAGTTTATGCCCGCTTGATGCAAAAGCCATTATTAACAGTGCAACAACAAACATTCCGTCAAAATGATGAAAATACCCAAAATTTTTAATATAACCAAAAAGATAAAAGCTTAATCCAAACGACACAATTGCTGAAACTGTTGTTAAAAACCCAATTGCGCTTAAAAACAGGAATACATAATTTAGTTTTTCTAATAATTTGAAAATTTTTATTTCATTAGGCTCCAAAAGAGGGATTTTAAATATTTCAAAAAAAGCTGATTTGTATTCAAACAAATGATCCGCTTGAAATACCGGATGGGGAGCGCACAATACAAAAAGTAAAGATATTGAATAAAAGATAATTCGAAATAGCCCTAAGTTTTCTGCTGCAGCATCCTTAAACCAAAAGTTATTCCAACAATTAATTAGATACTTAATACTAATCATGGGTATTCACCAACAAGCCTTCTATCGCTTGTTTGATATTTCTTTGTTTTTTCGTTTATTACTTCACGTGTTTCAATGTACATTTTAACTGAAACTAATTTATTTTCTGTAGATTTATTATATCTTTGTAGTAAAGCTTCCAAAACTTGTCTTATTCTATTGTTATCCGTTTCTTGAAAAAGTAAAATTGCATTAAGAAGCTCGCCCGTCTGGTGTGCTTTAAATATTTCTTTCAAATTCACATAAATATTTTGACCTTGTTCATTAGTTCCAAAAACTACTACTAGTTGAAAAGAATCAGCTCTTACACTTGTGTACATATCATAAGGAATAAATGGCCAATAGGGTTTAATTTTAATGAAAGCCATGGTTTCCATGGTGATGACAAATATGATTAATAAATTTATTTTTAATTTACTTAGCTTCAAGATAATTAGGATAACAGAATAATAAACACATGCTACCAATTACAAGAGCATTGGTTTAAGTTTTCATTTTAGATAGAAAGTGTTTTTTAAAAATGGTGGCTTGGGACGGAATTGAACCGCCGACACAAGGATTTTCAGTCCTCTGCTCTACCAACTGAGCTACCAAGCCGTTTACAAAATCACTTATTTTTTGAAATAAATGATTTACATGAACAAGAAAATTAACGATTACGCGGGTTTAAGTCAACCAGAACTCTTAGAAGATTTTTATCGCTGAACTTGATCAAAAGCTTGGTTCAAATCGGCGATTAAATCATCAATATCTTCAATTCCAACCGACAATCTGATTAAAGAATCATCAATTCCAAGTTTTTTTCGTTGCTCTGCCGGAACTGAGGCATGTGTCATGATCGCCGGATGCTCAACTAACGATTCAACACCACCTAAAGATTCAGCCAATGCAAAAACCTGAACTGATTCTAAAAACTTTTTCGATGCGGAAAGCCCACCTTTTATAAAGAAAGTGATCATTCCACTAAATCCAGACATTTGCTTTTTTGCTAATTCATGTTGTGGGTGCGACTTTAAACCGGGATACACAACTTTTTCCACAAGCGGATGCTTTTCTAAAAATTCAGCCACCTTCATCGCATTTTCTGCATGAGCCTTCATACGTAATGGCAATGTTTTTAAACTTCTTAAAGCTAAAAAAGAATCAAAAGGACCTTGAACAGCACCAATAGAATTACTTAAAAAAGCTAACTTCTCGGCCAAAAGAGCATTTGAAGTTGCAGCAACGCCACCAACCATATCGCTATGACCACCAATATATTTTGTCGCAGAATGCACTACAATATCTGCCCCAAGTTCTAATGGACGCTGAAAATAAGGCGACATAAATGTGTTATCAACAACTACTATTATATTCTTTTGCTTTGCTATTTCAGAAATCGCCGAAATATCTGTTAATTTTAAAGTCGGATTTGTTGGAGTCTCAAGCCAAACCATCTTTGTATTTGGTTTTATTGCTTTTGCGAAGTTTTCAACTTGAGTTAAATCAACATAGGAAAATTCAAACCCATCGTTTTGCAATACTTTATCAAACAAACGATAAGTGCCGCCGTACATATCGTCCATTGCAACAATATGATCACCTTTTTTTAAAATATGTAAAATTGTTGTCGCTGCCGCACATCCCGAAGCAAATGCAAAACCAAATTTTCCACCCTCAAGATTTGCTAAACAATTTTCATACGCTTTTCGCGTTGGATTATGCGTTCTAGAATATTCCCACCCTTGATGCACTCCCGGAGACTGCTGAACATAAGTCGATGTTAAATAGACGGGTGTCATAATCGCGCCCGTTGTTGGGTCTGGATGTTGACCCGCATGAATTGAACGTGTCGAAAATTTCATTTTACTTTTTACGGACTCTTTTACATTAGACATACTTTTTCATTTCCTCTGCGGCTAGTACTTCAACATTAAAAGCTTTCTTCATTTCAGATTCGTCCAAGAATCCGTTCTGTACCATCCATTTATCATTAAATGTCTTACTTAAATACGCTTTTCCAGAATCAGGCATTATAACTACAATATTTGATGGTTTTTCTAGTGTTTCTGAATACTTTATGGCTCCAGCTAGAATTAATCCACCCGATGGGCCAACACAAAGCCCTTCTTCAATAACTAATCGACGAGTCATCAAAAAAGCGTCCTTATCATTCACATTTAAAAATCCATCATATAGTTTTAAATGGCAGTTTTCAGGAAGCATGTCTTCACCAATTCCTTCAACCTGATAAGGCCCTGGCGGATCAATAACTTTTCCATGATAAAATAAATCAGATAAAATACTGCCAATTGGGTCTAAACAAACTACTTTGATATCTGGCTTTTGCTCTTTTAAATATTTTGCAACACCTGATAAAGTTCCGCCAGTACCAACTCCAGCAGCAAATACATCGATTTCTCCCTTCATTTGATTCCAAATTTCAGGACCCGTAACAGTATAATGAGCATTTAAATTATCAGGGTTGTGATATTGATTCGTATAAAAACAGTTTCCTGTTTTTTCTTTTATTTTTTCTGCAATTTTTTTTGCTACACAATAATGGCTCATTGGATCTTCAGGCCCAACTCCCATTGGAGTTATCACAACTCTTGCACCATACGCACGAAGCACTGCGCGTTTTTCCTCAGACATCTTTGCTGGTAATACAAATATGCATTTGTAACCTTTAATCGCCGCTACTAAGGCCAAGCCAATTCCAGTGTTACCTGAAGTTGCCTCAACGATAGTTCCGCCTGGTTTTAATTCTCCACGGCGTTCAGCACCTTCGATGATTGCTAAAGAAATACGATCTTTTACAGATCCACCTGGATTAAAGTATTCCATTTTTGCAAAAAACTGATGCTTAGAGTTTTTAGTGATTTTTTGTAACTTTATTAAAGGTGTCTGACCGATTGTTTCTAAAATATTTTGTGATACGGATAAATTCATGCTGGTGTTTCTTTCATTAGACTTGGTTTTTGTGGGTTCTGAGATAAATAAACAAGTACATCCGACATTAATATGATCATGTCTGGACTGTATGGTATTCCAAGATGATTCGTTTTGCTTTTGATAAGGTCTAAATTTGGACTGTTCTTAGATAATTCCTGAACCAAGATATTTAAATGTTCATTGTCGTAATTCATCATGAATATCACCCCTCGTTTGTTGGTTCCTTAAAATTAACTTTGGATGAGGTTTTTCTCAACAGATTTGTTACATTTGAAACATCTTAAGCGCCGGCCAAATCAATAACATCATGATGGATGGAAAAATAAAGCACATTAACGGTACAAGTAAAACCAAAGGCAATTTTGCAATATGAGATTGAATTTCATCTTCGCAGCTCATGATAAGTTCTATTTCATACGCCTTTAAAGACTCCAGAATCGCCTGCCCCTTCAAACCATGCTCTAATATCGACAAAAGATATCGGCGCGTTGGATTTAAGTGCTTTGTGTTTAAACTTTCTTTGTCTGTCTGAAAGTGTGCCAGCCAAATTCGTACAAATTGAGCAAATTCATGATAAATATCCCGTTTTATAAAGTATTGGATACCATTTGATACTGAAAAGCCTTTCTCTAATGCTCTTTTAACATCCCAAAGTAGTATTAATGTCGGAGTTACGTTTTCCATTTTATTTTTCCTCCAATAAAAAAAACTAAAAATTCTCCTATGAAAAAAATGATTCCTGATAAAAAAATTAAACCAAATTGGTTTGATAAGTTGAAATTACACCAACTTAAGATAAATATTCCGCAATAAATAAATATTGAAACGATTGCTTGTGCATGAATTTGTTTTGTTACTTGCACCGACCTATGTCTTAAATTGCGTTGAACTTTCAAACCTTCGCGAAATGAGTTTAGCTGATCAATTACTTTTGTTGTTGATCGCAGAATATGTTTTAACTCTTCAAAATAAAATTGGTGCTCAATTAAAATTGATTCATTTGATTGATTTTCCTGTTCAAAACAAAATAAAAAGGGTTTGAAGACAATTTTTTCCCAGTTTGATAGTTGCGTGTAAGATATTTTCAGACTTGCCTGAGCTGATTTTCCTGTCTTCATTAATAGAATTAGTTCATCAATTAGTTGAATCGATCGTTGATTAAAGGTTTTTTTTGCAAATATGCTTAGTATTTTACTAAAAAATATCAAGCTCAGTAAAAATATGCCGATATAAACTAGAGTAAAGATGAATAGTTCTTTGAAAAGAATAAAAAAGTAGACTGGAATTTGGAAAATGATGAAAAACGAAATCATTTTTTTTCGATTTATCACTTCAAACTTCTCAAGAAGAGACAAAATCCGAAAAATAATTGCAAATCCGAACATCGAAATTAAGACTTCACACATTTTTTCACCTCGCTTTCGAAGTTTAATGCACGCAAAAATGATGCAAGAAATATTTTTGTTGACGAACCTCATCATTTTATTAAAAATATTATTAAGGAAGACTGAAAAGTCTAAACAACAACAACTGCGATGTCAGAAATGATGTCTCACCAGGAGGAATATCCCATGGCAAAGAAAAAAGCTGCAAAAAAAGCTACTAAAAAAGCTGCAAAAAAAACTACTAAAAAAGCTACTAAAAAGAAAAAAAAGTAGTTAGTTAAACAAAAGCAAATCGTTGCTTTTAAAACCCTTGGCCTTAAAACCAAGGGTTTTTTATTTTCTGAATGTGTTTTTTTGATTTTATAAGTCGTTGAAATGATTGCGCTAAATGCGCGCACAAGAAAAAAAGTATAACTAATTGCAAATTAATAATAATATATTATTCCGACTGCACCTGTTGGAATAAGTAATCCTTTGTTGATTTCAGCCATCATCGCCAATTCACCAAATAAATTTACACCAGACAGTTCACCCTCAAGCTGATTGTACTCAAGTCCAAAACTTCCCATTAAAAAATCCGCGCTAAAACGGTTATCTTTAATTTCTTGTTCCGACAATACTCGCTCTAAAATATCTGAATTCGATGCTGAGTTTGATCCGCCCGTTGTATTAAACCACTTCGAATACCCGACTTTTGTGTAGGGCGATAAATAATTTCCAATAAAATTATGCTTCCAGCCTAAATTAAAAGAATTGTATCCAGAACCAAATCCGATCCCCGCGACTGCGGCCTCTGTTGGTTCAACGTTTATTTCAGCATTTATTCCAACTAACCCGACAGCTCCTCCAATCATTAATCCCAAACCTAGCTGTTTATGATTTTTTAAATCTAAATTTGAACTGTAAAGTTCAACACCATCGCGATCAAACTTCTGATTCTTTATAAAAACAGATTGGTTTTCACCTAAATCAGTATCAAAACTAGAATTTGAGTTTTGTGCAAAAGAAACAGATTGAGCAAATACGACAACTAAAAATATTTTTTTCATAAAGACCTCTTGGTTAGCTTGTGATTACTGTAAAAATCATCTTCTAGATTTCCTAAAGTGACAAATACAATCTAACCTTTCAAAAGTTCGCAACATTTTCAGTTTTTTGCACAAATAGTTACCACCACTTAGCTTTTTATTAGTATTTGATATTGTTCTGTCTTTGGTCGCTATTCGCATGACTCGCTTCTATCAGACTTGTTCTTTGCGAACTAATCTTCTAAAACCATAGTGAATACAAACATTAATTTAGCTCTTAACAGAGCTTCATCATTATATAAGGAGATTTCTTATGGCTTTCGCCCCTCACAAAAGAAAAAAAGTTGCGGTTATTGGTGCTGGATTCGTTGGTTCTACAACAGCTCATTGGGCTGCTCAAAAAGAACTTGGTGATGTGTTTCTTGTTGATATCAATGAAGGAACGGCAATTGGTAAATCAATGGATTTGGCGCAATCTGCTCCAATTGAAAAGTTTGATACACGCATAAAAGGAACTTCTAATTATGCAGATATCGCAGGTGCTGATGTTATTATTTTGACTGCCGGAATGCCTCGTAAGCCTGGCATGAGTCGTGATGAATTAGTTGGGATCAATGCTAAGATTGTAAAAGAATGTTGTGCTGGCATTAAACAGTACGCTCCCGATTCAATTGTTATTGTTGTTTGTAATCCAATGGATGTTATGGCCGTGTATGCAAAACAACAATTAGGTTTTCCACGTGAGCGCGTTATCGGAATGGGAGGATCTTTAGATTCAGCTCGTTTTCGAGCTTTCATTGCTGAAGAGTTAAATGTTTCAATTAAAGATGTTACCGGAGTTGTTTTAGGAAATCATGGCGATGCAATGATGCCCGTTGTTCGCACTGCTGCTGTCAGTTCCGTACCAATTACAGATTTAATGTCTATGGAAAAAGTAAACGCTATCGTAGCACGCACTAAACAAGCCGGCGCTGAAATTGGTGGACATTTAAAAACAGGATCTGCTTTCTATGCTCCATCTCGTGGCGCAATTGAAATGGCTGAAGCGATTTTAAAAGATCAAAAAAGAATTATTCCATGCGCAGTTGAATTAAACGGCGAGTTCGGCGTTAAGGACAACTTAATGGTTGGCGTTTTATGTCAACTTGGTGGCGGCGGGATGGAAAAAATTATCGATTTTAAAATGAATGCTGATGAAAAAGCTGAATTTGATAAATCAGTTGAGGCTGTTCGCGCCTTAGTTGCTGGTTTAAAAAACGTACAATAGTTTAATTTAACTATCGCTTTGAAATTAAGTTTTTAAATTTACTCACATATTAAGGACAGATAATGAATATTCATGAATATCAGGCAAAAGAGGTCTTAAGAAAATTCAATGTAGCTACTTTAAAAGGTAAAGTAGCTAATTCTCCCGACGAAGCGGTTGAAGTTGCCAAAGAAATTGGTGGACCAATTTGGGTTGTTAAAGCTCAAATTCATGCTGGTGGTCGCGGTAAAGGCGGCGGAGTAAAATTAGCAAAATCAATTGAAGAAGTTCGTGAATTAACAAAACAAATGATCGGTATGACATTAGTTACTCACCAAACTGGCCCTGAAGGTAAAAAAGTAAATAAAGTTTTTATCGAACAAGGTTGTAATATCGCTAAAGAATATTACGTTGCCTGCTTGATCGATCGCGCAACAGGACGAGTTGCAATGATGGCTTCTAGCGAAGGCGGCGTTGATATCGAAGAAGTTGCAGAACACAGACCAGAAGCTATTAAAAAAGTTGATATCGATCCCATTACTGGATTGGGCGCATGGCAAGCACGCGAATTAGCATTCGCAATTGGCATGTCTCCTGAGGTTGTAAATAAAGCGACAAAATTTTTCATGGGCTTGTATGAAGCCTTCATCAAGTGTGATTGTTCAATCGCTGAAATCAATCCTTTAGTCGTAACAAAAGAAAATGATGTTATTTGTTTAGATGCAAAAATGAATTTCGATTCAAATGCACTGTACAGACAGCCCACAATTGTCGAACTACGTGATTTAAATGAAGAAGATCCAACTGAAATTGAAGCTTCAAAATTTGATTTAGCATTCATTAAGTTAGATGGAGCAATTGGTTGCTTAGTAAATGGTGCCGGTCTTGCCATGGCAACTTTAGATATTATTAAACTTCATGGATCAAGCCCTGCAAATTTTCTAGATGTTGGCGGTGGCGCTAATAAAGAAAAAGTAACAAATGCATTCAAAATTATTTTAAAAGATCCAAACGTTAAAGGAATTTTAGTTAATATTTTCGGAGGCATCATGAAATGTGATGTTATTGCTGAGGGTGTTATTGCTGCTTCTAAAGAAGTCGGCTTAAAAGTTCCATTAGTTGTTCGACTTGAAGGAACTAATGTTGAATTAGGTAAAAAAATTCTTGCTGAGAGTGGTTTAAACATTATTCCAGCTAACGACTTAACTGACGCCGCGAAAAAAATCGTTGCAGCTATCAAAAAGTAATTAGGGGTATATAATGGCTATATTAATCGATAAAAATACAAAAGTAATTTGCCAGGGTTTAACTGGCGCTCAAGGTTCTTTTCACTCAGAGCAGTGCAAAGCTTATGGAACTCAAATGGTTGGTGGAGTTACTCCTGGAAAAGGTGGAACAACTCACTTAGGAATTCCCGTTTTTAATACTGTAAAAGAAGCTAAAGAAAAAACAGGCTGTACAGTCTCTATGGTATTTGTTCCACCCGCTTTTGCTGCAGATTCAATCTTAGAGGCTGTTGATGCTGGCTTAGATTTAGTAATCTGTATCACGGAAGGCATTCCCGTTTTAGACATGGTTAAAGTAAAAAAATACATGCAAGGTCGAAAAACACGCTTAATTGGACCTAATTGCCCAGGTGTTATTACTCCTGATCAATGCAAAATTGGTATTATGCCTGGCCACATTCATAAAGCTGGCCGCATTGGTGTTTTATCCAGATCTGGAACCTTAACTTACGAAGCTGTTGGTCAATTAACAGCTTTAGGTTTGGGTCAATCAACGTGTGTTGGTATCGGTGGAGATCCAGTAAATGGAACAAACTTTATCGACGTCCTTAAGCTATTTAATGCTGATCCAGATACAGATGCAGTTATCATGATTGGCGAAATTGGCGGATCTGCAGAGGAAGAAGCTGCAGAATACATTAAAAAAGAATTTAAAAAACCAGTTGCTGTTTTCATTGCAGGAGCTTCTGCTCCTGTTGGAAAACGCATGGGTCATGCTGGCGCTATTATTAGTGGCGGTAAAGGCACAGCAGAGGCAAAATTTGCAGCTTTAGAGGCCGCTGGATGTAAAATATCTAGATCTCCGGCTGATATGGGTACAACTTTAAAATCGATGTTGAAATAATCCTTCAACAGTTTTAGAAATTTGAATTATTAATCATTAACAAAAGGAATTAAAATGTCTAAAGAAAGAACGTTTTCAATCATTAAACCAAATGCAGTTAAAAAAAATGTTATCGGTGATATCATTACTACTTTTGAAAAAGCGAACTTAAAAATTGCTGGTGCAAAATTAGCTATGATGTCTAAAGAAAAATGTGAATTATTTTATGCAGAACACAAAGAGCGTCCTTTTTTCGGTGAATTAGTATCATTTATGACTTCTGGTCCTGTTATGATGATGTGTTTATACGGCGAAAATGCAGTTTTAAAAAATCGTGAAATCATGGGTGCAACCGATCCTAAAAAAGCAGATGCTGGGACTATCCGTGCTAAGCATGGTGATTCTATGGGTGAAAATGCAGTTCACGGCTCTGATTCAGTTGCCTCAGCAGAGCGCGAATTAGCGATCTTTTTTGACAAGCATGAACTAGTTAATATGTAATTGGTTTGTGAATAAAAAAAATAATTCAAAACCAAACAATAATACAAAATTAAATATCAAATCAGGCTCGTCTGGATTTCAAAAACTAAACGAACCTGCTCCCAAAAGGGACTCTGCACTAGAGTCCCTTTTACATTCAGAACATATCGTTGAAATTGAAAAAATGGCCATCGGCGGTGATGGTGTGGCGCGCATTACCTTCAAAGATAAAAAATTAGTCGTTTTTGTAGGAAAATCCGCCCCAAAAGATGTTTTAAAAATAAGAATAATTCAGGCTGAAAAAAACTTTTTGATGGCCTCCATCTTAGAGGTTGTCACACCTGGACCTCATCGTAGAATTGCGCCTTGCGAATACGCTGGGCTTTGCGGCGGCTGTAGTTGGCAACAAATCACTGATGAAGAGCAACTTTTGCAAAAAGAAAACTTACTTAAAGAACTTTTCGCAAAATTTTTACCAGCTGTTAAATACACCCTTGCTCCATCCATTCAGTCTCCACTTTTGTTGAATTATCGAAATCGCATTCAATTAAAAGCGCAAAATGGCTTACTTGGATATTTTGAAGATAAATCGCATACTTTAGTCGATATAAATAAGTGTCTAATTGCTGACAAACGAATCAACGAAGAAATTCCAAAACTGAAAGGTGCTTTAAAAGCCACCGATGAAGTTGTTAAATATGAACTCAAAATTAACCAAATGGATAAGTTTGAAAATAATAAAATCGGCCAAAAGGGCCAGGGCCTTTCTTTTTCGCAGGTAAACATAGAACTAAATGCTCTGTTGGTTTCAAGCGTCCTAAAGCTGATTCAGCAAGCCAACGTTAAACACATCACTGAACTTTATGCTGGATCTGGAAATTTCAGTTTTAGCATTATTAAAGATAATCCAAATATGTCAATGGAAGCTGTCGAACTAAACCCAGACCTGACTTCCGAAGCAACAAAGAAAATTTCTCAGTCAAATTTGCAAAAAAAATTAACTTTTTTTACCACGGATTGTGATTCCTTTGTGAAACGGCGCAACCTTTCAAAAGAGCTAGTACTGCTGGATCCACCACGTGCGGGATGCTCTGATATTGTGATTAGTAAATTATCCGAGCAGTTGCCAGACCATATTATCTACATCAGCTGTCATCCGGTTAGTTTAGTTCGTGATTTGCAGAAAATAAATTTACTAAAAAATAATTATTTGATTCAAAATTTGCAAATTTTCAATATGTTCCCACAAACTGATCACTTTGAAACTGTCGTCTGGTTAAAAAGAAATCAGACTTGATTGATTGACTCGTTTGCTCTAAATGTTACGCTTATTTTATGTACTCGATAGGTTATTTTGCATTGCTATTGTCTAGCTTTTTTATTTTTTGCGGATGTGCCGTTTTGAATAATACGGAACGGCAAGAAACTGCAGAGTTACACATGCAGATTGGAGTTTCTTTTTTACAAAAAGAAGACTATCCGTCAGCATTAAAAGAATTATTGATTGCCGAAGATCTTTCACCAAATAATCCTGCTGTTCAAAGCAACTTAGGATTAGTTTATTTTTTAAGAGATCGTTTTGATTTATCTGAAAAACATTATTTAAAATCAATTGCCCTAAAAAATAACTATACCGAAGCAAAAAATAGTTTGGCTCGGATGTATATTGAAAACAATCAACTTTCTAAAGCCGAACCATTATTAAAAGACGCACTTAAGGATCTTACTTTTTCTGATTACCCTTTAATTTATACAAATTATGGAGTTCTTGAATTTAAACGAAAAAACTATGCAGCCTCTAAAACTTATTTAAAAAAATCGCTTGAGGTAGATCGCGAAAGTTGCCAGTCGCATCTTTATTTAGGCCGAAACTACTTAGAACTAAATGAAACTTTTTTAGCAACCGAAGAGCTTGAGAAATCTATTACCTTTTGCCAGTCTCAAGGAAATGATGAGCCCCACTATTATGCGGCCCTTGCTTATTACAGAAACAATCAAAGAGACCGAGCCATGGTTCGCTTTGAAGAAATGATTAAACTTTTTCCCACCAGCCCCAACAATGAAAAAGCAAAAAAAATGCTAGAACTTATAAAAAAAGGTAATCTATGAAAATTACTGGCGAACTACTAAAAGCAGAACGACTAAAAAAAAATATCTCAGTTTCAGAAGTAGCTAATACTTTAAAACTAAGTTCGAAAATCATTAACTCAATTGAATCCGGTGATATTAACGAATTACCTGCAAAAACCTTTATTAGAGGCTTTGTAAAAAGTTATGCGCAGTATTTAAAGTTAGATGACGAACTAATTTTACGTCAATTTCAAGAAGAGATGGGCTCCACTCAACCTTTACCAAAAACACCGCCACCAGTAACCACTAAAATTGAAGATAAAGAGCCTGCTAGCGGCAAAAGCCAATTTAGCAAATTAGCTGGCAGTGATTTAGCCTTAGATAAAGATACACAAAAAAAAACGATACTGTACGTTTCAGTAGCCTGCGGCCTACTTGCTTGTATTGTTATTATTAATTCAACAATTGAAAAATACCACAAAGAATCTGTGATCGATAAAAACAAAATTGAACAAATTCAGCCGATTAATCCGACTCTTTCTTCAGAAATTGCAACTATGCCAAATACTGAAAATACTCCAAATAAAGCAGATCCGACAGTTGTTTTGCCTGATGCAAGTTTAGATAAAAAACAACTGTCTTCACCCGTTGAAAAAAAAGATGCCACGGTTTCAACAGCTACATTAGCTGAAGCCAACTCTCCCGCATCAAATTTGCCAGATGATTTCGAACCCGCATCAAACAAGCCTGTTGAACTAATGATTGAAGCAAAAAAAGAAGTCGAATTTTATTACGCCAAAGGAAACACTAAAAACTTTACGCACGTTAAGCTGTCTCCAAAAGAAATTCATATTATAAGATCTCCATCAGGAATTCATTTAAAAGCTGATGATGGAAGTCTTTTTAATATAATTTTAAACGGAGCCGAAAAAGGTCCTGGATCTAGCACAAGTAAACCTGTTAGGTTGTCATTTTAAGTTTGATACAGAAAAGATTTTTTTACTTATTATTATTTATATTTTTAATTAAATGTCTGTTAGCGACTTTTCTTCCACTTGTTGCTGATGAGGCTTATTATTATGTTTGGTCTTTGCGACCTCAGCTTAGTTATTATGATCATCCTGGAATGGTAAGTTGGTTAATTTATCTTGGAACCCATTTAATTGATCCACGTAATCCACTTTCAATACGCATCTTCTTTATCCTTTTTAGCACACTAACTATGTACGTTTGGCTATTGATTCTAAATAAAAATAATTTCTCTGCTAAGCTTTCACTTATCTTTTTATTATTGATAATTCTTAATCCCTTGCTTGGAATTGGCTCTATACTTGCGACTCCTGATGTTCCTTTTGTTTTTTTCTGGAGCCTGTCCTATTTATTCTTTTTAAATTTATTAGAATATAAAAAAATTCGCTGGTATTTTCTATTAGGGGCTGCGCTTGGTTTAGGGTTTTGTTCAAAATATATAATAGTTTTATTTGTAGCTTCTGGTATAATTACTTTGTTTTATAATAAAACTTATCACCTTCTTACTTTAAAAGGAATCTTAGTAACATTAATATCTGGATTCCTCTTCAGCTTGCCCGTACTTGTTTGGAATTATCAAAACGAATGGATTTCATTTCTATTTCAACTCAACCATGGATTTGGCCGCAGTGATTATAAATTTGAATGGAGCTACAGCTATCTTGCTGGCCAATTTCTAATATTAAGTCCTTTGGTTTTTATGCAATTCTTTAGAAAAAATAATAACTCAACAAACTTAATATTTTCAGCGACACCTATTTTATTTTTTGCAACCAGTACATTTAAATCCGTCGTCGAAGCAAATTGGCCAATTGCTTCCTATAGTCACGCCTTAGCTAATTTTGTAAAAACAGAGGACTTAAGAAAAATTCGGATTACCGTTATTTATTGGATTGTGATCTATTCCGTTATTGGATTATTGATTGCTTCTCCCTTTGGAATCAGTCTTATTAAAAACCAACCGGTTTCCACAGATATGATTGCCCTAAGACCTATTGTTCAAAAATACCAACCTCTTTATGGACCAAATTATCAAATCTCTTCACTGCTTTCTTGGGACCAACAGAAACTAATTCCAAAACTTGCCAACTTGTCACGTCAAGATTTCTTTGACCATTTGCCCGAATCTACTCCTAATCAAAAGACTATATATGTCTTAAAGCATCTAGATAGCGATTGGCCAAAAACCACTTCAAATGCGCAGATTAAAATCTTAGACCGCTTTGACAACCTTGAATTAGAATTATATCAAGTTGATTATGAATAGATTTTTGTCCCTTTTAGCATTTTTTTTAATTAGCTATTTTATCTATGGGTTTTATGTTTCTCAATTTGAATTAAATTCTATTCCAAAAAAAGTTAAAACTTCTGATTTTTATTACGACTACAGATTAACAATGAACATTCATACGAATCAGTCCATCGGTTCTGAACCCTTAAGTGTTATTTTAAGTGACGCAAAAAAAGCCCAAAATAATTTTATAATGATTACGGATTTAAATCCTGCTTTAAAAATTCCTGAAGACAGTTATTTACAAAACACCGGAGTTCTGCAGGGCGCTAAATATGGCTACAAGGATGCTAGACTGATTTATTTTTCAACTGAAGAAAAAAACTTGGGTTTAAGAAAAGGCGAATCTCAACTTCAGCTTTCTGATTTACTTTCACAAGATGTGTCTCATAATTCAAAACAATTTATTTCTTTGGCTCATCCTTTTTTAAATGGGCATAGCTGGACCGGAGATGCTCCTTTAGGCCTAGATGCTGTTGAAGTTGTAAATCTAAAAAGCCTTTCTCAGAAAGCTTGGGCGGAATCTAAACTTTCTACTTTGTGGAGTCTATTAATTTACCCCTTCAATCCAAAGTTGGCTCTGATACGACTTTTCTTAGAACCCACGGAAGAACTTAATTTCTTTGATCAGGTCTCCAATGGAAGAAAATTTGTTGCTACCGCTGGCGCAGAAGCTTCAGCACGAGCAATCCCCTTAGCCGACTGGTTAATTAAATTTCCAAGTTATGAAAGAACTTTAAGTATTGCTTCCAATCATTTATTACTTACTTCGGAACTTAGTGGAAATATGCAAGAGGATCGCCTTAAGATTGTAGCCGCACTTAAACAGGGGCAGTTTTATATTTGTTTTGATGCCCTCGGAGATCCGAAAGGATTTCAAACATATATTTATGACGATACCGATCAAAAAAGATTTTCAATCGGATCCACAGCAAAATATAATAAAAATTTAAAGTTTTATTTTAAACTTCCTGCGGAACCAACCTCATTTTATGAAGTTGTCCTTTTTAAGGATGGCCAACGAATTGATACTTTAAACACATTTGAAGGCTTGTTTTCTTTAAAGGGCCCCGGAACTTATCGCCTGCAAGTTCGTATTAGTCCGCGATTGCCATTACCGGATGCTATCAAATGGCTTTCTTGGATTTATACTAATAATTTTTATATCAATTAAGCTTTTACCCTTCTTCTGGAATTTCAATTGTTACAGATTCCAAAACTAAAGTTTGGCAAGCAAGCCGTTCGTTGCTTGCAAAATTTCGCTCTAAGGCTCGTTCTGTTTCTATTTCTGTCCGAGCCGATAGAAAATCACTTTTACTATGAATAATTACTCGGCAAGTTGTGCACGATCCATTCGCGCCGCAAGATTGATTTATGCTTATTTTATTGGCGTTAAGAATCTCTAATAAGCACTCGTTCGCTTTAAAAAAAATAGTTCTATTTTGACCGATTATTGTAAGTGTTTTAGTTGAATCTACCACGCTTTGTTTGTATCAAATTTAGTATGAGATTCATAGCTTTTGACTTAGAAACTACAGGTACAGTTCCAGGAGTAGACCAAATTGTCGAAATTGGGGCCGTTCGTTTTAATAATGGTGCCGTTGAAAGTGTTTTTTCAACCTTAGTAGACCCTTTAAAACCTATTGCTCCTGGTGCAACGGCTGTTAATGGAATCACTAACGACATGGTGCGTGGCAAACCTACGATTGATACTTTACTTAATTCATTTGCAGAGTTTTGCGAGGACCTTGTTATGGTTGCGCACAACGCTCCTTTTGATTCAAATTTTTTAACTTTGGATATTAAGAAGCATGAATCGCTAGCACCCAAAGGGTTGATAATCGACACTCTAACAATTAGTCGCAAAGTGTTTCCAGGACTTCCAAATTATAAACTTGGCACCCTAGTGCAACATTTAAAAATTCCTTCGGCTGGATTTCATCGCGCCGAAGAAGATGCAACTTATTGCGGTTATCTTTTTATTGAAATGTTAAAACGAATCTCTGTTGGCGGTAAGCTTCCTCAAACAGAAAATTTAGTCGCTCTAACTGGAAAAGGAAATTTATATTTCCCCCAAATTGAACGCCAACCCAAACAAATGGGTTTCATGTTTTAAATCTTAATTGCTTTATGCGCCAATGGGTAGCGACGACCACGCCCAAACGAGTGTTCCGAAACTTTCAAAATGGGCGCTGCTTGCCATCTTTTAAATTCTGTTTTCATTAAAATATTTGCCAACCAAAGATCAGTTTTACTTTTAACTGGTAGTTTCTTTTCAACCAATCGAATAACAGCCTTATCTAAATCATCATATTCTGGTAACGAATCTTGATCTTTTTGATTTGGCTTTAGTTCTGCTGACGGTGGACGAGTAATAATTCTACTTGGAATAAGTTCAGTCTCTTCATTATACAGTGTGGCTAAATCGTAAATTTGTTTCTTTGTTAAATCACCAAGTGGAGCTAATCCGCCACACATATCTCCATACAGGGTTGCATACCCCGTAGCATATTCCGATTTATTGCCCGTAGTTAGCAGTAGGCTTCCAGTTAAATTAGAATAAGCCATTAAAATCAACCCACGCAATCTTGACTGTAAGTTTTCGTGCATTAAAATAAACTCATGAATTGAGAATTCTTTATCTAATATATTTTTTAAGAACTCGAAGCTGGATTGAATAGAAATTGTTTTTAAATTTATACTTAAGTTTTTGGCCAATCTTTCTGCTAACTCAAAACTTTCCTTACTATTAAACTTTGTTGGCAACGCAAATAAATTTACATTTTGAGGACCAAAAGCATC
Source organism: Pseudobdellovibrio sp. (assembly GCA_049301055.1). Taxonomy (GTDB): domain Bacteria; phylum Bdellovibrionota; class Bdellovibrionia; order Bdellovibrionales; family Bdellovibrionaceae; genus Pseudobdellovibrio. The sequence goes on along the minus strand of JBAQKN010000021.1, from coordinate 215,060 downwards.
AACCGACAAACATGCCAACACAGCGGAATCTATCCCGCCAGATAAACCAAAATGAACTTTTTTTAGCCCCACTTTGCGGACAAAGTCGCGAAGCCCTAAAATCAAAGCTTTACGCAATAATGATGTATCACTTTCTTTTTTAATTTTTGCAGAGGCATTCCAATCTTTTAAATTTTCTAATTCAAAAATATTTAGGTCTTCTTCAAAAGCTTGGCATGTTAATTTTTTCACACCACCTGCTGACATTAAAAAACTTTGTCCATCGAAAATTATTTCATCCTGAGCCCCAACCATATTAACATAAGCCATTGGTGCTTTAAAATATTTAGCAGTTTTTGCTACAACAAAATCACGCTTTTTTAATTTATCTGTAAAATACGGTGATGCACTAATATTTATAACTAAATCAACTTTCTGCTTTTTTACATTTTTGATTGGGTTTTCAGTATAGTCCGATCTTTTTTTTCCAGCTTCCCAAGCCCAAATATCTTCACAAATGGTTAGGAAAAATTTCTTATTTTTTATTTTGAAGTAATTGTTTTTAATACTACCTTTTTCAATAAACCGGGCTTCGTCAAAAACATCCCCTGTTGGTAATAGCTCTTTGTGAAAGGTTTGAATGATTTTATTTTTTTGACATAAAAATGCGGAATTATAATAGGGCCTGCCATTTTTATTTTTGTTCTTTTCAAAACCGCCTATTATAATATGAATATCTTTAGGCATTTTTGAAATTAATGTTTTTAATGACTTCATTTGTAAGTCGACCAAAAGGTCTCTTTCCAACAGATCGAACGGATGATAGCCAAATAAACTTGCCTCCGGAAAAATAACTAGATCCGCTTTTTTTTCTTTGGCGCGATGAATGTATTCTAATATTTTTTTTGCGTTTTCTTCAAATCCAGCTAGTGTTGGATTAATTTGTGCTAGGGCAATTCTCACTTGATTCCTCATTTGAAGAAATCAGAATACGCCCAGTAAAGCCATCTTGGTAGCCATGTTTATGCAAAATTACTGTTTCAGGAAATTTCCAGCAAAAATAACCGCTACCATTATCAAAATCGGCCAACCAAAGTCCTTTAGGTTTTGCACCTAAACGCTCAAGTTTATTCTGCCATTTTTCAATAATTCGATTGATCTGATCTTGAAATTCAAATGCTCGAGTTGATTTTTTATCTGGCAAAGCTTCAATGCATAACATCAAGTATTTAACTTCCCGAGCCGAATCATCCGTTAAGCGATAAATTAGCGGCAATAGCTCTTGAGCCTGATTTAAAGAAAAAAAGCGAACTTCATTATGTTTTGTAATTTCGATCAAAATAACCTCGGTGAGAGGTGTTTATTTTCGATTTTAGCCAAAGATTCAACAACGAATTTACTAATTGTATATTATTTAGATCGTGCAAGGCGTTGGCGAATTTTTCTATTTTTCTTTCGAATTCATAAAGCTCATCACCTGGCTGCCAAAAAATAAGAAAATCGAAATTCCAATTGCAGCAATAATAAGCCATTTTACAAAATTTCCAAACGTAAAACCCTCTTCATCTTTTTCATTAATCGCAGCAGGTTTGCGCTCATAAGCAGAAATTGTATTTTTTCTAGATTGCATTCGACCGCTTTCATCAATCACAGTTAAAATACTGACGCGTGGAGTTCGTGAGAATTTATTTTTCCTATCTAACTCATCTGCAGCACCTCCAGTAATCGCCTTGTAGCGAGTTCTTTCATACCGTATGCGTGTCGATGCATAGTTGCCGTCATCACTACTGCCGCTAACATTAGTTAAGCCAGAGCCATCCTCAATGACTCTAACTTTATCATCCCCAGAAAATGAGTTTCGACCATCGGCAGTTCCAGATCCACCTGATGATCGAGTAATTTTTCCAGATGAATAAGGCGATGAACTTCTATTTTGATTTGCTAAACTATCACTTAAGCCATTACTCGTTTTGTTTTTATTAGAATCCGCATTACTACTTTTGCTTTGTGATGAAGCACTTTGTGAAGAGTTTTTACTACTCTGATTGTTTGACGAGGACTTGCTTGAAGTTGCGCTAGTGCCAGACGTTGATGTTGGCGGCCTTCCGTTGGAAACAGAAAAACCATCAAATTTTGAATTACAAACCTTACCACCACCCGCACCAGTTTGATTTTTTAAATCAGAATCAGACACCCCTGCGGCAGGAAGTTCGCCATACTCCATTAAGCAGGCAATGTATTCACCCATATATTTGTACATAAAAGTTTCAGCACCGGTGAACATTCCCTTTGCTGCAAAAAGTAATGACACCGTTACGATGATCATAAGCAGATATTCAACCACAGCTTGACCTTTTTGATTACTCAATCGGGCTGGTCTCGGATAGTTATGAATAAACTTCAATACTTGTCTCACACACGGACTTATCGGATGATTGTTATCAGAAAGATATTACGAGGGCGCTTTGAAAAATATATTTTTGCTGTTAATTTCTTTACTTTGTTTCAATTTGAGCCAGGCGCAGTTTGAATCACTTCAAAAGGCGGCCTCTATTCCAAATGCAGCGCCTATTCCAACAGGACCAACCGCCCCACAAAGTAACACTGGAACTGATCCTAATGATCCGCTTAATACGCTATTAAATACCGCAAAACCTGCGCCGCCAACTTTACCAACAGCACCACCAGCCGCGATACCTGGACCTAAGTATGAAGAGTATCAATCTATTTGCAGAACCCATGAATACGACCAGGTTAGATATTTATCGGATACTTTAAAGGCTAAGCGTATAGAGCTTTTACAAGAAAAAGTTAAACGTGAACCTGACTCAGTCAAAGTGAAAACAAGGCTACTAAAAGAGTTTGTTGATCAAAGAAGAAAAAAAGAAGCTGAACAAACTTTAGCGGAAATTCGATCATTAAAAACCACATCTATTGAGTTAAATATTGCCGAAGCATTAACTGCTTATGCCCGATCAGAAAAAAAGAAGGCACGAGATTTATTAACAAAAGTATTAACGGAGCAACCAAAGAACATTGAGGCCTTAAAAATATTAGCTGAAATCTACAAGACGGATGCCAACTATTTTGAAGCTACTACAATTTATTTTGATCTTCAAAAAATTACAAATTCAAATTATGACGAACAACTTTGCGAGCTGCTGACATTAGATTCGCACTATGCCGAAGCAGAAAAATTTTGTCTTAAGGGCGCCTTAGAAAACAAAAACTCTGACTTCTTCATATACCTTGGAATTGGAGCACGAGAAAAAGGAAACCTTGAAGATGCGCAGAAATATTTTTTAAGTTCACTTAAATTAAAAGAATCAGAAATGTCTTATGTGTGCAGTGGCGAGATTTTTCAAATGCAAAAAAAATCAGACGAAGCGCAAGATTCATTTAAAAAAGCTATTGATTTGAACCCAAAATCATTGCGTGCCTATATTGCGCTAGCTTGGTCATTATTTAACTCAAAAAATCAACTTAACGCATTAGATTCATTTAAAAAAGCCTGTTCTTTAGACGCGAAAACAAATTTTGAACTAAGAAAGGCATTAAAAATTTTATTGGCAGAAAAATCAGAACTAATTAAACGCTATTCTGAACAAATCGAACATTGCTTAATTAATTAAAGTTTCAAAAAAAGCTTTTACCGTGGGTTGAATTTTTTCAATTACAGTAAATTTAGAAACAGCAAGATCCCCTGAAAGCTGATTTAATTTTTCAATCGAATCATCAGAAAAAGTTAAAATTAAGTTTGGACTGCTTGTTCGTATAACGCGAAAATCAACAATCTTTATTGCTTTATTGCTAGCGGCAAATCCAACCTGAAAAGCCTTCGCAAAAGATTTTTCTTCGATCACAAGTAAGTTCTTAGCAATCTTTGGAGTGTTTTGACTTAAATAGGCCGCTATCAATTCTTCGCTTATATTTTCAATTAAACCTATGCTCAGCACATCAGCTTTAAAAAAAGATGTGGTCTCTTTTTCAATAAACTTTAATGCAATAATATCTTTTGATGCCAAAATCAAAACGGCGCCAGTACCAATTGGGCTTACTTCAAAAACATGAACAACCACGCCATCAACGAATGAGTTAATTATGCTGTAGGCTGCTCCAAGTTTTGTTAAATCAATAACAAGAATGTTCTTAAATTCAGTCAACGATTTCTCCGATAAGATCGTATTCCATACTATCTGTTATTTTAACATTAACGAACTGTCCAATCTTTGCTTGCCCATCATTAATTAGAACAACACCATCAATTTCAGGCGCTTGCTGCGACATACGACCCTGTAAAAGCAAATCTGTTTCATCACTTAAGCCCTCGACAACAACTTTCAATGTTTTGCCAACAAAGGCTTTGTGTTTATCGCGCGAAATATTTTGCTGAACTTCCATTAAGGCATCATGGCGAAAATCTTTTACAGCCTCATCAATTTGATTTTCCATTTTGCCACCCGGTGTCCCCTCTTCAGGAGAATATTTAAAACAACCAACGCGATCAAAACGTTGTTCTGTAATAAACTTCAATAACTCTTCAAATTGCTCATTCGTTTCTCCAGGAAATCCAACAATAAATTGAGTCCTGATAACCGCGTCTGGAATTTCTTTTCTAATTTTAGTTAAAACGCTGACAATTTCTTCACGAGTCATTTTGCGATTCATACTTTTTAAAACATCATTATTAATATGCTGCAAAGGCATATCAAAATATTTTACAAATTTTGGATTTGATTTAATTAGTTCAATCATTTCATCTGAAATTCCATCTGGATATAAATAAAGTAGTCGTATCCAACGCACGCCATCTACCTGACCCAATTGTCGCAAAAGTTCGATTGGACTTTCTACAGCTTCATTATTTTTACGTTTAATATCCCATCCATAATCAGTAAAATCATGACTAATAATTATTAATTCCTCTACACCACTAGCAACTAAAAGTTTTGCTTCGTTAATAATGTTTGGGATTAGTCTGGACTGCAAATTTCCACGGATAAGTGGAATAGCGCAGAAGGCACAACGCTTCATGCAACCTTCTGAGATTTTTAAATAAGCACGGTGCTTGGGTTGCGAGTTAACTCGAGGAGTTGTTGATTCCTGAAGAAATGTTGGCAAATTGAAAAATGTTCTTTTTTTGTCTCCGGCTTGATTATCTTTCAGAATTTTAGCAATATTTTGAAATTCTCCTGACCCAATAAATAAATCTGCTTCAGGCAAGCCTGAAACCAGATCATCTTTATATCTTTGAGTTAAACAACCCGCGACTACAATTTTATTAATTTTTCCCTCTTGCTTTAATTGAGCCATATCTAAAATTCTTTGTACGGATTCTTTTTTAGAGTCTTCTACAAATCCACACGTGTTCACAATAACCGTGTCTGCACCCTCTGCATCAGCCACAACCTCGTAACCATCTTTCATTAATGTTCCTGCCATGATTTCACTATCTACTAAGTTTTTAGGGCAGCCTAAACTTATAAAATGGACCTTTTTTAAAGCTTGTGGTTGTGTTTCTGTAGTGTTTTTCATTGGCGCATCTCCTGGTCTGATTTTAAGCTCTTAAATTCAAAAACTGTTTTCGCTATTTTCTTTTTTAAATCTAGATTTTTAAAGCTGATCTTTGTTTGAGTGTTTACATCATCCGTAAATTGAATAGATTCAATTGTTTTGTCTTTCGTGTTAAGCACAAGAATAAAGTTTTTAAGACTACTAAGGTTGGGCTCAAGATTTAACACCAAGGTGTCGTTGCTTAAGAACGAACTTTTTTCTTTAAATTCATTAAAAAATTTTGTCGAATTTGAAAACAAATTAATTAAACTTTGTAAAAAAGCAGGTTTGTCTTTTGATATTGTTGTTACCTTTCTTGGTCCATTTTTATCAAAATCTTGATCCGGATAATCAACTAGTATTATTTTATTATCTTTGTAATAAAGCTCATTTTTTTTGTCTGACTCTAACTTTAAATATATTTTTCCTAAAGAATAATTAATGGATCCTTTATTTAAGGTCTTTGTGCCCAGGGTTAATTTGTTGTCTTCTTTTTCAAGATCTGCCGAAATATTTTTAGCTGATGTGTAACGATTTAATATCTCGATCGCAATTTTCTTATGCTCTTTATTAATTGACTCAGATTTTAATTTGTTTTCTTTTGCAGAAATAGATATCGCTGCAACTAAGAATAGTGAACTCATAATGATTTTGAATTTCATGATTAGCAATATAGCAAATGCCCAACAAGAAACAAGTGCCGTGTTGCAATTTAAGTTCGATAAAACATAGCAAGATATGTTGCTTTTTGTATTGGCCCCAAAGCCTCTGTAGACTGCTTAAAGCTGCTACCTGTCGTAACTATGTCATCAACTATCAATACATGTGATTTATTCAGGCCAAGCCGCTCGATTTCGCTTGTAAATTGTTCACGCAATTGAATTGTTGTTTTTAGTCTTTCTAATTTACTCTTCTTTTTTTGCTCAATTACAATGTCTACTGTTTGTTTCTTTTTTTCTAAAATATCTACAACTGGTTTTCTTAAAAATTGACTTAAAAACTGCGAAAAGACATTTGCATGAATGGAGTTTTTTTTAGATCCGGGAACCGGAATAATATATTTGATATCCCTTGTATCCATTATTCTCTCGAGTTCTTCTGTAATTAATTCTGCATAATGCCGCCAGGCTTTGATGCACTTGTCTGACTTAAACCGGTAAACCATTTCTGAGATAAGATCGCTTTCAAACGGCACCCATTCAATTAAGTAATGAGCCTGTAATCCCAAACTTAATGTTTGTACTTTCATTTCAAGCCTTGAAATAATTTTTCCTTGATAACAATCTATGCAAAATAAATGTTCCTTTGAAAAAAAAGAACCACAGCACAAACAAACTGGATTATAAAAACTTTGTTTAAAATCTTTGCTCATGAATATATAATCAGCAATTACAAAACCATCTTAAGTTAGCTCTGAGCCGCATTAACTAACTATTGTGATACGGGATGCGGTTTATGATAGTAAACGCTCTGTAAACTTGCTCTAACACAACTGTTTCCGCAACCAAGTGATTCATGGTAAATTCAGATAAATTCAAAACTATCGAAGCTGATTTTTTAATGTTTTCGCTGACACCATAAGCGCCTCCAAGAATAAAAACGCCGCGCCTTTTCCCTGAATCTTGAATTTTATTAATTAATTTTGAAAATTGGATTGAATCCAATTTTTGTCCTTTTTCATCAAATAGAATTGTAAAATCGTCTTGATTTATTTTTTGCAGCAATACGTCCTCTTCAAATTTAATTTTTAAAGAGGACTGCTCTCGATCCGATTTATTTGTCTTTAGATGGACGACTTCAAATTTAGAGTAGTGATTAATTTTTTTTAAATAAGTTTCTTCTACTTCTTGAAACCATTTTTCTTGAGCAGATTTAAAATCAAACAAAACCCATTTCATAAGTTTTATGATTTTAATTTATTATCTACAAGTTTAAGCTCAGTTCCTTTTTTCCAAAGATCTTCCAATTGATACTCTTGGCGTACGAAGTCATAAAACACATGCACGATAAGTGCGCCGTAATCGACAACAACCCAACGCCCTTCATCAACGCCCTCTACCCCAAGTGGATAAATGTTAAACTCATCTTTAACAGCCTTAACTAAGTTTTCAGCCATTGACGACGTATGCCTAGTGCTTGTTCCCGATGCGACAATGGAATAGTCACATGTTGATGACATACTTTGTAAATCAAAGCCGCGAACAGCTATTCCTTTTTTGTCCAACAGAATCTGTGCGCAAAATTCAGCAAACTTCTTAAAATCCGATATTTTTTCTTTTGAAACGCGATAAAGATTATTGCCCTTTATAAAACTTTCTACTGCTAGCGGTAGGTACTTTTCTGTTGGTCTACCAAGGCGCAATTTTTTTCTTAGTTCAGAAGATGATATGTCTAAATCACTTAAAGTAATAAATTCGACAGAGCGCCCAGTTGTTAACTCTAAAGTTCCAAAATCACTATCCGCCACAAATGGAGTTAAATAGTCTGGCCACTCCTTTTCATTTTCGGGAATCTGAAACCCTGGACGAGTTGTTACTACAACATTTACCAACTCTAATATTTTCTTATAATCTTTCCATTCAGAAAATGTTTCAAAATTATCGGCTCCAATAATTAAATATAATTCGCTGCTTTTATATTTTTTTAGAAGCTCGTTGATTGTATCTATTGTGTAGCTTTTTCCACCACGCTTAAGTTCACAGTCATCAACAAAAAATGCTTGGCCATAAGAGCTAAATGCTTGGCGCGACATTTCCAGACGGTGTTCTATTGAAGGACCATCGGTTGGAATTTTTAGTGGGTTTTGATTGTTTGGAATAATATGTATTAGATCGAAGCCCATTTTCTTTTGAACTTCGGTTAAACTGTTTACGTGTCCATTATGTGGTGGATTAAAACTTCCACCGAAAATACCAATTTTCATAGATTAGTTCCCTTTATAAAGATTCAGCTTGAGAGTTTGAATCTTCGTCTTCTTCTTCTTTTGATTTCAAAATTTTATTTGCAATATTTATTAAAAACTCTTTTAAGTTTTTTCCAGTAATTGCAGATATAGCAAACACTTCTGTATTATATTTCTTTTTAAACTGAGCCTTAAACTTTTCAACTTGCTCTGGTGATAGTTGATCAATTTTATTTAAGACCACAATTTGTTCGCGCGTTGATAAAGCAAAGAACTCTTCTTTGTCTTTATTCATTTCATCGTACATTGTTAATTCATAATTAATTTCTTCGAAATCAAGCATTGGATCCCGACCACTAATTCCAGAAACATCAACAATGTGAATAAACAAGCGAGTGCGTTCGATATGCTTTAAGAACTGAATTCCCAAACCAACACCTTTATGCGCACCTTTAATTAAACCTGGAATATCTGCAACGACGAAATTACTGTAATCCCCAACATTAACCACACCCAGTTGTGGTGTTAGCGTTGTAAATGGATAGTCTGCAATTTTTGGTTTTGCTGCTGATATTTTAGAAATTAACGTAGATTTTCCTGCATTTGGAAACCCAATAATTCCAACATCTGCTATTAGCTTTAATTCCAAAGATATTTCAAGGGATTCACTATCTTCACCTGGCTGAGCATGTTCTGGGGCTTGATTTACACTGTTTTTAAAGAATGTATTTCCCTTACCGCCGCGGCCACCAAATAAAATAACTTCCTGTGCTCTTTTTTTAAGGTCAAAAAGTATTTCACCTTCAAGGTTTCGAATAATTGTGCCTTCTGGAACAATCATTATTAAATCTTTACCATCTTGCCCTGTACAATTATCTCTTGCCCCGGGTTGTCCATTCTGAGCTGCATACTTACGATTATTTTTAAAGTCGCCAAGTGTGTTTATATGGCGTGATGTTTTGAATATAACATTTCCGCCACGACCACCGTCTCCGCCATCAGGACCACCACGTGGTGTTCCCGATTCTCGTCGAAAATTAACAGCTCCTGCGCCGCCATGTCCGGAAGAGATTGCTATTTTAACTTCATCTACAAATTTCATAATTTTTACTTCTTTTTAGGTTATAACAAAACAAAAGGAGCCAACGGCTCCTTTATTAGAAACAATAATTCAATATTGAATTCCTTTTACGCTGCTGCTGGATAAACGCTAATTTTAAATTTGTCTTTTGAAAATCTTTCAAATTTAACGTGACCTTCAATAACTGCATAAATTGTAAAATCACGACCAATTTTAACATTATTTCCAGTGTGAAACTTTGTTCCGCGCTGACGAACAATGATTGTTCCTGATTTTACCAACTGACCGCCAAAACGCTTAACGCCTAATCTTTTCGACTGAGAATCGCGTCCATTCTTGGTACTACCGCCTGCTTTTTTCGATGCCATAAATGCTCCGTTTAATTATCCGTATAATTATTCTAATTTACTTAAAGTTAAATCTTATTTTTTAGTTTTCTTTGTCGCTTTTTTTGTAGCTTTTTTCGTCGATTTTTTAACCGCGCGCTTAGAAGCTGCTTTTTTCTTTGCTGCCGCTTTTTTTACTACTTTTTTCTTCGGCGCTTTCTTTTCAATTTTATTAGCTGCGATTGATTCCGGCGAAGAACCAACATTTGCTTCAGCACGAGCGCGGCTGTCTAGCATTTTTTGTTCAACACGTTCAATACGTAAAGCTGCCATGTCTTTTACAAGTGGTGTTTCGTCAGTTTTAGAAACTTGTCCATCTGGAGACGTAATTGATTTAATAAAAATTTCAGTAAAATCTTGCTTGTGAGTTCCAAATTTTCTGTAACCTTGACGACGCTTCTTTTTGAAAACGTAAACTTTACGTGTTCGCGCTTGCTTTGTTACAACAACAGTTACTTTAGCATTTTTAACAAGAGGAGTTCCAACATGAGCTTTGTCGCCACCAACCATTAAAACTTCAGATATAGTAAATTCTGAACCTAAATCTTGATCTAATTTTTCAATCTGTAATACATCGCCAGCTTTAACTTTATATTGCTTACCGCCGGTCTTAATAATAGCGTACATGTTTCCTCCGCTTGAAATTCTTTTTGTCTAAATGACAGGATTTGTTTTTTTGCCATTTCTTAAGCAGTCTTGTCAATGTGATTTCGATCTTTTTAAGACAAATCAGTGTTCCACAGGTTCTGCTTATTTCAAATTTTATAAATTAAATTAAAAAAAACCTAGACCTTCTTTATTTTTTTTAAAATATATCAATAAATTCAGGTGCTTATCACTCTTGAAAAATTTCATACTGCTCAGTATGATAATTAGGCTCTATTTTAAAGGCAATTGTCCGACCCAGACGTTTTTCAAGGATTTCCAGGGTTTCTGACTCAACCTCATAAACACAATCCACAATTGATGAATGACAGTGAACGATGATTCCCTTTTTCTTAGAATTATCAGCCATACTGATTTCACGCTCCAGTTCGCGAAAAATTTCGTTTGCGACAGTGTTTTTCCGCTTGATGTAGCCCTTGCCATCACAATACGAACAGGGTTCGCATAACGTCTTCACAAGGCTGGGGCGTATTCGCTTTCGAGTCATTTCGACCAAACCTAGCTCTGACATTGACGTCACGTTCGTACGACTGCGGTCTTTCTTAAGCTCTTCAACAACTGACGATAAAACCAATTCGCGATGGACTTGTTTTTCCATATCAATAAAATCAATAATTATTATTCCGCCAGCATTGCGAACTCGCAATTGGTGGGCAATTTCTTTAACGGCCTCTAGATTAGTTTTTAAAATTGTATCTTCTAAATCTTTTTTACCAACAAACCGCCCCGTATTTACGTCAACCACAACTAAAGCTTCTGCTTCATCAAATACGATGTATCCGCCAGACTTTAGCCAAACTTTTCTTTCCATTGCACGTGATATTTCTAAGTCAATGTCATACAAATCGAAAAGTGGTTTTCGCTCTTCATACATAATTATATTTTGGCGGTACTTCGGCATTAATTGCGTTACAAATTTTGAAACTTTTTTATAAACCTCAGCATCATCAACCCAAACTGTTGTTACTTGTTCGCTCATTAAATCGCGCAGTGCGCGCAGCTCGACATCAAGTTCGACATGTACGCTTCCTGCGTGTTTCTTTTTTTCGTAGTTTTTCTGAATTTCTTTTCCTAAACGATCTAAATATTCGATATCAGCGCGTAAAGATTCTTCTGTTGCACCCTCTGAAGCCGTGCGCACGATGACTCCACCGCTTGGATTAATTTTTTGAATTATTTTTTTTAAACGCTCTTTTTCGCTTTCATCTTCTATCTTGCGCGAAATTCCCGTGTGCTTGATGTAGGGCATGTACACAATGCCGCGGCCAGGCAGCGAAATGTGCGTTGTTATTCGTGCGCCCTTAGTACCCAAAGGATCTTTAGCGACCTGAACCATCAGGTGATCACCCTCTTTTATAAGATCCTGAATCGGCGTTTTTATTTCTCGGGATGGTCTAGTTTCTTCGACGGATGCCACAGTTTCGACTTCTGGTTCATCGTGATCTAAAAAATCTTTGCCGTCGCCCGTAAAAATATCTCCAACATATAAAAATGCTGCTTTATCTAGGCCTATATCGACAAAAGCTGCCTGCATACCTGGTAAAACGCGCGTAACAACGCCACGGTGAATAGTTCCTACCAATGTTGGAGATGTTTTGCGTTCGATTTTTAAATCCATCAAAACGCCAGCCTCAACGTAAGCGACCCGAGTTTCGTGAGTTCGCACATTAATCAAAATTTCTGCTGCCATTTAAGCCTTTCAAATACCCATAATTTATAATTCAGACCTTGGGCTTGTTGAATAATGATTCACTCATACCGAAGAAAAGGTGGATAAGCAATTTTGGAGAATTCAAATGGCTACTATTGATGATTTATTCCGGCTAATGATCGAGCAAAAAGCGTCAGACTTACATCTGACGAGTGGCGCTCCGCCCTATTTACGTGTTCATGGAGAGATGCATCCGCTAAGTTATCGTGAATTATCCAATCAGGATATTCAGGGACTTATCTTTGAAATCTTAAATGAAAAGCAAAAAAAAGCCTTCGTTGAAAAATGGGAATTAGATTTTGCATATGTTGTTGAAGGATTAGGCCGCTTTCGTTGCAATATATTCATGCAACGCAAAGGGCTTGGCGCCGTATTTAGACAAATTCCGGAAAAAATTAAAACAGCAGCAGAGCTAAATTTACCAGCTACTATTCTTGATATGGTTGACATCGATCGTGGCTTGATTTTGGTTACTGGTCCCACCGGATCTGGAAAATCAACAACTCTTGCCGCAATGATTCAACACATTAACGCAACTCGTGAAGGACATATCTTAACCGTTGAAGATCCGATCGAGTTTGTTCACCCAAATTTAAAATGTTTAGTGAATCAACGCGAAGTGGGATCTCATACCAAATCATTTGGTAACGCTCTGAAGGCCGCCCTGCGTGAAGATCCAGATATTATTCTTGTTGGTGAGCTTCGCGATTTGGAAACTATTTCTTTAGCCTTAACTGCTGCAGAAACAGGTCATTTGGTTTTTGCGACTCTTCATACAAATTCAGCTGCAAAAACGATTGATCGAATTATTGACGTTTTTCCATCGGGTCAACAAGGTCAGATTAGAGCCATGCTAGCAGAATCTTTACGTGGCGTTGTGGCGCAAACACTTTTTACGCGTGCTGATGGCCAAGGCCGAGCAGCTGCCTTTGAAATCATGAAGGGCACCAAGGCTATTTCGAATTTAATTCGTGAAGGTAAGATACATCAAATTCCTTCCATTATTCAAACAAGCGCGGCACATGGGATGATTCTTTTTGAAAAATCGATTGAGGATCTAGTCAAAAAAGGCCTGGTTAAGGCATCCGATGCTAAAACATTTTTAGGTAAAGATGATCCAACACCAACAGAAAGTGGAAAAAAAGCGGGATAAACCTGTTTTTTATTTTAAAACCAAATACTTTGATTGATTGAAAATTAAAAAAGATTTAATTTTCAATCATGACAGACTCAACATTAGTAATAAAAAACTTAGCTTCGTTTATTGACCACACACTGCTTAAACCAGATGCCACAAAAAAAGATATTCGTCTTCTTTGCGAAGAAGCTCTTGAAAATCAATTTTATGCTGTCTGTGTTAATTCAGCAATGATTTCAACTTGCCGTGAAATTTTAAAAACAACTAAAATTAAAATTGCTAGCGTTGTTGGATTTCCACTGGGCGCATGTGAGTCTTCCGTAAAATCATATGAAACGGCTCGCACTTTTAATTTGGGCGCCAATGAAGTTGATATGGTTTTAAACATTGGAGCCCTAAAAGCTGAAGATTATGATTATGTTGAAAAAGAAATTAATGCCGTTGTACGTGCTGCAGAAGGAAATATTGTTAAGGTTATTTTAGAAACCTCTTTACTAACTGTTGCTGAAAAAATTAAAGCTTGTGAACTTTCTGTTCTTGCCGGCGCGCACTTTGTTAAAACCTGTACTGGTTTTTCAGGAGGAAGCGCAACCGTTGAAGATATTTTGCTTATGAAAAACACTGTTGGCTCGAAAGCATTTGTTAAAGCTAGTGGTGGTATTAAAAACTATGCACAGGCTGTTGCCTTAATTGACGCTGGCGCAACTCGGTTAGGAACGAGCTCTGGCGTGCTTTTGGTTTCTGGGCAAGATGTAAAGTCGGGTTACTAACCCCATGTTGGCTGCAGAAATAATAAAGAAAAAAAGAAATAATCACGAGTTAACATCCATCGAAATCGATTTTTTTATTCTAGCCTACACTCGTGGAGAAATCCCTGACTATCAAATGTCTGCATTATTAATGGCTATTTATTTTAATGGCATGACAAATTCAGAAGTTGTAGCGCTGACTAAAACAATGCTTCACTCTGGAGTTGTTGTTGATACGACATCTATTCAAGGCTTTAAGGCGGACAAACATTCTACCGGCGGAGTCGGAGACAAAACTAGTTTAATCTTAGGGCCTATTGTTGCTGCTGCTGGTATTTATGTTCCAATGATTTCTGGGCGTGGCCTTGGGCACACCGGAGGCACTTTGGATAAATTAGAAAGTATTCCAGGATTTAATACTCAACAAAGTTTAGAAAAATTTATTCAGATTACAAAAGAAATTGGCACTTGTTTTATTGGCCAAACGAAAGACATTTGCCCTGCTGATAAAAAGATATATGCACTTCGTGATGTTACTGCAACAATTGAAAGCCTACCTTTAATTTGCGCAAGTATTATGTCAAAAAAAATTGCTGAAGGTATTAATGGCTTAGTTCTGGATGTAAAATTTGGCACAGGCGCCTTTATGAAAGACGCAACCAAAGCACGTGAACTTGCCTTGGCTCTTATGGCTATCGGAAAAGATTATGGAAAAAAAGTTGTAGCCTTACTGACTTCAATGAATCAGCCCTTAGGGCGCTTTTCAGGAAATGCATTAGAAGTTTATGAGTGTGTTGAAATCATGAAAAACAATAAATTTATTTCTGCTGCGGGGATTGATCTTTATGCAGATACACGCGAACTCTCTTTGCAGTTGTCATCGCAAATGATATTTATGTCTGGCAAGACCAAAACATTAGAAGAGTCCTATTTATTAGCTAAAAGTATCTTAGAGTCTGGTCGCGCATTAGAAAAGTTCGAACAGATGTGTACTTTTCAGGGTGGAGATCTTAAGAAACTACCTGCTGCAAAACAACAAATTCAAGTTTTATCAAATGGAACAGGGTTTATCAGTTCATTCGATGTTGAGAAAATTGGCCTAGCTGGAATTGTCTTACGCGCGGGTCGACAAAAAACAGATGATGTTTTAAATTTAGTTTCTGGTATTGAATTTCATCAAAAAATTGGTGATAGCATTCAAGCGAATGATCCCATTTATACAATTCATGGTGACGAGCCCGAACTTTTTGAGCCTGCAATAAAAATGTTGCTTGGTAGTTATGAAATTTCGTTGCATAAACCGACTGCTCACGTTTTGATTAAAGAGACTTTAATATAAATTCTTTACCGATTGGATATAAATAAATGGTCATTCAAAAATTAACCGAAACTGTTAATTACATTAAAACTAAAACTAAAACTAAACCACGCATTGGGGTTATTTTGGGGTCTGGTCTTGGTCACTTCGTGCAACATATGCAAGTTGAATGCACTTTACCCTTTCACGAAATCCCGAACTTTATACCACCAACTGTTGAGGGACATTCTGGAAACTTAATTTTTGGTAAAATTGAAACTGCCGATATTGTTGTTTTGCAAGGACGTCTTCACTACTACGAAGGCCACACAATGGAGACAGTCGTTTTTCCGGCAAGAACAATGGCTTTACTTGGTATTGAAATTTTAATTGTTACAAATTCGGCTGGCGGCTATGGTGAAGGAATGAATGCGGGTGATTTTATGATTATTGAAGATCATATCAATATGATGGGAACAAATCCTTTGATGGGGCCTAACATAAAAGAATTAGGACCGCGCTTCCCCGATATGTCTGAAGCTTATGATCGTGAATTAACTGAAACTGCTGCGCGAATTCTGCGTGCACAAAAAACTTTTTTCCATAAAGGCATTTATGTAGGAGTAACGGGTCCAACTTACGAAACTCCCTCAGAAATTAAAATGTTTAAAGCCTTGGGCGGAAAAGCCGTTGGTATGTCGACGGTTCCAGAGGTTATTGCTGCAAATCACTTAGGAATTCGTGTGGCTGCAATTTCTTGTATTACTAATTTGGCGGCTGGAATTTCGCAAAACAAATTAACACACTCTGAAGTTACTGAAACGGCAAAAAAGGTAGAACAAAAGTTTTGTTCTTTTTTAACCGAATTTGTAACTAAGATTTAAATTTAAGAATAAGAACTCCTAGACGTAGGTCTACATCGCTAGACCTAATCTCGACTCAAAATAATACAAATTTAATCCGATGAATTAACCAAAGCAGGGTCTACTAACGGTCTTAATCAAAAGATCAGGATGATCTTGCGAGGAATTCAACATGGATGTTGTTAAGAGTCTTTCGATTTTGAAGCTTATGCTTCTTGCCGTCGCTTTTTCATCTTGCGCACAAAATAAAACAGCTGAATCTGTCACTGCCGCATCCTCTGCGACTTCCTTGTGTGGTGGCCAAGCCGTTGCAACCAGCTTTATTGTTCAGTGGGAAGATGGAAGTTTTTCTGTTGAAAATGGAAAAAGCATGGATCAATTTCGAGATACCTTTGTTAAGGATAATTTGTCCTTAATTAAACATGTCGACCAAAATCGTCGTATCCAACTTCCTGTTCAAGAAAAACTAACTGTTCGCGCAGCAGATGTTAATGCTTTAAATGCTCCCATGAACTGGGGGCCTCAAATGATTCAAGCATCTGCTCTTTGGAATAAAAACTTAAATGGAGATGACGTAATCGTTGCTGTTATCGATGGAATGGTTGATGTAACTCACAGTCAGTTGAAATCAAATATTTTAGTTAATATGAATGAAATTCCAAATAATGGTATTGATGATGATAACAATGGTTTTATTGACGATGTTTATGGCGTGCAAATAAACAAAGAGAAAAATGATCCCTCAATTAATAAGCATGGATCTCATGTGGCTGGAATCATTGCTGCAGATTCAACGGCTGGTCCAATTCAGGGCGTGGCCCCAAGGGCTAAAATTTTACCCGCTCAATTTATTGGTAATGATGAAGGTGGCCTTTTAGGTGATGCAATTATCGCAATGAATTATGCCGCAAGCCGAGGCGCGAAAATTATAAACATGAGCTGGGGGGGGGCACCATGTCTTCCAACTTTACAGGCGGCAATGAAAGCTT
The DNA here is from genome assembly GCA_049301055.1 of Pseudobdellovibrio sp. Classification (GTDB taxonomy): domain Bacteria; phylum Bdellovibrionota; class Bdellovibrionia; order Bdellovibrionales; family Bdellovibrionaceae; genus Pseudobdellovibrio. The sequence goes on along the minus strand of JBAQKN010000021.1, from coordinate 197,746 downwards.
TATCCGATAGAGGTATTTTATTAGTCACCGCCTCCGGCAATGATGGCGCAAATATGGATCGCAGCCCAAGCTACCCCTCTGCATTTAATTTATTTAATCAAATTAATGTTGCCGCATCAACCATTGATGATTTTATGATTTATTTTTCTAATCGCGGAGTTCACAATGTTCATGTGGCCGCGCCAGGAGTCGATATCTATTCAACAATTCCAGGTAATAAAATTGAATCCATGAGTGGAACAAGCATGTCAGCACCAATGACCTCTGGCGCAGCTGCTTTATTATGGGGGGCATTTCCGTCGGCAACAGCGCAACAAATTAAACAAGCCCTATTCACAGGTGTTGATGTGGTTTCAGGGCATGAGTTTGAGGTATCAACTCGCGGTCGCATTAATGTTAACAAATCATATGAGGCCCTAAAGAAAACTTTAGGTCTATAATTGCTTTGAAAAAACTGAATCACCTGCTTTTACTTTTAATTATACTTTTCATTTCGCGCGTAAACGCGGAACCAATGCGCTTTTCTTTTTCAACAGAAGCTCAAAGTTTTTACTTAAACCCAAAAAGTAGTTCTTCTGTATTTAGCAAGTATGAATTTAAAACATTTAATGCTTACGAGATTACCTCAAGTTTACAGTTTAAATCGGAACTTTCTTTAAATTATACTTACTTGCTAACTAAACAAGATCAAAAACAAGTTGTTCTTAATTCAAATGAATTTGGCTTTTCTGGGTCATCCAATCTGCTTGATTATCAATTTGGATTTTGGACATTAAATCCAGAGGGCACTGACTTAAATAATATTTTTGATGTGATTCATGGAAAAGATTATCGCCAACCCTTTGCCTCGGAAAGTTTTGCCTCGTTTGGGTTGCTATTAAAATCGCATGTTTTAAATTTTGACTATAGTCTTTTTTATATTCCAAAAAATAGAAAATCATTGCTTCCAGACACACAATCACCGTGGTGGCCCAGAACAAGCACGCTTCCAATTCAAAATGCAAGTGGCACATTTATTTTACCTGACGACGCCAGTTACATTTATAGAAATGAAACCGAAATTAAGTCTCCGTTTGAACAAAATTTTGGTGGCACAGGAAAGTTATCATTTAGTTTTATTGATTTTCATTTGTTTTATTTTTCAGGAGCAAATCAAATTCCACAAATATCACCGCACTTTAATATTGATATTACAACTTCGCTAAATCCTCTTGTCGGTGTTATTAGGGCTCCGGTCGACATTGATTTAGCCTGGTATAAGTCAGAACATCTTGGAGCAGGTATTTCTTCGTCGCTTGGCGCTGTAGTACTAAAGTCGTTTTGCAAAAAACAGAAAGATTTTTATACCCTAGATTCTTCAGAATCAGTCAGCTGTACAGCAGCAATTGAAAGCGGTTTTAATATATCTAAAAGTACGTTCCATTATTTTCTGCAATTAAATCGTTTATGGAGAAAAAACGATGTCACAGCTGAGCTAGAAACACTACTTGGTTTCTTTGACAAATCGACTGCTTTTGGTTTTTTAGTAGATGTTGGATCCGAAAGCACTTTGTCCGGAGCTATTGTTTATAATGAAAAAAGTCCCTCTTTACTGAATTCTATACGCTATGAAAAAAATTGGACTGATCGTTTCAAAACTAGCTTGGGATTAAATGTAATCTCAGTGCAAAGCGATCCTTTGACTAAGTCGTATGATGCTACCGACAACATGACTGTTAAGTTAAATTATTCTTTTTAATTTTTGGCAACTATTTTAATTGCGCGAGCAAAGTTTCCGCGTCGAGCTGCTTCAGTGTTTTGATTTGATTTGGGTTTAGCGAGCTGTTGTTTTTTATTGCCGTGCTTAACTGCTCTTGCAGATAACCCTGAAGTGTCGAAGTGATCAAGTTCGTAGAAATTCGCGCTGAACGACCTGACCATGCTAAAAACTGTGGATCATGCTTTCCAACAATCGATTTGATTTTCACATTACTTGGCATTAGTGACACATCCGCATCCAGTACAAATTGCGCAATGTTTTTTAGCGGATCTTTTGCCTGAGACCAACTTATTGCTTTTACAGAAAACTTCATACTTGCTAAGTCGATCAACTTTAACTCTTTAACTTCTGATATGAACTGCAATTGAAAACACTTTGGAAACGCTTTTAATGCCGGCCAAACAAAAAATTGTGAAAACCGAGAGCATGTTAGTTTTTGTAAACTAGCGTTTTCAGTTGAAAGAATAGGTTTTTTTAGCATTTGTAAATTTATATTTGCAAGCAAAGCTTGCTCAAGATCATTTTTCTTAAGCAATACTGCCGGCGTTGTTGCTGCCCCCAACTGAGCTAACTGTTCATTTGTAAAAGCTGACTCTGCCTTTTCACCAATAAATACCCATAGTTTATTTTGAATATCTAAAGCTATTTTAACTTTTATTTGTTTATCTTTTGTTTCAACAATCTTACTTACAACTTCCTGGATTTTAATATTAATTTGATTATTAATCTGATCTGTTAAAATGTGTTTTAACTGCCTTTCAAACAATTGCGTCTGTAACACGTCTAGAAATCTTTTTTGAATCTCGTCCTGAAGTCCAGCAATAGAATCGCAACCTTCAATCTTAGTTTCTAAGTTTAGTTTATCTAAAAATGTATTTATTTTTTGAACCTGAAAATTTTTATCAATTTGAATATGAACTGGTTGTACTGACTTAATTCCTATTTTAACCATCGTACAAAGTGCATTTAGATTAACTGTTGCCGAACCTAGGCCAAAGTCTTGTTCAATTCGAATATGAATTTGCATGTCTTTAGCTTGCACTTCTGCTTGGCTTAACAAGATATCCATATTTAATAGATCAGATTGTGTATCTGGGCTTAGGCTTACTACTTTAAATTGGCCGCCAATACTGACTTGATTCGAGACAACTTGACCATTTAGAAAATTGAAACTTGTTGTTTGGTTAAAGACATTCGAAACCGGACTAATATCTGAGTTGAACTTTTTAACCCACACATCCGCAGGAATCATTGCAACAGATTGAGCCTTAAGATCTGGACTCAGTAGGAAGATAAGTAACGCCGAAATAGTAATGATATATTTTGTTATATTTTTTTTCATTTGATACTAGACCTTTCGGCAGGAAACAGATGCGGCTTAATAGGAAAATACCACTATTGCTTCGATTATTTAAAATCAAAGTTTTAAATAATGTATTTCTTTTCAACAGTCTGTTGGGAGTCTTTTGTTTTGTCGTTTTTTTATTCGCATTTCGATCAACATTTAATTTAAAAACTGAATATTCATTAAAACAATTTTATCCTGCCAACCATCCTTTACTTGTGCAAGAAGAGCATCTTCGTAAAATGTTTCAGGCTGATAAAAACCTATCTATTTTTTTAGTGTTAAAAACCAAAGATGCTTCCAGCTGGCTTACTAATAGTAACTTTGCATTGCTTAAAACAATCCAGCATAAGTTCGAAAAAAATTCAGATTTAAAATCTGTTGTATCGCTTGCTTCTATTCAAGGGGCTGCCTCAAGTAATGAAGAATTATCCGTTGGATATTTATTCGATGGCCTTTCTTATGCTGAAAAAGTGAAATTAGCTGCGACTCATCCGTTTATAAAACCACATCTTTTAGTTCAGGATGAAACCGCCAGCTTATTTATCTTAAATTTAAAGTCAGCAACGCCTCTTGAAATTTATGACTATTCCCAAAATCTAAAATCATATTTTACAAAAAATTTTCCAACAATTAGTGTTGATTACGGCGGAATTCCCGCTGTCCAGGCAGATCTGAGCGTGCTTTTAAAGAAGGAAATGCGCCGATCTATTTTTATTGGTTTTTTTATTTTTGTTCTTGGGCTATTGCTTGTCTACAAACGGCCGGTATCAATTGTGCCAGTGCTTTTAACCTTAGTGTTTGTAAATGTCGTCGTTCTTGGACTACTTGCGGCATTTGGTATTCCAATTAACGTACTATTAAGTACACTTCCAATTTTAATTTCGTTAGATGTAATTTCATTAGTTATTCATACACAAGCCCATTTTCAAAAAACAAAAAATACATTTAAAACTTTTAAGGATCTTTTTTGGGAAAACTTGTTGGCGGCAGCAACTACGGGGATAGGTTTTTTAATACTAAAAACTTCGCCATCTGGCTTAATTCAAAATTATGGTCTTATTGTTGCTGTCAGTTCTATTGCTGTGTGGTCGCTTGTACATTTAGTATCAATACCTTTATTTGCTTTTTTTCCTGATGTTGAATTTAGATCTTGGATCCATAAACCAGCCTATTGGTCACTGTGGTCTTTAAAAAATCGCAAAACTGTTTTGTTTACATCATTATTAGTGTTTGTTTTTGGTTTTTACAGTTTAACAAAAGTTAACTGGAATTCTAAAATTTTAGATGATTTACCTGAGCATCAAAATACTCGCGCAACGACTGAATATATTGATAAAAACTTTGGCGGAACCTTAGAGGCTAATTTTGTTATTACCACAAAAGCGTCATGGCAAAAAACGAATTCGCTTAAAAAGCTTGATTCTGTAGTTCAAAAAATTAAAGGCTACCCAACTGTTGGATCTGTTGTTTCGGTCACCGATTTTTATAAGTCCTTATCCGGCACATCTAATCAGCGCCTTCCGGCTTCAAGTTCTGAGCTTGCAGAAAAGAATTTTATGTTTTCCTTATCTGCCACAAACCCTATTGATAAATTTATCTCAGAAAATAATAAAAATTTATTGCTGCAAGTTCGATTTAAAGACATGCCTTCCAACATAATTCAAACTGCAAAAATTAATATTTTATCTATTTTAAAAAAAGAATTTCCAAAATCGAAAGTCTCTTTTTTTGGTTTTGGAACTCAGTATCATGCAATAAATAAAGAAATTTCTAAAGATTTGGTTTTTAGTTTTTGGCATGCCTTATTAGCTATTGGCATCTTGCTAGCGTTTGTTTTTCGCTCTTGGAGATGGGCATTGCTTGCATGCTTACCTAATTTAATTCCACCTCTGGTTTTATTGATTTGGTTAAATCTAAACCAAATCGCCTTGAAACCGAGTGTCGCAATTGTATTTTCCATTGCCATTGGTTTAGCTTTCACAAATACCGTTTATATTGTTGGACGCATTTTAAAATTGCAAAGAGCTCACAATTACGAAAACTATTTTCCGCTTAAAAAAACATTGATTGAAGAATCCAACCCCTGCTTATTAGCTACAACATTAGTTATCTTAGGTTTTTCTGTGTTTTTATTTTCTTATTTTAGCATTAATCGTGTTTTTGGTCAGTACATGATTTTATCTGTCATTGCTGCACTGTTTGGAGATTTAATTTTTATGCCTAGCTTCATTCAACAGTTTAAAAAATATTTAGCTTCTGCACTTTTTATAACTTTGTCAGTTTCTTATTCTAAGTCGAGCGCCGCTGAAAATGAAGCTGAGGTTATCTTAAAAAAAGCGCAAACTTTATTGGCTTCAAAAGATGACTCCGCTAAAATTTCAATGAAAATTATTGAAGCAAATGGCTCAAAAAAAGAACGCCAAATTAAATTAAAAAGAAAATATTCCAGCAGTAAAAATCAAGTACTTGTTAAGATCTTAAAACCCGCGGATCAAAAAGGAGCTGGATTGTTAAGTGTTGTTGAAAATGGCGCCGAACAGCAGTGGCTTTATTTACCAAGCTCAAAACAGGTGCGCCGATTTGTTTCTAAAAACAAACAAGAGGGCGTCTTAGGCTCAGAACTAAGTCCGCAAGATTTAGATTTATCGACCGCCAAATCAGCAAAAGTTACTTTTCTAAAAAAAGCTACTGTTGGTGCTATTGATGTATCATTGATCGAGATAAAATCTACCAAAAACGAAACTCAATATGCAAAAGCCGTTGTTTGGATAGATCAGAAACTAAGCCTTCCTTTACGCATTGAATATTATGATTCAAAAAACAGTGTGGTTAAGCGTATAGATTTTCAAAATTATAAGTTATTTAATGGTGTTTTTAGAGCTCAACTAATTAATATTAAAAATCTTGAAAACAAAAGAGGCACTCTTTTGTCTATCACAGATGTCAAAGTAAATTCTGGCCTTTCTGACGACGATTTTACACAACGCGCCCTCTCGAAAGACTAATTTCTTGTTGATCTGATCAGACCCCGTTAAAGTTTATGCTCTATAATTTTTAGGAGCACGGCTTATGCGAATTTATATTAGTGATTTAAAAGACCATGTTGGTAAAACGATCGAACTTAAGGGTTGGGCATATCAAACCCGCTCATCTGGCAAAGTTAAATTTTTAGAATTGCGCGATGGTACAGGAATTGTATCTTGTGTGTTTTTTTCCAATGACTGTGGTCCTGAGGCTTTTGCTCACTTTGATAAAATATCTCAAGAAACTTCACTAAAAGTTGTTGGCTCTGTTCGTCAACATCCTAAAAATCCGACTGTTTTCGAAATCGGTGTTGCCTCTTTTGAAATTATTGGAACATCTGAAAATTATCCCATCACTCCAAAAGAACACGGCACAGATTATTTAATGGAAAATCGCCATCTTTGGATTCGATCGAAGCGTCAGCACGCAATTCTTCGCGTGCGCCATGAAATTGTTATGGCAATTCGTGATTTTTTTGACGGCCGTGGTTTTACTTTAACAGATGCTCCAATTTTTACTCCCGCTGCTTGCGAGGGAACATCTAATCTTTTTGAGACAAAGTTTTTCGATGAAAAAATGTATTTATCGCAATCTGGGCAACTTTACATGGAAGCTACTGCGCGTGCATTTGGAAAAGTTTATTGCTTTGGTCCAACCTTTCGCGCAGAAAAATCTAAGACACGTCGCCATTTAATTGAATTCTGGATGGTTGAGCCTGAGGTTGCCTTTAATGACATGTACGACAATATGGATCTAGCTGAGCAGTTTACGGAATATATTGTTCAACGTGTTTTAAAAAATCGCGCTGAAGAGTTAAGAACCTTAGAGCGTGATATTTCTAAACTTGAACCTATCAAGGGTAAGTTTCCACGTCTTCACTACAGTGAAGCGGCTTTATTAATTAAAAAAGAAAATCCTGACTTTATTATTGGAGATGATTTTGGCGCTCCTGATGAAACAATTGTTTCATCTAAGTTCGATAAGCCTGTTTTTGTGCATCACTTTCCACAAGCTATTAAAGCTTTCTATATGAAAGAGGATCCGAACGACAAAGGTTTTGCAATGGGGTCTGACATGTTAGCTACTGAAGGCTACGGCGAACTTATTGGCGGCGGTCAGCGTGAAGAAAGCGTTGAAGTACTTATTCAAAGAATTAAAGAACATCATTTAGATCAAAAAGATTTTGAATGGTATTTAGATATTCGACGTTATGGTAGCGTTCCAAGTTCTGGTTTTGGATTAGGATTAGAACGCGCGGTTGCTTGGATTTGTGGACTTCCACATATTCGCGAAACGGGTGCCTTTCCTAGATTGTATGGCAGAGCTTACCCATAAATTATTTATTTTAAATTTAATTATTTAGATTTTTTATTTAACGTACGAGGTTTTTGTGACTGAATTAATGCAAAAAAAAATTGATGAACTTGAAAAACGCAATGAACAAGCACTTGCTGGTGGCGGGGCCGATAAAATAGCAAAGCACAAAAAAGGTGGTCGCCTTTCTGCTCGCGAGCGCGTTGAAGTTTTGTTAGATCCAGGAAGCTTTGTAGAGATGGATCGTTTTGTTACTCATCGCTGCACTAATTTCGGAATGGAGAAATTTAAAATTCCAGGAGATGGCAACATTACGGGATACGGTCGCATTAACGGAAAACTTGTCTACGTTTCATCACAAGACTTTACCGTTACAGGCGGATCGATGTCGCGAGCACAAGCAAATAAAATTTGTAAAGTAATGGACCTAGCTTTAAAAAATGGTGCACCTTTTATTTCATTAAATGATTCTGGTGGAGCCCGCATTCAAGAAGGTATTGAATCTCTTGGTGGTTATGCAGATATTTTTTCTAGAAACGTTTTATGTTCGGGTGTGATTCCTCAGATCACAGCCATTATGGGGCCGTGCGCTGGTGGAGCCGTTTATTCTCCTTCGATAACGGATTTTGTTTTTATGGTTGAAAACACTAGTTATATGTTTGTAACAGGTCCTGATGTTATTAAAGCAGTAACTCACGAAGAAATTACCAAAGAAGAACTTGGTGGAGCAATTACTCATTCGCAAAAATCAGGAGTTGCACACTTTACGGCTCAAGATGATAAGCATTGTTTATTGTTGATTCGTGAATTGATGAGCTTTTTACCTTCTAACAATTTAGATGATTCTGTTTCATTAGCAACAAAAGATCGTCCAGATCGTATTGTTGAAGCTTTAAATTCGATTATTCCAGATAGTCCTAAAAAACCTTATGATATGTTGGCCTTAATTTCTGAAGTTGTAGATGAAGGTTATTTTTTAGAAATTCATAAACATTTTGCAGCAAATATTATCGTTGGCTTTGCACGTTTTAATGGACGCCCCGTTGGTATTGTTGCAAATCAACCGCAAGTTTTGGCTGGATGTTTAAATATTGAAGCCTCTAGAAAAGCTGCGCGATTTATTCGTTTTTGTGATGCTTTTAATATTCCCGTTGTAACTTTTGTTGATGTTCCAGGGTTTCTACCTGGCAAAGATCAAGAATGGAATGGTATTATTACTCATGGAGCAAAATTACTTTACGCTTATGCTGAAGCAACTGTTCCCAAAGTAACTGTTATTACACGTAAAGCGTACGGTGGAGCTTACATTGTTATGGGCTCTAAACTTTTACGCAGCGATGTTAATTTAGCTTTTCCATCTGCAGAAATCGCTGTTATGGGAGCGGATGGCGCGGTAAATATTATCCATCGTGAAGCCATCGCTAAAGCAAAAGATCCTATTGCAGAACGTGCAAAACTAACTGCTGAATATGAACATATGTTTAGTAATCCTTATGTATCCGCTGAATTAGGGTATACAGATGAGGTTATTGAACCCGCTCTAACGCGTAAAAGAATTATTGATTCCTTAGAAATGTTAAAAAATAAACGTGATATTATTCCACCTAAAAAACATGGAAACATTCCTTTATGAGTATTGCTCCTCCTTTTAAAAAAATATTAATTGCAAATCGTGGTGAAATTTCAATTCGAATAACACGTGCTTGCCGTGAATTAGGAATTCCAACCGTTGCCGTATTCAGTGATGCTGATCGCGACAGTCTTCATGTTTTTTTAGCTGATGAAGCTTACCATATTGGTCCCAGTCCTTCGAAAGAAAGTTATTTAAATTATAAAAAAATAATCGAAGTCGCAAAACAGGCCGGCGCAGATGCGATCCATCCTGGCTATGGCTTTTTGTCTGAAAACCCAACGTTTGTGCGTGCTTGTAAAGAGGCTGGCATTACATTTATCGGCCCAACTCCAGAAAACATGGAAGCCATGGGCGACAAACTTTCTGCTAAAAATTTAATGAAAAAAGCAGGCGTACCTTTAGTTCCTGGAAGTGATGGCAGTGTTGAATCTGTCGAGGAAGCCATTCTAATCGCAAAAAAAATTGGTTATCCAATAATTATTAAAGCGACAGCTGGCGGTGGCGGAAAAGGTATGCGCGTTGTTCGCGCCGATTCCGAATTAGAAAGTGCGTTCAGAGCCTGTCGTTCTGAAGGACAAAATTATTTTGCAAACCCAACCGTTTACATTGAACGATTTATTAATGATCCTAAACATATCGAAATTCAAGTGTTTGGCGATACGCATGGAAATGTCGTTCATTTGTTTGAGCGCGAATGTTCTGTACAGCGTCGTCATCAAAAAATTATTGAAGAGTCACCGTCTCCATCTGTTCCAAATGATGTTCGCTTAAAAATGGGTGAAGCTGCGGTTAAAGCTTCAAAATCTATTAACTACATTGGTGCTGGTACTATTGAATTTATTTTCGACAACCAAACTAAAGAATTTTTCTTTATGGAAATGAATACACGACTGCAGGTAGAACACCCCATTACAGAATTAGTAACTGGTTACGATTTAGTAAAAGAGCAAATCTGGGTTGCAAAAGGTCTTCCCCTTAGCTTCAAACAGTCTGATATAAAACAAAAAGGTCATGCCATTGAAGCCCGAATTTGTGCCGAAGATCCAATTACATACAAACCAAGCCCAGGAATGATTCGCGCTTGTCGACATCCGCAGGGTCCATTTTTACGGATCGATTCTTATGCTTACCCTGGTTATGAAGTTCCAATTTATTATGATCCTATGATTTGTAAGGTTATCACCTGGGGAGAAACGCGCGAAGAAGCAATAAATCGCATGCAGCGCGCTTTAACTGAGTTCTTATTAACAGGTATTAAAACCAATATCGTTTTACATAAAAGTATTTTGAAGCATCCGAAGTTTCTAGATGGCAGCTATACGACTCAGTTTATTGAAAAAAACTTTGAAGTATTAGAGCCTGAGTTATTTAAAGATATTGATGACCCCGTATTTCTAATTTCCGCAGCGATCACAGCTTTTCAAGACAGACAATCAAAAGATGTTCGTCGATTGAATGTGGCCTCAACTTGGCGCCGCGTTGGTCGCAAACTTCAACTTAGAACGTAAGGATTAAATATGTATTTTGAAGCCGAACTTAGAGGAAAAAAATATAAAGTTGATGTTACCGAAAGTCGTCATAACTGGAAAGTATCATTACAGCTAGATGGTGCCGAATGGAAACATTACGACATTTCAAAAAATGATTTTAAAACCGCAGAAGATTATGTCAGTTTTCTTTTCGAAGGAAAATCTTATTTGATCGATGTCCTTGGTCAAGATACGGAATATACCGTTTTTACTAGAAATTCATTTCGCACCATTAAAATTTTTAATGATGAAATGCTATTGCACGAATCATTAAAAAAAGGCGGCGCAGCTGGTGGAGACACTCAATTAAAAGCCGGAATGCCTGGAAAAATTATCGAAATTTTTGTTAAAGTTGGTGACGAAGTTTTGGCTGGAAAGCCTTTACTTATTATGGAAGCCATGAAAATGGAAAACGAAATGCGCGCAGCTAGTGATGTTAAAATTAAAGAGATTTGCATCAAGCAAGGTGATTCGGTGGAATCAGGAGCTGTACTTATTCGGTTCGAGCCGAATAAGTAGTTTTATCTAAAAAAAAACTTACTTGTTCTTACTATTCTTGAGCGGCTTTTCGTCTTTCGAAAAAGCCGACAGTAAGGATTGAAATTTCATACAGCAACCACATTGGTACTAATAATAAAATCATACTCAATGCATCCGGCGGTGCAAGAATTGCCGAAGCCGCGGCAATAGCTACGATGGCATAACGCCTTTTTTCTTTTAAAAACTTTTGACTGACCGCGCCCACAAGCCCCAAGAACGTAATAATCACAGGCATCTCGAACGCCAGGCCAAATATAACTGCGGTCTGAGTAAAAAATCCTAAATAATGTTCGATGGTGATCATCGGCTTGTCGACATCTCCGCCAAAGGTCATTAAAAATTTAAAGGCCATTGGAAAAACTATAAAATAAGTAAACGCTAAACCAAGTGCAAATTGAAATGTTCCAAAAAATATAAAACCCATTGCGAAGTTTCGCTCGTTTTTATAAAGCGCCGGAGAAATAAATTTCCATAAATGATATAGCCAAAAAGGTGCTGATAAAAGGATTCCTGCTGTGAATGAAATTTTAATATGAGCCATAAACTTATCAATAGGTGCTGTATATATTAAACCACCCATTGGTAAGTACGGTAAAATTGGCTGACGAATAATATCAAATAATTTATCGCTAAAGCCCCATGAAAAGCATGTTCCAATAAAAACTCCAAGCGCCGCCCGAGTCAGTCGAAAACGTAAATCACCAATATGTTCTACTAAAGACATTTCTTTAACTGATTCTGTCGTCTGTTGTTTATCCAAATTTTCATTACTCATGTTTTTTTGTTTCTTCCACAGTTATGTCGCTGCCAACCTCTGGATTTGGAACAACTTGGTTCGGCGGAATATTATCATTTGGTTGTACAGGAATAGTTGGTTTCATTATTTCAGCTGGATTAAATGCTGTATCTTTTTTTAATCCATCCCAAACACCTGTCGTACTTCTGCGAAGATCATTTATAAATCTTGCGACCTGACGGGCTACATCGGGTAACTTTTCTGGTGGAATAACAATCACAGCAATAATAGCTAAAATAATCATGTGTGTAAAACTCATGCTTAAAAATTATCTTAGGCTTTCGATTGTTTCAATTGTTCTTTTGTTAATGTCACAACGCCTAGTTCATTTAACTTTTCTCGTGCTAGTTCTGATCCTGTGCGCAAATAACGATCATATAGATTTAGAACATTTTGATCTGCCTGAACGATTGATTTTTCACTTACGTAATTTAGAACCTCAACAAAATCTTTAAAGCGTTTAGAAAACGTACTAAAGACGTTTGAAAGGGTATCTTCTTTCGTCCAAACAGATAAATTATAGTAAGCGGCCGAACCAATGTCTGTGTAATATTCAATATCGACTATTTTCTTATGCAAAGATTCAGAAAAAAATCCAGTTAAGTATAAAGACCTATCAGCGACAGTTCGCATAAGCTCTTTATTTTTTGGGCTTTCAGCGCTAATGGCCGTAAGATACATCTCGGCAAAAGTTTCTGGCGGTTTTTCTGTTGAATCATTCTGAAGGGGTTGGTGAAAGTTTTTTGAAATCAAATACCGATTCAACACTTGCACCAAATAAGCTTGAACTTGCGGGTGCATTTTTACTTTGCGTTCGACACAAGCTTCACTAACAACTTCAGAAAAGTGTTCTTCAGGGCTAATGAAAACAAATGATTTCATTTTGAGACATCCTTTTGCTATTAATAGCTTATCGGTTGTTTATTCGTCCTGCTAAAAAATAAATCCTTATACTAGACCAAAGTGTTTTTTTTGGTCCCTAGCCCTTCTTACCCACAATGCTTATCACGCTTGATTTTGAAAATAGTTTTTCGGCCAAATGTTTTATTCTTGGTGCCGTTACTTTTCGGTACTCATCCGCAACATTTAAACTTTGGTGATAATCATTACCGTAAATTTCATCAAAAATAAGTAGATTGCATAACGCTGTTTTTCTTTGAAGTCCAATGTCGTGCTGGCCAATTAAATACCTTTGTGCGCGTTGAAGCTCTTCATCACCAACTAATGTGTCACAAATTTTTTGAAATTCAATTTGAAACATTTCAATCGCTTTATCAACTTTTTCAGGTGAACACGCAATATAACCCCCAAAATAACCCGTTTCGATAGACTCCATCTTAACCGGAGAAATTGAATAGGCTAACGAACTTTTATCGCGTAATTCATAAAACAAACGTCCACCCTGCCCTGCCAAGATAGCTTGAATCGTTTGTAGTACAAATCGATCTGGGTCTGTAATAGATAGTCCGCGGTATCCAATAATAATATGTGATTGCTCTTTATCTTTTTCTAAAAATAATCTTTTGTTTTCGTTTAAATCAAATGGCTTCTGAATATCCAATTTAACTTTTCCGCCCTTAAAAGCACTTTCTAATTCATGCGCTTTTTCCAACCACAAAGATCGATCAAATTCTCCTACAACAGCCATTGTTAAGTTGTTTGCGGAAAATATTTTGCTTTTTAGATCCAAAATGTCTGACCGTGAAATGTTTTTTAAAGTTTCAGCATTACCAAGAGATTCATATGCCAATGGATGGTCGCCAAACATAGCCTTTCCAAATTGTCTTGAACATAAAAATGAGGGATGATCTTCTTTCGATTTAATTTGTTGAAATAATATTTCTTTTTCGCGACCAATAACTTCTTCGCTTAGTAATGGTCTTGTAAAAGCGTCCACTGAAATATCTAAAGCCTTTCTTTCAAAGCCTGTTAAATATTCTAGCGAAAATCCAAATGAATTTTTTCCTGTAAATGAAGAAAGCCCCATTGCTAAATCTTCAGTATCCGCCAAGAACTTTTCTTCGGATCTACTATCTGTACCACTTAACCAAATATGTGACATCAATTCAGAAAGTCCCATTGTTTTATCTGTTTCAAACCTAGCTCCGCCGCGAAACGCCAGCTTAGCAGATACTGTTGGAATATCTGATGTTGGTAGCATTATTAATTTTAATCCCGACGGCAAAACGATCTTTTCAACCTGCGGTTTGATCGACTTTGTTTTATGGCTTAAAACAAGTTTTTCAATTTTAATTTTTTTGTTAACTATTTTTTCGACTTTGTTTTTATTTACAAATACTTTTTGCTTCCAACTTTTCGGAATTTCTTTTAGTTTTTTTTCTGCGGCTGATTTTTCTTCATTCGCCATATAGGAAACACTAAGTTGATCTAGTTTTAAATATTTTTGCGCAGCCTTCTGTACATCTTTGGGTTCAATTTTGTTTATTGCCGCCAAATACTTTGTATGCGCGTTAGCGTCGCCCATATAAAACTCTGATGATCCTGCTTTGTTAGCCACACCATCAACTGTTTCGACAGAGTAAAATTGCTCTGATGAAATAGATACCCGAGCTCGCTTTACTTCTTCCCAAAGGGGTGTGTTATTAATGATGTAATCAATTTCCTTTAAGATTCCATCTGTAACTGGTTCAAATTTACCTTTTTCAAAATTAGCAGAAACAACAAACAATCCCTTATCTTGAGGGTTATAATTAAACACCGAAACTGACGAGGCAATCGGCTCTTGTAAACGCAATTTCTTAACTAATCTAGACGTATCTCCTTGACCTAAGATCATTGCCAACACATCTAGTGCAGGAACATCTTTATGTTTTACATTAGGAGCTTTAAAAGAAAAATGCAGATGTTGATCTTGAAGATCTGATTTTGCAAATTGAAAGTTATATTTTTTTTGCGCAGGCTCTACAGCTCGTTTTCTTTTTTCTAGTTTAAATGGCTTAAAGTCGGAAAAATATTCGTTAACTTTAGCTTTCATTTCAATTAATTCAAAGTCTCCGGCGATTACCAAAAACATGTTCGACGGAACATAGCGTGATTGATAATATTTCTTAATTTTGTTATTGGGCCATGATCGAACATTTTTTTCGTATCCAATAACAGGAATCCCGTAAGCATGCTTTTTAAAAGCCGTTGAAAACAAAAGCTGCGAAGATCTACGCTGTGGGGAATCTTTTCCCATTTTAATTTCTTCACAAACCACTTCACGTTCGCTATCCGTTTCTGCCGGATCAAATGTTGGATGCCCCATCATTTGGCTGATTACACTTAGCGCGACATCTGAAAAACTTTTTGAAATTGTGACATAAAAAACGGTTTGATCAAAAGATGTGAATGCGTTTAGTTCCCCACCAGATGATTCGACGATATTTGCAATTTCTCCAACCTTGTATTTATCAGAGCCCTTAAACACTAAGTGTTCGATAAAGTGACTTATTCCCTCTTCACCTTTTTTTTCATCTGCACTGCCTGTCTTCACCCACATTTGAACACTAACGACCGGAGATTTCGTACTTTGTATTAAAAGTACGTTTAATTTGTTTTTAAGTTGAAATTTCATTTGCTTCATCTATAAGTCCTTTATGTCTTCGACTGAATCGAATCTTGGTGTTTATTTTCATATTCCATACTGCCTACAGCGTTGTACGTACTGCGATTTTGCAACCTATGTGCACACAGAAATTAAGCCGCCAAAACATTACATCGAGTTGGTCAAAAAAGAAATCTCTTTGAAGCACAACTTATTCGCTGGTTTTAAACAAGCCCCTCTTCAAACAATTTACTTTGGTGGAGGTACACCTAGTTTAATTCCAGCTGAACTTATTGTAGAACTGATTTCTGAGCTTTCCAAGTTTGGTTATCAAACTGGACCTCAAACTGAAATTACTATCGAAATCAATCCTGCCACGGTTGATGAAAGAAAATTAGAAATATATTTAAAAGCTGGCGTAAATCGCTTTAGTGTCGGTGCACAAACCTTTTCTGACCGCTTACTTAAAATGGTCCACCGCGAACACAATTCAAAACAAACCATCGATACTTTAGCTTTACTTAAAAAATATGATTTGAATTTTTCTTTCGATGTTTTATTTGCTCTACCTAGCCAAACTTTAGCCGAGCTAAAATACGATGTTGATGTCGCCGTTGAGCTCGGTTCAAAACATATCTCGCCTTATTGCTTAACTGTGCCCGAAGGACATCCTTTATCAAAAAATCGCCCTTTAGAAGACGAGCAAGTTGAAATGTTTGATATCATTCACCAAACTTTATTGAAAAATGACTTTCATCGCTATGAAATTTCAAATTACTCAAAGCCTGGTTTTGAATCAAAACACAATTTACTTTACTGGACTGATGCAAACTATTGGGGTTTTGGGTTAAGTGCTCATTCTTATATGAAAAGCACAGGTCCAGAGAAAAATTGGGGTTCAAGATTTTGGAATTTAAATAATTTTGATTTATATGAAAAGGATATTTTAAGTTTAAAGCCTGTTGATCTTGTTTCAAATCTTGCGGATTCTCAGAAGGAAATTTTAAAAATTCACCAATCGCTTACAGACTTTTGTCATACTGCGCTTCGTTTGGAATCTGGAATTTGCTTAGAAAAGCTAGAAAATAAGTTTGGCGCGAATGCTCTGTCTGCC
Source organism: Pseudobdellovibrio sp. (assembly GCA_049301055.1). Taxonomy (GTDB): domain Bacteria; phylum Bdellovibrionota; class Bdellovibrionia; order Bdellovibrionales; family Bdellovibrionaceae; genus Pseudobdellovibrio. Next base: position 181,142 of record JBAQKN010000021.1, on the reverse strand, counting down.
GTTCAAAATATTGCCTCAACTTTAACGACTCATGGTGTAATTAAATTAGCTGATAATGCCTATCGCCTAACTGATCCAGGCGTTTTAGTTAGCAATCAAGTTTTTGAAAAATTCACCTTCTTAGAAAATGATTTAAACACGACTAACTAACCAAAAATATTCTATTTTTAACTCACGCGCATTGACATTTTCGAAGGAAAACTCAATGTTCAATAGGTTCAGATTTTTATTGGAGAACACATCATGTCAAATGAAAATAATGCGGATAGCAAAAACGACACCTCAACCAATTCAGCTAATTCTGCTGAGACAATTCCTATAAAGTCTGAGCTGGAGCTGTCTTTAGAAGAGGCAACAAAGTGGAAGAATGAGTTTTTATATTTAAAGGCCGAATTTGAAAACTTTAAAAGAAACACCATCAAAGAGCGTTCCGATTTGCTTAAGTTTGGATCTGAAAGAATTGCTCGTGATATTTTAGATGTTGTTGATAATTTTGAACGCGCATTACAAGTTCAACTAACAGCTGAAACCATTTCAACCTATAAAACAGGAATTGAAATGACGGCAAAAGAACTTAAAGATTTATTAGCAAAGCATGGGATTCTTGAAGTGCCAAGCGCAGGTTTATTATTTAATCCAGCTCATCATGAAGCTTTAGGGTCTGAACCAACAACAACCGTTCCGAGTGGTCATGTTTCAAAGGTCTTTAAAAAGCCCTATAAATTGCATGATAAAATTATTCGCACGGGCCAGGTTGTCGTTGCAACAGCTCCAAAGTCTGAGGCGTAAAAATAATGTCTAAAAAAGATTTTTATAAGGTACTAGGAGTCGAACGATCTGCGGCACAAGACGAGATCAAGAAAGCTTATCGCAAATTAGCGATGCAATACCACCCTGATAAAAATCAGGGAAATAAAAAATCTGAAGAAAAATTTAAAGAAATTTCTGAAGCTTATGAAACATTAAGCGATGAAAAAAAACGTCAGTCCTACGATCAATTTGGCCATGCCGGCGCAGGAGCAAATCCGTTTGGTGCTGGTGGCGGAAACCCTTTTGGCGGTGGTGGAAATGGTGGATTTCGTAGCCAAGGCGGAGACTTCAACGATATCTTTGGTGATATTTTTGGTGATGCCTTCGCTGGTGGTGGATCAAGGGCTGGCCGCGGTCAACAGGCTCGCGGCTTTAACAACAGACCTGTTCGTGGATCTGATTTGCGTTATACATTAAATATTTCTTTTGAAGAGGCCGCCGTTGGTGCTGAAAAAACAATTAGCTTTATGCGCCAAAAAAGCTCTAAAGAAGAGTCGGCAAAACTATCCGTTTCTGTTCCCGCTGGCGTTAAAGAGGGCCAGCGCTTAAAGCTAGCTCACGAAGGCGACCAGCCAAGTGGCGGCGAAGCCGGAGATCTTTATGTGATCGTTGGCTTACAAGAGCATCTTTTATTTAAACGCGAAGAATTCGATGTTATTTTAGATTTACCCGTTTCATATACGGATGCCATCTTAGGAACGAATTTAGAAATACCAACGTTATTTGGGAAAGCTGAAATTAAAATTCCTGCTGGAACTCACTCTGGGCAAACCTTTCGCTTAAAAGGCAAGGGGTTTCCTAAATTAGGCTCAACAGGTTCTGGCGACATGTTAGTTCGTGTTATAGTTGACACCCCTTCTTCTGTTAACACGCGACAAAAAGAAATTCTTGAAGAACTACAGCGCTTTAATGAAAACACGCCCTTAGTTAAGACCTATCAAGAAAAACTAAACACTGTCCTGAAGGCTCGGAAATGATAAAAAAACTTACTTTAATTTCTTTCGCTTATTTGTCTTCATGTGCAAGCCCCCCTGTTCAGTTTTATCCCGCAAGACGTAGTTCAATACCACCTGCAAGCGTACAGAAACCTATACCGGCAAAAATTTTACCTGCCCACCTGTTACCAACACCTACTTCATCAGCTGTTGCTACAACAGAATTAGTTAACACTGAAAAAAATAGTACTATCTCGCAAACAATTGCGCCTACTTTAACTCCCACGCTTCCAACAACAACTCCACCACCTCTTGTTGTTGTTCCCGACGCTGTCGCTCAACAGCCAAAAGAAGTTATTGTTGCCAGGCTTGCACCAGCCCCGATTGAACAGCAAGATTTAATGTCTTTAGTAAAAAACCCGCATGTTCAAAAAAGTAAAGTTCTAGAGGCTATTTCGCGCGAGACTTCGCTTTCTACTCTTGATAAAATATTAGAACAACCCACCTCGGATATTCAGATTCAGTTTTATCGCCCCAATCTGTACTTTAAGGCTGGCCAAATTTCACAAAAAAATAGGCGCCTTGATTTAGCTATGCAATATTATCGCGCCCTTACTTCGCAATTTCCGCAAAATCCACAAACTGCCAAGGCTGCTGCAGAAATCGCGTTGCTTCAGGCCGCGCAAATTGTTGATTCTAAAGTTATTGGGGCCATACTTCCTTTAACTGGAAAAAATTCAAACATTGGCCAACACGCTTTAAACTCTATTCGTCTAGGATTAGGTTTAAATAAACCTAATCCTAATTTTCGATTAGCAATTTTTGATAGCCAAAGTTCCGCTGAATTAGCTATCGAGGGCGTTGAAAAATTAGTTCGTGATGACAAAGCAATTGCAATTATTGGCGGGCTTTCTTCGAAAGAAGCGTTGGCTGCGGCCCAGAAGGCAGATCTTTTAAGCGTTCCTTTTATTGGGCTTTCGCAGAAAGCTGGACTAACAAACGTTGGTGATTATGTTTTCAGAAATTCTGTTACTGCTGAAATGCAAGTTGATCGTTTAGTTCAGTATGCTTTTGAAAAATTAAATGCTAAACGTTTTGCAGTTTTATATCCTAATGATGCTTATGGTGTTGAATTCGCTAATATCTATTGGGATCATGTGTTAGCTCGCGGCGGTCAAATTACCGCAGCGCAAACATACAACCCCAAAGAAAATGATTTTACTTCCGCAATTCAAAAAATTCTTGGAACCTTTTATGTCGAAGCGCGGCAAGAGGAATATAATGCGCGCGTTAAAGAAATTGAATTAGAAAAAAAAGAAAAGTTTGAAAAAAATAAAGACAAAAAAGTAAAAGTTAAAAATTCACGAACTCATGAAACTTTAGATAATATATTACCAGCACTTGTCGATTTTGATGTTTTATTTATTCCCGACACAGGTAAAACACTGGGCCAAGTGATGGCGTTTATGAAAGTAAACGATGTTTTACAAATGACTTACTTAGGAACAAATATTTGGAATAGTCCTGATTTGGTAAAACGTGCTGGCCAACAAAATAATTCTATCTTTTTTATCGACGCCATTGATATGAATGACTCGTCTATTCACAACACTCCCTTTTTCAAAGACTATTTAGCTGAATTTAACGAAGAGCCCTCATTAATTGAAATGCAAGTTTTTGAATCTGCAAAAATTCTTCGCGACCTTATCGCCTCAGGCGCTTCTAGCCGCGAAGCTGTTGCATCGCGCTTAAGAATACTGGGCCGTGTTTCAGGCGTCACTGGCGAGCTTCATATGACAAATTATCGAGAATTAGAGCGTCCACTACATATTATGTCTTTAGAAACTGGCTTAATAAAAAAAGTTGATTAATATTTAACCGAATTTTTTAGTCCCCCTGTCTTAGATTCCAAGCAAGGAGGCTAAGATGGCATTTAGAAAAGCATTATCAACAGAACTTATTACAAGGTGTAAAGAAATACTTCTTCGAATGAAGGCAGATTATTTAAATAGATCTCAACAAGCTGCTCAAAATTTTAATCAAATAGATAAATCCTGTGGTGATGAGATTGATCAATCTTCAGCACATCAAGAAGAACATGCCTTTTTAATAAACCAAGCACGACTAAAGTCTCAAATTTTAGAAATTGAATTCGCTCTTGGGCGCATAGAGCAAGGATCTTACGGCTTTTGCGAAGAAACTGAAGAGCCTATCGAAGTTGATAGATTACTTGCACTGCCCTATACGCGCTTAAGCATTGAAGGCGCTGAGATGCGTGAAAGTATAACTAGAAAATTTGCGCGCTAGTTCAGCGCTAAAATTGCCTGATGAATCATCGCATAATTTTATCATGTGCGATGATTCATCAGGCTACGTTCAAGTTTTTTTGATGACACTCTTCCCGACAAAGTTAATTATCCCCTCAGATTTCGGAAACCTTTCTCTAGGGGGGAATTTAGATGAAGACCACCGAAAACCTCGGAACAGATTTAAATATTATTAAGCAATCGTTGTTGATTCAAAAAAGCGAAATTTTAAATAAAAATTTTGAATTTAAATCACAACAATCTACATTATCTAAAACAACAGATGAGGCTGATGCTGTCGTTCAAGAGCTAGAATCGAATCTTAGCATCCAACTGCACGAGCGCGATCGACATTCATTGCTTTTAATCGACAAAGCTTTATCAAAATTTGCAACTGACAGCTATGGCATTTGCGAATCTTGTGATGAGGCTATTGATGTACGTCGCCTTAAAGCTAGACCTTTAGCAACATTGTGCATCTCTTGCATGGAAGACCAAGAGTCTTCACGCAAAAATCAAATGCAATAAGACAAATTTTAATCCTTTAGTACTGGAAATCCCAATTTAATGTCGCTGAAATCAGCTTCTGATATGGATGTCAGTCGTGATTTTCATTTTCTTTCGAAAATTGTTAAAGCGTTTTTAACTTCGCTCCGAAATGTTTATTAAGGAAACAGGAGCCAGCATGACATTTGATAATCAACCCGTTGAAATTCCACAAACACTACCGATGTTACCAGTACGAGATATCGTTGTATTTCCATACATGATCATTCCGTTATTTGTTGGCAGAGAATCTTCTATTCGTTCAGTCGAAGAGGCATTGTCAAAAAATCGCCTAATCTTCTTAGCGTCGCAAAAAGACATTGCAGAAGAAAATCCGTCCGCTGACAGCATCTATGAAATTGGTACCATCGCAAAAATTATGCGTATGAGAAAATTATCAGATGGCCGAGTTAAAATATTAATTCAAGGTGAGGCTAAAGGCCGTATCAAATCTTTTACTAAAACTGCGGGCAGCTTCGAAGTTTCAATTGATAAAGTTGAAGACACGGTAGCTCCGGGAACTCAGGCTGAAGCAGAAGCATTAGTTCGCACAGCTAAAGAATATATTGAAAAAACAATCGCCCTTGGTAAAGCATTATCTCCTGATATTTTATTAGTGTTAGATGATGTTTCTGATCCAGGACGTATCGCTGACTTAATCGCTAGCAACATCGGCCTAAAAGTTCACGATGCACAAAAAGTTTTAGAAACTTTAGACCCTAAAGAGCGTTTAACATTAATATGCAATTTTTTACGTAGCGAACTAGAAGTTATGCAAGCTCAAGTAAAAATTCGCGGTCAAGGTCGTGATGATCAAAAAAATCAACGCGAAAACTTTTTACGCGAACAAATGAAAGCTATCAAAGGCGAACTTGGCGATGCTCAAGATTCTAAATCTGAAGAGATGGATGAATTAAGAAATAAAGTTATGTCTGCTGGAATGCCTGAAACTATTCAAGTTGAAGCCTTAAAACAATTATCTAGACTAGAGCGCATGCATCCCGATGCAAGTGAAGCAACAATGGTTCGCACTTATCTTGATTGGATGGTCGATCTTCCTTGGGGCAAACAATCAGAAGATATTATTGATTTAAAACAAGCAAAACAAATTTTAGATGACGACCATTATGATCTACAAAAAGCAAAAGATCGCGTTTTAGAATTCTTAGCAGTAAGAAAACTTAAAACAACAATGAAGGGTCCAATTTTATGTTTTAGCGGTCCCCCTGGAGTTGGAAAAACTTCACTTGGTCGATCAATCGCAAGAGCTATGGGACGTGAATATTTCCGTATCGCTTTAGGTGGAGTTAAAGATGAAGCTGAAATCCGTGGTCACCGACGCACTTATGTTGGAGCGATGCCTGGTAAAATAATTCAGGCCTTACGCCAAGCTAAAACACGCAACCCAGTTATTGTGTTAGACGAAATTGATAAAATGGCTTCTGATTTCAGAGGCGATCCAGCATCAGCAATGCTTGAGGTGTTAGATCCAGAACAAAATGCAACTTTCCGTGATAACTACTTGAACGTTGATTTCGACTTATCAAACGTTTTATTTATCGCAACGGCCAATGTGGTTGAAAATATTCCAGCCGCATTACGTGATCGTATGGAAATGATTAGCATTCCTGGTTACACAGAAAATGATAAATTATTAATTACTAAAAAACATTTAGTAAGTAGACAAATTGAAGCAAACGGAATTACATCTGAAAATATCGTGTTTACAGATGAAGGTTTAAAATACTTAATCGCTGGTTACACTCGTGAAGCTGGTTTAAGAAATTTAGAACGCGAAGTTGGCTCTGTTTGCCGAAAAGTTGCTAAAAAAGTTGTTATGAATGAAGCTTCGTTTATCGAAATCAATCCAACAACTGTAAATGAACTTATGGGCCCACCCCGATTCATGCGTGATGAAAAAATGATGGAGTCACAAGTTGGTATCGTTCAAGGTTTAGCTTGGACTCAAGCTGGCGGAGAAGTTTTATTAATTGAAGCACTAAAAATGAAGGGTAAAGGCGGACTAATGTTAACGGGCCAACTTGGCGACGTTATGAAAGAGTCAGCTCACGCCGCAATGTCTTACGCAAAAGCTCATATGGATGAATTATTAATTAGTCCTGACTTTTTCGATAAACATGATGTGCATGTGCATTTACCAGCAGGAGCTATTCCAAAAGATGGACCTTCCGCAGGTATCACATTAACAACAGCTTTAGTAAGTCTTATGACAGACACTCCGGTAAGAAACGATATCGCAATGACTGGAGAAGTAACATTACAAGGTCGAGTTCTTCCTGTCGGCGGAATCCGTGAAAAATGTTTAGCTGCATTAAACTTAGGTATTACAAATATTATTATTCCGATGGCCAACGCAAAGGATTTAGAAGACATTCCTCAGCAGTTTAAGGAAAAAATAAATTTCATCTTAGCCGAAAATCTAGATGAAGTGTTTGCAGTCGCTTTTGAAAAATCAGAAAAATTTCAAAATAGAAAAACAAACAGCAAAAAACAGGACAAGAAAAACAAAGCTCCTGCCGCAGCTGCTTAGTATCTGCTTAGCAAATACAAATAATTAATGAGGTTGGTGTAAAGAAATCAACTTCAGCATTGCTCCTCCCTTAACTTAAAAAGCCAACTCTAAAAAAGTTGGCTTTTGGTTTTTTAAAACGCTTGCTTTTTAGTGACCCAACCTGAGACACATCAAGCGTTGAAGCCAACAATTGTTTTACACTTTGTTCATTTTCAACTGAAAAAATTTGTTACAATCAGTATACGCGTCTTACGAATTTAAAAATCTGGCACTAAAGTTGAATCTTTATCAATCAAAGAGGTGCCTAATGAAAACAACATTCTTATTAAGCGTTATCACTATTTTTATTCCTTTATTTTCGCAGGCAGAACTTTTTAAAAGCGCTGAGTGCTTAGATCAATTTTACAAAAGAAACTCAACCGGTAAATATAGCATTACGTGCTGGAAAGGAACGGACAGTGCCCGCATAGAATATGCTGCGGGTATTGTTGAAAAGAACGACCCCTTCTTAAATTGCATCGAAGATAAAAGTCTAATTACTTGGAGCAAAATTTATTATGGTGATGTTGTATTTCGTTCTAGAGGCGAAACCAAATCTCCTTTTGGACTTACTATGAGCGGCTCAAACATTGAGGCAAAGATTTTAACAGTTCATGAGTTTGAAGATGGCGCAGCAGCCTTTGATAAACCGCTTTATGGTATTGAAGCTAAATTTTTTGGCGCTGAAAAAAAAATTAACCTTACTTTTAAGCTTCACCAATCAGGAACAATCCAACAAGATGGGTCTGAATTAATTCAGTTCGACGGCTGCGATTAATCAGCCGCCCTCTTGCTGCCCTTCTCTGAGTCTTTTCATCGATTCGCGAGCCGGCTTGGCTACCAGGATTAAAGAAGCGAACCCTTTCAAAACTTATTCGTCTATAAATTCAAACCGACTAGAATTTTCAGTCCCAGCTTAGAACTGTATACGCGTCGAATACTAATTGTTGTGTTAGTGTTAGGCATTCGAACCTCCTTTGTTAAAAAGAAAGTTCAAATTCTTTTTAAGTACGTTCGAAAGGGTTCGACTTACTTATTTGAATTTCGCAGATCTGTTGTTTTCAAGCCTTAATTTCTTAAGCGATGATTTTCTGACTCAAGAACTTTGATCAGTGTATTTAAATCCGAGATTTCGCTATTTAAGCGCTGAATTTGTAATTCTTTTTCTTGAAGAATTTGTGTATAGGCTTTTTTAAGATCAGCCAACAATCTGTTGGCTGCCGTGATTACGGATTCCCCTGGTTCTGACTTAGTGGCTTCGACCGCGGTCGCTTTCATTACTCCAGATTCGTAAACATCACTTTTAAGGGAGGGGCGATGCTCTTGGACATAATTTTGGCTGGGCGTGGTCGCTTCATCTAAAATTAGATATTTGCCATCATCGAACTTGTGCTGAATATCTTCTGCCTTAATTCGGCGACGTAAAGTTGAGATACTGACTTTGTACTTCATTGAATAGTCAGCTAACGGCAACCAACTTTTTTCAACGTGTTCAGTGTTCATCTTTTCGTCTCCTCGACTACTCAAACGTAACATAGGCGAAAGACTTGTCAAACATGGAATTCAATCCAGTCAAAGGTCTTGAATACCCAGCTATTCAGCTTCGTTCTTAAGCTGAATAGCTTGAATATCTCTAGATCATGGTCTGGGTATTCAACTTTTGGTAACCAAAGAATCCAGTTTCACCTTCAATTATTTCATGCTTAACTAATCAAGTAGATGAATATTCACAAGAAAAAGAAGATTGCCTTGGTCTTAAGTGGTGGTGGAATTAAAGCCGCAGCTTATCATATTGGCGTTTGCTTAGCCTTAAAAGAAAAGGGCTTTGTCTTTGCTGGTGGCCCAAAAGAGTTGGTTCTACAAAAATTTCCCGACACTGTAGATTCAAAGAAGCAAAACTCATCACCAACAATACGACTTTATGTAGGGTCCAGTGCAGGAGCATTCATTGGCTCTGTTTTGGCCTCTGGTAGATCAATCGAAGCCTTGATAACGGCCTTTCAAGTTGGTTTTGGCAGCCCTGCTTTTTATGACCTACCCAAAGATGAACATATAAAACCAATTGGTTATCGCCATATCTTTAATTTAAATTCAAAACGAATGCTTAGTTGGCTACCAGAAAGTTTACTTCAAAAATCACTACTAACCGGCGGCTTGGAAGTTTTTTTAAAAAAAGGTTTTAAACTAAATGGCCTTTTTAATACAAATGGTGTTGAACGCTATCTGCGAAAATATGTTTTAGATGAAAATGAGTTCTCTAGACTTGGTGTGGAACTTTATATTGTTTCAACTCAACTTAATCATTCTAGAAAAACAATTTTTGGTCCCTTCATTGAAAGCTTTAAAAATGATACAATTAAATACATTGGTTATACTAAAATTTCTGAATCTGTAGCAGCATCAATTGCACTTCCACCTATGTTTGCCCCTTATCCAATCGTAAAACCTGATGGAAAAATGATTTATCATTATGATGGGGAAATTCGCGACACACTTAGTACTCATGTTGCTGCCGACCATGGAGCTGATTTAATTATTGCCTCTTATTCGATGCAACCCTATCACTACTCACCCGAAGTGGGATCGCTTCATACTTATGGAATGCCCGTTATTGCGAACCAGGCTTTATACCAGGTCCTAGAGCAAAAAGTTGCCAACAATATTCGCTTTCAAGAACAAAAGCGCGATCTTTATTCAGCAATGAAGCGCGAGGCTGACGAATTAAACCTATCCGCTGCGGCTAAAGAAAAAATTCTAACGACAGTCAGAAAGAAACTTTTGTTTAATCCTGATGTTGATTATATTTATATTTCACCACGCCCACAAAATCATGAAATGTTTTTTGCAGATCACTTTTCATTAAACCCTATAATTTTAGAAAAAATTGTTCGTGTTGGTTTTAAGTCAGGGCTGCATTTTCTAAAAAACATTCTTTAGCTTTTTAGAAAACGCATTCTCATAGGTATAAAGTCGAATAGCGAAATTTTAAATTAAACTTTTCTCTATCATTTGAAAGATTGGACCAGACGCTAACCCCAAGGTTAACACAAGAATCGCAGCAGCTACCAACATTACCGTTGTTGCGTATGAACCCTCATCTGCAATATCACAATCACCTTCGCGCATGTACATCATTACAATCGGTCGTAAATAGTAATAAACGCTGATTACAGAGTTGATTACGCCCCAAAGGGAAAGCCAAATTAAGCCCTCATTCACAGCTGAACTAAATAAATATAGCTTTCCAAAAAATCCAAGTGTTGGTGGTAATCCCGCTAAAGAAAATAAAAATATTGATAAGCAAAAAGCCAGAATAGGTTGCTTTTTTGCGAAGCCTGCTAGGTTTTCAGTTTGAACTACTGAATTTTCATCTTTTTCAATCAAACTAATGACTGCAAATGTTCCCATTGTCATAAGAGCATAACCGATTAAATAAAATATCACACTGGCAGCACTAAAAGCAGAGTTTTGACTTATTCCAGCCGTTATTACGCCAACTAAAATATAACCTGAATGCGAAATGGAAGAATACGCAATCGTTCTTTTAAAGTTTGTTTGAACCAGTGCTGCCAAGTTACCAACTGTCATTGTGATAACAGCAAGCCATTGCATAACATCAAATAAATTTTGTGATCCAAGTAATGGTTTTGTTGCTAACACTCGAAGAAAGGCTGCAAATGAAACTGTTTTTACAGCTGTTGCCATGAATGATGTTAAAGGCGTCGGAGATCCTTGGTACACATCCGGAGTCCACGCATGAAAGGGTGCAATTGACACTTTAAAACAAAACCCCAACACAACAAATGAAATACCAAATAAATAAAGTTTATTTGCTCCAACTAGTGTTGAAGAAACTTCCATTAAATCAATAAGATTAATTGTTCCTGCTGATCCAAAGATGAAAGACACTCCATACAAGAATATTGCTGACGCAAATGATCCCAAAACAAAATACTTAATTGCCGCTTCTTTAGAAATTTTTTGTTCGTGTGACATTGCAATCATTAGATAAAGTGCTAAAGACATTAGCTCTAAACCAATAAATATTATCAGTAAATCAACTGCAGAAACTAAAATCAACATTCCTAAAATTGAGTTCATCGCAAGAAAAACTAGTTCAGAAAACTGTTTTCCTTTTGTTGCTGGGTTTTCGTACATCATAATTAAAGCGCCGCCGGCCGCAGTAACCGCAATTAAACCCATCCACTGAGTCAATCCATCAAAAACTAATTGGCCATTGAATGCTGTTTTTCCTGATCCACCAAAAACAATCAGTAAACCAGCAGTTAATGTTAATCCTATTAGTGCCTCAATGATTGTTGCCGTTGGCGATTGTTCTACGTTTCCACGTAACACTTTAATAGTTATTGGGATCAAACTAAAAAGAAATAACGCAATTAACGGAGAAATTAATAAAATATCTGAAAGGCCTATTGTGATATTCATTTTGCTTCTCCCGATTGAATCTCTTCACCGCTTATTGCCAACGCGTAGTTCATTTTGTTTTTAATTAAATAATCAACACTGGCTTTTGAATAGTTCATAAATTGATTTGGAAATAATCCCATCCAAAAAATTAATATTACCAATGGGGCTAACACAACTAACTCGCGCAACGTTAAATCATGTAAAGCATGCTTTTTGTCTGCGGCAGCATGTTTTACAATTTCACCCGCTGGTCCAAAGAAAACTCGCTTAACCATCCATAACATGTACGCCGCACCCAACACCACGCCACTTACCGAAAGGACTGCAACCCATGGAGAGTATTCAAATGAACCCATTAAAATTAAAAACTCTCCAATAAAGCCATTCGTCATCGGTACGGCGATTGAAGACATTGTCACTATCACAAATATAATTGTAAAAATTGGAAGTGCCGATGCCAGTCCACCGTATTTAGATATTTCACGCGAGTGTGTTCGCTCGTAAATCATTCCAATTAAAAGAAATAATGCTCCTGTTGAAACACCATGATTAAGCATTTGATATAATGCTCCGTTAACGCCGTAAGCATTCATCGCAAATATTCCAACGATTATATACCCCATGTGTGAAACGGAAGAGTACGCCACAAGTTTTTTTACATCCGGCTGAACCATGGCAACAAGTGCTCCATAAATTATTCCAATAACTCCGACAGCCATAAATATCCAAGAATAGTGCTCTGTCGCCTCTGGAAACATTGGAATTACCCAACGCAAAAAGCAATATGTTCCCATCTTTAACATGACTCCGGCTAGTACAACTGAACCCGGAGTCGGAGCTTCCACGTGTGCATCAGGCAACCAGGTGTGTAGTGGAAAAATTGGTACCTTGATTGCAAAAGCTAATGCAAAAGCAAAAAACAATAACGTTTGTGCTGTAAAAAATTCGCCCGCAATAAATGGAATTTTTAATTTATAAAAATCTAAAATACTGGCGCTAATTGAACCGCCCGTAACTTCTGGCGTAAGGCGCATCATAAAAATTATCGCCAATAACATTAATATTGAACCTGCCATTGTATAAATGAAAAACTTAAGTGTTGCATAAATGCGTCGTGTTCCACCCCAAATACCTACAATAAAGTACATTGGAATTAATGAAAGCTCCCAAAAAACATAAAATAAAATTGCATCCATTGATAAAAATGAACCCAGCATTGCGGTTTGCAATACAAAAAGTGCCGCGTGAAATCCTTTAATTTTGGTATCAATTGAATTCCATGCTGCTAAAATTATAATTGGAATTAAAAATGTTGTTAACATGACCAACATCAATGAAATCCCATCAATACCTAGAAAGTACGATATTCCAAATCTTTCAATCCAGGCCGTTTTCTCAACCATTTGTAAGGCGGCTGATGAAGGATTAAATTTTTGCAACATCGCAAGGGAAAGAAAAAACTCTATTATTGAAAGCCCTAAAGCCATATGGCGAACTGTGTTTTTTTGTGGCCACACAGTAATTACCATCGCAAAAATAAGCGGTAAGAAAATTAAACCCGATAAAATCATAGCTACCTCATCAACACAAAAGAAAGAACAACAACAACACCTACGGCAATATACATGGCATATTGCTGCATATTTCCATTTTGTAATGCTTTAATAAAAGATCCACCACCAACTGTTACTTCAGTGATTTTGAAAGTTGCTTTATCAATGAAATTTACATCTATATAATACCAAAGGTTTTTGCTTAGGTTTATTAATGGATTAATAATTCCAGAAAAGTAGGCTTCATCAACTAGATATTTTTTATTTACAAGTTCGTAAACGGGTCCAAATGCTTTCGAAACTTTTGCTGAAGAGCCTTCTTTTTTCGTATACATAATATACGCCGACACCGCAGAAAAAGTTGCCAAAACAACAGATACAACCATTAAAACAATCTCAGTTGTAGAGTCGTGTTCAACATGAGCACCATCTGCTATTGGTATTGCTTTGATAACTGGTTCTAACCAATGTTCCCACAGATTTGGAATTTGCCCTATTGAGTCTCCGATTACGTGTGGAATGCCAACCCATCCGCCAATGACAGACAAAAGTGCTAAAACCATTAACGGAATTGTCATTGATAATCCACTTTCATGAGGATGAACACTTTTATCAATTCTAGATTTTCCCCAAAACGTTAATGCCATTAAGCGTGTCATATAAAATGCGGTTAGCATTGCGCCAACAACACCTGCGGCCCACAAAAGCCAATGCCCACGTGGTGACGAAAAGGCTTGCCACAAAATTTCATCTTTTGAAAAGAAACCTGCAAAAGGCGGGATTCCAATAATTGCTAACCAGCCCAATAAAAATGTAAAATGTGTAATCGGCATGTATTTTTTTAAACCGCCCATTTTACGAATATCTTGCTCTTCATGCATTCCGTGAATTACCGAACCAGATCCTAAAAACATTAACGCTTTAAAAAACGCATGTGTCATAAGATGAAACATACCCGCACCAAAGGCCCCAACTCCAACGGCTAAAAACATATAACCCAACTGAGAAACTGTTGAATAAGCTAAAACTTTTTTGATATCAAATTGAGTTAAGCCAATCGTCGCCGCCAAGACAGCTGTTGCCGCCCCAATAATTGCAATTACCATCATGGTGTTTGGAGCCATAATGAATAACGGATTTAATCGCACGATCATGTAAACGCCCGCAGTAACCATTGTTGCCGCATGAATTAATGCGGATACCGGAGTCGGACCGGCCATAGCGTCAGGCAACCAAACATAAAGTGGAATCTGCGCAGATTTACCCGTTGCTCCTATAAAAAGCAGCATTGTACCAATTGTTGCAGCACCCATCCAGCTTGCATCTAAAACTGTTGGGGCAAGAGCGTTTAGCTCATGCATGTTCAAAGTTCCAAAAGTAAAAAATAATACGAACATTCCAATAATAAATGCCGCATCACCAATTCGATTCGTAATAAATGCTTTCATACCTGCTGCAGCTTTTGCAGAGTCGCTGAACCAAAATCCAATCAATAAATATGAACAAAGCCCAACGCCTTCCCAGCCAACAAACATAGTAAGTAAAGAGTCGCCCAATACTAATATTAACATGTTAAAAATAAATAAATTTAAATATGCGAAATATTTTGTAACGCCTTTATCGTGGTGCATGTATCCAATTGAAAACAAATGAATTAATGAGCCAACACCAGTAATAATCAAAATCATTATTGAACTGATTTGATCAACAACAAAACCAGCATTAACTTTAAAATTATCAACAGCGATCCATTCAAAAAATGAAACAGCTAAGCGTCTGTTTTCTGGCGATGCGTCGACTAATTTTAAAAATAATAAAACGGATGCGATAAACGAAATCACTACTGCAGCTGTTGCAATAGATCCCGCCAGCATATAATTTGAACTGCGAAAGCGAACACCATTAATTAAAAAACCAACGACGGGGCTAAGTAATAAAATTGCAATTAATAACTCATGATTGATCATTGTCGCCTTATCCTTTCAAATGCTCGAAAAAGCGAATATTAACTTCTTTAAAACGTTTAAATATCGATACCGTTAACGCCAGCCCAACTGCAGCTTCTGCTGCGGCAATTGTCATAACAAAAAACACCATAACTTGCCCGTCTACTTTTCCAGAAAACTTAGAAAAGGCAATAAAGCTAATATTTACTGCATTTAACATCAGTTCTATACACATTAATAAAACAATCAAATTTCGGCGCAACAGCACGCCTGCCATTCCTAAAGAAAACAATACAACTGACAAAACTAAATAGTGATTCAATCCAATGTCAGTTATTAAATTAGTCTCTGTCATGAGAACCCCCTTTACTGCGTGATAATGCAACGGTGCCAACAGCAATTACCAACAACAAAACACCTAGCGCTTCAAAGCCAAATATATTTTTTATAAATAAATTTTCTGCCAACGCTCGTGTTGAATCTACAGATATGGCGGAAGTTGCTTTTGTAACCACATCTGTTGCTGGAGTAACTGTTTTTAAACCCATTGTTACGGCTCCAACAATTAGTCCAGAAAGAATTCCCACGGAGGCTAGCTTAATAGCTCCGGTTACTCTGCCACGTGTAAATGCTTGGATTTCGTGTTTCAAATCGAAAAGCATTAATACCATAACAAACAAAACCATTACGGCCCCAGCATAAACGATTAGCTGAACACCTGCCAAAAAGTATGCGTTTAACGTAACAAACAGTGCCGCTACCCCAATCATTGTCATCGCTAATGAAAGCGCTGAGTAAATGGGGTTTGTCATTAATACTACAGACAAACCGCTTACAACTGTAATGAACGCTAAAAACCAAAACAAAAATGCATCTGATGTCATTGGTTCCTTCCTAAAATGTGAAATACGACGTTACAAAAATAACGACCGCTGTGATTATTGTGTTTCCAAGGGCCCATGGAAGCATAGTTTTCCATCCCAATTCCATTAACTGATCATATCTAAAGCGTGGAAGAGTCCATCTTACATGAATAAAAATCCATAAAAAGATGGCAAACTTTACTAAGTATGAAATAAAGTGAACAGCAACACTTAAAATATTTGCTGTAGCTGTTGATACAGAAAGAGTCTCTGCAAACCATTGTTGGACTTCTGTTGGGGTTAAGTTCCAAATACTGTATCCACCAAAATAAAATGTAATCATTAAACCCGACGCAATCATCATATGACCGTATTCGCCAATGAAAAACATCAACATTTTAAATCCGCCATACTCTGTATGAAATCCCGCAACTAGTTCAGATTCACCCTCTGCCAAGTCAAATGGAAGTCGATTTGATTCAGCAAACGCCGCTGCAAAAAATAAAATGGCTCCAACGGGTTGGTAAAAAATTCCCCAATTCGGTAACCAGTCTGCTTTAATCGTATTACCAAAAGCAGAAAAAAGAAAACTTCCATGCTGAGCTTGAATCATCTCTGTTAAATTAAGCGTTCCATACAGTAAAATAACGCCAACAATTGCTAAACCCAAAGCTAGTTCATAAGAAATTATTTGTGCCGATGCGCGAAGCGCGCCCATTAAAGAAAACTTACTTCCCGAACCCCAGCCCGCCATTAAAATGGTATAAGCGGCTAATGAAGAAATTCCTAAAATAAAAACAATTCCAACGTTGATTTCGTAACCCTGAATTAAAAACGTATAGTCTTCTGTTTTAATTGGAACCGACATTGGGATCGCCATATAAGCTATTGCCGCAGGAATTAATGCAAATACAGGAGCGCAGTAGAATAAAAAACGATTTCCTTTTTCTGGAGCAAAATCTTCCTTCGTTAAAAACTTAACGGCGTCTGCTAATAGTTGAATTAGCCCTAATGGGCCAACTCGGTTTGGACCAAATCGGTTTTGAATAAAAGCTGAGCCCCGGCGCTCAAGCCAAACCAGTATTGGCACGGCTTGAACCATCATTAAAAATACTAAAATTGTTTTAACGGCGTTAATCGCAATTTCAACGCCCGTGTTCCCCATTGATGTCATAGATTAATCCCACTCCAAAGCTTTTGATCGAATTTCCCACCATAAGCCAAAAATAAAAACACATAAAAAAATCATCATCGAAGTAAACATATAAAGCCCGGCGCCAGTAGCAATAAAGCTTTTGAAGTTGCTAGCCCATGGGTACATAAAAATAATTTCTATATCGAATAATATAAACAGAATTGCTGTTAAATAAAATTTCACTGAAATTTTGGTATCTTTTTTTTCTTCACCAATAATTCCACATTCATAGACATCAAACTTAGCTTGGCTTGTTTTTTTTGCCAGCCCGCCCGTCCAACGCGCTAAAAATATTAAAAATGTTCCAAACGCAGCAATAAATAATGTGATAAAAATCACTCCACCTAATGGCACAAGTCCTCCTTGAAAATATGATGATATTTCAACACCTTAGTTCAAAAAAGCCAACGCATAAAAACCAATGAAATTTGAAAACGTCTAGCTTCAAAAAATTTTTATATAATTGATTACTTGCTGAACTTTTTAGTTTTGGATAAGGTCGTCAGCATTCATGCGTACTCAAGTATCCCACTCTAGACTCGAAGATTTTTTACTTCGCGGTCTACAAAAAAACAAAAGCCTTTTCACTATCGACGGAACCTCTTCCGAAGCGGCTGTTTCTTATTTTTTGTCTCAATCTTTGTCTAAAGAAATTAATGACTTACCAAGGCTTGTTGTTGTTGCTAGTTTTGAAGAAGCCAAGCTTTTTGAACAACAAATGCATTTTTTTTCACCACACTTTCGCTGTCACTTATTACAACACTTTGATATTTCATATTTTTCAGGCCTATACCCATCGCCTTCAGTAACTCACTCCCGCGTTGATTTTTTATATTGGGCAGCGCGAGCTCAAAAAAACGACATTTTTGTTGCTCCAATTTCAGCCTTACTTCAATTATCCGTTCCTTTTTTTAATTTCTCTAAGCGCTGCCATGTGTTCAAAAAGAGCGATGAACTGCCCGCAGAATTGGCTCAATTTTTTAATTCTTTAGGCTATCAGCCCGCGCCACTTATTGAAGACAAAGGGCAGTACAGTATTCGTGGTGGGATTGTAGATGTTTTTTCTCCCGCAGAAAAAATGCCAATCCGTATTGAGCTTTTTGGAGACCAAATTGAGACCTTGCGTACTTTTTCAAGCTCTAATCAACGAAGTTTAGATGAAGTACCCCAGTTAAATATTTGCCCGGCCTATGAAACTGATTTAAGCGATGATTATTTAGAGAAAATTATTACTGGGTTTAGAAAAACGTTAAAAGATCGAAAGGTGCTTCAATCAGAAATTGAAGAGACTGTTCGCAGCCTGACATTAAAAAACTATTTTCCGGGTAACGAATTTCTGCTTTCTTACAATTACGATCACTTGGTTTCACCCTTGGATCATTTTAGCTCTGGCTTAAATATTTTTATGTTAGATCCCGCAGAAATTTCTCGCTCTGCTGATCAGTATTATCAAGAACTTTTACAAGAATCAAAAGTTCCAACAACTCATCTTTTTCATCCAGAGCTTTTGAAAGTTCAACTTCAGTATGAAAAAAACAAATGGCCCGATGAATCTAGAGTTTTTCAATTTTCAAACTTATCTTATTTGGACGAAGAAGCTGCAAATGAATTGCGGGTATCATACAGAACGCATCCGCTTACTGAGTTTTCAAATTTAGCAAGAAACCTAACTCCCGCTTCGGATGCCTGGCAAGAGGCAGCGGCTCCAAAAATTAAAATGTGGCTTGATGACGGCTATAAAATATTTATTTGTATTAAGTCTGCAACACAAATTGATCGCCTAAAAGTATTACTTAAACGTCTTGATTTGGATATTGAAACAGCGCCTGCCGATTCTTACGAATGGCTAACTTGGCTTGAAAATAAAAAAATAACCTTGCTGCCAAGGCCGCTTGGGGAAACTATTCAATTTGTTGATGAAAAAATTATTTTCTTACGTGATGATGATTTTTTTGGACGCAAGCAACGTCTTAGCACTTCAGCCTCGGGCACTTCTTATGAACAGTTCTCTGCAAAAGCTAAAAGTCTTAGTTTTGGAGACCTAAAACCACTCGATTTGGTTGTTCACATTAAGCACGGAATAGGTGTTTATGAAGGCTTAAAAATCATGAATATCGGAGGCATTGATTCCGAATTTATTCAAGTTGCGTACAAAGACAAAGATAAACTTTATTTGCCAGTTTATCGCGTTGGCCAATTGCAAAAGTTTTCAGGTCCCTCTGCCACATCTATTTTAGATAAGCTGGGTGGAACTGGTTGGGAAAAAACGAAAATTAAAGTTAAAGGCCATCTTCGCGATATTGCCGCCGAACTTTTAAATTTATACGCAATTCGATCAGAAATTAAACGAGACCCTCTAACATTAGATGAATTTGGTTATGCCCAATTTGAAAAATCTTTTCCTTTTGATGAAACCGATGATCAATTGCGCGCGATTTCTGATTTACAAAAAGATTTAAATTCAGACAAACCAATGGATCGCCTAATCTGTGGTGATGTTGGTTTTGGTAAAACAGAAGTGTGCATGCGAGCCGCCTTTCAGGTTGCACAAAATAAAAAACAAGTCGCTGTGCTTGCCCCAACCACTGTTTTAACTTTTCAACATTTAGAAACTTTCAAAAAACGCTTTGCTGGTTGGCCATTTGAAATTCGATCTTTAAATCGTTTTGTTTCTGCCGCTGATCAGAAAAAAACATTGCTCGAATTGAAAGATGGCAAAGTTGACATTTTAATTGGTACCCATAGATTACTTAGTAAGGATGTTGTTTTTAAAGATTTGGGCTTGTTAATTATTGATGAAGAACAAAAGTTTGGCGTACTTCATAAAGAAAAAATTAAAAAAATTAAAAATAATGTTGATACGTTAACATTG
The DNA here is from genome assembly GCA_049301055.1 of Pseudobdellovibrio sp. Taxonomy (GTDB): domain Bacteria; phylum Bdellovibrionota; class Bdellovibrionia; order Bdellovibrionales; family Bdellovibrionaceae; genus Pseudobdellovibrio. The sequence goes on along the minus strand of JBAQKN010000021.1, from coordinate 161,116 downwards.
TCTGCAACACCAATTCCTAGAACTTTAAATTTAAGTTTTACTGGCGTTCGCGACATGTCTATTATCAACACGGCCCCTGTTGACCGCCTTCCAACGCGAACATTTATTTCAAAGTTTGACTCTGAGTTAATCCGCAAAGGCATTCATTCTGAAATTGCCCGAGGCGGACAAGTTTATTTTATTCATAATCGCGTACAAAGTATTTATGGCCTTGCTGATGAATTAAGGGCTATTTGTCCAGATGCCCGGATGAAGGTTGCTCATGGTCAAATGGATGAACACGAGCTTGAAGCTGCAATGCTTAGCTTTTTTAATCATGAAATCGATGTTCTTATTTGTACAGCTATCGTTGAATCTGGAATGGACGTTCCTCGCGCGAATACTATGTTTATTGATCAGGCTCATATGTTTGGCTTGTCACAGCTGTATCAATTGCGTGGACGTGTTGGCCGAAGCAAGGCTCGCGCTTATTGTTATTTATTATTACCTAAAGATAAAAAAATTGAAAAGGACGCGCAAGAGCGTCTTAAAATTATTCAAGACAACTCAGCCCTTGGCTCTGGAATTCGAATTGCTCAGTATGATTTAGAACTTCGCGGTGCTGGAAATATTTTAGGTGATGATCAATCGGGGCATGTGAATTCCGTTGGTTACGAGCTTTATATGGATTTATTAAACGAGGCATTGGCAGAAGCCCGCGGGGAAAACATTTCTGATCGCGATCTAGATCCAGAAATTAATTTGCGAATACCAGCATTAATTCCTGATTTTTATATTTCAGATATTCGCATTCGCTTAAGTTATTATAAAGCACTTTCTGAAATAAAATCTCAATCTGATTTAGATATTATTGAAGCCGAGCTGACCGATCAGTTCGGAGACATACCCGAGCCTGTCGTAAATTTAATGGGCTTAATGTTAATTCGAAAACAGTGCAAAGATTTAGGGGTTCGTGATATTAGCGCTGGACCAAAAAACATTTCACTTATCTTTACAGAGCGAACACGACTAAAACCAGAAGCGGCGATTCGATTAGCGATGCGTGAAAATAAAAAATACTCTATTACGCCTGATCAGCGTTTAAATGTTAGATTAAATACTATAACATGGTCTGCGGTTTACGAAGAGCTTAACTACTTACTCTCGTTAATTTAGAATTCCATTTTAAAACCAACACCGAGAAGTCCTTCGGAGCGCATATCGGGATCTCCGCCAGCTGATGGATTGGCTGGGTCATAAAGATTTGAAGATGGCTCATACCAAGATAAATAAACATCCAAATATGTATTCTCTAGTCCGGAACTACGCAAACCCTCATCCTGAGTCGCTGGATCTATGCTTTTTTCAATCCAATTTAATTGAAACAATAAACCCAAACGATAATTTAAACTGGGTTCGGTGGTAATTCCTTTTTCATCAGCTCCACTCATTTTTTCAACAATTTCAAACTGATGAACTCCAGCTTGCCCATATGGAACAACCCATGGTTCGTTAAAAATTGCATCCGCAGCATAACCAACAGACAAACTTAATTTATTTAAATCTAATTCTCTGAATGTTTCGCCACTGCTTGTTAAGCCGCCTCGGCCATACGAACCAATAAGATAGGCAGAACCCAACATAAAGTTATATTTATATCCTAGTTCAATACCTGTTAGATTTATTAAATCACTCCCAAGCATATTATTAATTTCTGCATCATCAAAAAGTGAAAGATATTCAACAGGTGCAACACGCTCTGCTGAAATACTAAATAATAATCCGTGATGCGATCTCCGTTGTTTATAGGTTAAGGTATAGTCTTCTGTTTGTTCAATCGCCACATCACCTGACGCCATAGTGTTGTCACTTTTAAAATCTGTTTCTTCTAATGTGAGCTGATCAACTGATGTATGGATTTCTTTTTTTTGAGTTTCGGTTGTTGGAATAATCAGGGAAGCAGCGCTTGTGTCTGCATTAATATTTAGTTCTTCTTGTTGTAGATATTTTTCGTTTTGATCTTCATTTGCCGCATTGGCTTGCGAGCATATATTTAGTGTTGCAAGACCAATTAAAATTATAATTGCATGCCGGCAAAGGCTATTTTTTATCATAGCTTTATTGTAGATCTTTTCTGTCCGCTGTTTGACTAAAGAAATGTTTTAAACAAAAAAAAAGACCAAAGTGTTACGACTTTGGTCTTATAGAAATTTTGATTTTTATGAATCCGTAAGTAAATTGATAAACTTAGTGTTTATCAATGCTTAAGGCAGATCTAGCTTTTGCGGCTTCATTCATTGTCAGGTTAAATTCTGAATCCGTTAGTATTTCTGTAGCAAGTTTTTTCTCGGCCACAGCAAGCGCAACCTGAGCTTCAGGAACAGCAACTTCTTCAGGTGTCTGCATGAATTCAGCTAACACATTAACCCCCTGAGGAGTTACTTCACAATATCCCCAACTAACGACAGCTTTATAACTTCTATCGTGACCTTTAATTTTATATTTTAAAATTCCAGTTCCCAATGTTGTTATCATCGGAGAATGACCTTTTAAAATTGTTATATCTCCAGAATAAGCAGGAACGGTAACCTCTGTAATCTCTTGGTCAAAAACTGCTTTTCTTTCTGGAGTAAGTAAATTTAATTTAAACATTTAATCTACCCTTGTAATTTCTTAGCTTTTTCTAACGCCTCTTCAATTGTTCCAACCATGTAAAACGCTTGTTCAGGTAATGCATCATGCTTACCATCTAAGATTTCACGGAAACCTTTAATCGTATCTTTGATATCAACATATTTACCTGGCGAACCCGTAAACTGTTCAGCAACGAAGAATGGCTGTGACAAGAAACGTTGTACTTTACGTGATCGTGTAACAACTAATTTATCATCTTCAGATAATTCATCCATACCCAAAATAGCAATAATGTCTTGTAGCTCTTTATAACGCTGCAAAAGAACCTGAACATCACGTGCTGTTCTATAATGTAATTCACCAACAACAGCCGCATCTAAAATACGCGAAGTTGAAGTTAATGGATGAACCGCTGGAAAAATTGCCATTGCAGCAATATCACGATCTAAATTTGTAGTCGCATCTAAGTGAGTAAATGTTGTTGCAGGAGCTGGATCTGTATAGTCATCCGCCGGAACATAAACCGCTTGAACAGATGTAATAGAACCAGATTTAGTAGAAGTAATACGTTCCTGCATAACTCCCATTTCTGTCGCAAGAGTTGGTTGGTAACCAACCGCAGAAGGAATACGACCAAGTAAGGCTGAAACTTCAGCGCCCGCTTGAGTAAAACGGAAAATATTATCAACGAAGAAAAGTACGTCTTGTTTTTCAACATCACGGAAATATTCAGCAACAGTTAAACCTGTTAAAGCAACACGCGCACGCGCTCCTGGTGGCTCATTCATCTGACCAAAAACAAGTGCCGTCTTTGCGATAACGCCAGATTCTTTCATCTCATGCCACAAGTCATTACCTTCACGAGTTCTTTCGCCAACACCAGCAAACACAGAAAAACCACCATGCTCTGTTGCAATATTACGAATTAATTCCTGAATTAAAACTGTCTTTCCAACACCCGCTCCGCCGAACAAACCAATTTTTCCACCTTTAGCGTAAGGAGCTAAAAGATCTACAACTTTAATACCCGTCATTAACATTTCTGCAGCTGTCGTTAAGTCTTCAAATTTTGGAGCGGCTCTGTGAATTGGCCATTGCTCTGTCGCTTTTACTGGTCCCATTTCATCAATTGGCTCACCAATAACATTAATAATACGACCTAAAACTTCGCGACCAACTGGTGCCATAATCATGTTGCCAGTATCTTTAACTTCGGCACCACGAACTAAACCTTCTGTTGAATCCATTGAAATGGTACGCACAACTCCATCACCCAAGTGCTGCGCCACCTCAAGAACTAAATTATATTCTGTATCCGAAATTGATTTGTTTGTTACTCTTAAAGCCGTGTTGATTTGTGGCATTGATGCCGAATCAAACTGAACGTCAACAACTGGTCCCAATACTTGTTTTACTTTTCCATTTGCCATTTTATACCTCGTTAAATATTTTAAAAATTAATTGCTTTTCGCCCTAGTGCTTCAACCTTACAGAATTACTTATACTACTTTAGTGATTCTGCTCCGCCGACAATCTCTGCCAGCTCAGTTGTGATTTTCTCTTGTCGTGCTTTATTATAAGTTAATGATAACTTATTTATCATTTCCTTCGCATTGTTCGAAGAGTTCTCCATCGCCGTCATACGTGCTCCGTGCTCTGAAGCAACAGATTCACACATTGCGCGATACACTTGTAAATTGAAGTTTTTTCTTAACAATTCTTCAATTATTTTTTCAGGAGAAGGGTCAAAAATCATATCTGCCGCAAACGTACTTCCTTCGGCATTAAATGATGTTTGATCAACCTCAATAGGAAGCAGGGTTTCACAAATTACTTTCTGAGAAATTGCAGATTTAAATTCATTATAAATCATGCGAACTTCATCATATTTTTCATTCAAAAAATGATTTGTTAAACTTTCTGCAATCGACTTTGCCAAACCATAAGAAATTTCTTTCTCAAGTTTAGTAAATGTTTCGATTCCTTTAATATTTTTGCGTCCAAAATAATCCGCGCCACGTTTGCCAATAAAAATGAAATCAATTTTCTCATAATTATTTTTATGATCTGCGTAGTATTTTTCTGCAAATTTATTAATGCTGCTGTTGAATGCGCCCGCTAAACCACGATCCGATGTCAAAACTACCAATAAAACATTTTGTGTTTTTTGTTTTTTTAGCATCAAGGGATGACTTACTTTTTCAGTAGCCGCAATATTTGCGATTACCTGTTTTAAAGTAAGTGCGTAAGGTCGCATATTCGTAATGTTGTGTTGCGCTTTTCTTAGTTTCGCCGCAGACACCAGTTTCATCGCTTTCGTGATTTGCTGAGTGTTCTTTGTTGAATCAATTCTTAAGCGTATATCTTTTAAGTTTGCCACTTAAAACCTTTAATCTTTCAATTACTTAGAGGGTTGAAAAATTGCTTTGAATTCGTTTAACGCATTCACAAGTTCTTTTTTTGCATCATCACTGATTTGTTTTTTCTCTTCGATGTTTTTTAAAATTTGTGGATATTTTTGTTTAAAGAATTGAAGCACTTCTTTTTCAAATCGACTTACATCAGTTTCTGGAATTGAATCTGTGTATCCATTTGTAGCCGCAAAAATAATAACAATTTGCTCTTCCACTTTCGCGGGTTGATATTGTCCTTGTTTAAGAATTTCAACCAAACGACGTCCACGAGATAACTGTTGCTGAGATGCTTTATCTAAATCAGAAGCAAAAGCTGCAAAGGCCTCTAAGGCTCTAAATTGTGCTAATTCTAATTTAATACTTCCCGCAACTTGTTTCATCGCCTTAATTTGCGCCGAACCACCCACGCGAGAAACTGACTTACCAATAGAAACGGCTGGACGAACACCCTTGTAAAACAAATCACTTTCTAAAAATATTTGTCCATCTGTAATAGAGATTACGTTTGTAGGAATATATGCTGAAATATCTCCAGCTTGCGTCTCAATAATTGGAAGCGCTGTTAAAGATCCAGCACCTTTATCATCTGAAACTTTTGCTGCTCGTTCTAAAAGTCGGCTATGTAAATAAAACACGTCGCCCGGATAAGCTTCGCGTCCCGGTGGACGTCTTAATAATAAAGACATTTGACGATAAGCCTGTGCTTGTTTTGTTAAGTCATCATAAATAATTAATGCATGTTTTGCAGAATCTCGGAAATATTCAGCCATTGCTGTTCCAGAGTACGCAGCTAAAAACTGCATTGGAGCTGGGTCTGAGGCACCCGCACAAATAATTGTTGTGTATTCCATTGCTCCGGCTTGACGTAATTTTTCAACAACCACAGATACTGTTGATTGTTTTTGCCCGATAGCTACATAAAAACAATGAACGCCTTGGCCTTTTTGATTAATAATTGTATCGATCGCAATAGCAGTTTTACCTGTTTGACGATCTCCAATAATTAATTCGCGTTGACCACGACCAATTGGAATTAAAGCATCAATTGCTTTTAAACCTGTTTGCATTGGCTCATGAACGGATTTTCTATAAACAATACCAGGCGCTTTTAATTCAACAACACGACTATGTGGAGAATTAATTGGCCCTTTTCCATCAATCGGCTGGCCAAGCGCATTTACAACGCGGCCAAGCAATGCTTCACCAACTGGAACAGAAACAATTTTTTTAGTTCTTTTAACAACATCGCCTTCTTTAATCGCGCGATCTTCTCCGAAGATAACCACACCAACTTGTGATGTTTCTAAGTTTAAAGCCATACCCTGAACGCCACTTGCAAACTCAACAAGTTCGCCAGCCATTACGTTTTCTAGGCCATAAACGCGAGCAACACCATCGCCCACAGAAAGCACGCTTCCTGTTTCTGCGATCTCGACTGTTTTATTGTATTTTGAGATTTGTTCTTTTAGAACGCGTCCGATTTCGTCGGCTCTGATTTGCGCTTCCATTTATAGTCCTCTCTTAGAAATATCTTCTGTTAATTTTTTTAAATGATTTTTTACTGAATCGTCCAAGGTCCAACCACCAACTTGTACTTTAAACCCAGAGATTAAAGACTTGTCGGTTTTAACTATTAATTTAACTTTCTTTTTTAGAACTTCAGACACTTTTAGCTCTAACTGTGTTTTAAAATCAGATGATGGTTCACTTGCCGTAAACAAGGTTCCTTCAATTTCTCCACCGTATTGCGCTGCTTTAACTTTAAATAATTCGTTCATTTGATTTATCAAATGAACGCGTTCGTTTTGCACAAGGGTAATAATAAAATTAAACATCTCTGCAGAAACCTTACCCTCAAGAGTTGCCTTAGCTACGGTTAATTTATTTTCATGTGTATTAAAAGGGTTTTTAAAAAAATCTACTACAGATTGCTCAGAAAAGGCTGTGGCAACCGTATTTAGTTCTGGTCTAATTTTCTCTAGAACGCCCAACGCAAGACTTGTTTCAAAAAGTGCATTTGTGTATTTTTCTACGATAATATCAGCGCTCATAAACCCGCCTTATTATTTTTAGCACTATCGACTTGCTGTAAAAAACCCGCTTCGATCGCTTTTAAGTTTTGATTTATTTGAGAGCTTATTTTTTCTTTCGATGAAACAATCGCTTCATTAAAGATAACTAATTTAATTTCAGCCGTAGCTTTCATTAATTCTGTTTGAATAGATGCTTGAGCATCTGTTATTAGTTTAACAGCTTGTGCTTCTGATTCTTTTATAATGCTATTTTTAATTAAGCTTGCCTCATGTTTTGCGTTTTCTAAGGCTTTTGTTTCGCCATTTTCTAGTTGCGAAAGCTTTGCCTTTGTATCTCTTAAGTCATCTTCAGCTAATTTTAACGCTTGTTTTGTTTTTTCTGCTTTATTAATAAATTCTGTTTTTCTGTTAGCAAATGTTTCGATAACTGATTTTCTTAAAAAGAAAAATAGCGCTATTAGTAATATTCCAAGATTTGCCGCCTGCCATCCAATCTCAGTTAGCGGAATAACAATTTCCTCATGACCAGAGGTGTGCTCGCCTTCGGATGCAAAAGCGCATGCGCCCACAAAAAGCATTATTATAACTAATTTAATATTTTTTCTCATGGAGTACCTATTAATTTTTTAACGATCTCTGACGAAACATCTTGTGAAATAGTTTTTATTTGTTGTTCTGCATTCTTTTTTTGATTTTGGATCTGTTTGAACACGTCCTCTGTAGTTAGCTGAACAGAGTTTTTAGCAGCATCCGTTACAATTGAACCTGACTTTATTGCTTCTGTTTTTGAAGCTTCAAATATTGCTTTTATTTTTTCATTAATTTCGCGAGCTTTTAATTGATATATTTGTAAAAGTTTTTTTGCCTCATCCTGCGCTTCGTCGGCAACACGATCAGCACCTTTTGTTAATTTGTGTCGCTCATCATAAGCTTTAAAATAGGGATTAAAAACGACGATGGTTAAAAACGAAATCGCTACTATAAATAGTAGGAATTGTATAAATGCGGTTTCGTTAGCCCCAAGCTGCAACAAAATTTCCATGAAATGCCTTTGGATAATTATATTTAACTCATTAAATTATTTAGACATACTTGGATAGCATTCAGTTCGTTTATGGGTCAACATTTTAACTTTTAATTCTGAATTTATGCTTTTGGAACATAAGAAGCGCCTTCAAAAACAACACCTTCTTCAATTTTTAAACTAGGTGTTGTTACTGTGCCTCTAAAATTTGCCGGAGGTATCATTATTACTTTTCCATGTGCTACAATGTTGCCCTCAAATTGCCCCTTAAGGATAACATGACTAGCCTCAACTTCTGCGCTTACCGTTGCCGTTTCAGATATAATCAAATGATCTCGCGTAAATATTTCGCCCTTAAAATGGCCTGAAATTTTTGCTGTTCCGCTATATGAAAGGCGGCCCTCGAAAGAGCTGCCTTCTTCAATTAGTGTAGATATAACCTGTTCTTTTTGCATTGTTAGATGTTCAGCTTTTCGTAAATTTGAGTCAATTGATCATCGCTATAAAAATGTAAAATGACTTGTCCTTTGCCAGATTTATAATTGATCTCTGTTTTTGTTCCTAATTTTTTTTGTATTTGTTCCGCTAACTCGTGGGCCAGTTTTGCAGCCACATCTATATTAATGCCCTTGTTATCATTTTTGTCTTTTATGTCGTTTTTAACTTTTGCCTTAATTTCGCTCTCTAGAGCGCGCACAGACCATCCCTTAGCAATGCACTCCTTGCTCAATTTAACCTGAACATTTTTATCTACTATAGACAGTAATGCTTTTGCATGACCTACGCTTAAAAGTTTTTCAGCTAACATTTCTTTTAGTTCATTTGGAAGCTGGATAAGTCTTAACGCATTCGCAACGCTAGATCTTTCTTTTCCAACTTTTTCTGACACGTCTTGCTGAGAATAGCCAAACTCTGTCATAAGTCTTTGATAACTTTCAGCTTCTTCAATCGGGTCCAGATCTTCGCGTTGAATATTTTCAATAATTGCAAGCTGAAGCGCCTCTTTATCAGAAATTGTTTTTATTATTGCGGGCACCTCGTGAAAACCCGCAATTTGTGCTGCTCGCCACCTTCGTTCGCCGGCGATTATTTCAAACCCACCTGATGATCTTTTTCTAACAGTTATTGGCTGTATTAATCCGTTTTGTTTTATCGATTCAGCCAATTCCTGAAGCGCTGTTTTATCGAAATGTTTTCTTGGTTGGTAGGCTCCTGGAACTAGCTTATCAATAGCTATTTTCCAAATTCTAGCCTCGGGGTCAATTTCTTGAGCAGTCGCCTTAACTGCGGTTTTTTCATCAACTTGTGTCTGCTTTGAATACTCATTTGTATCTTGCGATACGTTTGAAAAAAGAGAGTTTACGCCGCGACCAAGTCTTTTTTTGTTTTGCGTTTCATTAATAGTATTCATACATTACACCGACTGTTCTATGTTTTTGTTTTCTGTTTTTGAAAAATTCTTTGTTCTTTCTATTAATTCTTTTGTTAGTTCTAAGTACATCAAAGCCCCAATTGATTTAGCATCATAACCAAAAATAGATACTCCGTGACTAGGCGCTTCGCTTAATCGAACATTTCTTGGTATTATTGCATTAAATACTTTTTCTTTAAAATGAGCTCTTATTTCTTCAACAACCTGGTGACTTAAGTTATTTCTTTTGTCGAACATGGTTAAAACTATGCCCTCAATATGAAGTTGTGGATTAATACCTTTTTTTACTAAACCGGCTGTGTTTAACAATTGGCTCAACCCCTCTAGCGCATAATACTCACACTGAAGAGGTACTAAAAAACTATTGGATGCTGCTAATGAATTCAATGTCAGCAAACCAAGAGACGGCGGGCAGTCTATAATAACGTAATCATAAAGCGAAGAAACACTCATAATAGCATTTTTAAGACGATATTCTCTTTGTGGCATATCCACCAATTCAATTTCCGCCCCAACAAGGTCAGGATTTGATGTTGCTATCCATAAATTTTTTGTATGTGTTTGAAACACAACTTCTTGAATATTTTTTTCACCAATTAATACGTGGTAAATATTTTTATCTTCAGCTTCATGCTTCTTGATTCCAAGGCCGCTTGATGCGTTTCCCTGTGGATCCATATCTATTACTAGTGTTTTATAACCAAATTGCGCTAATGCTGTTGAAAGATTAACTGTTGTTGTTGTTTTACCAACCCCACCCTTTTGGTTCGCGATACATATAACCTTAATCATTAAAGTCTCCTCTAGATGTGTAAGACTATTAATTAGCTTTGCCGTTCTATCAAGAATATATTTCAGTTTTATTGATTTTGATCCGATGTTCTACGTAGAACATTTATATGATTAAATATACGCTCATTTTATTATTACTTTTTAGTCTTTCCTGCGCAAAGAAAGACCCTCATCCGGAACTTCGAGATGAAATTTATAGTGATTTGGTAATTGAGCAATCGTTAATGTCAAAAAATATTGAAGAAATAGAAAAAGAAATCATAGAACGTCAAAAAATACTAAATAGCGCCACCCCTCAAACGGGGCAATACAAATCTTTTGAGACAAAAGTTTTTGAATCGAAAAACAACCTCGAGCGACTACGTCAGCAAAAACAATATTTTGAAATAAGAATGCAGCAAAGAATACAAGAAGACTTGGTTAAATACGAGGCTAGTCTGCACGGTGGTAAGCCATGGCCAGACAAAGATGAGATAATGCTATATAAATCGAAATTAAAAATGTATCGGGATAAAATTGCATGGGATAAAACCGGTGGAGTAGTAAAAAAAGTTCCACGTGGAACAAAGACCGATAGTGCGGTAAAAACAGAAGAGCGCAAACCAGAGCACTAAATCTTATCTGTACGAATTATAAATAAATTAATATCTGTTATTGGAAGTTGATAATTATTAACAAGGCCAGGAAGCCAGCTGGAGCAAAGCTGAGAGGGAATTTCTGATAGCTCCTGACTCCACTCGTCTGCCTTAAGGTGAAAAACAACACCACCCGTTTTAACAATTTTACGTAAAGATAAAAGCGCTAACGGCAAAGGTTTGTATCCACGACAAATCGCTTGAAAAACAGAACCCTCTGGAAGCAAATCAACTTTCAAATTAACAACAGAAACATTAGTCAGCTTGAGAGCTAAAATAGTTTCTTTCAAAAAATTAACTTTTCGAGCATTTTCCTCAACTAAAATAATTTTTTGATCAGGATAAAGAACAGAATATACTAAGCCTGGAAAACCGGATCCGCTTCCAAAATCATATAACGCTTCGTTTTTATTAATCTTTTTAAAAACAGAATGCGACGCGTTGATCGAGTCTGCGAAATGAACTAAATCACAATTTAAAAGTGTCTTTGAGGGAATTAAACCAGCAGAACTATTGTTTTTAATAATTAAATCAAAATGCGTTTCAAACTTGCTGTGAATAATATCACTTAATTCGGGGAACCAAGTTTTAAGTCTCCAATTGTAAGGATGTTCTTTTTTTTCCGATAAACTCAAATTCACTGCCCTTCTTAATCGAATTATGCCCCTTTAAGTATATCATTAAACACTGTAAGGCAGAAGGATTAACCCCGCTGATACGCTGAGCCTGTCCCAAAGTTCTTGGTCTGATACGTGTCAATTTGTCAATTTCCTCGTTTGATAAACCCTTGATCTCTTTATAAACCAAATCTGATGGAATTAATAATTGCTCTTGTTGCTTAGTTTTTTGAATAATTTCATTTTGCTTTTTTATATATCCAGAATACTTAACATCGATTTCAACTGCCTCTAAAACTTCTTCAGAACCAGCACATGGAAAACCCAGGTTGTTTAAAAAATCAAACGTTACTTCTGGTCTACGTAGAAACTCTTCACATGTTGCGGGTTTTAAAAGCGGAGTACTTCCTAAGCTTTGAATTTTAAAATTCATATCTGGTTTAGGATAAATAATATTGGAAGTTAAAAAAACTTTTAATTTAAGTCTTTCTTCATTTATTAAACTTAATTTTTCTAATTCTGCCTCGGGAACAATTCCTAAAGATTTAGAAATTTGACTTAAACGATCAATCGAATTATCTTCACGCAAAACAAGACGATGCTCAGCTCGTGAAGTAAACATACGATATGGTTCGCGAGTTCCCTTGGTAACCAAATCATCAATCAAAACGCCTGTGTAGGCTTGATCACGATCTAAAATAAATTCTTCCTTACCCAAAACCTGATAAGCGGCATTTACTCCGGCAACAAAACCCTGAGCAGCAGCTTCTTCATAACCACTTGTCCCATTTATTTGCCCTGCCAAAAACAAATGTGCAATAGGTCGAGTTTCTAAGCGATGAAATATTTGAGTGGGCTCAATAAAATCATATTCAACTGCATATCCATACCGAACCACTTTAACATTTTCTAATCCGGGTATAGTTTTTAAAAATTGATCCTGTATATCTTCAGGTAAGGATGTGGAAATCCCCTGTAGGTAAATAAGGTCAGAAGTTAAACCCTCAGGTTCAAGAAAAGTTTGATGTGTTTTACGTTCGGAAAATCTAGTAATTTTATCTTCAATGCTCGGACAATAACGTGGCCCTACGCCCTCAATAATTCCAGCAAACATTGGCGATTTATCAAGATTGTTTCTAATAATTTCATGCGTTTGTTCCGTTGTATTCGATAAATAACATTCAACTTGCTTAAGCTGATATTCGCGTTTTGATTTAAAGCTAAATGGATAAAATTTCTCATCACCATACTGAGGTGTTGTTTTAGACCAATCAATACTGTCTTTATGTAACCGAGCAGGAGTTCCTGTTTTTAAGCGGCGTACATCAAAACCATAGTGTGCAAGTTGATCAGATAAGCCTATCGAGGCTTGATCACCAATACGACCACCAGAAATTTGTTTTAATCCAAAGTGCATCACGCCATTCATAAAAGTTCCGGTGGTAATTATTGTCGCTTTGGAAGTTATTTGGGTACCATCGGCCAAGGTAATTCCATTGCAAGTGTGATTATTTAAAATCAAACTTTTAACCTCAGCTCCAAGAATTTCAAGATTTGGTTGAGTTCTAAGGGCCGCCGTCTGAAAGTCAGAATAAATATGCTTATCACATTGTGCGCGACTACCGCGTACCGCAGGCCCACGGCTAGAGTTAAGCCTTTTAAACTGAATACATGATGCATCAGAGGCTAGTCCCATTTGGCCACCTAAAACATCAATTTCGCGAACCATGTGACCTTTTGCAAGTCCACCAATTGAGGGGTTACAAGACATGTAAGCAATGCGATCTAAATTAGTTGTAATCATTAACGTTTTTAAACCTAAGCGAGCACTTGCAAGACAAGCCTCAACTCCGGCATGGCCAGCACCAACTACGATTATATCAAATGATTTCATTAATGATCCTAGCCTGTAGCGGCTTATTTACCGATACAGAATTCTTTAAAAACTCGATCCATAATTTGGTCATCATAAACATGACCCAAAATACGTTGAATCGACATCAAAGAGTCCTTTAAAAACATAGCAATAAACTCTGCACCCATATTTTTTTGCAACTCTATTAAAGAGGCCTCTAACATTTCCAACGCATGCCTAGACATTTCGTACTGCCTAGAAGATGTAATCATCGCTTCGTCTAAAACATTAAGTTGACCAATTTTACTCTTAACCGCTCTTAATACTCTGTCTCGGGTAAGGGTATCAAGGTTGGATGTAAATATTATGTCCTGATCAAGCAAATTAGCCCTTAATGATTGTAATTTTTTTCTGATTTCAACTTTTTCAATATCAGGAATTAAGTCAACTTTGTTTAGCAAAATTATTACATGCGAAGAAATCCCAAAAAGTTGAATTTTGGCTAACTCAAAATCTGGTTCTGAGCCATCAACAACATATAACACAACATCCGCCTTTTCGGCTTCTTTTTGGCTTCGATCAACACCAATTTTCTCAACCAAATCAGATGTTTCACGCAACCCAGCCGTATCACTAATTGTAAACCGAAAACCCTCAAAAAGAGTTGTGGCTTGAATAACATCCCTGGTTGTACCGGCAACAGCAGTAACTATCGCCTTTTCATCCTGTGATATTAGATTCAACAAACTAGATTTTCCTACATTCGGCTTCCCAAGTAAAACGACCTTAATACCATCCTTAACAAGGCGACCCGCACGATATGTTTGAACCAAATTATTAAGACTTGTTTTAACAAGCTTAAGTTTGTTGACCAAAACAACCGGATCAACCACATCAATACCTTCCGTTGAAAAATCAATTGAAGCTTCAATATGCGCCAGACACCATGTTAAATCAGATTCAATAATTTCAAACTGTTTTGAAACATGGCCCTGAAGTTGTCGTAATGCCACGCGAGCCGAAGCTTGATTTTGACTTTGAATTAACGCCAGAACAGATTCTGCTTGAACAAGGTCAATTTTATCATTCATAAAGGCGCGATAAGTAAACTCACCTTTTTCAGCAAGTGCGCATCCATTATCGACTAGTAAATCAATTATTTTTTCAGTTATATACTCACTGCCATGACAAGAAATTTCTACAACCTCTTCGCCTGTAAACGATTTTCCTGTAGCAAAATAAGAAACAACAACTTCGTCAATTGTTTCAGAAATATTTTCTATAATTTTAGTATAATAAAGATGGTGCGATTCAATTTTTTTTTGCGCCAAACCAGGTGTAAGTTTTAAACAAATTTTTAAAGCGTCTGAACCACTTATACGAATAACAGAAACGCCACCTACTCCGGGCGGAGTCGAAATAGCACAAATTGTTTGTTCACTTCGAATCCGCATAGTTATCCACAACCTTAATACTTTTAATTTTCTTCAGCTTCGCTGGCTTCAACACCCGCATTTTTAGCCGGGAAAATTTTAATTTTTTTATAAAGGCCGTCGCCCAATGAGCGGCTCTTCACTCGTCCATCTAAGGCCAAATATTGATGAACGACTTTTCTTTCTTTTGGTGGAAGCGCACGATAGTAAACTGATTTACCTTGCTCTATAGCAATTTTTTTCAAGTGTTCCGCGCGCTCAATTAGGGCCGCTTCAGATTCTTCACGAAAACCGCCGCAATCAACTAAAACATTTGTCTGAATATCAGCAAAATGGTGCTGTGTTACACGCTTAATAATAAGCTGTATTGCGTCCATTAACTGACCTTTATAATCTTTTAATAATGCTTCATCCACGCCAGAGAATTCAATTTTTACTTCACTAATCTCTTCTTTTTTTTCAATGTTAAGTTCATAAGATAAATCGAATCCACCTTTATCCAAAATTCCATTTAAAGTTTCCTCAATAACCGATTCAAGATTATTTTCTTTTTTTCCGCCGCCAAAAATTTTGCTAAAAAAACCTGCCATATAATTTCCTTTCTTACGCAGCCTTAACTGCTGATCTGTCTTTTAATAAAAAATACTGCTGTGTCACGCCAAAAAGTGCGCTCACAAAATTATATAAAGTTAAGCCACTAGGAAGACTGAACATAAAAACCGTAAAAATAATCGGCATAAAGTTCAATATTTTTTGCTGAGCGGGATCCATAGTTGTTGGTGTCAGTTTTTGTTGAAAGAACATTGTAATACCCATTAAAACCGGGAAAACAAAAAATGGATCATGAGAGCTTAGGTCATGAATCCATCCAAAAAAAGGCTGTTGATAAATATCAACGCTGGACCCAATAGTCTTCCAAAGCGCAAAGAAAATAGGAATTTGAATTAACATGGGTAAACAGCCACTTAAGGGGTTCGCCTTATGCTCTTTCATAATAGCCATTGTTCGACGATTTACTTCAAGAGGATCAGATTTATATCGCTCTCTAGCCTCTTTCAATAAGGGTTGAATTTTCATCATGGCACGAGATGACTTAAAAGAAAGGATATTAAAAGGAAGCATAATTAAACGAACAATAAGTGTTAGTCCAATAATAGCTAACCCCCAATTACCTAAAATTCCATGCAATAAACGCATCAATACAAGTAGAGGTTTCGCTATGAAGCCAAACATTCCATAATCCATAACTTCGGGTAACAGAGCATCAATTGGTTTTAAAAGATCTGTATCCTTAGCGCCAACATAATAAATTTGATTTACGTTTTTAATCTGAGAATTAGACAAATCATAAATAACATTTAACTTGGCAACTTGGCCTTGAACAGTCATCTGAATTGATGGAGCCATTTCAGATTTATCAACTACAGCCATTGTAAAGTATTGAGTGCCAATCGAAGCTAAGCTTACGTTGCTAACTAATTTACTAAATGCTTCTTCATCTTTTAATGCAGAAATACTTTCAGTTTTTATTTTATCTGCTTCCTTGTATAAAAAATCCTGTTTTTCAAAAGATGGCATTAAAAAATTAGCGCTTTTAATAATCGCTTTTTTTTCATCAACTAAAACACTAAGATTTTTAAACCCTGAATCAAAGGTTGTAGCTGATTCAAAAAACATTTTTGTTTTGTCGTATTTTAAGGTTCTAGTAATCTTTTTATTTTCTACGATTGCTTCACCTTTAAACTCTACGTCTGAAACTTGCGTAATAGAAAAGGGGATTTTTTTATTATCCGCAAGTAAGCTAAAAATATTTTCAACCGAATTGAATTCAATTTGTTTGTTGTTTCGATCATTAAATGTTTTTAATGTAAAATTCTTTAAACCCATGCCAGAAGATGATAACACCCACTTAACTTTTCCATCTTCAAAAACATACTCTTTCTCTTCAATTTTCTCGACAGCAGATCCTACAACTGTTGATCCAGATAAAGAGCTTACGGTCTCAGTCGATTTTATTTCTGTCGGGGCTTCTGTTTTGGTTGTCAAAACAGACTTTTGAATAGCAACTGGCGGTGTTGGGTAGTTTTTATTCATATAGTACTGCCAGCCCCATAAACCAATAAAAGTAGCAACAATTGCAATTAAAAATTTAGGATTTGTAAATGGCGATTCATTTTGATTATTCATAACGGCCTCGGATAACTAGTTTCAGAATTTGGAACGGGGTCATAATAATTTTTTTTACTAAAAGGATGGCAGCTAGAAATTCTATTAAAAGATAAATAAACCGCTTTTAAAAAACTATGCGTCTTAAATGCTTCTTTAGAATAGTGCGAACAGCTTGGATAATAACGACAATTACCACCTAAAAAGTATGAAAACGTTGCCTGATAAAATACAATAAAATACCTAGATAAATGGCTTAGAATTCTATAGTTTTTTAAAAACCTCAGAAAAACTGGCAAATTTAAGCTGTTTATAAAAGTTTTTGGATACTTGTGGTCTAAACACAAACACGACTCTTTTTGAGATAAACTGTTCTGGCCATTTTTCTGAACGAACACAGTTACGCACCCATCGTTTTAATCTGTTACGGATAACAGAAGAACCCACTTTTCGAGATACCGTTATACCATAATAACTATCCACTTCAGATAAGGGTAATACATTAAGACTAAGCCAATGGGTTGGTCTTAATTTTTTACCCTTAATTGATGTTTCTTTATA
This sequence comes from Pseudobdellovibrio sp., assembly GCA_049301055.1. Classification (GTDB taxonomy): domain Bacteria; phylum Bdellovibrionota; class Bdellovibrionia; order Bdellovibrionales; family Bdellovibrionaceae; genus Pseudobdellovibrio. Next base: position 143,541 of record JBAQKN010000021.1, on the reverse strand, counting down.
ATCGGATGATCTCGTAAGAGGTATTGGTTTATTTGCCACCAGCAGTAACAACTAAGCGTTTACGACCTTTAGCGCGACGTTTCGATAATATTTTTTGCCCGTCTTTAGTTGCCATGCGCGCGCGGAAACCATGAGTTTTTTTACGACGACGATTACTTGGTTGATATGTTCTTTTCATTTTGCACCTCTATATAAAACCAGCTATACACTGGTCACCCTACGACGTCATTCACGTCAATTGTGTATTATTTAAGCACTCATTATTTAAGTGAATTAAATATAAAGCACATTGCAGCATAGTGGTCAACTGTTGATAAGTCGAAGTCATGTTGTTAATCAGTTCAAGTCCAGAGGGGGATAAGTGGAAATCAATAGTTCGTTTTGGAGCCAAATCAAATCCTCGATGAAAAGTAAAAATGGGGCCAGTAAGCTTTTAGAAAACTGGTTAGACCCAATCGATCTAATTAAGACGGAAAAAAGTGATACCTCGATTAAGATAATTTTAGGGGTGCCGAATCAATTTTTTTATTTTTATGTGAATGAGCATCTAAAGGAAAAAATAACGCTTGAGTTAACAGAGCTAACCAATCTACCAACTATTGTTGAGTTTATTGTTACTGGAAAAGTTGCTGATGATTATAATACATCTCTTCATGATGTGTTGCAAAATGCAGATCAAGTATTTCAATCCGCACAACAGCAAACAAATATAATACCTAGACCACCTGTAAAAATTTCAGAAAATCTAAACACAGACTTTACTTTTTCAACGTTTGTAGTGGGTAAAAATTCAGAATTTGCTCATGCAGCTACCTATAACGTATCAAGAAACCCTGGAGCGGACGATTATAATCCCCTTTTTATCTATGGCCCCTCAGGTATGGGTAAAACTCATTTACTTAATGCAGCAGCAAATGAAATACGTAATAAGTTTTCAAACTATCGCATTACTTATGTATCTGCTGAGCGTTTTTTAAATGAATGTGTTTCTGGTATTCGCCGACAAGAAATGGATAAATTTCGACAAAAATATCGAGATAATACAGATATTTTAGTAGTCGATGACGTTCAATACATAGGGCGAGGACAAGCTGTACAAGAAGAATTCTTTCATACAATAAATTCATTTATTGAACGCAAAAAACAAGTGATTTTAGCAAGTGATCGTATGCCTAAAGATATCTTAAACCTTGAAGATAGATCAAGAACCCGTCTTGAGCGCGGCCTAATCGCAGATATCACAATGCCAGACCTTGAAACAAGAATTGCTATATTAAGGTATAAATCTGAGACCTATAATTTGCGAATATCTGAAGATACAATTTTATATATTGCAAAAATATCTAAAAAATCAATTCGAGAACTTGAAGGAAATTTAAAGAAAATTAAAATGTATTCTGAACTTCAAGGTTTAAATATTAATCTTGAGTTGGCGCGTAAAGTACTAGCACATCATGAAAATACGATAACAATTAGTGTTGAAGAAATTCAAAGAATTGTTTCTGAATATTTTAAAATTAGAGTAACTGATATAAAATCGACCAGTAGAGCTAAGCCAATTGTGGTGCCTAGACAAATAGCAATGTTTCTAATAAAGAAATTTTTAGATAAATCTTTGGTAGATATAGGACGCGCTTTTGGAGGCAAAGATCATACAACAGTCATTAATTCCTTAGAAAAGGTAAAGAATCTACAGGCAATAGATCCTCAATTTAAGAATGATATCGATGAGTTAATAAACATTATCCACAATATCACAGGATTGTGATTGTGGATTGTGGATACAGATGTGCATAACTATACTTGTAACTGTGTGCATAAAGTTTTCCCCCATTTTTTAGTGAAAACAGCATGAAACGTGATTGAGTTTTCCACCAAGAAAGGTTAATTATTTCAAATATTTAGTTTAATAAATGAATTACCAACGCTGCTACTACTACTACTAGATATATATATTAATATTATTAGGAAATAGAACCTATGAAAATTGAGATACAAAAAAAAGAATTGCTTAATATTTTAAGTCGTACACAAAACATTGTCGAAAAAAGAAATACAATGCCAATTTTGGTAAATGTTCTTTTAGAAGCACAAGATAATTGTTTAAAGGCTTATGCTACCGATTTAGAAGTAAGCCTAACAGATATGGTCCCTAGCCAAATAAAAGAGCCTGGCAAGGTTGCAGTGAGCGCTAAGAGCTTATTTGAGATAACTAAAGAATTATTGGATGGACCTATTCAATTAATTAAGAAAGAAAATAATTGGTTAGAAATTAAGCAAGGTAAGTTTTTATCAAAAATAATTGGAGTTGCTGCAGAAGAGTATCCAGTCTTTCCAACTTACAATTCAGAAAATTTTTCTAAAATAAATGCGGCTGAATTTAAAATGATGATTGATAAAACAATTTACAGTGTTTCGAATGATGAAACTCGTTACCACTTAAACGGTGTCTTCTTCGAATCGTTTGAAAAAAATAAAATTACAATGGTAGCCACAGATGGACATCGACTTAGTATGATTCATAAAACTTTTAAAGAATTAAATTTTACAGAAAGAATCGGTGTAATTATTCCTAAAAAAGGTTTATACGAGATAAAAAAATTAATTGAATCAACCGTTGAAGAAGTTTTTATAGCTGTAGAAGGTTCGCAGTTTATATTGAAATCTGGATCAAGTGTTTTAATGATTCGATTAATTGAAGGAAAGTACCCGAATTATCAACAATTTATTCCACAAAAATTAACTCATAAAATAGTTGTTCCACGCGAATTAATTTTATCTTGTTTAAAAAGGGTTTCGCTTTTAGCAAATCAAAAATCAAAAGCAATTTTAATGAGTTTTAGTGAAAATAAATTAGAAATAACATCAAATAATCCAGAGCTTGGTGATGCTAAAGAAGAATTAGATATAAGCTATAAAGGACCAGATTTAAAAATTGGTTTTAATGCAAGATACATCGAAGATGTATTAAAAAATATCGAACAAGATAATGTAGAATTTGAACTCAATGATCAACTTTCTCCTGGTGTTTTAAGACCAAATAATAACTCAGATTATTTAAATGTTGTTATGCCAATGAGAATTTGATTTGAAAGAATAACTATGAAAATTCGACAATTAATAACTTCGAATTTTCGAAACTTTGATCAATTAAATATTACTTTCTGTGATCGATTAAATATCTTTGTTGGCCAAAATGGAAACGGAAAAACTAATATCTTAGAGGCCTTATATTATTTAATTGAAGGTGAAAGTTTTCGTTATTCAAGAAATGATACATTAATAAAAGAAAATAAAAATGAAGCGATTCTAAAATGTTTTTTAGAAAATAAAAAATTAGATTATGAAATTAAAATAAGTTTATCAGCTACTAAAAAAACTTTTTTAATAAATGAAAAAAAAGTATCACAATCAAACATGCAACTTCCTCCAATAATATTATTTTCTCCGGAAAGTTTAAATAGTATTAAAGAAAGCTCAGATCATAGAAGACAATTATTGGATCAAATATTAATACAAACATTTTCATATGGAAAAAAATTAGTTAATGAATTTAAGAAAGCATTAAAAACTAGAAATAAAATATTAAAAGACATCGCTTATGATAAAATAGAGCGTGATTTAGGTATTAAAACATTAGAAAGTATTAATCCAATATTTATAAATTTAGCTACAGAATTAACATTTTTACGCTTAGAAGCTTTAAAAAATATTAAATCAGAAATTCAAAACTCGTTAAATCAAATACATACCGAATTCCTTGCAGAATATGATTATCTGTATGTAATTTCAGAACAAACTTTTAAAGAAACAACAAAAGAAAATATAAAAGAATTTTTGCTTAAAAGACTATCAGAATTAGCTTTAGTTGAGATTAAAACAGGGGCATCTTTAATAGGTCCACAAAAGCACGATATCCAATTTCTATATAACGGAAAAGACTCACGATTTTTTTGTTCGCAGGGACAGCAAAGAACTATCATATTAGCTTTCAAAATGGCTCAGATTGTGTATCATCATAGGATTCACGGGTTTTATCCTGTGTTGCTTTTAGATGATGTATTATCTGAACTAGATTTGACCAAACAGGAATCATTAATTTCCACTTTGAATCAGATTGAAACTCAGACTTTTGTAACAACAACAGATACATCGTTTCTTAAAAAGCTACATATGGAAAAAAGCCAAGTGTTTCACGTAGATCACGGAGCGATTTCAACAGAAGCTTAACTTCTAAAATTTGAAATCAATGTGGATAAACGTGTTGAATATGTTGAAATGTTTTTTTATTGGGTAAGGAGTACTCGTGTCAGATTCAGGTGTTTCAGATTTAAAGACAAATTCAGACGTAGACGAAGTAAAAAGCACGCATGTAGATGAAAGTAAATCTTACGGGGCTGATGATATCCAAGTATTGGAAGGTTTAGAAGCCGTTCGTAAAAGACCAGGAATGTACATTGGTGACGCCAACATCACGGGTTATCACCATCTTGTGTATGAAATTGTGGATAATGCCGTGGACGAGGCTTTAGCGGGTTATTGTAAAAGAATTTTAGTTAAAATTAATACCGATGGCTCAATCACAATTGATGATGATGGCCGAGGCGTTCCCGTTGGTCCTCATAAATCTGGAAAAGATGCGATGGAAATCGTGTATACGGTTCTTCATGCGGGTGGAAAATTTGATGGAGATGCTTATAAAGTTTCAGGCGGTCTTCATGGGGTTGGTGCTTCTGTAACGAATGCGTTATCAATCCGTATGCAGGTAGAATCTTATAAAAATGGAAATCTTTACCGTCAAACATATGCCAAAGGTATCCCTCAAACAGCTGTAGAAAATTTAGGTCCTACTTCGCGCAAGGGAACGGTAGTTACTTTTAAGCCGGATACTGAAATTTTTAAAGAACCCGGAATTGAATTTGATTACAATACGCTTTCAAATCGTTTTCGCGATATGGCGTTTTTAAATGCGGGCTTACATATTAACTTGTCAGATGAACGTACAGGCCGAAAAGTTGATTATCAATACGCAAACGGCGTTGCCGAATTCGTTTCTTATTTAAATCAGTCTAAAAAAGCGATTCATAACGATGTTATTTATTTCCGTGGCGAAAAAGAAGGAATCGCAATGGAAATTTCTATGCAGTGGAATGATTCTTATTCTGAATCTGTTTATTCTTATGCAAATAATATTAGTAATCCAGAAGGCGGAACCCATATGGTGGGTTTCCGTGGGGCCTTAACTCGCTCAATAAACGCTTATGCGAATTCAAAAAATTTATTAAAAGACTTTAAGGAAGCCATTGAAGGTGAAGATATTCGCGAAGGCTTAGCCGCAATTATTTCGGTAAAAATTCATGACCCTTTATTTAGTAGCCAGGCTAAAGTGAAACTAACCAATGTTGAAGCTAAAGCGGCCGTTGAAACCTTAATCAATGAAAAGCTATCAGATTGGTTGGATCGCAATCCTGCTGCTGCGAAAACAATTATTAATAAATGTGTTGAATCAGCCCGTGCACGCTACGCCGCCAAAAAAGCGCGCGAAATCACTCGCCGTAAAACGGCGCTTGATGGCGGATCGCTTCCGGGTAAAATGGCTGACTGCCAAGAGCGCGACCCAGCTAAATGCGAATTATATTTGGTCGAGGGAGACTCGGCCGGTGGATCCGCAAAGATGGCACGTGATCGTAAAACTCAAGCCGTACTTCCACTTAAAGGAAAAATTTTAAACGTAGAAAAAGCTCGTTTTGATAAAATGTTATCAAATGAAGAAATACGTATGATGATTTCGGCTTTAGGAACAGGAATCGGAAAAGATAATATCAACGTCGACAAAATTCGTTATCATAAAATCATTATCATGACGGATGCCGATGTGGATGGATCGCATATCCGTACGTTGTTACTAACGTTCTTCTTCCGTCAAATGCCAGAAGTTTTAGAAAAAGGTTATATCTATATTGCGCAACCGCCCTTATATCGTGCCAAAAAAGGACAATCTGAAACTTACTTGAAAGATGAATTAGCATTAACTGAATACTTATTAAAAACAGGATTAGATTCATTTAAAATTAAAGACAAAGCAGTTACAGCTGATGAATTACGCGCGATGATTTTAAATGTTCAAAAGTTTTATCGCCTATTAAAAGTATCATCTAAAAAATATGATCCAGACGTTTTATATTTCGTATTAACAAAAACTCCGAAGTTAGATGAAGTTTTAAAAAGTGAAGAAAAAATGAAAGTGATGTTTGATGATTTAAAGGCATGGATTACAGCTAGTCCCGCTTTAGGAATTACTGAAATTAATCAACAAACAACTTCTGAAGAAGGTAAAGCAAAGATCACAATTGAAACAACACGTTATGCTGATCGCGTAACGACGCAGTTTGGACAGGATTTTTTAACTGCGCCAGAAATCATTGAATTCCGTTCGTTATGGGCTGCGATACAAGGTGTTTCAAAATTACCAATTACCATTCAGCAAGGTAATGAAGAACACTCTTTCGAAACGTACATAGAGTTTTATGAACACGTTATGGAATCTTCAAAAAAAGGAATCTATATCCAACGCTATAAAGGATTAGGAGAGATGAACCCAGAGCAGCTTTGGGATACAACATTAAATCCTGAATTTAGACATTTATTAAAAGTAACAATTGATGACGCCGTTGCAGCGGACGAAACGTTTAGTGTTCTTATGGGCGAACAAGTTGAACCACGCCGTAAGTTTATTAACGATAATGCTCTGCTTGTTCGCGCGCTAGATGTGTAAAAGGTTTTCGCAAAAAGACTGCTTTTTTGAATTTAATTTTTTTATAAAGGTGAACTATGGCTACTGAAAATAATGAAAAAGGCGTAACGAATATAGACATCAATAAGGAAATGCGTGATGCGTATTTGCAATATTCGATGTCAGTTATCGTAGGCCGAGCCCTACCCGATGTGCGTGATGGATTAAAACCTGTTCACCGACGTATTTTGTTTGCACAACATGAACTTAGTAATACCCATGATAAACCATATAAAAAATCAGCCCGCGTGGTTGGTGACGTTATTGGTAAATACCATCCCCATGGTGATTTAGCAGTTTACGAAACAATGGTTCGTATGGCTCAAGATTTTTCATTACGTTATCCGCTAATTGATGGTCAAGGTAACTTCGGTTCTATCGATGGTGATTCGGCCGCAGCGTCTAGGTATACCGAAGTTCGTATGACCAGATTATCTGAAGAATTATTAGCGGATCTTGAAAAAGAAACCGTTCCGTTTGGACCGAACTACGATGACTCTTTAGAAATTCCATTAGTACTACCCGCGAAATTTCCTAATCTTTTAGTGAATGGATCTTCTGGTATTGCTGTTGGTATGGCGACAAATATTCCACCACATAATTTAGGTGAAGTGATTGATGGATGTATTCATTTGATTCAAAATCCAGATTGTTCCATCGAAGAATTAATTGAGCGTATTCCGGGACCCGACTTTCCAACGGCGGCTCAAATTGCAGGTCGATCAGGAATTTTACAAGCCTATAAAAAAGGCCGCGGAATCATTACAATTAAAGCTAAAACTGAAATTGAAACTAAAAAAGATCATGAAGAAATTATTGTTAATGAACTTCCATACCAAGTTAATAAAGCTAAATTAATTGAGACAATTGCAGACCTAGTTCGAGAAAAAACAGTTGAAGGAATTTCAGATATCCGAGATGAATCTTCACGCGAAGGTATGCGCGTTGTAATTGTATTAAAACGTGGTGAAAATGCTTCTGTAATTTTAAATCGTTTATTAAAGTTTACTCAGTTACAAGTAAGCTTTGGTATCAACATGCTTGCACTAGATAATAAAAATCAACCAATCACATTTGATTTAAAAAGAATGTTAGAAGCTTTCGTTGATCATAGACGCGATGTTGTTACAAAACGTTGTATCTTTGAATTAAAAAAGGCTCAAGAACGCGCTCATATATTAGAGGGTTTAAAGAAAGCCTTAGATAATATTGATGCTGTGATTGCGACAATTAAAGCATCAAAAGAAGCTTCGATCGCGCGCGAAGCCTTAATGGATAAATTTAGCTTTACTGAAAGACAGGCTGTTGCAATTTTAGAAATGCGTTTACAGCGTTTAACAGGTTTAGAGCGTGATAAAATTATTAATGAACTTGCCGAGCTGGTTAAGCAAATTGAATGGTTAAGATTTGTATTAGCAGACGTTAAAGAAATTTATAAAATTATTGTTGGTGAATTAGAAGAAATTAAAAAGAAATACTCTGATAAACGGCGTACAGAAATTACTGGCGATTTAACAGATATTGAAGATGAAGATTTAATTGCTGATGAACCAATGGTCGTTACAGTTACAAATACAGGATATATTAAACGAATTTCTACAGAAGAATACAGAGTACAAAAACGCGGAGGCAAAGGCCTTAAGGGTATGGAAACACGCGAAGAAGATTACGTTACTGATTTGTTTACAGCATCTACAAAAACTCAATTATTAGTTTTTACAGATAAAGGAAAAGTATACTGGTGTAAGGTTCATCGTCTTCCGCTAGGAAGCCGAACCTCAAAAGGTAAATCACTAGCGAATGTTGTTAATCTTACCGCGGGTGAAAAAGTTAGAGCTATTTTACCAGTCGATGTATTTAGCGAAAATAAATACGTTGTATTATTAACTGAAAAAGGAATTATTAAAAAAACATCTTTAGATGCATTTAATAATCCACGCCAAGCTGGAATTATTGCCTTAACTACGGATCTTGAAGATCAAGTTGTTACAGCAAGAATTTCTGATGGCGAAAGTGATATATTTATTGCAACTAAAGAAGGTATGTCTATTCGCTTTAATGAAGCTGATGTACGCGGTATGGGCCGATCAGCACGCGGAGTAAAGGGTATTACTTTATCTAAAGATGACATAGTTGTGGCTATGCAGGTATTGGAAAAAAATACGACAGATACAATTCTAATGGTTACTACAAAAGGTTATGGAAAAAGATCTGAAGTTTCCGAGTACCGCACACAAAGTCGTGGTGGAGTTGGAATTATTACTCAAAAAACAACAGATAAGGTTGGAAATGTTGTGGGAACTAAAAAAGTTTCAGCGACACAAGAGTTAATTTTATCAACAGATCAAGGACAAGTTATTCGTATGAAAATATCTGATATTTCTGTGTTGGGCAGAAATACACAGGGTGTTCGCTTGATTAATTTAGATGAAAAACAAGAATTTGTAACAGGACTTGCGGTAATTGATGATGAAGACAAAGCCGGTGAAGAAATTCATTAATTTGTTAAATGTAAAAGAATTAATAAAAAACAAAACAGCAGTTGTAATTACAACCGCTGTTTTGTTTTTTATAACAGCCTGCACACCACAATCAGATAAATTATATGATGATGCCTATAAAGAAATTGAAAATGGTCATTTTAGAATTGCTTTAAGTCTGCTAGAGCGATCTGCGAATTTAGAAAAAAATGATAAGAAAAAAACAAAAGCATTAACAGAAGCAGCTAGAATATCTAGATTTGAAATTCAAGATTTTGATCATGCACTAAGAATTTATCGACAAATAATATTAAAGTCGCAAGACTCTAAGCAAAGATTTAATGCTCAAGAGGCACTTGCAGAAATTTATTTAGAAAATTTACAAAACTATTCACAGGCGCTTAAAGAGTTATTAATTTTAGAGCAACTTGATGTTGGATTAGAACAAAAAGAAAAAATAAAACTTAAAATTGCTCAAGCACATTATTTATCAGGAAACCCGACAACATCTTTGGAATATATTGAGGCGGCTTCAAAAAACTCGGCACTTGATAGGAAGCCATTTTTAAAATTAAAGGCAGAAGCATTATTATCATTAAAAAAATATGATGAAGCGTTGGTAGCTTATGATGAAATAAGGAAAATAGATGATATTTTTTTTGCTAAAGAAAACTTATTTATTGCGACATCAATTATCTATGAAGAAAAAGAAGAATATGGTGCGGCAATTAGCTACTTAGAAAAGTATCAAACTCTTATTAATGATAAATCCTACCTGGAACTACGCTTAAAAAGACTTAAAGAAAAATTAATAAATAAACCACTATTTAAGGGAAGGCGTAAGTGATCCAACTTAGAAGCAAGCCCAAATGAAGAAAAATAAGTACGTTGTGTTTATTGCAATCGGCTTTGAATTAATCGGATTAATTATATTATCTTTATGGGCGGGACAATGGATACAGGACAAAGGCTATGCTGGGGCCCAAGCTATATGTGTTGTTATTGGTTTTTTTATTTGGTTTGCTAGCTTAATAATGAAACTAAAGGGTATAAAATGATTAAGTTAGCGGCAATTTATATGATCATATATACCCTGCTGGGCTCAATTGTTTTAATGTTATTTGCTGACCGCGAAACAGCAATAAGTTGCGCGATTGGCGGTTTCATCATGCTTATAAACTTAATTGGAATATATTTATTATGGCAGGTGGTATTTACTAAAAAATCTATTGCCCTTGCTGTTGTCATCATTATATTAAAATACTTAATTTTAGGTTTTGTTTTGTGGTACTTAGCACAAGTTAGTTACATTCGTCCGATTGGTTTAGTCGTGGGCTTATCAACCCTTGTTTTAGCCATATTAAGCACGACTTTAACAAAGAGTTTTGTTAAGAATAACGAAATCAAATAGTAATAGAAATCAAGAGGCCATTATGCATTTTAATTGGACGCAATTAATTCCTGGAGTTGGACATCACTACACACACGTTGCAACGTTAATTATCGTTTCTGCGGTGCTAATGATTATTGGAGTAAGAGCTCGCGTAGCACTTGGCTCTAATGAAACAGCCGTTATACCAACGGGAAAATTTTCAATTCGTGGTATTTTTGAAGTCTTAACAGAAATGATTGGCGATTTGTGTGAACAAGTTATTGGTCATCATGGACGTCCATTTGCTCCGTACTTTACGGCATTATTTACGTACATCTTATTTAATAATTTAGTGGGATTAATTCCAGGAATGACCCCGGCGACTGAAAATTTTAATACGACATTTGCTTTCGGTGTTTTTTCTTTCTTAGCTTATAATGTTGTAGGTATTAAGGCTGGTGGCCTTGGTTACCTAAAACATTTTCTAGGTCCCGTGCTGTGGTTAGCTCCTTTAATGCTAATTATTGAAATTATTTCTCATTTTATTCGACCATTAACATTAGGCTTACGTTTAGCTAATGTTATGACGGGTGATCATACTGTATTATCTGTGTTTCTTGGTTTATTTCCCGTTGGTCCAGCAATTCCATTTTATGCAATGGGTTTGCTTGTTAGTACCATTCAGGCGTTCGTTTTTACTTTGCTATCAATGGTCTACATAGCTCTTGCAACAGCTGACGGCCACTAATCAACTGCCATAATGGCAAAAGGAAAAATCATGAAAAAAGCAATTCTATTTACAGTAACAACTTTGGCTTCTGTAGCAGCTTTCGCACAAGACGCATCTGCTTCTGGCGCTAACAGCGGTTTAATCGCTATCGGTTCAGCAATCGCTATCGGTTTAGCTGTTTACGGTGGAACTTCAGCTCAAGGTAAAGCAGCAGCAGCAGCATTAGAAGGTATTGCTCGCAATCCAGCAGCGGGAGACAAATTATTTACTCCTCTAATTCTTTCATTAGCATTAATTGAGTCTTTAGTTATCTTAGCATTCTTAGTTGCGTTCATCAAAATTCCAGCAGCTAAATTCGGTTTCTAATTTTTTTATAAAATTTAAATTGAATAAAAAGGCCAACATCTGTGTTGGCCTTTTTTTATTTAAAGATATTTATTAACAACGCTCATAACAGAGTCTTGTATTTTATTAAGACCAGCCTGGGTTGAAGACTCGAATCGGACAACTAAAACAGGTTGAGTATTTGATGATCTAGCCAAAGCCCAACCATCTGGAAAGCTAATACGAATGCCATCTATTAAATTAACTTTAATGCCAGGATCATTTTGATTTAAAAACTTCTCTTTAACCTTTTCAACAATTAAAATCTTTTTTTCTTCTGTCGTATCAATACGAATTTCTGGCGTATTGAATGCTGAAGGTAATCCTTCTAGCAATTGTTGAATATTTTTTCCGGTTGTCGATAAAATTTCGCACAGACGAAGGCCCGCGTAAGGAGCGTCGTCATATCCATAGTTGCGGTCAGTGAAAAAAACATGACCACTCATTTCACCACCAAAGGGAGCCTTTTCAACTTTAATTTTTTCCTTAATTAAGCTGTGGCCAGTTTTCCATAAAACAGGCACACCACCGTGCTTGGCAATATCGGCATACATGCGATCAGAACATTTTACATCGCCAACAATTTTTGCCCCTTTATTTGTTTGCAGTACAGATCTTGCAAATAAAGTCATAAGTTCGTCGCCGTAAATCATTTTTCCTGTATGATCAACGACTCCGATGCGATCAGCATCTCCATCAAAACCAATTCCGCAGATTGCACCAGTTTCTAAAACTTTCTTTTTAAGATCTTCTAAATTTTCTTCAACAGTAGGATCTGGATGATGATTTGGAAAAGAGCCATCAGGTTGTTCAAATAATATTTCAGGCTGAAGGCCTGCGGCATTATATAATTTTCTTACAACAATTCCGCCAGCACCATTTCCACAGTCAAGAACAACTTTAATTGGTTTCATAGCGGTAAATTCTTTTTTATAGCGCTCAAGATATTCTGGAAAGATATCATAAGATTTAACGGATCCAGCGCCAGAAACAAAATCAGAATCTTGCATAATTTTTTTTAAAGCCTGAATTTCTTCGCCGAAAATAGTTGTCTTACCCAAAGAGATTTTAAAACCATTATATTCAGACGGATTGTGGCTGCCCGTAACCATAATGGCTCCATCTAAATTAAGTTGAAAAGTTGAATAATAACACATTGGAGTTGTAACAAGTCCAAGCGTTAAAACAGAGGCCCCAGACTGCTTCATGCCTTCAGCTAACTTTTCAACGATTGGAATGGAAGATTCGCGCGCATCATGACCAATAGAAAAGGTAAAAGTTTTTTTCCCCGTTTTCTTAAACACATAGGATGCGAATGCTTTTCCAAGCTGATAAGCAAAATCTAAATCAAACTGTTTATTATAAATTCCACGGATATCGTACTCTCTAAAAATTACCGGTTCAAACATGTCTACCTCTAATTAATTTTAAATTAAGATGAATAGCATCTAACATAGATGCGGGATTTGCCAAGTTCTTATTATATATATCAAATGCAGTTCCATGGTCTACGCTTGTTCTTACAAAGGGCAGACCCATCGTAATATGAACACCCGAATCTTGGCCATGGACAAGTTTAAATGGAATAAGCCCCTGATCATGATACATACAAATATAGACAGAATATTTGGCCCAGTTCTTTTTTAAAAAAGCAGCATCGGGAACAAGTGGCCCAACAACATCTTTGGGAAGTTTTTTAAGAAAATTTTTTTCAAAAGTTCCCAAAAGACCCTGTTCGCCAGCGTGCGGATTTAAACCAACCAGAGCAATTTTCTTTTTAGATTTTATTAGGTGTTTGAATTTTCTTGCCGCATGAATTGAATTTAAAATTGCCTTCAGCGTTAGTGCTTTTGGGACCCGACTTAGCGGAATGTGATCAGTAGTCAGTAACACATTAAATTTTTCACCAGCAAAGGCCATATTAAGTTTAGCCTTCGGACAAAGTTTTCTAAATGCGCCAGTGTGCCCAACAAATGAAAATCCATCTTTTTTTATTAGAGTTTTTGATAGAGGACCGGTTACTAAACTAGTAATTTTTTTATCTAAGCAAGCTGTCGAGGCATCTATTACCCACTGAGCTGCAGATGTGTTTAGTGCCAAATCGACAAGTAAATTTTCAGGAAATGTTCTGCCAGTGCTCATAAAATTGAAAAATACCAATGCAGACTCTTGCGAAGTAAATGTTAAACGTAAAAACTTTTTATCAAGTTGCTTAAAATAATTTGGTTGGCGAAGATGATGCTTATGATCGCGGTAAAGAATAAAAACTGTCTTTGGCGGGATAGTTAATTGAAGCAAGGCTTTGCTGGCAATTTCAAAACCAATTCCACTGGGATCGCCTGTTGTCAGAGCGACAAGTTTAAAATTCGTAGATTTTAATGTAGGCATCTTGTTTTTTCGACTCAAACCAATTTTTTAGTTGGCGTGAAAAATTCTTTTCAACTAAAGAGGCTCTAATCATTTCTTTATACTTTAAAAACTGCGGATCCATTGTCATTTTTTTTGATAACAACTTAAAGATGTGGAATCCTTGCTTGCTTTTTACAATGTCCGAATAATCATTTACCGCAATACTAGAGACAGCGCGTTCTGTTTCGCCATTAAATTCTCCAGTTTTAAATAAACCTAAAACACCATCTTTATTACCACTACCGTCTTCGTTTAATGTATTTGCAAGAGTTTCAAAATGTTCGCCGGATTTTAGTCTATCCATTACCGCAGTTGCCCTTGCAAGCGCGGCTTCTCCACCACCCGCCTTTTTGGGATCGAAAAATATTTGAGCTATTTTAAACTCGTTTATATTTGGCTTATAGTTAGGATTTTTTGTTTGATATTCTCCGTAAGCATCTTCATCAGTAATACGCAGCTTAGAGACAATTTCAGTTTCAAAAAAAGATTGTCGTTCAATTCTGTTTTTTTGAACTTCTTTATAATCAGCCAAACTAAAGCCTTGTTTTAAAATAAACTTATCAAAATCAGCGCGACTCATTTGACCACGCTTTGCCATTTGATTCATTTCAGCTTCTACTTTGTCATCGGTAATAGATAAGTTCTGTCTTTTAATTTCAGCAGAGATTAATTTCTCTCTGATTAAAAACTGAAGTTGCGCTTTTTTATCCGTCTTAATTGTAGATATATTTTCATCTAATAATAAGGATTCATCGATTGCGCCTGGTTTTGTGATGCGGTTTTCAAGTTTTTTTAGGTCAGACATTAGTACGGCTTCAGAGTTTACAGAGGCAATAATTTTATCAACGGTTTCTTTCGCTGCCCAGGCATGAGATAAACTAAAAAAAACAATAAGTAGTGAGAGTGATTTTATTAACATATAAGATTTCCTTTATTGCGCTTTACCATCTTGAGTTTCAACATTAAGGGCGTCAATAGCCTGAGTATTTTTTAATATTTTATAGCGCTTAATTTGTTCATCTAGCCAAGCGGAAAACTTTGCAGTTTGTCGCAAGGCAAGAACATCGTTCTTAACTTGATCTTTTACTTCTTCAAATGTTTTTTGTCTGCGTAGACGGTGCTGTTCTATTTTAAAAAGGTGAATACCATCCGGTAATTTAATTGGACCCACAACCTCACCAACGCGGGATTTAAAAAGTTTTTCAAAATCACCATTTACTTCTTGATCAACCCAGCCATAGCTTCCACCGAAAGCAGCATCAGAGCTCATTGAAAATTTTTTGATGATTTCAGAAAAGCGCTGAGTTTTAGAAAGCTTTTTTACAATTTCTGCCTGATTGTCATCAAGTACCAAAACATGGGACAGTTGAATAGACTCTTTTTGTTGATAATGATCCTTGTTGTTTGTGTAGTATGAAAGTAACTCTTCTTCAGATGGAAGTGTGATTTTTTGGTTCATCTGTTTGAATGCGTATTTGCGCATTAAGCCAGTCTCTACTTGGCGCTTCCATTGATCATAGGGAATTGATTCTTCAGACAAAGCTAAACGAAAGCTTTTGTCGTCAGGGTATCCACCCTGTAGATCCTTAAGTTCTTTTTCTAAATCCTCAGGACTTACTTTTAAATTTTGTTCGTTAAACCAAAGTAGAATTAATGATTCAACTACAAAATCGGAAATAATTTTTTCTTTAAATTTCGAAATAATTTGAGGATCTTTTGCTGACAGTGCATCTAGATTTTTAAGTTTTAAAGCAAGTGCTTTTGAAAAATCTTGCAGTGTCATGCGGTACGTACCAACTTCGACAACGGGCTTAGTTAAAATACGATTTGAAAAAAAATCACAACCAGTGGCGGCAAGCAGCACAGTAGTCGCGACAAAAAGAAAAAGCCTCGACTTAACGAGGCGCAATCCTACAGCGATAAAAGAAAGAATATTATTCAACCAACTTCGAATTAACATTTATTTGGTACTGCTTTTTAATACGGTTAAAGAACTCATCAAACAAAAGTTTACGTTTTTCGTCGAATACAGCCATTCTAATTTCACGCTTTGTTGCTTCCTCAAAACTGCGCCGACCCGTTAGTTTTAAGATATGAAAGCCATACGGTGTTTCAACAATATTTGAAATCTCTGAAGCTTTTAAAGCAACAGCGGCATCATAGTATGGAGGAATTAATGAAGCTCGAGTTTGCCACCCAACGTCTCCACCTAAGTTTTTAGTTGTAAGATCGTCAGAGTAAAGCCGTACTAATTCTTCAAAAGGGCGTTTTGATTTTTTTACTTCAGATAAAATTTCATCTGCCCGTTTTTTACCTTCAGCACGCTGGGCCTCCGTAGCTCCCACCTTTACTTCGATTAGAATATCAGAGATACGAATTTGTGGATTTTTTGAATACCAGGCTTTCATTTCTGCTTCAGAAACACTGTTTTCTTGAACTTTTTGACCAAGTTCTTTTTCAAGTAAGGCTTTGTAAAGTTCTTGATTGAAACGATCTTGAACAGCAGGATCTTTTTCAAGACCACGCTTGCGAGCTTCTTGAACCCCAACTTCAAAACGAACAAGATCTTCTAAAAATAATTTTTTTGATGGAGGATTTACTAATACTTGAGATGTAACGTCTTTGTATTTTTTATTGAAATCATCAAGAGTAATTTTTTTGCTTCCGACAGTTGCAACAACTTGGTTTGCAGTTTGAGCAAAAGCCAATGTCGAAGCCAAAAAAATAAACGATATAAACCAATTCATAACAAGCAATCCTTTGTTGTAAGATTCAATTCAAATATAATAATTAAATGTTACAGTTTCGTTGTCGTTGGCGCCAACAAATAGGTCGCTTGCTGTCTCGCGGCAAAAAGTTGATTTTGCAACTCTTTGGCTAGTTCGGCGGACCTTGGATCCTGCCCTTTAGTAATCGGCTCAAAGGCCTTATTCCAAACAACAGTTATTTTAGAAAAAGGCTTTGGAAGAAATGTTTTATTCCATGATTTTGGAAAATGCCATGCGTGATCGCAAGAAACACCACCCGCATAGATCGGAGATTTTAATAAGCGCGATAATTCAAAAACCCCAGGTTTGGGTTCATAAATTGGACCTCTTGGCCCATCAATTGCGATGCAAGAGTTGGAACCTTTCCGACAATACTCAATAAGCCCTTTTAGCGCCGAAACTCCGCCGCGACTTGAAGACCCTCGTGAAACCTTAACTCCATGAAGACGCAGAACGGTCGCCATAATTTCGCCATCTTTACTTTTTGAAGACATTGTTGCGATATTGTAAATTGGAGTTAGGGTTAATAGGGCCAATTCGTCTTGGTGAAAGTGAGCTAAAATAAACGGCTTCTTTGTGGATAATCTTTGTTTTAACTCTTCGGGCTCAATAATATTAATTTTCCATGTTTGGGATAGTATCTTATAAATAACCCAAACGATAAATCCAATTAAAAAGCCTCGAACATGAGACATTAAGAGTGTAATGCTTTTTTAAATTCAGCAGTTAACTGAGGTATAATTTCAAACGCATCACCAACAATACCGTAAGTTGCTTTTTGAAAAATGGGTGCATTTGGATCGCTATTGATAGCGACAATAACCTTGCTTCCGCTCATTCCTGCTAAATGTTGAATTGCTCCCGAAATACCAACCGCAATATATAATGAGGGAGCAACTGTTTTGCCAGTTTGTCCAACTTGCATCGAGTGACCAACCCACCCGGCATCCACAACCGCGCGGGTCGCGCCAACCGTGGCCCCCAAAACATCAGCCAATTCGGTTAACATTTTAAAATTGCCAGCCTCTTTTAGTCCGCGTCCACCCGATACAATAATATTTGCCTCTGTTAAGTCTAACTTTTCAGAGGTTCCTTTCACGATATCTTTGATTAATGTTTTTAAGTTCGGTTTTGCAAAAGCAATTTCAGTAAGTATGGCTGATTTTGACGTGTCTGCAGCAACAACAGGTAATTGATTTGGTCGCATTAAAATAATTTTTACGGCAGAGTTTTGAAAAGTCGCTGTAGCAAAACATTTCCCAGAGTAAAAAGGTTTTTTTATTTTAATGTCAGCGCCAGAAATCTGAATTTCAATTCCATCAGAGACAATTCCGGCCTTTATTTTCGCAGCAACGCGCGGAAATAAATCTTTTCCTGTCGAAGATGATGAAGCTAAAACAACCTCAGCGCCAGATTTTTGAATAGTTTCCACAACAACAGCTGCAAATAATTCAGGGTTATAATTAGTTAAATCAGCATTTTGACAATAAAAAACTTCGGTAGCGCCATGATGAGCAGCCTGTGTTCCATCGGTTTGTGCCGTTGCGCCTAGGGCTAATGCTACTACGGCATTTCCAGACTTGGCTGCAAACTGCAACAACTCTTGAGAGCTGCGTTTGATTTTTCCATTTTGAAATTCAGTAAAAATTAAAAGTTTTGACATAAAAAACCCCATTCGTAAGTAATAAAATTAAATAACCTTTGCGTCGTTTCTTAAAGCTTGAACCAAAGCGGCTGCTTGCGAAGCGGCATCGCCAGGAATTAGTTTTACTGCTGGTTTTTCGGCGGGAAGCTCAAAGCTTATGTACTTCACTCTTTGTTCTGTGGGTTGAATTTCTAAAGAAGAAAATTCAATCTCTTTAATTACTTTTTTCTTAGCCTTCATAATTCCAGGAAGACTTGCATAACGAGGTAAATTTAAACCTTTGTTTGCAGCAACAAGCGCCGGAGACATAAGTTGAACGATTTCTTTGTTGCCACCATCAGCATCGCGCTCAACGGTAAAAAATTCTGGAGTTGCCTCAAATTTTGAAATAACAGTTGTGTGTGGCATATTTAAAAACTCAGCAATCATTTGTGGAACGGAAGACTGATTTGCATCAATGGCCATTTTACCAGTTAGGATTAAATGTGCCCCGCCTTCGTTTTGGATTGTTTTCGCCAAAGCACTGGCCGTAGTAATGGCATCTAAGCTTTCTGTCGCATTAATAACAATTGCTTCATCAGCACCCATTGCCAAGGCGGTTCGAAGAACTTCAACAGCGCGAGTTTTTGGCCCAGCTGTTATAGCCCAAACTTGAGCTGTTGGATTTTTTTCACGAAACTTAATAGCCTCTTCAACGGCATATTCATCATATGGGTTCATGACCCATTTAATGCCAGTTGTATCGATACCCGAAGCGTCAGGTAGGATTTTGATTTTCGTTTCGGTGTCGGGAACTTGTTTTAGACAAACAAAAACTTTCATAGAAATTACCTCTGTTGATTAACGATAAGCTAGCCTAAGTGCCTGAAAACAGAAATATATTTTCAACATAACATGTTGCAAAAAAATGGCAGAAAAATGACTTTTGAAATTTCAAGGAGTAGCTTAAGGAATATTTAAATGAAAACAAATTGATAATTAAAAATCGAAGGATCTTAATATGCTAGATTTTATAAAGTCGACCGTTGGTAGAAAATATATCATGGGACTGACTGGACTTGTGTGGATGGGGTTTGTATTTACTCATATGGCGGGCAATCTTTTAATTTTGTTTAGCTCGGATGCGTACAATGCTTATGGACACGCCATTGTGTCGAATAAACTTATACTTTATCCGGCGGAAATTATTCTTATATTGGCACTGATTGCTCATGTAACCACCGCGATTTCTTTGACGATTGAAAACCGTGCTGCAAGACAAATAAAATATGCAGTTCTGCCAAATGGATCAAAGGGAACACCGGCAGCTTCAAGGTATATGGCCGTTCAGGGCTCTGCAATTTTGGCGTTCATTATACTTCATTTGATTACTTTTAAGTATGGAACCAATTACGAAACGACAGTTAATGGTGTTCAAATGCGCGACTTAAGTCGATTAATGTTCGAGGTTTTTGCTCAACCTGGCTATGTTGTTTGGTATGTTGTTTGTCTTGTCTTACTAATGTTTCACCTTTCTCATGGCGCCAGTTCAATATTTCAATCTTTTGGATTTTTAGAACGCAAAATGCAAAGCGGAATCAAAAAGTTTGCGTGGATTTATGCGGTTATCGTTGCCGGCGGATTTTTATCTCAACCCCTTTACGTATTTTTATTTCACAAATAAAGCGAGGACATTATGTCAGTCATCTTAGATAGCAAGACACCCGGTGGACCGATAGAATCAAAATGGACAGATCATAAATTTCATATGAAGTTAGTGAATCCAGCAAACAAAAGAAAACACACAGTTATAGTGGTTGGCACAGGCCTAGCGGGCGCATCAGCGGCGGCTTCGATGGGCGAATTGGGATATAAAGTTAAAGCATTCTGCGTACATGAATCACCTCGTCGCGCCCATTCGGTAGCAGCACAAGGCGGAATTAATGCGGCTAAAAATTATCAAAACGACGGAGACTCTATCCAACGTTTGTTTTATGACACTGTAAAAGGTGGAGATTTTCGCGCGCGCGAAGCCAATGTATATCGCTTAGCTGAAACATCAGTGCGAATTATTGATCAAGCAGTTGCTCAAGGTGTTCCACTGGCTCGCGAATATGGCGGTTTGCTTGCAAATCGTTCGTTTGGAGGAGCTCAGGTATCTAGAACTTTTTATGCTCGCGGACAAACTGGTCAACAGTTGTTGTTGGGTGCGTATTCTTCAATGATGAGACAGGTTGATTTAGGTTCTGTTGAGCTACACACACGAACAGAAATGTTAGACTTAGTTGTTGTTGATGGCAAAGCACGTGGAATTATTATCCGAAATTTAATTACCGGAGCGATTGAATCTCATGAAGCCGATGCAGTCGTTTTAGCAACGGGTGGATATTCCAATGTATTTTACTTATCTACAAACGCAATGGCATGCGCAGTAACTGCGGCCTGGAGAGCTCATAAGCGTGGTTCGTACATGGCAAATCCGTGTTACACACAAATTCACCCGACTTGCATTCCTGTTCACGGAGAAAACCAATCTAAATTAACATTAATGTCCGAATCATTACGAAATGACGGTCGCGTTTGGGTTTCTAAGAAAAAAGGTGATTTAAGAAAACCAGATGAAATTCCTGAAAATGAAAGAGATTATTATTTAGAGCGCGTTTACCCAAGTTTCGGAAACTTAGCTCCTCGTGACGTGGCGTCTCGACAAGCAAAATATCGCGTTGATGAAGGATTTGGAGCCCAGGGCGAACAGGCTGTTTACTTAGATTTTAACGATAGCATTAAGCGCTTAGGCGAAGACAAAATTGCTGAGCGTTACGGAAATCTTTTTCAAATGTATGATAAAATCACTGGAGAAAATCCATACAAAACACCGATGAGAATTTATCCCGCTCCTCATTATACAATGGGTGGTCTTTGGGTGGATTATAATTTAATGAGCACAATTCCAGGATTATTTGTTGCTGGAGAGGCGAATTTTTCTGATCACGGAGCCAATCGTCTTGGAGCTTCGGCACTTATGCAGGGTTTAGCAGATGGTTATTTTGTTTTGCCAAACACGATTAGTGATTATATAGCGAACACAAAACTAGGTGCCGTTACAACATCAAACGATGCTTTTAAAAATTGTGAAAATGACGTTAAAAACGACATTCAAAAATTGATAAATACAAAAGGCGCTCGCACAGTAGAAAGCTTTCACAAAGAGCTTGGCCATATCATGTGGGAAAATTGTGGAATGGCTAGAAATAAACAAGGTCTATCTGATTCCATTATTAAAATTCAAAAATTGCGCGAAGAATTTTCTCATAATGTTAGAATTCCGGGCGAAGCTGCGGGATTAAATAATGAATTAGAAAAAGCTGGTCGTGTAGCAGATTTTATCGAATTAGGTGAACTCATGTGCCGAGATGCCTTAACGCGTGAAGAATCTTGTGGCGGTCATTTCCGCGAAGAATATCAAATCGATGGCGAAGCAAAGCGTGATGATGAAAAGTTTTGTCATGTGGCTGCGTGGGAGTGGAATGGGGCTGCGAAGCCACAAACTCGCCACCAAGAAGAGCTTAAGTTCGAAAACGTGAAACTAGCAACACGCTCGTACAAATAGGAAACAAAATGGATAATAAAAAACCAATTAATTTAACTTTAAAAGTATGGCGCCAAAAAAACACAGAAGCTAAGGGCGATTTCGTAAATTATGAAGCAAAACAGGTTTCTCCGGACGCATCGTTTTTAGAAATGATAGATGCGGTAAATGAAGAAATTATTAAAAAAGGTGAAGAGCCAATAGCATTTGATCATGACTGCCGCGAAGGAATTTGTGGAAGTTGCGGTTTTATGATTAATGGAAACGCGCATGGCCCACAAAAAGGGACAACAGTTTGCCAACTTCACATGAGAAACTTTAAGGATGGCGAAAAATTAGTTTTAGAACCATGGAGAGCGAAAGCATTTCCAATTCTTAAAGACTTAATGTGCGATAGAACAGCCTTTGACCGCATTATTTCTTCAGGAGGTTTTGTTTCTGTTAATACTGGAAGTGCTCCTGAGGCAAACGCTAGTCCAATTCCAAAAACCGAAGCCGACGAGGCCTTTTTATCAGCAGCATGCATTGGATGTGGAGCCTGTGTTGCTTCTTGTAAAAATGCATCAGCATCATTATTTACAAGCGCAAAAATTTCTCACTTAGCACTTTTACCGCAAGGTAAGGCAGAGCAAAACCAACGCGCCCTAGATATGGTTGCGCAAATGGATGCTGAAAGTTTTGGTTCATGCACGAGCACGGGCGCTTGTGAAGCGGCTTGTCCGAAAGAGATCTCACTAATTAATATAGCTAAAATGAACCGAGAGTACTTACGGGCATCAATTACCAAAAAACAAGAAGTTCATGGTGGCGGAGAAGGTTAAGGCGTGCTTAAAAGCAGGTCTTAGGATATAAAAGAGCAATGAAAGATTTTATAAAAATATTCATTGTTCTTTGTGTCTGTGTTGGCGCGTTTATGTATGGACGAAATTATGGTGAAACAACATTTCGTGAAACAGCAGATTATAAAAATTTAATAAAATCTCAAGAAGAGCTCAGCTTCACAAAATCAGAGCTTGAAAACATAAAAACAAAATTTCAAAATATTGCTGATGGGTCTGAAAACAGAAAACAAGAAGAGCTGTTGGGTCAAATTCTACAAGTATTTTTAGTCGATCTAGGTTTGCAAGTAAGTAAGCCAGAAGCATTTACCAAAGCTAATCTAAAAATTGAAGCAGTGAACCCCTTGCCTGCAAAAAAAATTGAAGCAATCGTTGCCGAAAATCACAATGAAGAAGCGCATGTAAAGCCAGGAAAAACATTCGATTATCGAAGGCTAAAATCTTACGAATGGATTTTGCAAAATTCGCGTGATGGAAACGAACTTAAAAAAAATCTTAACAACGTTGAAATCAAAGATTTAAATTCTTTTTTATCTGGCGCTAAGGCCGCAACAGTAAAGCAACTTGAACCCATTTATGGAACTTATCGTGGTCGCATTACAGATATCAACAATGCCGAATATGGAAGCCTAGCAATAGTAATCAATCCTATTACTAAAGGGGATGGTCAAATTTTAAAAGGCAGCATTAAAATATTTAAAAACCAACAAGAATCCATGAGTAATAGTTTTGAAACAGAACAATTAGGATTCGTGGGCGAAGGATCTAGTGGATTTGTAATAAACAGTAGAGATCGCTTTTTTCAAATATATAAAATTACAGAAACACAACAGCTAACCGGTTATTTTTACGAACGCATGATTAATGGAACCACCAAAAAAATTGGAACATTTGTTTTAAATCGAACAGATCAATTTTAAAAATTATTTTACGAGCACCAAGTCATGGTTAACCCCAAGAAAAAGTAAAAACGTCTCAAAACCGTACGGCATAAGGATTTTAAGCAACAAAAGCACGACACCCAGACTTTCATCTTAATAAGCCAGAGCACTATGACGATAGGTTAAGACGATAATCGCAAATTTAAATTGCGAAGCGAAGGGGTATTGCTATGAAAAAAATTGGCGATCTAATGAAAGAAATTGGTTTTAATCCAAACGCTAGCGACTCTGTTAAGGAAGCATTCATAAAACACTTAATTAAGCAATCCACGGGAAGCCACGTTCAGACGCCTTCTGAGCGTAAAACAATTTTTGAAAACCCAGATAAATTTATTTCGCTAAACAAAAACTCTTCTTTTACGTTACCCACGCAAATGTCTTTTGATTTTGAAAATTTATCAGAAAATAAAATTAATAAAAAAGTTGTTTAATGGCAGACCTAATACCAGCAAGCGTGTTGAATAATAAAAATAACTAATACCAAGAATTCATAAACATTATACACAGGTCTGTTTTTCACGGATTAACGTCTAGATTAGTCATGCTGAAAATTAATTCACTCCCCGCCCAAAGCCTGACTTGCTACGCTTTTTTCAATTCAAAAAAAATATCTCATGGAAGGAGAGTCGTAATGAATCTTAAAGGAAGAGCTTTTTGCGCGTCAATTATTTCAATTCTTGCAATGTCGACAGTTGTTCAAGCTAAGCAAATTGAATCTGTGCCTGGTGAATATATTGTTCGATTAAAATCAAACATTGTTAGCATGAAATCAACTGCGCAACTGTCTTATGACTTGGGTGCATACGTTAAATCAACCCTACCTGCGCAAAACATTATTGTTGTTAAGCGCGCAGTTGTTGAAACAGAAATGTCAGCAATTAAATCACTATTAAATAACGAAATGGTTGAAATTGTAGAGCCAAATTATATTTATCACATGAGCCGCAAAGCAGATGATCCAATGTTTGGACAACTTTGGGGAATGACAAATGCAGGACAAAAAGACTCAACAGGAGTTGTGGGAGTTGTAGGAGTTGATATTGATGCTGAAAAAGCGTGGGATATCGAAACAGGTTCTAAAAAAATGATCGTTGCAGTTATTGATACGGGTGTTGATTTTAATCATCCGGACTTAAAAGATAATTTATGGACTAATGTTGTCGAGGCTAATGGAAAAGCTGGTATCGACGATGATAACAATGGTGTCATCGATGATATTCACGGATTCAATGCAGCAACGGGTGATGGTAATGCAATGGATGACCAAGGTCATGGATCACATTGTTCTGGAACGATCGGCGCAAAGGGTAACGACGGAAAAGGAATTGTTGGAGTTAACTGGGATACGCAAATTATGGCTGTTAAGTTTCTTGATTCCAGCGGATCAGGAACTTTAGAAAGTGCACTTAAGGCAATTGATTACGCAACAAAAATGGGCGCAAAGGTAATGAGTAACTCATGGGGCGGCGGCGGATTTTCTCAGACACTATTAGATGCTATTAAAAGATCAAATGATGCGGGAGCAATTTTTATTGCCGCAGCCGGCAATGATGGAACTAATAATGATACTGTTGCCACATATCCAGCAAATTACGATGTAGCTAATATTGTTTCCGTTGCAGCGGTAAACAATAAGGGCGAGTTAGCAGATTTTTCTAACTTTGGAAAAAAACAAGTTCATATAGGAGCTCCAGGGGTAAATATTTACTCATCAACTGGTGGAAACTATGCGTCTTGGTCAGGAACATCAATGGCAACGCCACACGTTTCTGGTGTTGCAGCTTTAGTTTGGTCACACGAACCAGCGCTAACAGCGATAGAGTTAAAACAAAGACTTATCGCAACTGCGCGACCGATTGCAGGCATTCGTGGAAAAACTCAATCAGGTGGTTTAGTTAATGCTTATAACGCCTTAACAAATACCATTCCACCCCTAGATGTAAATGATCCTTCGAATTGGTTAACTCAACCCGCAGCTGTTGAGTCTGTAAGTCCATACTTGCCAAATACAAACAAAACTTATGATGTTAAGGTTCCGGGAGCAAAAGAGATCGCGGTTTATTTTGAAACATTTAATACAGAAGGAACTTATGACACGGTTCAAATTGTTGATTCAAACGGAACTGTTGTGCAAACACTAAGTGGCAGTAATGACGATAGCTTTTCAGCAAGTGTTAAGGGCAATAGCATGAAGCTTGTTTTTAAATCAGACGCCTCTGTTCAGGGTGCCGGTTGGAAAGTAACAAAAGTAGCATATAAATAAATTAACAAAAAGAAAAAAGGGAGGAAGTTATTGCTTCCCCCCTTTTTTATTATTTAACTAAATTTGTTAAAAGATATTCGAAAGTTTCTGTTGTTGCTTCCGAGTGGCACGTATCATTAGTTGATTGGTAAACAAGAGTAACACTTAAATCATCCGTATTAACTTCAGGTGCATATCGCGAATCAATTTTTCCACCAATAATGATATCTGCTGATTCGCCCTGAAAACATCCGCCATTCCAAGAAGAAATTAAACTTAGAGTTGCAATAAAACCAATAACATCTTCAGTGTGACGACTATATGAAGTTGTTTTTAAGGTTTGCATAGTGGCAGCGTTAAGATCTGTTGTTAAAAAAACAGACCCATCGTTTTGATTAAGGTTTAAGGAATCTAAGCAAATCACTTTCGGTAGATTAGTATAAACAGTTTGCTTCGCAACATAACAAGATCGTGCGAACGAACTAATAGATGATAAAACGATTGCAAATACGAGGATGGATAACTTCATAAAACTCCCTGTGGTTATTATTTATAGGCAATCTATACAAGGGTTTCAGAATTTTAAAAAGTTAAGATTGTGTTAGTGTGTATTTTTTTTAACAAATTCAGCTATTTTTAAGTTTACAAATTCAGGAAAATCTAATTGGCTGCAGTGCGAACCATATGGAATTTTCATAAGCTCAGAACCGCGAATTAGGGAATGCATTTCAGTTTGGTAAGATGGGGGGGTTAGCATATCCTTATCTCCGGCTAAAATTAAAGTTGGTGATGAAATTGTTGGTAAGACATGATTGCCATCAAACTGTAAAAGCTGTTCAAAAAGTTCAAAAAATAATGGCAGCTCTAATCTTGAAACGCCCCGTCCATACATTTCAACATCTTTAAATTGTGTTAGACGAAGATTAAATCCGCCAGCCAATGCCGCAAGCTGAAATGCAATTGGATTATCAATCATCCCGCGCCATAAAGCATTCCACAAGTCCGGTGATTTTCTATGTTGATCGCGCAAGAAAAGAAACAAAGGTTCAACAAAATCAATTCCAAAAAGTTTTTTTAGTGGGTTTCTTGAAAAACCATTTATAAAAGTTAAAGAACTAAAAATTTCTGGAAATTGTTCATAGGCTTTAATCATGTAAGGCACACCAAAACTATGACCAACAATATGTGCTTTTTTGAGCTCTAAGTGACCAAGTAATCCTTTTAAATCAAATGATAAATGCTCAAGCGTCATGTTGTTAAGATTATTTACGGGCGTGCTTTTGTGATGCCCGCGAATATCAAAAAGAATAACAGTATTTGTTTTAGAAAAGTGTTCAACTTGATGATGCCAATGATTCATTAAACAGGCGATTCCATAAATAAACACAATGGGCTCGCCCTGCCCGCGAACTTCGTAATAAATTGGAGTTCCATCAAGCGCTAAGAAGGAACCTGTTTTTTTTTCGATAAAAATATTTTTTTCTGTCATATTAAAATACTCAGTTCAATTAAAGTTGAGCCAATTTTTAAGATATCGCCATCTTGAATTGGGTGTTGATCAAAAGATTTTGAATTAATTAAGGACTTATTGCCACAAAGATTTTCTAAATAGGATTGTTCGCCAATTTGGAAAAAGCGTCCAACCTCTCGCGGGGCCGAGGGGTCTTTTAAATTTAAATCTAAATTGTTGAAACCAATTATTCGTGGGCCATAGCCCAAAGTTAAGTATTCTTCATACTGCGGCCCCTGCTCAAATGTTAAGCGTATTGGGTGAAGGAAGAAAAAAATATCAGATTGTCTGCGTTCTGCGGGATTATTTTTAAGCCAGGTTTTTAAGCCATCGCTCCAATTTTCAACTAGGGGCTCGCCTTTTTCCACAACTTTGAATCCGGTTTGACCCAAATGAAAGATAAGGCCTGGAATTAATGAAATTCGACGAAGCTCACTTATACCAATACGTATAAAATTATTGTCTAAGCATTCGATATTCCATGCTTTTTTATGATCTAGCATTAAAATTCCATGTGACTCAGCCATAAGACTGTCAGAAAATTTTAAATGACTTGCTGTACGTCCAAGCAATAATCCACTGCTAAGCGAAATTCTTTTTCCCTTCTGATTTCCATCTAAAACTTCTATTTCAAACCGCATAATAATATAATAAGTGGCTCAAACAGGTCTTGTCCACTAGTGGTGAAAATGTTAGACCTGTTACACATTTTAAAGTCATCCTTGCTCCTCCAATGTCGGTGGGGCTTTAACCGAAGGGAAATTTATGGATCTTAAGACCAATCTTAAGCGCCCGTATGAAGCTATTATTATCGTTCATCCGGATGCTTCTCTTGAAGAACAAAAAGAATTATTCAAGAAAAACAAAGCAACAATTGCTAGCTTTAGCGGCGCTGTTCACACATTAGAAACGTGGGGCAAAAGAACTTTAGCATCACCAATTGGTAAATTAAAAAAAGCAGTTTATTTTCACACTGTTTTTGAAGCCAATCCTCAAGCGGTTGCTGAGTTAGAGCGTACTATGCGCATTAACGATAAAGTTTTACGCTTTATGCACACAAAACTTGATGAACGTATACCAGCATTAAAACATGTTGAAGCATTCAAAAAAGGTTTGTCTGATTCGGCGGCTCGTGAAAAAGAGCGCGAAGCTAAAATGCAATTACGTAAGCAGGCAGCAATGCATGCCCGTTCTGAGCGTTACGAAAAAGACGACATGTAGTTGAAAGACGGTTTAAGTGAACGTGACTCAGAAAAACAAACAGACGAATTTATTTTTGCTAACACTAGCAAGTGTTATCATGTCTGTTTTATTTTCTGTACTTGGGGCTCCATTTTTAAGAGCTCTCTCTGTTTCAGTTAAGCCGATTGTATTTTGGACTGCGGGCCTTTTACTTACGACAGCACTATTCGCACAAGATATGACCTTAATTTCAATTTACATAGGAGCCATTTGGATGACTCTAGGCACTTATAGTGAATTGGAAAAACGCGGTGTTAATTGGAAACAAGCAGGACTTTTTTCTTTAATATCTGGGTTGGTTTTTGCGATGGCAACGTTAAGTTTAGTGAATCGATTTTTCATTGAAAAAAACGTAATTTTAGAGTTTTTGAATCCGTTACAAACGGCTATGAATAAAGCGTTTCCAGAAGATCCAATAGAAGTTTCTGCGCTGGCAAATTATTTACCTGGAATTTTTGCAGCGACGTTGTTTGTTTCATTAGCGCTGGGATTTATTTTAGAAAGTAAAATAAATAAGTTGTTTCATATTCAAAGAACAAAAGTTGCTTCGGGTTTAAGATGGCTTGAGTTTCGATTACCAGATGCATTTATTTGGATATCATTATTTGCAGGGTTTTTTAGTTTGGTTTCGTTTAACCAAGAGCTTTTGCAAAAAATAAGTTTAAATATTGTTATCCTTTCTGCGGTTGCCTATTTCTTTCAGGGATTGGTTGTCACAGAGTTTTTAACACGCGCATTTCGAGTGGGTTCATTTTCAAAAACAATACTGTATTTCGTTATTTTTTTACAACTAGCTCCGGCATTAATCCTTTTTGGATTAATTGATTACTGGGTTGATTTTAGAAAAAGAGTACGAAAAAAAATAAAAGCTAATTAATTTAAAATGAGGGATTTATGAAAGTAATATTACAAAAAGATGTTAAAGATTTAGGAAAGATCGGCGACTTAGTAAACGTTTCTTTGGGTTTTGCACGAAACTTATTGTTTCCACGCAAGTTAGCTGTTGAAGCAACTGAAACAAAGGTAAACGAATATAACCATTTAAAACGCGTTGCTGAATCTAAAAAGAAAAAAGCTATGGCTGAAAAACAAGAGTTTTTGAATAAAATCAAAGGCACAACTGTTACTTTCAAGCTAAACGCTGGTGAAGGCGATAAGTTATTTGGAACTGTTACGACGTTAGATATTTCTAAGCAATTGGAAAAATTAGGTCACTCTGTTGATCGTCGTGATATCCATTTAGAAGAGCCGATTAAAGTTTTAGGAACTCACAAAGCGATTATTCGCTACGCTGAAGGTTTTGAAGCTGCAATTCAAGTTGCTGTAGAGCGCAACTAGTTTAGGACGGTCGGCCACAAGTGGCGGACTCGAATTTTGACAAGATCTAATGAATAAAGGACTCTATTAGAGTCCTTTATTTTTTGGAGGCTTTAATGAAAGCATTACGTGTAGTAAGTATATTTTTTCTTGGCTTGTTTTTTTGCTTAGCAGCTCGCGCACGATTAACAGATGACCAGGTTGTTTTTAAAGTCACTGACAATAAAATTGAGATCACGACTAACGCTGGATTTCATTTAAATGCCGAAGCTCCCGCTAGCTTAACAGCGGATAGCTCTGAAACCTCATTTGGACCTACAACAAAAGCAGAAAAGCTTTTTTTATTTCAAGTTCCTTCTCAAACAAAAAAAGTAAAAATTAACTTTTATGTTTGCGACGATAAAAAAACAGCCTGCGAAAAGCATCAAAAAGAAATTGAGCTATCTAAAACGAAAGAAAAAACAAAATCATCTGCCGACCCAGTAAACAAAAAAGAAAATAAAAAGTCAGACTTAGTTATAATAGATAAACTCAAGCTATATATCTTCTCAGCCCCGTGGTGCCCAGCATGCATACGAATGCAAACAGAGGTTTATCCACAAAAAAAAATTCAAGCGCTTTTTAAAAATTTAGATATTAAAAAAATTAACATTGATCTGCCGGAAAACTTAGAGCTTTCTGAAAAGTTTCACGTTAAGGCAATTCCAACACTCATATTAATTAATCAAAAAGATCAAGAGGTCGCCCGTTGGTTAGATTATCAGCCCGACACACTATTTGCCAAACAGCTTGGTGAAAATTTAAAAAACACAATTGCAATTGCAGAACTTGAAAAAAAAGCTCGACTGGGTGATGCCATTTCTATTTCAATGATGGGAATGAATGCCTATAATACATTAAATTTTGAAGATGCGATTAAATGGTTTTCGCTATCTAAAAAAGACACCGATTTAAACTATAAGCTTGCGGCAGAAGTTTCAAGCGCTGAAGAGCAAGATCAAACACAAGAGATAAACCAAATAGAACACATAAGAGCGTTGGAAAAAGCTATAACCATGTCCTATTCGGCAATGGATAAATATCGCTGGACAACAGATTGGATTGAAAAACTTAAAGATAAAAAACCATTATCAAATGAAGCAACTTTAAAAGCAAAAGCTGCGATAGAAAATTTTTCTGAACTTTTGAAGAATGAAAAAAAATTAACAGAAGCTATTGCTGAGAGCACGTTAGGGGATGTTGGAGCATTTGGTAAAGAAGAAGTATTGTTAATGATTTCAAGGCTGTATGCGGCTCAGGGTCTGGCCAAGGAAAGAAAAGAATCATTAAATCAAGTTATCATGCTGATTGGTAAGAAAAAATTAACCACAGAAAAACCCGGAGAAATTTTATTGGCGATTGCCTATCTGAAAGAAGCTGAAGCAAAGGAAACAGTAGAAAAATTATATCAACAACTTTTACAAAAATATCCAGTCAGCTATGTATACCATGAAAAGCACAGTCGTTATTTATTAAAAGAAAAAAATCTGACAACAGCTTTGGCAGAAGTAGACTCTGCTCTACTATACCCTGAAGGAAACGAGCCGCAATTGTATTTATTAAAGGCTCGGATCTTAAATGAAATGGACAACAAAAAAACGGCTCTTGGGGTGTTGGACTTGGCTATGGGATATGAAAAAATATCTCATCAGCGCTACAAAAAAACAGTGTCTCAAATTGAAAAACTAAAGAAAGAATTAGCGTCGAATTTAAAATAAGTAGTATTGAACGACGACAACTTTTTGTCGCACAGCATCCCCAAATGTGAGCTGGAACCTTTTGTTTTTATTTACTGGGCACGCTCGGGGCTGATTCCATAAAAAACTTCATCTAGATAGATAAGTAGACACTCGCGAAGGTCGTCTACAGTCATGTCTTTTGGGTCAACTTCTAGGGCGCGAAGAGCTGCAAAAAGCTCTGTTTCCATTACATCGGCATCGATTTGTGTGCGATCTGCGAAATGCTTAATGACTGTTCCCATGGCTCGCCTCCTGCTTGCACTGGTTAATACTCACTCTTGTAAATCACTAGTTCTACTAAATGCACAGACGCTTCATTCTGAAGGAATCTATGGGTTTAGATGCTTCTATATAAAGGACACCTTTAATTAATCAAATGGTTAAGCGCGATACAATTAGAAAGCTAAGGGACCAACAAGTTTAGGCACAATGTCTAGCTTTGATACACCCAAAACCCTAAAAGCAAATATAGACGTTGTAAGGACGAAGTTTTTAGGCCCATTTTTTGGAAGCAACGAAGTAGTCATAAACTTTTGAACGTAGGTGTGTATGAAAAGTATAGCTTCAAAAATAAAAGTATTATTGCTAGTTGGAATATTTACAGCAGTTGGAGCTATTTCGTTAACAGCGAAGGCGAATGTGTGGACTACAGAAAATCAATGGTCTAGCGAGTGGGAGCAAAAGTATAAAAACTGGTTGCGCGATTCAACGGATTCACATTTATTTTCTAGAGCCGTAAATAAAGATGGCTCACCAAATCCTTATTATGGAATTCGAGTCGATTGTGCCGATTTGGTCTATTCGCTTAGAATTATATTTTCATATGAAAATAAATTACCTTTTGTAATTCACAATCCTGTTTCTTCGCGCGTAGAATTAATTTCGAACGATATTAAAAGATATGATAAATTTTCAGAAGGCATTCCTAGATTAAAGGTTTTTTTAACTTGGATTTATGATCTCGTTAGTACTCATTCCATGCCCTTAGATACATATTCAATCCCATTTGAGGCCGTCGGGCCCGGCACATTAATTTTAACAACTCATAAGAATCATCACTCATGGACAATCCGAGATATTACAAAGACAGGAAATCCAGATTTATTATTTAATTCGACAGTCGGTCGTTTAAGTGGATTAGAAGTTCAAGAGCGATTAAGTTGGCCAAACCCCGCATGGATATTTGAACCCGAAGTTGATAAAAATGATGAAACAAAAAATATAAACATATATCTACCAGGAAGTTATGCGGGATTTCGATACTGGCGTCCGGTTGACTATATGAATAAACCCGAATCAGTAGTTCCTGGTTATAGTGAAGAGCAACATAAAGTTGGAGTTTCAAAATGGAAGACTGGAGCAATTAGCAAGTTAGCAAAAGTCAAAGAATCTGTTGATCAAGTTGTTTTGCGATTACTTAAAGATGCGTGTTCTGACTTTCAACAAAGAGTAACAGCTGTTGCAGAAGCAGAAGTTGCTAAAGCCGAATTAGCTTTACTGAAAACAAAAAACGACAGCACTGGGGATGCCAATCAAGATGAATCATCAGTATGTTTAGATGCAGAAAAGTTTGATCAGTATTCGACGCCAAGTCGTGATCGTCGCTTTGTGGATGGATTAATTCAGGCGCGAGTCTACTTTCAAGATGAGCTTGCTAGATCCGGAGAAAAAGCGTTTAGCAGCGCGAATTTAAGTATATATACAACAATATTTCCATTTATTACTAAGTCAGCAGCGGAAGAGGCTTCGTTAGATAAAACAGCTAAGTCAGCACAGAATTACTGTTCTTTGACGATAAATTCAAAAATTGGAAACTTAAG
Organism: Pseudobdellovibrio sp.; assembly: GCA_049301055.1. Lineage (GTDB taxonomy): Bacteria > Bdellovibrionota > Bdellovibrionia > Bdellovibrionales > Bdellovibrionaceae > Pseudobdellovibrio. The sequence continues at coordinate 109,703 of JBAQKN010000021.1, read as the reverse complement.
CTTAGCAGAGCTAAAACGTAGAGTTTTCTTAGGAAAAGTATCTGCAAATCCAAACGATTCAACAACGGGGCGCTTTGGATATTCAAAGACAGAAAAAGATATTGGGTATACCAAATGTCAGGAAAAAACATATGGCTTGGGGCCAAGCATATATAATTTAAATAAAATTGAAAGCGACGCCAAAAAAGAAATTTTATCATCAAAGCCATGAAGAATTTATTCAAAGTTGTCTCCGTAATTATAACGATTGGAATTGGATTTTTGTTTTTAATGCAAAAGTCCAATTTTAACAGTGCTACTAAAAATGAAATACATAAAGTAGATACAAACTTGGTTGATTTTTTGGGCGAACCAATTGAAGAAAAAACAGTCCCCCTAACGATTAAAGCCATTGCGACAAAAGAAGTGCCAACAAAAACAATCAAGCAGCAAGAGTTACAGAACTGTGTGGCCTTTCTAAGTAGTGATGGATCTGCAGGTTTTGAACACGTGTTAGAAGAAATAAGACAACACGCTCAAACTATAAATGAAGTAATTGATTTAACGGAATATCAATTAAGAACAAAAGCTAATGAAGAACTTGTTGTACAGCATATACCCTTAGAAGAAACAAAAAATCAGGTGCGTGTTTTTAAAATGTCAGAAGATGGGTTTCCAGATCGAATTAAAAAATTTCCAAACTATGATGCATCGATACCACTGCGCCTACAGGGCGCGCTAACCTTAGGTGCGCTTGAAAAAAAAATAGTAAAATATAAAGCGGTGCAAACGGATGGACGAAATGCATTTTTATTTGAAATAACGAATGATGAAATAACAAAAATTGATTTTACCAACGGTAGAAATCAGTTAATTTGTGAAGACAACCGTTGTCAGTGTCTTCAATTTTAATCACTACATTTTATTTATTTAAGTACTTGCGCCGGGCGCAAAGTTTCTTGGTTTGCCTGGCATAGGGGGCGGAGCATGTGGTGGTGGTAGTGGTGAAACGGAACCAGCATCTGCATCGCGAAATCTATTAAATTTTGCATCAAAATGTAATTTAACTGTTCCTGTTGGCCCATTACGCTGCTTACCAATAATAATTTCTGCATGCCCCATTTTATCAGCGTCATCTTTATCATAATAGTCATCGCGATAAAGCATCATAATGACATCGGCATCTTGCTCAATAGAACCAGACTCGCGAAGATCGGATAACATTGGTCTGCGATCGGCTCGGCCCTCAACGCCCCGATTTAACTGAGCTAGAGCTATAATTGGAATTTGTAATTCTTTGGCAATCGCTTTTAGGCCCTTAGAAATTTCAGAAACAGCGCGCTCACGGGACTCAACCTTCATTTTTAAATCCATTAACTGAAGGTAGTCGATCATAATGCAATCTAGCCCGTGTGTTGCTTTTAAACGACGGCAGCGCGCACGAATCTCGAAAGGTGAAATACCAGAAGTATCATCAATAAATAAAGGAGCTTCACTAATGGCTCCGGCGGCTTGAATTAGTTTTGGCCAAGATGCATCTTGAATACGACCATTTCTAATTTCACCCATAGAGATTTTAGACTCTGAAGCAAGTAAACGCATCATGACGGATTCTTTACCCATCTCGACCGAAAAATAAGCTACAGTTTTTTTAGCTCGCATCGCCATATGGGACGCAATATTCAAACTTAGGGCTGTTTTACCCATAGAAGGACGAGCTGCAATAATAATTAATTCACCGGCATGTAAGCCAGAGGTCATGCGATCTAACTCGGTAAAGCCTGTTGGCACACCGGTTACATCTGCTTTGCGTCGATAAAGATCTTCGATTTTTTCAATAGAACCTTTAACGATTTCCATTGAGCCGACTAGGCCAGAAGAAACATTTTGTTCGCCAACTTTTAAAATTTCGCTTTCAGCAAAATCAATTAAAGACTGTACATCGGCATAATCAGATCCGTAGGATTTTTCAATTAAGCCGCTAGAAGTCGCTATTAAACGACGTAGAAGAGATTTTTCACGAATAATTTTAGCATGAGAGTCAATATTGGCTGCAGAAACAACCTTATCAACCAAAGTTAATAAATATTCGGGCCCACCTATTATATCAAGCTCATTGCGGGACTGAAGTAGATTGGTAACAGTAACTAAATCCACTGGCTGAGCCTTCAAATGAAGGTCAGATATGGCTTTGTAGATAGATTGATGCGAGGGCTTATAGAAGTCCGTCGAGTTGATCAGGTCGGCGACCTGATCATAGGCCTCACGCTCTAGCATAAGGCCACCAAGTACTGAAAATTCAGCCTCAAGACTTTGAGGCGGAAGTTTTTGGCTCATCTTTTCCCCTCGATCGGATGATTAGAAATTTCTGAATTAAATGATTACTGAGTTAAAGTAGTCGTTGGAGCAGTAATAGCGTCAGCCATTAAAGCGGCAGCACCTTTTTTAGGTTTCAACTTGTAGTTGTCGATTTTCTTTTTAAGAGTGTTTCTGTTAATACCAAGCATGATAGCTGTCTTAACTTGATTTCCGTTATAAGCTTTAAGAGCTAGTTCTATTAAAGGTCTTTCAACTTGTTCAAGAACGATATTATATAAACCGCTTAACTCAACTTGAGCTTCTTTTTGCTGTTGGAAAAGAACTTCAAGTTTGCTTTTCACTAGTTTCTCAAGGCTAACCTGTTGCAAGTTTGCAACAAAAAGATTTTCTGAGTTATTCAGATTTGGAGTCATGTGTATCCCTCTCGTTTTAAAGTTGTCATGCGGATCAATTGATTTAACCCGCACTATGTAATGTTGATGTGCGGATTAAACTCCGCGAGTTGTGGGTAACCAAATATACTTATGTAGCTGCAAATGCAACCTTGCTTTTGATTTATTTTGCAAAATATTTTCTGCCAACCAGCGTTCAGGTACTTGGCCATGTGATGGACTGTATAAAATTGTAAATTTTTTTGTTAATTCATGTTGACGACAAAAATTTTCTGACCAGTGGAAGTCTTTTTCAGAACAAATAACAAATTTAAATTCAGTATTTTCATTCGAGAAACTCAAGTTTTCTAGTTTAAAGCTGTCTGCGGCGCCACTGTCTGGAGTTTTTACGTCAAGAATTATTTTCACACGCTGATCGACATCATTAATTAATAATGAACCACTAGTTTCTAAAGAAACGATGTGTCCAAGATCTAATAATTTGTTGATAAGTGTGTGGATTTCTTTTTGCAGAAGAGGCTCTCCACCAGTAATACAAATATACTTCGCATCATATTCTTTTACAGTTAGTAGAATTTTTTCAATCGACCAAAATTCTCCTTCATTATAAGAATATTTTGTGTCGCAGTAGGTACATCGCAAATTACAAGCGGTTGTGCGTATAAACACAGTTGCGTTTCCCGCATATGAGCTTTCACCTTGAATTGAATAAAATATTTCGTTGATTTTGATCATAGTCGAGTTTTTACATCCTGAGAGTGTCCAGCAGCGAGATGGTTTTTTGCCTTTGCCATCGACCATTGTCAAGCTAAGTGCGGCTTTTGTGCTAAGTCGTTTTAATCTGGACCTGACTCGACCTTAGGGTTTTTGCACGACGGCATAAGCCCTATTACATTTAGATAGATGAGCCCCTTTTTTAAAAAATTCAAATATGATGTTAAAGCGATTGGTTTCTTAGGCGCAGGATTATTCTTTGTTTTAGCCCTAATAAGCTATAATCCAAAAGACCCCTCTTTAAATTCGCTGGGGCATGGATTAAATACTCTAAATTATTGTGGTTTAATCGGAAGCTTCTTGGCGGACTTAGTCTATCAAGTATTAGGTTTTTCATCATGGTTAGGTGTTGCGGGGCTGTTTCAAGCGTCCTATTTAAGTTTTAAGGGTAAAAACATTGAATTAAAAAACATTCGACTTGTGTGGATGATTTTATTGATGGCCTCTATGGCGGCGTTAGTTACTATTTATTGGCCAGAAACAAAAGTGTTTGAAAATCAAATTTATCCAGGTGGACTGCTTGGGTTGGGCTTAGCATCAGGATTAATAAAAATATTAAATTCTCCTGGGGCTCAATTACTACTATGGACAGCAACATCAGTGTTAGTTGTTTTTTGTTTTGAAATTAGCTTAGAAGAACTTATTGTTCGTCCAAGCTTGGCGCTTGCAGACGGAATTATTTCGCTACGAAGGTCAGCTGTTTTTAAAAATTGGGAATGGCCAAAAGTTGAAGACATAAAAAATAAAATTAAAAGCAAAAAAGATTTAATTGCAAAATCTGTTCAAGAGAAAAAAGCAGAGCCTAAGTCTGAACAAAAACCATTACTAATACCCGTTCAATTAAATTTGAAAAAAAATGATGAACCGATAGCTGAAGAGGCAGATGAAGAAACAATAGATGAATCTGTTGAAGTTTCGGCTTATGAGCCTGTTGCGCGTCGCAAAGTTGTCTTACCCACGCGAGCTCCTCGTAAGGTTGCAAACTGGAGTATGCCAAAATTATCGTTATTAGAAGACCCGCCCTTAACGCGCGTTAAAATTGATGAAAAAGAAATTCGCCGCAAAGCCGACATTACGCTAGAAAAATTAAAACAATTCGATGTTAATGGGCAAATTGTCGCAGCTAAGCCAGGGCCAGCTGTTACTCTGTTTGAATTTAAACCGAATGTAGATGTGCGCGTAAACAAAGTAACGGAATTAGCAGATGATCTGGCGTTGGCCTTATCTGCGGAATCACTTCGAATTATTGCTCCAATTCCTGGTCGCGACGTAATTGGAATTGAGACTTCAAACACCATCCGCGAAACAGTTTATTTAAAAGACCTCTTGGCAGATGAAATGTTTTGGTCAGACGATGTTAAACTACCAATTGCTTTAGGTAAGCAGTCTAATGGCGAACCGAGAATTGTCGACTTAAGAAAGATGCCACATTTATTAATTGCGGGCACGACGGGTTCTGGAAAATCAGTTTTTACGGTGGCAACGATCACCGGATTTTTATTTCGACATTCTCCAAAAACATTACGTTTAATTTTGGTTGATCCAAAACAAGTGGACTTAGCAGCCTTTGCAGACATTCCACATTTAATTATGCCCCCTATTCGCGACCCTAAAAAAGCAGTTTATGCGCTTCGCTGGGCTGTAAAAGAAATGGAAAAGCGCTATAAATCAATGAGCAAGTTTGGCGCAAGAAACATCGAGCAATTTAATGAAGCTGTTGAGAAAATAAATGCCGATCAATTTGCAGAACATGAAAAAATAAATGCAGAACTTGAAACGCAAGGGATTGCGAAATTAGATCAATATTATTATACCGCTCAGCCTTATATAGTAATTGCTGTTGAAGAGTTTGGGGATTTGATGGCTGTTGATAAGCAGAATGTAGAACAAAATATTGTTCGATTAGCGCAAATGGCACGCGCGTGTGGAATACATTTAATGTTAGCTATGCAGTCGCCGCGTAAAGAAGTTGTTACGGGGTTAATTAAAACAAATATTCCAGGTCGCATTAGTTTTAAAGTGGCGTCAAAAATGGATTCTCGCATTATTTTGGACGAACAAGGTGCGGAAAGACTATTGGCTCAGGGCGATATGTTGGTCTTATCTGCCGGAGCTTCGAAAGCGGTTCGTCATCATGGCCCATTTTTAAAAGAAACAGAAATTAATGCAGTAGCAAAATTTTGGTCAGATCAGGCAGAGCCTGAATACGATCCATTAATTATGAAGGCTCTAGAAGGCGGACCTTCTGGAAATACTTCTGGCGGAAGCGATGGAGAATATGGTTCAGGTGAGGGTGGCTACGGAGATGAGGATCATGACGAACGTTATGATGAAATATTATCTTGGGCCGCTGAACAAAAAGCAATTTCAGCATCATTAATTCAGCGACGATTTAAATTAGGTTATCCTAGAGCGGCAAGATTAATTGAGGTTTTTGAAAAAGAAGGCGTTGTTGGTCCAGCAAATGGCAGCAAACCACGTGCCGTTTTAGTAAATAGTCACGCTTAACAGACTAACGTCTGGACAAACCGTGTTAGCAGCAACTTATTATTTTGCGTCTTATTCTAAAGTCGTGATGTGATTAGTTTTACTTTAATAAGTAATACTAAACCACGGAGGATTTATGTTTAAGTCATTAATTTTAGCGGCATCATTAATAATAGCTGCATCAGCAAACGCATATAACACAGTAGCGGAATCAATTTTTGCAACTCAGCAAACTAGTATTCAACAATCTGTTGTTACACAAGGATTGAACTGGAAAGTTGGACAAGAAAACAACTACAAATTAAATATGGGCACCTTTATTAAGGGAACTATGAAAATGTATGTTCGTGAAATCGTAGCGGATGGCATTTGGTTAGTGCAAGAAATTGATTTATCAATTCAAAAGCAAAAAGTTGAAGTATTAATGGATCCAAATACGGGCGCTATTAAGAAAATGTTAGTTAATGGAAAAGAACAAGCTGCGCCGAAATCAGACTACGAAATCGTAGAGCAAAAAGAAGACAATATTACTGTTCCTGCTGGAACTTTTGATACTATTTATATCAAAGTGAAAGATAAGGCGAATAATGACCAAATTTCTGAGCAATGGGTTAATCCACGCGATATTCCACTTTCTGGAATGGCAAAATCTTTAGCAGACAGCCAAATGGGAAAAGTGACAATCGAGTTAACTTCGTTTAAAAATTAAGAATGATTATAAACTTCATTAAAATTAGTAAAACCGCAGCACAAACTGCGGTTTTTTATTTCACAGTACTTTTTTATATATCAGGCTATGCGGCATCAAAACCGTCACAAAACGAAGTGGCACTAGACACAATTAAGAAAAAAGTTGTTGGTCTATTGATGCAGAAACAAAAAAAACAGGCCTTAATCGTAATAGATGAATTTATCAGTACGGAAAAAAACAAAAATGTTTTGAAAGATGCTCGAGATTTTAAAATCAGCGTTGGGAAAAAGTTTCTAAGTAAAGAAGCCCAAGAGTTTTATGAGGTTTCATTAAATTCGACACTTGAAAAACCTAGCGAATCAAAAAAAAACAATGAAGATTGTTTGTCGCTTGATCCAGAGAACTATGATTGTCAGGTGCAAAAAATAAGGCTGCTGTATCGCGAAAATCCAAACAAGTTTAATGAAAAACAAGAAATTGATAAAATAAATAAATATTTTATTGAAACAGACTTTAATTGGATTCGAATTAGTACAGAAAAACTTTTACCAGAATTTAAAAACCAAACTTTCTTTAAGAAAGAGGCGGTAAGACTAAAGGAAGAAAACCTAATTCGAGCAATTTTAGAAATTGACCGAGCCTTTGCTGCAAAAAACTTCTCGAAAGCAAAAGAAGTTTTACAAGTAGTTGAAAAGTCCGCTAGTGATTGGCCCGATTTAGTTTTCTTTAAACAAAAAATAGAATCTGAATCAACTGAAAACAAAAGCATTAATGCTACAGAGGCATCAAATTTATATCAAATGAAGTGCAAAAACTTAAGTAAATCAATAGCGCGTAAATACCGATATGATTTTGATTTGTGTATGCGAGGAGCTTTGTGAAAAAATATTTAGCAGTAATTTTTTTGGCGCTTATGATTTGTGATGGCTGCGGAATTAAGGGCGACCCGCTTCCTCCCGCAGAGCAGGAAACAGTTCAAAAACAAAACCTTGAGCCTGCTGAGAAAAAAGAAACACCAGCGACGTCAAGCCCGGCAGTTAAAAAGAAAATAAAAAAATCTGTAAAGAAAGTTAAAGATACTACGTCTAATGAAAATTAATACTTTTTTACTATCTGGCGCTGGAAACACATTTCACATAATTAATGATTTAAATGAAAACAGCACATTAAACGAAAGCCAAAAAAAAAAATTAACTAGAAAGATTTGCAAATTAAATCCAGCCGATGGAGTTATTTTTTTACAAGCAGAAAAAAACAAATCAGGTCAGTACAAATGGGGTTTTTTTAACAACGATGGTTCTGATGCGGAAATGTGTGGAAACGCAACTAGATGTGTTGGGTTTTATTTAAAAAATATTCTAAATGATAAAAACAATGAATGGTTGCTAAGTACACGGGCTGGTTTAATTACAATTAAGGCATTGCCAGATTTAGAAACTTCAAAAAATTTATTTTTAGTTAGAATGACAGCCATTATTGAGCTTCAATCAAAACTGGGATTCTATTGTAATACCGGAGTCCCTCACTTAGTTTTAGAAATTAAAGATATAAATAAATGTAAAAATTTTGAAGAGTCTGCAAAAAAACTAAGAAATCATCCTGACTTTTTTCCAGCAGGAACAAATGTGACCTACGTTCAAAGGTTAGATGAAATAAATAAAATAAAAGCAATTTCCTTTGAGCGCGGCGTGGAAGGGTTTACCGCGGCTTGTGGTACGGGGGCAATGGCTGCCGCTTTTTATAATTTAAAAATTCAACACTGTAATAAAACTTATGTTGAAATGCCAGGTGGAACCCTTATGATGGACGTGTCTAATTTAAATGAACCAATAATGGTTGGACCAGCAATAACACTAGGAAAGTTTGAATATGAAATATAATTTTAAAGGTGTCACTTCAGCATTACCGACGCCATTTGATCAGGGAAAGCTTGATTTAAAATCTTTTGAAAACTTAGTAATGTATCAATTAAAAAATGGTATCGATGGGTTTGTTGTTAATGGAACGACCGCAGAAAGCCCAACGCTATCGTGGGAAGAGGTTGAAGCACTTTATCATTGCACGCGTAAACTTTCTAAGGACACTGTCCCGGTTATAATTGGAACTAGTTCGAACAGCACAGAGCACGCAGTAAAGTTAACCAAAAAAGCTGCTGCACTTGGAGCCGATGCTGTGTTGGTTGCGGTACCCTATTTTAATAAGCCACCCCAGCGTGGATTGGTGCAACACTTTACTGCGGTTGCAGAAGCAAGTAATACTCCGGTAATTGTTTATAATATTCCAGGTCGTTCGGTTGTTTCTTTAACAGAAGAAAGTTTCCTAAAGTTATCAGAAGTTAAAAATATAATGGGAATGAAAGAAGCTTCAGGTGATTTAAAATACGCAGAAAGCTTAATTAAAAAATTGCCCAGTAGTTTTGTTAAACTTTCTGGTGATGATGGAACATATATGCCATTTTTAAAGTTGGGTGGAGACGGAGTGATTTCTGTGATGTCGAACATAATTACAGCAAAATGCGCGGAATGGTCGAAGCTTGCGCAACAAAAAAATTGGCTAGAGGCAGAAGCTAGCTTTAATAAATATGAAAAATTAATTAATGGAATGTTTATTGAATCAAATCCAATCGTTCCAAAATGGATGCTTTGCAAAATGGGTCTAATTAAGTCCGCAGAAATGAGACTGCCATTAGTTGAACTTGATTCAAAATATGTTGAACAAACAACAAAGCTTCTTAAAGAGTTTTCTTTATTATGAAATCCATAGAAAAATTAAAGTTCGGAATATTTGGCGGCTCAGGAAAAATGGGTCAAGCGGTCCAAACAGTTGTACAAGAAAAAAACCAGGAGCCCTACATATTTGTAGGAAAAACAAAATCAAGCGAATTTTCCTTTAGTGTTAACGATTTAAAAAATATCGAAGTTGAATTATTAAAAGATACTGATGTTTGGGTAGATTTTTCTTCTGCTGAAGGGTTGCTTGATTTAATTAAGCGAACGCCAAGCAAGACACCAATCGTTTCTGGATCAACGGGTTTAACAGTCAAACAATTTAACTATTTAAAAAAAGCAGCTGAGCAGCGGCCAATTTTTTGGGCATCAAATATGAGTCTAGGGCTTTGGAGTTTTCGAAAAGCCTTAGAAAGCTTTTCTTTTATTTCGGATTTTGATTTCGCGATTGATGAAGTTCATCACAATAAAAAAAAAGATAAGCCAAGCGGAACAGCGCTAACTCTTCAAAAAGATTTGGAAAAAGCAGTTAATAAAAAAATTGAATTACCACAAGCTCACCGCTTGGGTGGAGTTTTTGGAATACATACTGTTTATGCAGCATCACAGAACGAAATAATAACGTTTCAACATCAAGCTTTAAATCGAAAAGTATTTGCCGAAGGAGCAGTTCAAGCGGCAAGATGGCTTGTTCGCCAAAAAAATGGTTTATATTCAATGGATGACATGCTTTTAAAAGGAAAAACAAAATGAAATTTTTTATCGACTCTGCGGACATTAATGAAATCAAACTAGCTAACGAACGAGGATGGGTTGATGGAGTAACAACAAACCCAAGTCTTATCGCTAAATCAGGTCGAAACTTTGAGGAAGTTATCAAAGAAATTTGTAAGTTAACGAAAGGTCCGGTTTCTGCAGAAGTTATTTCTTTGAAAGCAGAAGAAATGATCACTGAAGGAAAAAAATTAGCAAAATGGGCCGACAATGTTGTTGTTAAAATTCCAATGTGTGAGGATGGAATGATTGCCGTAAAAAGACTTACAGCAGAAGGAATTAAAACTAACGTTACGTTAGTGTTTTCTGTAATGCAGGCCTTACTGGCGGCAAAGGCCGGGGCAACAATGGTGTCTCCATTTGTTGGGCGAATGGATGATATCGGAACAGATGGAATGGCAATGGTTGGCGAAGTTGTTCAAATGTACCAAAACTATGATTTTGCAACAGAAGTGTTAGTTGCATCAATTCGCAGTCCACTTCATATTCAACACTCGGCATTAATTGGCGCGGACATCGCGACAATTCCATTTAAAGTTATGCAACAAATGACAGGTCACCCACTAACAACTAAGGGCATTGAAATGTTTTTAGCAGACTGGAAAAATGCCAATAAATAAGGTTATTAAATACTTATTAATAGGCACCATTTTTTTTGTAATAAGCTGTCAAACTCATCAGTTTCTTATTACAGAATCGTACCTACCCGTTAAAGATCACCGACGCGCCATTGTTGCTGCAATTGGTGAAGCGCGAATAGTTAGTCAAAATGGACGAGAAATTACGTCTCATTACCATGATCGCAATTTTAAATATATTGAGGATCCAAATAAAGTAAAAACGCGATACTATACTAAGGTCATGGTGCTTGGTGCACGCAGGCCTTACGAGGTTGCAGTTGAAGTTCATATCGAAAATAAAAACCCAGAAAAAGCAGAATATTTAGATCAGGGTCTGGATGAAAGTCTTAGTCAGAAGCGGTTAGCCGCAGTTGAACATATGCTTAACCAAAGTCGTGACAAACCGCAGACCATTGACGTGGAGAACCCTTTCTAAGTATCCTATTAAGGAGACAACTCAACTAAGTTGCGTAAAATTTGGTTGAATATTCAAGGAGTGAATTTGTCATCATTGACGGCGGGTTTTTTATTAATTGTTCCACTTTTCTTTTTATTTTCAATAAAAGTTGAAAAAAACAAAGTGATTACAATTAGTAAACCAATCGTGATTACTCAGGCTAGAAAAACACCCGCCTTTTATTTATACCAACAGGCAAATAAATTAGATCAAGATCAAACAAGCGAACAAATTCAAAATGTGGCCTCAACGTTTTTAAGCACAGATAAAACAATAGCTGTAGCGCCGGTAGTAGAATTAGTAGAAATGAAATTTGACCAACGCGATATTGGTTCAGAAAAAGATTACGGATTTCAAATTGCAAAATTTAAACCAATTCAAAACGAAGAAAAACAAAATGTGGATGCAACACAAACAATTCCATATAAAGATACGCTAAGCGAAAACAAACCTGCAGTTGTGGTAAATGCATCACCATTAAAAAAATGGGCAACCGTTCGTGGTAAGTTTGAAGTCAAAGATGGCGTCGGAGTTGTCGACCATATTGTTGAAATAAAAAGAGTTGAAGAAGGTCAGGTTAGAGAAATTGGACAAATCGACTTAAAAGCTGGTTCGTATTCAATTGATATTGAAAGCCCACAAGGAGAACTTGTGGCGCAAATTACAGATAGAAACGGCTTGTTAATTGGTCGTGACCAGCAAAAAGTTGTAAACTTGCAAAGTCGCGGAAGTTATTTTGAAGGGCCATTTATTCGTGTTGGTTTTTCTCAACAGATGGCTGCAAATCCGGAATTGCCTGGCAAAGGTGATGAACGCCAGACAGTTGCAGAAAATAGATCTGGAAGAACTCCTGCGAATAATTCAATGGCTAGAGCAAAAGAGGATGAATTTGCTTCGGGTATTACGGCATCTTTATTTTCAGATCAGCACCAATTAGAAAAAGCGAAAGATCAATTTGGAAATATTTCGCGAACTTCATCTACAATTTCATTAATAGCTGATAAAAAATTAAATTACATGAATATGATTACTATTCGACAAACCGGTGACTTACTTGAAACCCCATTATTTACTAAAAAATGGATTGATGGTGTTATAACATATGTCGCAGACCAAATGAAAATCGAATTTAAATCTAAAACGGCCCCAATAATTATTGGACGCGTCTTTTCAGATAAAAAACCCTTGGCTGGCGCCCGTGTACAGATTGAAAGTCAGCCCGGATTGAACCCAATTTACTTAGACCAATTTATGATTCCAAGTATGAAACAGGACTCAACTTCTGAAAATGGATATTTTATGTTTGTAGGGCTTGAGCAAGACGACTATTCAGTCGTTGCCTTTCAAAATAATAAAATTACTGGCCATCAAATGTTTACAACAGTAGATAGCAGAATCTCTTATCAAAATATTTTATCCTCATCTGTTCCACATGTTGTTTTGGTTAGATCGTTCGATGCATTTACAGGGCAACCGGCAGATGCAGATATTATTTCATCAGACCTAGAAGAAATAATAGAAACAAAAGCAGGAATCGCAAGTTTTAGAACAAATAATGAATTGGGCTTATCAACATATTTAGTGCGTCCAAAGCAAGGGTATATGCCTATTAATTATGTGCAAGACTCTAGATTGGACCATGTACATATTCCGCTAGTCTCTGAGGAACAATTAACAAATATTCAGCAGCAATTGCAAATTGAATCAGTCCCAAACACCGGAAATATTATTGGATTTGTGCCAGGTGCAGACTATGAAATGTATTTAATTTCTGAAGAATATAACATATCGCAAATAGCTTATTTTAATCAAAATGGCCAAATTTCAAAAGGACCAATGCCTGGTGGTGGATTTATTTTATTTAATGTTCCTATTGGTGCGCGTGAAGTTGTTGTTCAAGAGAAAAAAACGGAACGTATTTTTTCGCAAGTTTATTTTATAAAAACAGGACAAACAAGCGTTTCGCACTTTGCAGAATAACAAAAAATTATTTTGAAAAGCGAATCACCTTTTCCCTAAAGAAGCGTCCACGCTCTTCAAAGTTTTTAAATTCATCCAAACTGGTTCCGCCGGGACTAAGTAAGACTGTATCTCCAGGTTTTTCAACAGAAAAACAAAAATCTAAAGCCTCTGATAAATGTTTAAAATAAGGACCATTTAGTTTTGATTTAACTTTTGCAAGCTCTCCGCAAGCGCCAAAAAAAATAAAGTTTAATCTATGTTCGGAATTTAAAATGGACAATTGCTCCCAGGGAAGATTCTTATCTTTACCACCCAGCAGTAAGTGAAGTGAATTAGTCGCAGATATTTTTTCTAAACATCCAGAGGCTGCAACCAAAACAGAATCCATCGCTGTAGCTTTGCTATCATTTACATAAGTAACACCATTTACAAGACCAACATTTTCAAGTCGATGAGCTAAGCCCTTAAAAAGAAACATTTTGTTGATGGACTGACTCGACCAGCCAGACAAAGTTGCCAACTGAAGGGCCACACAAAAGTTATCATGATTATGTCTGCCAATAAGTGCGATTTTATTTTTTTCAACATCAGATAAGTTTGAATCTGCATTCACTAAGTTAATTGGGCATTTGGAATATTTAGAAAAAACAACAGCATCGTCTGATGACTTATTAATAATACAAATGTTTTTTGTGAACGAAGTAATTTTAAGCTTTGTTTGATAATAGTCATTTAGGCTAGAATAGCGCTCTAAATGATTGGGTGACAAAAAACTAATGGCTGAAAAGTCTAAATATAGATTTGAACAATTTTCTAATTGATAGCTGGAAAGTTCTAAGACGACCCACTTGGCTGGTTTTCGTCCATTTAGTAAAGACAAAGCATAATCACAAAATGGGGTGCCCAGGTTTCCACCAACAAAACTACCCGTATCTTCATTGCTTGCACCTTCACCTAAAATAGAAACCACGGTGCTTTTTCCAACGGATCCAGTTACGCCAATAAGTTTTTCTGTTGTTAGAACAGAAGTTGCTAATGAAAGCTCAGAAGTTAGGACAGAACCATTTTTAATAAGATCGCAAATCCAGGTTGTAGATAGGGGTACGCCTGGCGAAACCACTAATGTTTTTGGCGAACAAGAAATTATATCTGCAGGAGTACAAAATTGTGCTGATTTATCTTTATCATCATAGGTCAGTAAATCGGAATTACTAAATCCCACAGCTTTAAGTAAATTTAATGCGGATAAACCACTTTTACCTAGACCAATGATAGCGATCGGCACTTTTAAATTTTTAAGAGATGTTATGTCCACCATGATGACATTAAAACAGAAACATGAAACGATGTCATGGTGAGTTTATTCTATACAGCGATCATTAGTGATCTTCATTTAACAGACCCAGAGCCGCCACGCCATCAAGAGGTGTCGAAGCATCCAATGTGGAAAAAATTTAAAACGCGTGAATTCTTTATTGATGATACATTAGTTCAGTTTTTGGATCACATTCAGACAAAGGCAGAAGGCAATAAAGTTGAATTAATATTAAACGGAGACATTTTTGATTTTGATAGTGTTATGAGTTTGCCAATAAATCCAATTTATAAAATTAATTGGCTAGAAACTCGGCGTGGTCTTTATCCAAAAGAAGAAAAGTCGCTATTTAAAACTCAAGTTGTTTTAGAAGAACATGCTGTTTTTTTTCATGCCTTAAGTAAGTTTATCCAAAATGGAAACTCCTTGGTTATCATTCCGGGTAATCACGATGTTGAATTTCACTTTCCAAAAGTGCAAAAGTTGGTTATTGATTTTTTAAAATTAACAGAGCTAGACAAGTTAAGAGTCCGCTTTGTAAGTTGGTTTTATATTAGCGAAAAAGACACATTAATTGAGCACGGAAATCAGCAAGATCCATATTGTATGTGTGAGGATCCAATTAACCCATTTATATTAGATTATAATGAGCTTACGATTCGCCTGCCGTTCGGTAATGTTGCTTGTCGATATATGATGAATGGTTTGGGGCTGTTTAATCCACATGTTGAAAAAAATTATATTATGAGTATGCAGGGGTATATTCAATTTTTCTTTAAGTACTTAATGCGCGCACAGCCACTTATTATTTGGACTTGGTTGTGGAGCTCTGTTGCCACATTGTGGCATGTTGTTGCAGATCGTTTTTCTGAGCCATTGAAAATGTATACAAGTGTCGAAAAAATATTAAATGATGTTGCTGAAAAATCAAATACGACACCTGGAATTGTGCGGGAATTAAAAGAATTATTTGTAACACCCGCAACACAGAAGCCATTTTCAATTGCTAAAGAGCTTTGGTTAGATCGTCTATTTTTAATTTTATTTACCTTGATTGCAGTATATTTTTTAGTATCAACATTAAAAACATATTTTCACATTTCTCTTTTTTGGGTTTTTGTACCCATATTGTTGTTTGTTCCATTCTTTTTATTTTATGCTCGTTCGGTAACTTCCTTAGTATCAGCGTATAAAGAGCCTGATGAACAATTGTTGGCTCGTCAGGCCGCAATAACTGGAGTTAAAAGAATTGTTTACGGTCACACCCACATTTCACGACACGAGTATTACGGTAGTGTTGAGCATTTAAACTCCGGTACTTGGTCACCTGCATTCACTGATGTTGAATGCACAGAATCAAGTGATAAAAATACATATGTTTGGATTTCTCCAACATATCATGACCCTTCGGTTCGAAAAGCTGAACTTTTGCAATTTTCTACTAAAAATGCAGATAAGAACTAACTACCCGCATCAAAACGCTGAGATGTGTTTGTCATCCATCAACTCTCATGTAACGCTTTTTAAGTCATAATAACTATTGGAGGCATCATGGCTGACGTTTTAGTAGTAACTAGTAAAGTTAAAAAATACATCAAAGAAAAAAGCGAAATGAATACATCTGCAGAAACAGTTGATATTTTATCTAAGGCCGTAGAACGTCTTTGCGCTAAAGGCATCGAATCAGCGAAGGCTGATGGCCGCAAAACTGTAATGGCTCGTGATATTATTATCGACCACATTTAGTTTTAAGTTTTAAAAAAGATTTAAAAAGCCCAATTTGAAAAAATTGGGCTTTTTATTTTTAGAGCAAATAATTACTTAAATGTATGAAATTAACTTGGTTAATTCATCCCAGGAAATCATTTTAACACCCAAAGACTGTGCTTTATCAACTTTTGATCCAGGATCATCGCCAACAACTAAATAGGTAAGCTTTGATGAAACAGACGATAAAAGTTTTCCACCATGCTCTTCAATAATTTGTTGAGCTTCTTCACGTTTAATTGGCAATGTTCCCGTAACTAGAAAACTTAATCCCTTTAAGGGGCCCTCACTAGAACGTTTTGGTTTTTCAAAAACGATGCCTGAATTTAAAAGCCTTTGAATTTCATTCTGCCAGCGTTTGTCCACTAGAAATTGTAATATCGCACTTGAAACCTTAGGCCCAATTTCAGGAACTTTTTCTAACTCTTCTTTTGAGGTATTTAAAAATGATTCAATAGTCACAAAATGGTCTGCAATTAACTTTGCAGTTTGTTCGCCGACAAAGCGAATTCCTAAAGCATAAATAAACTTTGCTAAAGTTGTTTTTTTACTTTCTTGCAAACTATTTAAAATGTTTTCCACAGACTTTTCACCCTGCCTTTCTAGAGCTAGTAAGGTCTCTTTATTTAATTTATAAAGATCTGAAAAGTTTTCCACTAAGTTATTGTTAACAAAACTATCTATGAGCTTATCCCCGACTTTTTCCACATTCATGGCGCGTCTAGAAACAAAATGCTTAAGACTTTCTTTTAAAACAGCTTTGCAAAATGAGTTTGGACAACGCGAAATTACTTCATCAGCCTCTTTCACAGCCTTAGTTCCGCATTCTGGGCAATGGTCAGGAACTAAAAAGGGTTTAGAATTTTTAGGTCGCTTAGATAAAACGACGCCAACAACTTCAGGAATAACATCGCCTGCACGTTGAATATAAACAGTGTCGCCAATGCGAACATCTTTGCGATCAATTTCATCCTGGTTATGTAGTGTGGCATTGGTAATTGTAACCCCGCCTACTTTAACGGGTGCCATGATCGCAACAGGGGTAAGTGCACCGGTTCGACCGATTTGTACAATTATATTTTCGACAATTGTTTCAGATTGTTCAGGCTTAAATTTTACAGCGGTCGCCCAGCGAGGAGATCTTGCAACTAATCCAAGATCATCTTGCTTAACAAGAGAATTAACTTTAACAACAATCCCATCAATATCAAAATCCAAGTGAGGACGT
The DNA here is from genome assembly GCA_049301055.1 of Pseudobdellovibrio sp. Classification (GTDB taxonomy): domain Bacteria; phylum Bdellovibrionota; class Bdellovibrionia; order Bdellovibrionales; family Bdellovibrionaceae; genus Pseudobdellovibrio. The sequence goes on along the minus strand of JBAQKN010000021.1, from coordinate 92,212 downwards.
TTTTTTTCAATTGTATGATAATAATTAACAACATCATCTATGTTGGATGAACAGCAGACCAAAAATTTTGGTAAAATTGGAATTCCTAATTTCTGCAGATTTTCAGAAATATTTTCTTGAGAATCAAAACTAATTCCATCGGTTTCACCCAGAGCGTAAGCAATAAACTTTAAGGGTCGTGTTGCTGCAATTTTTGGATCAAGCTGGCGAATAGTTCCTGCAGCTGCGTTTCGTGGATTTGCAAAAGTGGCCAAGCCAAGCTCTTCGTTCCGTTGATTTAAGTCTATAAAATCTTTTTTATAAATTAAAACCTCCCCACGCACTTCTAAAAGCTTGGGTGGAGACGTTGTTTTTAATTTTAAAGGAATCGTTTTAATTGTTTTAACATTGTGAGTGACGTCTTCACCAATAAGACCGTCTCCACGCGTAAGGGCGCGGATAAGGGAACCATTTTCATAAACTAGCTCCATAGATAAACCATCGAGTTTAAGTTCCGCAAAGTATTCAATCGTTTCGGTCGAACCCTTTTCAAAGCGCAAAAACTTTTTAACTCTTTCATCAAACTCGAGTAAGTCTTCAGCAGAATAACTATTTGCTAAAGAAAGCATTGGTTTTCGATGAGCAACTTTACTAAAATGTTCAATAGCAAGACCACCAATACGTTGACTGGGCGAATCACTTTTATCAAGTTCAGGATGCTGGGTCTCTAGTTTTAGTAACTCTGCAAATAGCTGATCGTAGTCAAAATCTGAAATCTCGGGTTTATCATGGGCGTGGTACAATTCATCATGATGGCGAATAGTTTTTTTAAGTTCTTCATGATATTGTTTAATGTTCTTGTGAGCTGACTTTGTGGACATTAGTTAAGACTACACAAATTCAGGTTAAACGGCCAGCTTGTTTTAGCAATGCAGCTTGAAGAATTATATAAATTTGAATAATGTTTGAATAGTTTCAATACGATATAGCCCGAGGTAAAAAATGGTTGATCAAAAAACAATCGACATTAAAATTGATGAGATTGCAAAACTGGCACGTTTAAAAATTACGCCAGACGAGGGCGTATTTTATAGTCAACAATTGTCAAAAGTATTAAGTCATTTTAATCAAATTTCAAAAATTAATACCGATCACATTGAGCCCTTAGTTACTCCATCAGAAATTGAATTTTATGCGCGCCCTGATCAGGTTGAAAGTTTATTCACAGCAGAACAAATGGTGGCAAATGCGCCAGAAAAAGCGGGCCATCTATTTAAAGTACCTCCTGTTGTTTAGACGTTAAAAAAGGAATTTTATGGATCTGATAAAAGCTAGTTTTAAAGAAGTAAGTCGCGCAGTAAAAGAAAAAAAAATTTCTGCAACGGAAGTAACTAAATATTTTCTTGATCGTTGCGAAAAACTAAATCCAAAATTAAACGCATTCATAACCATGAGCCAGACTGCATTAGCAGATGCCAATGAGATTGATAAAAAAATAAGTCAGGGTGAAGATGTTGGACCACTGGCTGGAGTCGCATTTGGTATCAAAGATATGTTGTGTACCAAGGGACTGCGGACGACGGCGGGTTCTAAAATATTACAGAATTTTATTCCTCCCTATGATTCAACTGTTGTTGAGCGCTTAAAAAAAGCAGGCGTTGTTGTTTTGGGAAAACTAAATCAAGACGAATTCGCAATGGGCTCTAGCAACGAAACTTCTTTTTTTGGAAATTGTAAAAATCCGTGGAATGAAGCTTATGTGCCAGGTGGATCTAGTGGTGGTTCGGCTTCTGCGCAAGCGGCACGTTTAACAATGGGAACAATTGGTACAGATACCGGGGGATCAATTCGTCAGCCAGCAAGCTTTACCGGAATTGTCGGAGTAAAGCCAACTTACGGCCGCGTTAGTCGTTATGGAATTGTTGCATTTGCATCTTCATTAGATCAAGCCGGTCCAATGGTTTCAACAGTAGAAGATGCTGCATTATCCTTAGAAGTTATTTGTGGTCATGATAGGATGGATTCAACAACCTCATTAAAACCAGTGCCAGAATTTTCAAAACATTTAACAACAAATATTAAAGGCATGAAAATTGGACTACTTAAAGAGTATGAAAAAGGCGTGCTTCATCCAGATGTTGAAAAAACATATAAAGCAGCAATTGAAAGTTTAAAAAAACTAGGGGCAGAATTTGTTGATGTGTCTGTCAGTTTAACAGAATTTGCAGTGCCCATGTATTATTTGATTTCAGCCAGCGAAGCATCATCAAATTTAGCAAGATATGATGGAGTCAAATATGGATTTCGTGCAGATTTCAAAGATTTATCGACAATGAGTTTAGATGATTTTTATTCCGAAACACGTGCTCAGGGTTTTGGAACAGAGGTTAAGCGCAGAATTATGCTGGGCACGTATTGTTTATCTTCGGGATACTATGATGCTTATTATAATAAAGCATGTCAGGTGCGACGAATGTTACGTGATCAGTATGTTGAAGCATTTAAAAAGTGCGACGCAATTCTAAGTCCAGTAACAACATCGCCCGCATTTAAACTGGGTGAAAGAAATGCAGACCCATTGGTTATGTACATGAACGATATATTTACAACATCCACAAATTTAGCAGGCTTAACGGGTTTAAGCGTTCCTTTTGGGTTATCTTCCGAAGGTCTTCCGATTGGCATTCAGTTAACAGGATCTCATTTCGAAGAACAAAAAATATTAAATTTAGCTTATGCACTAGAATCTGTGTCAGATATCAAAGGAAAAAAACCTAATGTTTTCTAATCGCGGTTATGAAGCAGTTATCGGCCTTGAAGTTCATGTGCAGTTAAAAACACAATCAAAAATATTTTCAGCAGATTCAACAACTTTTGATGCTGGAGACAATGAAAACACTTCGCCAATAAGCGTTGGTATGCCGGGAACATTACCCGTTGTGAATCGTCTAGTGATAGATTATTCAATTAAAACGGGATTGGCGTTAGGTTGTAAAATTCGCAAATGCTCTGTGTTTTCTAGAAAAAATTATTTTTATCCAGACCTTCCAAAAGGGTATCAAATTTCACAATATGATTTACCAATATGTGAAGACGGAGAAATTACATTTTTAGTAAATGGCAAAGACAATGTAAATTACGAAAAAACAGTAAGCATAACTCGAGCTCATATGGAAGAGGATGCCGGAAAATCAATACATCACGGTGATTTTACGCTAATCAATTATAATCGCGCAGGAGTTCCCTTATTAGAAATTGTTTCAGGACCAGACATGCATTCTGCACACGAGGCCGCAGAATACGGCCGAGCTATTCGACAGATTGTACGATTTTTAGATGTGTGTGATGGCAATTTAGAAGAAGGATCGATGCGATGTGATTGCAATGTTTCCGTTAGAAAAGTAGGCGTTGAAACATTGGGAACTAAGGTTGAAATAAAAAATGTAAATTCATTTCGCTTTGTTGAAAAAGCCATTGAATATGAAATTGATCGTCAAATAGATGAAATAGAATCTGGAAAAAAAATAATTCAAGAAACACGTCTTTACGATCCAGATAAAAACCGAACATTCTCAATGCGTTTAAAAGAAAACGCGCAAGATTATAGATATTTTCCAGATCCTGATTTATTGCCAATTATTATTACCGATACAGAAATAGAAAAAATTAAACGAACCCTGCCAGAACTTCCAATTGCCCGCGCGAAGCGCTTTCATGTAACGCTTGGGTTGCCAACATCGGATGCGACCGTGTTAACAGATGAAAAAGAGTTGGCAGATTATTTTGAAATTGTCGCGACCGTTTGTAAAAATGCAAAGGCTTCTGCAAACTGGGTCATGGTGGAGCTACTAAGAGAACTACATGCAAATAAACTTAATATTGGAAGCTCTCCTATAAAACCAGAATATCTTGGCCAGCTAATAAGCCTAATTGATAATGGAATAATTTCTGGAAAAATAGGTAAAACGGTATTTAGTGAAATGTGGAAAACAAGCAATCCGCCCGAACAAATTGTCAAAGAAAAGGGTTTTGTTCAGGTTAGCGATGCGGTAGCAATTGAAAAAATGATAGATCAAGTTCTTGCGGCCAATGAATCACAAGTCGCAGAATATCGCGCAGGTAAAACAAAAGTCTTTGGATTTTTTATTGGCGCAGCCATGAAAGCCTCAAAGGGCCAGGCAAATCCAGATATTGTGAATGAAATATTAAAAAAGAAATTGGATCAAGCTTAATATGAAAGTCGCGGCCTTAGACTTAGGATCAAACACTTTTTTATGCCTAATCGCAGAAGTTATTAAAAACAAAGCTGGCGAAAGCCAGATTGAAAAAATATACTCTGATCAGGTGGAGATTGTTCGCCTAGGGCAAGATGTAAATAAAACAAAAAGACTTCATCCTGAAGCTTTGATTAGAGCCAGGGCGTGTTTAGAAAAATTTAAAGCAACAATAGATTTGCACAAGCCAGAAAAAATATTAGCAATGGCAACATCTGCGGCTCGCGATTCAGACAACAGGAGCGAGCTTTTTGACATTGGTAAAAAGTTAAATATTCCAATAGAAATAATTCCTGGTGAAAAGGAAGCGCATATTACTTATCAAGGATCAATATCTGGACAAAGTTTGAATCAGAATCGTCTGGTAATTGATATTGGTGGCGGGTCTACAGAATTTATTACGGGAAATTTAAACGCAATATTTCAAAATATAAGTTTAAATATTGGGTGCGTTCGACTTACTGAAAAACATATTACAAATCAGCCAACTAGTCTTGAAGAGGTAATGAATGTCGAAAAGGCAATTGAAGACGAATTAATAAAAATCCAACAATTTAATTCAATACAGATCTCAGAAATTTTAGCGGTTGCTGGAACGCCGACAACCCTAGCGGCAGCGCAGCTAGGGTTAATAGAATTTGATGCAAATAAGATTGATGGTTATAAATTAACACTCACGAACCTTTTATCATGGAAAGAAAAACTGCAAACATCAACACTTGAACAAAAGATTGCAATGGGGCTGCCACGTGGTCGCGCGGATGTGATGCTAATTGGTGTTATAATTTTAATCCAAACACTAAAACTTTTTAACAAAATGGAACTAACAGTTTCAACCCGAGGAGTTCGACATGGCATTGCACTTGAGATGGCTAACCGTTTTTTGCCTTAGTATATTAATTTCAATACAAGTAATTGCAAAAGAGGACAACAGTGAAGTAAATTTTAAAAAACAAAAAATCCAAATTAAAGACAAAAAAATATTAGTAGAACTTGCTGAAACAGATGCTCAACACGAGCATGGGTTAATGTTTCGAAAAGGGCTTAAGCCAAATGAGGGTATGCTATTTATATTTAAAACAGAGGAAACTTTAAATTTTTGGATGAAAAATACGATCATTAATTTAAGCATTGGATATTTTGATAAAAATAATAGATTAATTGATATTCAAGAAATGAAGGCAATGACTTCAGAAATGCAAATTAACTTACCAACCTACCCAAGCTTAAAACCGGCAATGTATGCTTTAGAAATGTCTGAAGGTTGGTTTAAAAAAAACAAAATAGAGCTAGGCAGTGTCTTTAAGCATATTAAATAGTTCATTTAATAGAGTTATGGTCTAGACTATAGTCTTAAAAAGCAGGGTACATCAGTCCAGTCTTTTTGAATGTACATTGCGCTAAGCACAAGGTGTGCTTAAATAAAGAGGAGCATTTACTAAGGACTGGAAGTTCTTTACTTTATCAAGGATGAGGGCATGACAAATAAATTTATAATTTTGTGTACGCTAGTTTTGGCTTTTCAAATTTCAGGTTGTACTTCAAACCAATCCCAAGATGAAAATCAACCTGTTGAAAATGCGGATGTAGAAAAAATTGATGCTGAAGATTCTGCGGCTTTGTCAGCAAGTGCTGGCGAATCAGCGGAAGCTTCTTCTGAAGATCCTTCGTTGCAAGCTGCTTTGGGTGAAGGCGCAACACCTGATCCAGAAATTGCAAATATCGAAGCAACAACTCCAATCGTAAACGATGCAATTGCTTTGGACGTTTCCGCAGCACCAACATTGGATGAATCAAGTTTAAATTTAGCAGATGCACCAGTTACATTAGATAATACGACGCCTCCACCAATGGATGCAGCTACAAATCTTACCGAACAAACAGCACCACCGATTGATATGACAGCTCCAGCAGTTGCTTTAAATGAACCATCAGCATTAACAGAAACTCCTGTCGTTGAAAACTCTGGAACAAACACAGCAATGACAGAAGATGTTTCAACAAAAGGGTTTGCTACTACATCTAAGCCAACAGGTGGCGGAAGTTTAAGAAAAATTTCAGCAGCCATTCCATATAAAATTTCTACAGGATGGGTAAATGGTGTTTACATTGCAAGACCCGGAGAAAAACTAGCAGACATTAGTAAAAATATTTATTCAGCAGATAAGACAAAAGAACTTAAAAAAATTGCAGAGAATAGTTATTTAAAAAACCGCTCAGTAAAAGCTGGTGATAAGATTTATTACGTATCTCCAAATCGCCCAGAGGATTCATCAAAAACTTTATTTTTCTACGAAGATATGGGGATGGTTCCAGAAACTTACGTTGCTAAAAAAGGTGATAACTTAAAGAAAATTGCCAAAGAATTTTTAGGTTATGATAAAGCTTATGTTGAAATGTGGGCCGCAAATCCAGTTGAATCAAAAACTAAATTAAACGAGGGCGAAGTTATTCGCTATTGGAAATCAGCTTCTGGTGTAACAACTGTGGCACAAAACCAAAATGGTATGGCGCAATTAATAGACCAGCAGCAAATGCCTTCTATTGATGAAGCCGCGAAACCGGCCCCTCCGATGGATACTGCTTCGGCATTGCCACCAACTCCGCCAAATAGTGCTGAAACCCCTTCGACTCCCGACCGTTTAGCTGCCGCGAGTACTGGAGCAGCGAATGATTCTATGCCTCCGATGCCAGATTCAGCATCTCTTCCGCCACCGCCACCACCGCCACCTATGAATGAGACGGCTGCAATGCCAACTCCGGTAGAGGAAGTGGCTGCTGCGCCGGTTAAGAAACATAAAGGTGATTTAGAAGAAGAAACGTCTGAAGGAATTGTTGAAGGAATTGATAATGATACAATGATGTCATTAGCGGCTGTTGGAGTATTAACTGCAGCATTGGCTTTTGTTTTAATCCGTCGCAAAAAGAAAAAAGCAGCAGAGCAGGCATCAATGGTTGGCGAAACTTTTGTTGGCTCTTAGATAATAAATAAATTTTGTAATAAAAAAAGGAGCTATTAGGGCTCCTTTTTTTATTTAATTCTAAAATTTTAAATCCAAGCTTAGAAAATATTTATGAAACTTTCTTCAGGATTCCATCCAGAATTCCACGATGGCCAATGCGTTTTGATTCAACAAAATAAATTAAATCATCGACGATTTGAACATCTCTATTATTAAGTGGTAAAAAACGTATTCCAGCTCCGTACGAGTTTTTCCAAACGATCTGCGCAGAAATTTTTCTTTCTCGTGATCCGACGACAAAAGTTAAGTTTACTTTTTCATCAACTCGCAAATCATTATTGGAAAGCTCTAAAAATGCGCCAGATAAACTTATATTTTTTAAAATGGCTACAGTATCTTGTCGAGCATAGTTTCGCCGAAACAAAACATCCAAGTTCAGCGGCGTGCGTGGTGCGGGAGAATTCATAGGCTCCATTCAATAACCTCCAAGTTATTAGTTCTTTGGTGTCAGTGATGTATCGGCTAACTGTTGAAAATAGTTAAAGAATTCTCATTATGAAACACATTGAGCTTGTTAGTTGACTTTCGTCCAGAAGTTAAGAGATAGTATTTGTGTCGGTGGACATCGACAAACTAATCAATAAAATTCTTAAGGATTCAAGTTCAAATAATAATCTTTATCTATCAAACTATCCATATTAAATAGATACGTTTAAGCTACAAGGAGTACGTCTTGGCAAAAAAAGAAGTTATAGTTGAGGCCACTAAAAAAAGACCACGAAAAACAACTCTTCCAAGTGAAGTAAGCGCTGAAACAGTAAATGAAAATGTCAGCCAGGTTGAAAAAAAGCATCACCAACCTGAACCAGTTGAAGCAAAAAGTTCAAATGAACCAACTTCAGAAGTAAAACATTCTTCAGAAAAAAATGAAGCACCTCAAAAACAACCACAAGCTGAGGCGGCGCCGGTTGTAGCACCGCCGGCAGTTATTTCTGAAAAACCCCCGCAGCAGCAGGCTCCGCAGCAACATCAAAATCAACCACGTCGAGAATTCAGAAAATACAGCAGCAATAATAATTCAGGTGGTGGTCATACGAATCAGCAAAGTGGCGGCGGCTCTGGTGGTGGATATCGTCAACAAAATAACCAAGGTGGCGGCGGCTATCGTCAACAAAACACAAATAATAATCCAAGACGGGATAACTTTCGCGAACGCTTTGATCGTGGCGGAGCTCCGCGCGATGAAAATGAACAGCAACCACAAAATCAACAGCATTCACAAAATACTGAGCCAGATATCGATTTAGCTGAAATTAACTTATCAGACGAAGAAAAAAGCTGGTTAAACTCAAAAGATTTAAAATCAAAAAACATTCAAGTTCTAACCGATTTAGCCACGAAGTTAAAAATTGAAAATGCAGCCGGTATGCGACGGCAAGACATGGTATTTGAAATTCTAAAACGCGCGGCAAAGCTGGGCGACATTTATGGTTCCGGGGTTCTAGAAATTTTACCAGATGGGTATGGATTTTTAAGATCTCCAGACTATAACTATCTTCCAGGTCCGGATGATATCTATGTTTCTCCATCACAAATGCGTAAATTTGGTTTACGAACGGGTGATTTGGTTACAGGAACAGTTCGTCCACCAAAAGAGGGCGAACGTTATTTTGCTTTAATTAAGGTCGACTCATTAAATTACGAATTACCAGAGTCAGGTAAAGATAAAATATTATTTGATAACTTAACGCCTTTATATCCAAATAAAATGTTACGTCTTGAACATAATCCAGCTGAAATGACGACACGAATTGTCGACTTGATGTCGCCATTAGGAAAGGGGCAACGCGCACTTATTGTAGCCCCACCAAGAACGGGTAAAACCGTTTTAATGCAGAATATTGCAAATGCAATTTCAACAAATCATCCCGAAGTAAAACTGATCGTTTTATTAATCGATGAGCGGCCGGAAGAAGTAACAGATATGCAACGAACGGTTAAGGGCGAAGTTGTAAGTTCTACTTTCGATGAGCCACCAACTCGACACGTCCAAGTTGCAGAAATGGTATTAGAAAAAGCAAAGCGTTTGGTTGAACACAAACACGATGTGGTAATTTTGTTAGACTCTATTACTCGCTTAGCGCGAGCATATAACACCGTTGTTCCTCCATCTGGAAAAATATTATCAGGCGGTGTGGATTCAAATGCACTGCACAAACCAAAGCGTTTTTTCGGAGCGGCAAGAAATATTGAAGAAGGCGGCTCGTTAACAATTATTGCAACGGCACTAATTGATACGGGCTCAAGAATGGATGAAGTTATTTTTGAAGAATTCAAAGGAACGGGTAATGCCGAAATTCACTTGGATCGTAAATTAATGGAAAAACGAATATTTCCATGCTTAGATATCAATAAATCAGGAACTCGTAAAGAAGATTTATTAATTGATAAAGCAGATTTAAATCGTCTTTGGATTATTCGAAAAGTTTTAGCACCAATGAACGTTGTTGATGCTATGGAGTTTTTAATGGATAAAATCGAGCGCGCTAAAACAAATAGTGATTTTTTAAAGAGTATGAATGGTTAACGAAAAAAAACAATCCACGAGAAGTAAAAAAATAATTTTTTCCGTGGCATCAATTTCTGCAGTCGTGGCCGTGATAATAATCGGCTACATGATGCTATCAAGTATCAAAAACAATAAAGTTGTTAATGATGATGGCACATCACAGGAACAATTTGAAGGTACTCCTGAAATCTCTTCAAACTTACAGCAAGAATGCCAGCAGTCCGCAGTAAAGTTGACAACCTTAAAAAATATTAAAGACATCGAAGATGAATTTAAATCGCATGCGGCAAATTGCCGAGAAGTTTATTTTTCAATAGATTTCTTAACACCCTTTCGCAAAGAGGGCATGTACCCAGATTTGGCAGTAGATATTGCCCATCAAATTTTAAAACTTGATAAGGCTAAGGCACACGAAATTTTGGAGTTCGCAAAAGCCTTAAAACCATGGGAATTTTATTTAGGCCCTGTTAGTTGTGATTCGCAACACGTGCTAGATGCTTATTTAGAATCGCTCGATTTGCCAGAGGATAAAGTTTGCTTTAAGAAAACGGATTATAAATTAAAACTATTTCCAGAGCTTCAAAGTAAAAATTTCGAAATATTTCGAAAAATGCTTTCCAACGAAGAAGCCGTTTGGATGGGTCAGCCAGAATCTGACGTTGGTTGCCCAGAGAAAATATCATCGGTTATAGATATCGTTAAAAAATTAGCAGAAGGTACTGTAACAACTGAAGAAGTAAAGCAAGATACTGACGAACAAGCAGATTTTTCTGTCGTTATAAAAAACAAAGAAACTGAAAAAGTAACATTAGTTTTTAGATCTGAAAGCGACTGTTTACAGTTAAGATCAGTTTTAGTTCCAAGTTTAGAAGTGAGCGAATAGTTTAATTACTTCGCTCCAAATTCAATAAGCATTTCATTTTCTATAAACTTTGGTGCTTTAATTTTCTTTGAAGCAATGGTTGCCATAGTTTTGGCAACCGAGCTGGCTAAAACGGGGCGGTATTTTTTTAGACTACCAATTAGTAGTGGCGAATAAATTGGTGACAATAAAATTGCAAGGCGCTCTGCAAACCGAAAATCATTACGGTCCCCAAGCAGCAAGCTGGGTCGCAAAAAATAAACAGACTTAATCCCCAGCTTTTGAACATCACGCTCCATCTCGCCCTTTGTTCGATTATAAAATGCAGTTGACTTTTCATCAGCCCCGAGAGCAGAAACAATCAGTAAATTTTCGGCCGAGCAGCGAATTGCCATTTTGGAAAATTGAATAACTGCTTCATAATCAATTTGTTTAAATTTTTCTTCTGATCCAGCTTTTGAAATTGTCGTTCCAAGCGAGCAAAAAAAATCCAAAGCCGTCATTCCCGCAAAAGATTTAATTTGCAAATCAAGGTTGTCCCAGCTGTTAAAATCAAAGACCAGAGTTCTAATTTTGGGGTGCGTCCAAGTGAAGGGCGTCCGAGCAATAGCTAAGATATTTGACCAAGCGCCGTCTTGGGCTAGTTTGTGGATTAATTGTTGGCCAATTAGGCCCGTAGAACCAATAACAACTGCTGTTTTCATTAAATTCCCATAACATATTGAAAATACATAAGAATATTAATACAAATTAGTTATAAACATGTCACTTTGTTTAAACGTTACAGTAAAGAATACTTTTATTAACACGTGCTTTTTCCTTGAGCTAAGGCCAAACTTTATGCTATCACCTAAGTCTTCAAAATCAATAAAAGGAATATTATGAAAGACGGTTTACATCCAAAAGTTAGAACAGTCGTGTTTAGAGACATGTCGTGTGAATTTTCATTTTTAGGAACATCAACTATGGATTCTAAAGAAAAAATTAAATGGGAAGACGGTCAAGAGTACCCTCTAATCAAAGTTGAAATTTCATCTGCATCTCACCCATTTTATACTGGCAAACAACGTATTATGGATACAGAAGGTCGTATTGATCGTTTCAAAAAACGTTATAGCAAGCCTGCTGCAACTAAATAACTAAAGAAATCGAAGGCTCTGTCATCAGTCGATGGGGCATATAGTAAAAGCGGCTTTGAAGCCGCTTTTGTTTTTTTTGAACGCTCTTTCGTTGGGATTGAAGATATGTTTTCAAAACTTAATCAAGTTGAATCACGATATGAAGAAGTAAACATGGCTTTACAAAGGCCAGATGTTGCCTCTGATCAAAAGCAATATCGAGCTTTAATGAAGGAAGTCTCTGATCTTGAAAAGATTGTTGTTTTATACAGAGACTTTAAAAAGAAAACGGAAAACCTTAAATCTAGTAAAATACTTTTAACTTCAGAATCAGATCCTGAAATGAAAGAATTAATTCGCGAAGAAATTAAAGAAATTGAAGCAGAGCTACCTACAATTGAAGAGCAACTTAAAATTTCATTAATTCCAAAAGATCCGTACGATGACAAAAATATTCTTCTTGAAATTCGTGCAGGAGCTGGTGGCGATGAAGCTTCTTTATTCGCGGATGAATTGTTTCGTGGTTATGTTAACTATGCGGCTACGCAAGGTTGGAAAGTCGAACTTTTATCGTATTCTGACGGAAATGTTGGTGGCGCTAAAGAAGTTATAGCAACAATCTCTGGTGATTCTGTTTTTAGTAAAATGAAATTTGAAGCTGGTGTTCATCGCGTTCAGCGGGTTCCAAAAACTGAAAGTGCTGGACGAATTCATACCTCAACAATCACTGTGGCAGTTATTCCAGAGGTTGATGAAGTTAAAGTTAAAATTGATATGAAAGATATTACTATCGACGTTATGCGCGCTAGTGGAGCGGGCGGACAGTCGGTAAATAGAACAGAATCTGCAGTCCGTCTACATCACGTACCAACAGGAATTCTGGTTCACTGCCAAGAAGGTAAATCTCAAACCTCAAATAAAGAAAAGGCATTTAAAATTTTAGGAATGAAGTTACAAAAAATTGAAGATGATAAACGTTTAAAGGACGCATCTGATGCTCGGCTTGATCAGATTGGAACAGGCGATCGTTCTGAGCGAATTCGAACATATAATTTTCCACAAACACGTATTACTGATCATCGAATTGGTTTAACAGTTCATCAGCTGGATCAGGTTATGAGTGGATCTATGGAAATATTAATTGATCCTATTATTGCTAACTTTCAAGCAGAAGCGTTAAAAAAGCAAACGGCCTCTAACTAAAGAAAACGAATGAAATTAAAAGAAGTTTTAGATAAGTCGATTCAATTTTTTAAAGATAAAAAATTAGAATCGGCACGATTGGACGCCGAGCTTCTTATTGCGCACGCACTTAAGCTTGAGCGCATGCAGCTTTATATTAAATATGATTCTCCATTAACAGACAAAGAGGTCTCTGATTGTCGTGAAGTTGTTCGTAGGCGTATTCAGGGAGAGCCCGTCGCTTATATCACTGAAGACAAAGGATTTTATGGACTTAGCTTTCATGTCGGGCCTGGAGTATTAATTCCACGTCCAGAAACAGAAGGTTTAGTAGAAATTACTTTAGAGTTTGTTAAAAAAAATAAAATGGATAGCCCAAGAATTTTAGATTTGGGCGCCGGAACTGGTTGTATAGGATTTTCAGTATTAAGAAATATTCCTGAAGCATCACTAGTAAGTATAGAAAAATCAGAAGCAGCTTTTACATATTTAAAAAAAAATTGCGCTGCTTTAGAATTATCGCATCGATGCGAACTTATAAATAAAAATATAAACGAGTTAATTCCTGCAGATCTTGGTCACTTTGACATTGTTTTGTCGAATCCACCCTATATCGCAAATGATGACTTACAAACAGAAGCTATGGTAAAGAAATTTGAACCTAGCGAAGCTTTGTTTGCAGAAAAAAAAGGCTATGAGCTTTTAACGAGCTGGTCCGAAATGTATTCAAAATATGTAAAACCCGAAGGGCTAATGGCTTTCGAGATGGGTTATCTTCAAGGTGAAGAAATGAAAAAACACTTTCAATCTTTAAATATTTTTTCTACAGTAGAGATTATAAAAGATTTATCAGGACTTGATCGAATTATTAAAGCAATTCGTAAATAATAAGAAGAAGCTGATTTATAAATACAAAGCGAAAGGTTTTCATGGACAAAATGTTGATTCAAAGTGGCTACCAACTGAATGGTCATGTAAAAACAAGCGGAGCAAAAAACGCAGCCTTGCCAATTTTGTTTTCAACTCTGTTGGCTGAAGGTGAACATACATTTACAAACGTACCTCTTTTAAAAGATATTGAATCAACCGCAGACTTATTAGCCAGCCTAGGCTGTGTTACTAAGCGGGATGGTCACACATTTTCAGTTCAAGTTGAAAAATTAAAATCTTTTGAGGCTAGTTATGAATTAGTTCGAAAAATGCGTGCAAGCATTTTATGCTTGGGACCAATTTTGGCTAAATATGGCGAAGCTGTTGTTTCATTACCTGGTGGTTGCGCAATTGGCACGCGTCCGATTGATTTGCACCTAGAAGCAATGAAGTCTTTAGGTGCAACGATTGAACTTAAAGAAGGTTATGTCTTAGCAAAAGCAAAAAAATTAAAAGGTGCAACTATACTTTTCGAAAAAACAACGGTTGGCGGAACGGAAAATTTAATGATGGCTGCTACATTAGCAGAGGGAATAACGTTAATTGAAAATGCTGCGAAAGAACCAGAAATTGTAAACTTAGGAAACTATTTAAATAAAATGGGGGCTAAGGTTACAGGGCATGGAACGGGTGTTATTAAAATCGAAGGTGTCTCTAAACTGTCTCCAGCAAAACATGAGATTATGGCTGACCGAATCGAAGCGGGGACGTTATTAATTGCAGGAGCAATTACCGGCGGAGATGTAACAGTAACAAATTGCCGATCGGAAGATTTAGAGGCCTTGATAATTAAAATGAAAGAGTGCGGTTTTAAAATCGACATCACAGAAACAACCATGCGCGTGCATCCACTTTCTAAATGGAATGCTACGGATATTTCTACAGCACCGCATCCTTTGTTTCCAACAGATCTTCAGGCCCAGTTTATGGCTTTAATGACAGTTGCAAATGGAACAAGTATTATTTCTGAAACAGTTTTTGAAAATCGTTTTATGCATGTAACGGAATTAATGCGACTAGGGGCCGATATAACTCCTAAGACTCAAGTGGCTGTGGTTCGCGGCAAGCCAGGTGGCCTAACGGCTGCACCGGTAATGGCAACAGATCTTCGCGCCAGTGCATCGCTTGTGCTAGCGGGTCTGGTGGCAACAGGTGAAACTTTGGTTAATCGAATTTATCATTTAGACCGTGGATATGAAAATCTTGAAGGAAAATTAAGTCAATTAGGCGCAAAAATTCGTCGCGTTTAATTTAAAAAGAATTTAAAAGTTAAAATATTTGAGGGTAAAAACTTGAGCCTCAGTCAAGGAGGGGCCATGACTGAGGCACTAAAACGGATCGTTGGTTAACCAACAAGGTTTTCTGTAAAACAATAAAAATTCATCTGACGAAGGCTATTGCCTTTAAAGTCTGGGAGGGGATCCTGCACATTAAAGACTTTAGTAGCTTCCGCCGGATGATTAAAATTAGTTAAAGCGGGGTTGGTTTCAAGGCTCATAGATCTTGCTTTCGCTGAAAAAACTAAAATCACAAGAATATAAGCTGCAATTAACCATCTAACCATGCAATTCACAAAGCAACTGCTGTGCCAACAAATTTAAGTGTAATAAGAAAAGTAGGGCATATTCGCAGAGATATAAAATAATTCCAGTTCCAGATTGGAACTAGCCCTGGTTCCAAGTTTAGACTTTGGTCATGAGTTGGGTATTTATTGTTTCTGTAGATGTAACATTCACAGAGTCTTTTATAATAAAGCTATGAAAAAGACTTCCGAACAATGGGTCATAAAATTTGAAACTGAACAGGTGAAAGGACCCTATTCAACAGATGCAATTTCAAAGATGATAGCAACTGGGGTTTTTTCTGGAAATGAACAAATTTGTGCTTATCCAGAAGGTGAATGGTCTTCATTAAATAAACAACCAGAGTTTTATGAAGCTCTTTTGGAATCATTAGAGAACCCCGTCGAAGTAGATTCAAAAAAAGCACAAAAGATGGAAGCTGAAACAGTTGTTCGAATTCCTGAGGCAAAACAAAAATCAGAACCTTTAAAAAATGCACCAGAAATTAAAGCACTGACGGAAGTAGAAAAAAAAGAGATTCATAAGAAAGAAATATTAGAAGCAAAGCAGCAGCTAAAAAAAGAAGCTCTTAAAAGAAGCCTTCAAGTAGATACGAATTTAGCTTCGAATTCGAATCGAATTGATTTCTCTGGGGCCATAGAGTCAGACATTCATTTAACGGACTTCAAACATATTCAAAAAAAAGAAGCTAAAAAATTTCTACCATTAATATTAATTATAATAATGATTTTAGCAGGAATCAGCTATTTAGTTTTAGAGGATGATCGTTTTGATTCAACAGGATGGGTATTGCTTATGCCCAAAAAAACAATTGAAGGTAAATCAAGTTCTGACAACAAAGAATTAAAACGAAAAGCAGTTTTGCAATTTCAACAAAGCCAGCTTGAGGGCATATTACTTGCGCAAAAATACTTAATACAAGCTGTTGAAGAGGCACCTCGAGATCTAGAAGCAATAGGACTTTTATGTATGGCGCATCAGCAATTATGGCCTTATACAAAACAAACTGCACAAGATATGAAAAGCATTATGTTAACGATGCAGATGGCGCGTTCAATAAATCCAATATCAAGTTATTCGGAATCATGTCAGACAAGCTTTCTGATTGCTAAGGGGCAACTTAAAGAGGCGCGAAGTTTAGTCGAAAAAACACTGGATCATGTTGTCGAAGATAATTTTAGTTTGAGTCCATTTTTATATTTAATTAAAGGTGAAATGTTTGAGTATGATCAGAATACAATAAATGCAGCAGCCTATTATGAACAGGCATCTAAACTTTGGCCAAAGTGGATTTGGCCAAAGTTCGGTTTAGCTAGAATGAATTTTAAATTGGGAAAATTTGCAGAAGCAAGAACTGAGTATCAGGGAATTTTTGATTTAGATAAAGAATCTAAAGCTGCACTTTATGGGCTAGCGCTGGTTGAAATAAAAGGATTTAAAAATATAGATAAGGCGAACCAATACTTTTCTACAGGATACCAGCTAAAACAAATATTACCAAAAAACTTTCATGTTGAGGCATTACTTTCTTACGCTCAATTACTTATTGATAAAAACAATCGTTCGAAAGCTTTAGAAGTTGCGCAGAAGGGCTACCAAATTAATCCAAGTCATCGCGCTTTAAAAGAAATGGTATTGACCTTGGGTGGAAGCGATAAGGTTGAAAATTCACAATCAGAAATTATATTGCTTGGTGATCAGTTTTCTAGATCAGGCGACCATTTGGCAGCGGTGGCTCAATATAAAGCCGCGTTCGAGCTTGATCCGGGAAACTCTACAGCGGCGCTAAATGCAGCAAAAAGTTTGTGGGCATTAAATCAATCACGTGAAGCAATTAACTGGTTGCAAAAAGCTATTCAGGTCGATCCAAAATTAATTCAAGCCTATACTTTAAAGGCTGATTATGAATCGCAACGTTATAGTTTTGTTGAAGCTGCAAAAACATTGCAAGAAGCCTCGAAGCGAGTTCAACAGAATTACGAAGTGTTAAAAGGTCAGGCACTGTTAGAATTTCGAAAAAATAATATTATTGGAGCAATTCAATATGGTGAAAGAGCATACAAAGCCTATGACGCGGATGTTGAGCTATTAACTTTGTTAGCGCAGGCGCAAATTCTTTTTTATCTTAATCAGCCCTCAACTGGAAAAAATGCATTAGATCAAAAGAACACAGCATTAAAAGAGGCGCAGCGACTTTCTGGAAAAGCAATAGATCTAGAGCCCTCATGGCCAGATTCACAGATCACTTATGCTAAGTATTTATCAGCCGCTGATGGACCAATGCGAGGAGAAGCGTATTTAAAAAATTTAATTAAGAACTTTCCGTACACAAATGAATACCGTTTAGGTTTAGCAGAATATTACAAAACAGAAGAAAAGTTTGCAGATGCGGCGGATGTTTACCAGCAAGTTGTCGACTTAGAGCCAAAAAATAAAAAAGCAAATTTTGGTTTAGCAGAAAGCTATCGCGTATTAAATAAGACTAATTTAGCTCAGCGCTATTACAACGCGACATCAATATTAGATCCAAGCGATGTTGAACCCTTGTTTTCAAATGCCAAGCTTTTGCTAGAAACAGCTTTTGGCGCAGAAGCGAAAGCAAAAATTTCTCAAGCGGTGGCGAAATTTAATGTGGTAAAAGAAATTAATCCAAACTATCCGCGAGTTTCTTATTATTTAGCCAAATCTTATTTAGAGCTGGGCGATTTTCAAAAAGCGATAGATTTGGTTAAAGAAGAAAAAACAAAAAATCCAAACCTGGCTGACCCATTCTTATTGGCTGCTGAAATATATTATCGTAAAGAACAATTTAAAGAGTGTGCTGCTGAATATTCAATGGCCATTAAACTACGCCCATCAAGTGCGGAACTGTATGTGAAAAGTTCAATTTGCTATAGAAAAAGTGACGCAATTGATATCGCAGAAGATATGTTAGTTATTGCCGAGCAAAAAGAGTCTGGCTATCCTGACATTTATCGGGAACATGGGTATATTTTTGAAAAAAAAGGTTTATCAAAAGAAGCAAGTGCAGCTTTTGAAAAATATTTAGAGCTTTCTCCAAACGCGCCAGATCGTCGAAGCGTCGAGCTAAGAATTAAAAAATGAAGGGATATTAACAGTGAGCTTAACTGAAAACATTAAAAACATGAGTTCGAACCTTCAGCAGGGGGCCAAGAGCACAACCGTTTCTTTAACACATAAATTATTAAAATTAATTTCTGGATTTTTTGCTGCCTTAGTTTTGGCTTTAATTATTCAAGAAATGATGCAGAGTGGAACGTTGATGCTGTTGTTTTTTATAACATTATTTACAGCATTGATTTATACCTTTTTAGGACGTTTTTCAATTTTGCAGATTTTGATTTTTGACCTGGTTTGTGTGTTGATCGTTTCTTTGATGCGACTTTATATCATGGTTGCGCCGTAATTTTATAAACATTGAGAAAAGACAGAAATTTTTAATAGGAGTTTTTTGTGATTGATATTAAATTATTAGAAAAAAAATCAGATGATGGTAAAAGCTATTTCGACGAATATAAGCAAGGATTGATTAACCGTGGTTCAAGCACGACGGTGCTAGATCAAATTATGCTGTTGAATATAAAACGAAAAGAAATGATGACTCAGTCAGAATCAGCAAAGGCAAATCAAAATAAATTAAGTACTGAAGTAGGAAAATTAAAACGCGATGGTCAAGATGCGACATCAATTTTAAATGAACTAGAAAGAATTAAATCTCAAGTAAAAGAATTGGAAGCAAAGTCCTCTGAGGTGGATACAGAAGTACAGCATCTACTAATGACAATTCCTAACAAACCACACTTTTCAGTACCCATTGGCCCCAGCGAAAAAGAAAATAAAGTTTTAAAAACTGTTGGCGAGCCTAAAAAATTTACATTTAAGCCGAAAGAGCACTTTGAAATTGGTGAAAAATTAAATATTATTGATTTTGATCGTGCTGGAAAAACAACGGGTGCTCGATTTGTTTTTTTAAAGGGGGCGGCTGCACAGATGGAGCGTGCCTTGATTCAGTTGATGATGGACACACATTCTAATCAGCATGGTTATACAGAAATGATCCCACCTTTTATAGTAAACACAAAAAGTTTAACGGGTACGGGACAATTTCCAAAATTTAAAGAAGATGTATTTCATCTTGAGGGCACAGATTATTATTTAATTCCTACAGCTGAAGTACCTGTTACTAATTATTACTATGATGAAGTTTTAAATGAAGATCAGTTGCCAACTTCTTTTTGCGCTTATTCACCATGCTTTCGTTCAGAGGCGGGCAGCTATGGTAAAGATACAAAGGGTTTGATCCGTCAGCATCAATTTAACAAAGTTGAATTGATGACCTTTGCGCATCCTGCAAAATCATATGAAGCGCACGAGGCATTAACCTCGCATGCAGAAAAAATATTAGAAATTCTTAATTTACCTTATCGACGTATGTTGCTTTGTACTGGCGATATGGGTTTTGGATCAACTAAGACTCATGACTTAGAAGTTTGGCTGCCAGGACAAAATGCATATCGCGAAATCAGTTCTTGTTCAAACTACGAGGACTTTCAATCTCGTCGGGCAAACATTCGCTTTAAGCCAAAGGATGGCGGTAAGCCGCAATATGTTCACACATTGAATGGAAGTGGCCTTGCGGTTGGCCGAACAGTTGTCGCCATTTTAGAAAACTATCAAAATGAAGATGGAAGCGTGGAAATTCCGCAAGCGCTACGAAGTTACATGGGAAATAAGTCGCTCATCAAATAACTGCTTATTAAAAGATCCCACTAAAGACTATAACTAGCTGCAACAAACAGTAAACTCTTGTAAATAGGGCTGTTTTTAAATAAAACAGACGGTGGAAAGCTGGTAGAGCGGTTGAATACACCAGTCTTGAAAACTGGCAGCCCTTCGCGGGGCTCGAGGGTTCGAATCCCTCGCTTTCCGCCATTTTACTCTCTGGTAAAATGAAAAAATGGATCAACCGCAAGTGACTTCAGTTTCACCTTCCTAACTCCGCGAAAAGTAAAAAGAAAACAGCAATTACAAAGAGATAAAGTTTAACGAGCGATTCGGTTCGATTTCGTCCATCGTCACGCGAGAATAGGCCAAAATTCCTGAGTTATGCTATTTCAGTGCTACTTTTGTGCTACGGAAAAATAGAAAAATTCAGAAAGTTGGAAAGCTGGAAACCACCAGCTAACTTCTCAAAACAACAGCGTTTCGTAGTTTCCAAGTTCGATGTCTGGAAAGCATCAACCAAAGGAGACAAGAAACATGCAGCCAGCAACCAAAAACAAAAATGAAAGTGTCGCAAATGTTCTAAAGCGACTGCGCGAAAACGCACGTCTGACGACACGTCAGGCGGCATCCATTGTGGGAGTCACTCACACGACGATTAGCCATTTTGAAAACGGCAAACGCGCCGTTGAAGGCTTTCGGGTGGAGCAGATGGTGAGGGCCTATGGCTACACGATGGAACAGTTCGACAAGATCGCAGGCAACAAGACAGTTCTCAGTTTCAAAGACGACTGTGTATCAATGATTGGTTTCATGGATGACGAACAGCTCGCAGCCATTCGTGCAGTCATGTCTCAGATTTTGAGACGACCAAAGGGCCAAGGCGCTATCGAAATCAAGGGCGACGTGTCGCAAGAAACTCGAATGAACTAACAAAATTTAAAATTAAACGGAGCAATCAATGGAATCAAAAAGCACAAAAACAAATTTAAAATCGAATCAAAAACCGAAATCAATTCGCATCAATCCCGAGGTCCAAAAGAAGGCTGAAAAACTTTTGCTTTCGGCAAACAAGAAGAAGGCCGGTCGCAAAATTAAGGTCGATCAGCTTCTAAGTCTTGCACTTGATCTTGTATCTGACGAACACATTAAAAAGCTGCAAGATCAATCCTTGTCGAATGAAGACCGCAAGGAGCAGCTGCGACAGCGGTATATCGAAATGCGGGGACCTATTACTCGCGATGAATTCACAGGCTTTATGCTTACAAAAGAATTTTCTGGGTTTCTAGTAGAGCAATCGCAAACTGCGAATGCTGCATAAAAGAAAAGGCGGACTGCGCGAAAATGCGGTCCGCCTTGAATCCTTCTGCCGAAGGAAAAGTAGAATCTCGCTCTAACAATTGCGATAAACGTAGGTCTGACAATTGTGTCGCGTGAAAGAAAAATCGCCGCCTAAATGTAGGTCTCTAGCATAGCTTTCATAATCAAAGTAATTCTGTGCCCATTTTGGAAGTTCGCTCAGCTGCCCTGAGTCTTCGAGCAGTTTATGTGCGAAATCTGTCTCAGACTCAAAAGAGCCCTGCCACTGTTCTAAAAACATCTCTTCAAGCTCTGCACTATCAAAATTGCTTCCGTCTTGGTTTTCGTACCAGATCGAAAACGGTTCGCCATGTGCGACAATTAGTTTTGCAAGAGTTGAAACGCGTTCTATATCAGGCCACTCACTTAGAGAAATAGAGTTGAAGCCTTCGTAGTCGTGGACTGCCCACTCTTCAGCGCTGGGTTCCGGCGATCTTTCCAACATGGATTTGATGTCGGCGTAAATATCGTGTGCTTCTTGGTCAGCATTGATCCATTCGCCATGCAGTTGTCCTGCGTTGTATGCTGCTAGACATGCGACGTAAATTCTAGGACTGGTTTGTTGTTCGTGGTTCTTCATGGATTGCTCTCCTTTTAATGGTTTCAAAAAAACATTTTTCGCCTGCCAGGTACGCCCCTATTCTTAACCGGCCTTCTTCCCTCTACATAAAATGTTTGAACCAAAACTGAACCGGGGGTGGGGCCTCGCAGTTGCGACCTCTCACAAAGTGATCGAGGTCCAATGCGAAGGCCCTCTTCGACTGTTTTCTTCTTAAAGGCTATTGCCGTTCGCAAAGGTTGGATGCTCCAACGGAGCGGTCTGATCCTTTGCTCTTGTCTTTGGTCTTGGAATTTTATGTGTCTAAATTCTCCGAAGAACTCAAGATGGAGAGTTGTTGCATTCGTTTATTCTGCCGGTTCTGCGGAGCGGATTTTTCGATTTGTCAGAAGTGCTTTCGAGGTCAGTCTTATTGTTCAAGGAAATGCCGAGATGTGAGCCGAAGAGGAATCGTTCGACGAGCTGGACAAAGATACAGCCGCACCGATGCTGGTCAAGAAAGTCACAAAAAGCGTCAAAGGAAATATCGCATCGGT
The DNA here is from genome assembly GCA_049301055.1 of Pseudobdellovibrio sp. Lineage (GTDB taxonomy): Bacteria > Bdellovibrionota > Bdellovibrionia > Bdellovibrionales > Bdellovibrionaceae > Pseudobdellovibrio. Next base: position 69,555 of record JBAQKN010000021.1, on the reverse strand, counting down.
TCTGAAAATAAAAAAATCGAGACGCATCCATCTACTGCTCTGTTGTCGAATCAAGTAAACGACAAAGCGATCAGACAAAAAGTTGTGACGATTGTTGCTGGCAAATCCTATTGCTGCATTTGTCTTTCTGAATGTTCGGTCGAATTAGGGGGACTTCGTGAATATCAAGTGGCCTGGCGACGATAAAAGAGGTTTAGGTCTCTACCGCGCAATTTCAGTTCTTCTCAAAGGAAATCAAGAGCTAATTCAATTTCTTTTCGACCCTGAAAAACCGCGCCTCAGACGACGCGCAGGAATCTTGCGTGACGATGCCTGGAATTTTTCTGAGGAAGATCAACTTCTCTTGCGCGTGGCACTTGATCTCTGGAGCGGCAGCGGCCACGTTTCCCTCTGGGAACTCATTGAGCTTTGGGATGAATCCGATTGGACTCGCTTTAATGCCGCTATCTTAGAAATAGCGACGGAGAATACTTGCAATTTTCAGCAGCGTAAATCGTGACGCCGATTCAGCTAGGCCTCAGTTCTGAGCCCGGCACTTATCAACTATCGGGATGTGAGAATAAATTTGCAGACGCATTTCTCTCTTTTCAACATTCAAACCGAGTCCGTGGACTTTCAAATGCAACGCTCAGAGCCTATGCCTACGATCTTCTGCATTTGGCTCGATGGCTTGAGAGTTCAAAGATCTCATTTCGTGCTCTCGATCAATCCCAATTACTTCAGTGGGTTTCGTGTCAGCGCGAACTGAATGCGGAGCCAAAATCAATAAATCGCAGACTTGCGGTCTGCCATATCTTTTATCGGTTTTGTTTTAATCGCGAGATCAAGCGAAAGGCTGCCGCAACTATTTCCCCTTCAAAACCAGCAAAGCAATATGACGAGATCGGCTTACCCATCTTTCATCGCAGGCACTCCGCACAGCTAAAAGTAAAAGTTCCACGAAAACTTATTGAAACGATTGAGTCCGACGATGTAGGAAAATTCATCGAATCGTTTTTTCGCTACCGCGATCTCGCAATCGTACTTCTGATGATGCTATGCGGACTCAGGAGCGGTGAAGTTTTAAGACTTCGGATCATTGATCTCAACTTCCACGACCGAACACTCCGAATTCGTGGCAAGGGCGGAAAAGAACGAATGATGCCCATGCTTGAAACCGTGAGTTCCGCTCTCAGACGCTATCTCCATTACGAGAGGCCGAAGCCATTAAATGAATCTCGTCTGTTTGTCGTACTTCAAGGCGAGGGCCGCGGTCGGCCCATGACACCGGAAGGAATGCGAAGCTTGTTTCGCGCACGCAGACGAAGCACAGGGTTACATCGCGCAAACCCTCATAAATTTCGCCATTTTTTCGGAACCGAGATGGCGAGGGCCGGAGTGCCACTGCCAGTTCTAAAAAATATGATGGGGCACTCAAATATCCAAATCACACTTCAGTACATTCAGCTCTCAATGGCCGACATATCAGCCGAATACAATAGAGCCGCCAATCAGCTTAAATCGCGATATGAAAAACCGTAATCGCGCAATCGACGAAAAAATCGAGAAGTACCACCGATCGTCGTCAAAGGGCTGGGGTAAGTGGACAAAGCTCAATTCGCGGTCAATCCTTTATCAATTTCATCTCTGGGCGAAAGCCAATAAAATTCAAATCCGCTACATTACCGATTCAGACTTGAAAAAATTCGGGTGCGAATTGGCAGAAGACAGCCGAAAGAACTATCTGATTAAAGCTCGACGGTATGTTCGTTGGTTGGGCGGTGAAAAACTTAAGTATACGCGCTCGACACACTGGCTTGGATGGTCAAGAGGAAAGCCCAATCCACATGAGCTTGAGAAATTTCTTAAATACTCTGCTGGTCGTAAAAATAAAAAAACCCTTGAGAAGTACGAAAGTTCTCTTCGAAGGTTTCATACGTGGCTTGAGCAAAAGGGCGTTGCAATTTGCAGAGCTGACGAAAGTCATCTCTTGGATTTTAGCCGCGCCCTTTATGAAAATGGCTGTCAGTCCTATAACGGCGAAAAAAACATTCAGCAGCTTAGAGTCTATCTCTATTGGCTACACGCAAACGGTGTTGTGAAACTGAGCGACCCTTCATCGTGCAGGCGCGAAAGAAAAAGCAGTGATCCGCTTCCCGTAAAATTGCCCGCGTATACTGTTGATTTCCTGAATATGATGACGACTTATCTGAAGATCAGGACCGTTCAGAATTATCAGACAACACTCAAGCGGTTTCATATTTATCTCAATCGCGAGGGAATTCCATTGATTCGCCTCAAGCGAAAACACATGGAAGGTTGGCTCATTTATCTTGAACAGGAATCGCTGGGAGCGACTTGGCGAAGATCGCTTTTGATCCGCACTAAAATTTATTTGTACTGGCTTCACGAGCACGGAAAGATCACTGCCGAACCTGATTCTCTCTTAAAGCGCGGTGATCTACCGAAGCGGCCACAGTATTTACCTAAACCGCTACGGCCCGAAGACGATTTGAAATTACAGAGCACGTTAAAGTCCCGCAGCGAAATGCACTGCAAAGCGCTGCTTCTCATGCGCTGGACGGGCCTGCGAATTGGTGAATTGACGGACCTTCCGTATAACTGTGTTTGGACCGATCATGCAGACCGCCACTTCTTGAAGGTTCCGCTTGGTAAACTCAATAACGAACGTATGGTGCCAATTAACGATGAAACTTTCGAGCTAATCAAAACTCTTCAGAAAAAAGCATGTGCGTTCTATAAGACCAAAAGACAACCAACGCTTTTACTGCGGCACGGCCCCAGCGGCAGCAACGTAAGAAGCGATTTGCGACTAAGTCTGCACTGGCTCTGTCGAGAAATTGGAATTAAGGATCGCGTTAATAGCCATCGCCTGCGTCACACCTACGCAACCAGCCTTCTTAACGGAGGCATGAGTCTTGTCGGGGTTATGAAATTACTTGGTCATCACAGCATGCAGATGACACTCATCTACGCCGCTGTATCGCCAGAAACAGTCCGCAACGAATACCTTGCAGCAATTGAAAAGATCGAGGACCGCTGCCACTTGCAAGCGGCTATCGAAACCATCGCTGCTGAACACCGTCCGACTATCAACAATACTTTTTCCGATCTGATCCGCCTTATTCAAAGCAGCGCTCAACGCGACGGCGGCCCTGACAATGAATCCAAAAAGGCGCTCATCAAACGGCTGCGTCACCTGAAAGACGAAACAGCAAAAATTCTCTAATCAGCTATTCAAAGATCAAATGGCCTCAACGCGCCGTAAACCAAAAGGCCGGTTAACCAAGCTTGCTTGGCGGGGGAAAAATTATGAGTGGTTGGCGCGGATTGCTCGATTTCTCGTTTAGGCCCATCAGGGCCGATCATGAGGCATGACAGACACGAAGGGGCTGGCGGGACTCGGTGAAAAGAGAAATTGAATTTGCAAGACGTGAAAAGTGCGATTCAGAATGAAATCAAAGTTGCGAAGCAAGTTTGTCTATTGTGAGTATTAAAACCTGGAGGCATTTGCCTCCAGGTGATCTCGAACCGCTTATGCGGTTTTGGTCTTTGGAGTGTATTCGACTCCAAGAATTTGTTTGTAGTAGTTCACATGCTTTGAAATGCGAATTCCAAGAACGCTGTGGACGAGGTAATTGCCGTCTTGACTCAGAAAAATCACGGGTCGAGCAACTAAGCCGTAGATGTTTGGACGAGTAGTTTCTGACGATTGAACTGACGCCTTCTTTTCGAAAGGAAGACCAAGAATTTTTTTGTATAGATTGATGGGCATTTCTATTTTTAAATCAGCTCCCAAGCGGTGCGTGATACTGCCGCGATCAGAGTTGAGATATACTTGCGGGTTTGCACTGAATCCTTGAGTAATTCGTATCGCTTGAGCGGGTTTATTTTGAACTGTGTTTTCCATGACTTTCTCCTTGTGAAAGTTATTTTGTTTTTTGGCTTCGCTCTCTATCGAGTGGGCCTTTCACAAAGGGCAAGGTCCCGAAGAGAGAAGCTTGAGAGAGCGAAGGCGTTTGCCCCGACCGACACACGAGAGCACCCGAGAGGTGCGGTAGAGGCAGAGGGCGTGACAGGAAAAGGCCGTTAGGCCCTGGCGCAGACCGATGCAAAGGGAGGAATAGGAAAAAGCCGTAGCGAGCGATCTTACAAAAGAAATTTCAATGGAGATTTGTCTAATACGGATTGAAAGAAGCCGACATGCAGACACGTTTTCAAATTCTAGAAAGCCAACGGTTCTCTCTGACCAAAGCGCTTAAGTTGTTGCCCCACTTAAATATCAAAATTGAGGCCGATATTTGTTCATAAAGCGCCTCCTTCTCCTGCCTTTCGGCGAGGGTAAAAGGAGATCGTTTATGGAACAAAGTCAAAACAACTACATCACTTTCGAAATGAATCTAAAATTTCAAATGAAAGATTATAGGCTTGTACTGGGAATAAAACGCGCTTGGATCATCGCAATTGTCGTAGGTGTAATTCAACTCGTAACATGGTTCGTAAAGAATCGGCCCTAGGAGATAAGAACTTCCCCCGCAAGGTCTATCGTAGCTCGTCTTTCGCAAGCCACAGCCGGGCAACTACGGTGATGACTAAAACGCCGATCCAAATCTCAGCTAAAGGTTTGATGTAGACCGGAAAGAGTAAAAATAAAGTATAGGCGATTCCGGTTTCTCCGCCTTCCGCTATTCCCGCCGCGAGACGAAGCCCGCGATTATTCGATGTTGGAATTTTTTGTTTATCCTCAAGGTTACCGAGCGAAAGCGCACCCGTTATGCACAGAACATATAGAAATAGTATCGAGAGCCAAAGAAATTGAAGTCCCGGAAACGCAAAGTAAAATCCAATGATCATCATCGAGTATGAAGCCATATCAGCAAGAATATCAAAATGCGCACCAAAGGCAGTTGTCTGCTTGGTGGCTCGAGCATAGATTCCATCGGTACCATCTAATAGGCGTCCAACCCACCAAACAGTTGCAGCAGAAATGAAATACTGCTGCGAGACCAGGTAGGAAGAAACGCCTCCCAGAATGAGTGCGATGAAAGTAACTTGGTTTGGCGAAAGGCCCACCGTCTTATAGAGACTAAGAATTGGCCCAACATATCTTGGAAGCCTGGACCTAAAGGGATCATCAATCATAAATTTTCTCCGCCGCTAACTTTTAGTTCCAAGCCCGAAATCAAAACATCAAATGTCGACTTAGTATCGTCACCGTCGATGCTTAACCAGATTGCGATCGCTTCAAGGGGTTCCTCAAATTGAAAATCGTAGGCAAATGGACCAGAATGTTTCACTTCTGCAAAAAACTCTTCTCGGAATAAATCAGATGCTGGATGGGTTCTGATTTTGCCAACCTGCTTAGAGTTCTGTGTAACATTAAAAAAGTGAACGGAATCAATACCGGTTCCGTCTTTAACCTGTTCATACAGATTCTTGACCCATTGGGCAGCAATCATTTTTTTGAAGCTTGAAAGTTTCCTTTCACCCGGAATGACAAACCCCAATCTTAACGGATAATCGTCAAATCCCTTTTCGCCTTGCAGAGAGGGATTTGTGATCTTCGGTAGGCCCTTAAATTCGCCGCGTATCTTAAACCCCGCAATTTTGGTTTTCGATTTCAGCGGGAAGATGAGCGGACCAGCGGAATTTTTGACTTGAACAAATAAACCAAAGGGTGAGACCGTAGTTTCATTTTTAGGGACGCCAGAGAATTTTTCAGTTTTCCAATCTGTCAGGCTATTTGTGGGAATCACGAATGCCGCGAACAAAATTGACTGGAGTCCCTTGGTCCAATTCATTCAAGCGTCCTTATCCACTCAATAAGGTTCATCTGCTGGGGCAATAAAATATCTTTGCTTGCAGACAAACGTAAAAGATCGTCAACAGTGTCGATGTCGAAATTCTTTTCAATCTTTTCAATGCCCCCAAAATTCTCGAGCGCGGATTCCAACTGCTGAGCGGTGTGAGCCGAGCTGTATTCGACTGATGTCCAAAGATCTTTTCCTAGCGGCTTGCTTCCTCCAAAAAAATAGAACCCGCCATCAAATGTCTCTCCAATGATGAATTTCTCGTTTCGCCATTTTTTCGTTAGTTTGAGTCCGTTGACTATTTCGGAACTGCATACATGGGGCGAGTCTGCCCCCATAAAAGTCACATATTCATACTGATCTAGAAGTTTATCGTAAACTGTGTGAAGTCGGTCTCCGAGGCTACCTTCACCTTGAAAGACCGTACCTAACTCCTTCCAGCGATTCGAATCAAGCCCTTGGAGTTCAGCTACCGCCCAGACTACATCCAGTTGATCTTTTAGCTCGGACCTTACATGACATGCAAGTGCCGCCGTAGCATCGAGAGCTTGATTATAAAACTGAAGTGCCTTTGCTTTGCCGATACCCTGAGCTAGCCGTGTTTTCACCGGTGAGAGCTCAGGTGTTTTGACGAAAATAGCGAGAACTCCTTTAGTCCTCATCGTGACCTGCCATCCCGAAGCAATTTGATCAACTCTGGTAGTGCTTGACGAAAAGTTAGGGTCACGTGGCGAGTTGTCGTTTGTGACCATCCTTGAAGAGTGTACTTCCTAGAGCTGGTCCTCAGGCCACTTCCCACACAACGAATAGGAATTCCTTTTTGGTGGGCTTTCCAAATGAATAAATGGTCTTCACCGTAAGGTGCACTTTCATCAAATCCGCCTAAAGTTGAAAAAACTGTTTTTGAAAGACAAAATCCCTGATCGCCAAATGGTAGGCGTAAAACTCGTGATCGAATCCATCCGCCGATTTCATTGAGAGACATTAACTGTGATCCACCATTCAAAAATTTGAGATTAAAAAATAGAATGTCGCTTGAATGCCTTGAAATCGAATTCTTCAAATTCTTAATCCCTTCGCTTGAAATTCTGGAGTCACAATGAAGAAACCAGAGGTTTTCATTTCTTGCTTCTTTGGCACCAAGATTGAATTGCTTTGCTCTGCCAGGACTTGATTGAAACCAACGACAGGTGGTACCAATTTTAGAACGGGTAATTTCGCTCGCAAAATCAGATTTTGTATTCTCCTGAAAAACAAACACAATTTCGTCATCATGATCCAGAGAACACAAATCAGGGAGAAGACTCTTCCAAGCCTCGTCCTTATTTCCTACTGGAATGATCACTGAAATTCCCAAAGTTATTCCTTTAGAAAGGCGAGAATTTGCCTTTGCTCTTGAGACAAAATAGACTCTTTGGTCATCACTGCGAATTTTAATGCCGAATGACAACTGCATTCAGGGTGGCTGCTTTCGCGCTCAACGACTTTCTTTAACAAGGCCTGTACTCGGCCAATGTTTTTCCCATAAAGCTCTATGACTTTTTCTACCGAGGCATGCTGGGAAGGATCATCAAGCCAACAATCGTAATCTGTAGCGACAGCGATTGTGCAATAGCAGATCTGTGCCTCTCGAGCTAAAAAGACCTCCGGAACATTGGTCATTCCTACTAGGTCGCATCCTGCTTGACGTAAAAATAGACTCTCAGCTCGAGTTCCAAGTCTTGGACCCTCAACGCACGCATAAGTTTTGGAACTATGGATGTGGATATCGGCCTGTCGTGAACAATCTTGAATTGTTTTAGACAAAGTTGCGCAACTCGGTTGCGCTGTCGACACATGAGCTACAAGACCTTGACCAAAAAAACTCCCGATCCGACGCCCCCTGGTCCAATCGAAATACTGGGAAGGCATGGCAAGGTCTCCAGGACGGACCTCTTCTCTCAAACTTCCAACGGCCGAAACACTGATGATTTGTCTGACGCCTACCGATTTAAGAGCCCATATGTTTGCTCTGTAATTGATTTCAGACGGTAAAATTTGATGATCGCTGCCGTGCCTTGGCAAGAAAGCTATTTTTTTTTCTGCGAGTTCTCCAATTAAGATCTCAGCAGAAGGCGCACCAAATGGTGTATCGATATTGCGGCTCGAAACATTGCTGATTCCATCGATTTTATAAAGTCCGGTGCCTCCAATAATTCCGATCATGATTTCTCCTTCAACTGTAATTCACCAAAAACAAAGACTTCAATCGAAGCAAAAATAAAAACGGCAAGAACTTGTGCTGCGAGGTACCCAGCGACGCTATGAGGGGCTATACCTGCAAACGTATTTGTAAACGATCTGGCAATAGTAACTGCTGGGTTTGCAAATGAAGTTGAGGAAGTGAACCAATAAGCACCCGTGATATAACTTGCAACGCCAAGAGCAGTTCGAGAAGGGCTAAACTTAACAAAGCCGACAATGGTAAAGAGAAGCCCAATCGTTGCAACAAACTCTGAGGCCATTTGAGGCCAACCATCTCGCGAATGCGTCGACAATTGAATGATGGGAACTTCAAAAATGAAATGAACTATAACGATTCCAAGAAGCCCCCCGACAATTTGAGCTGCAATAAAGGAAATCCAGGCCGGAGTCTTGAGTTCGCCACGAATTTTAAAGTAAGTGCTTACGGCAGGATTAAAATGCGCGCCTGAAATCGGGCCAAATATTGATATGAGAATAAAAAGACCGGCACCGGTAGCAATTGCGTTTGCCAGCAATGCAATTGCAATATTACCTGCCGCTAGCCTCTCGCCCATGATGCCGGAACCAACCACTATAATAATTAGAAACATTGTGCCGATAAACTCTGAAACAATTCGACGCTTTTCCATATTAAATATCGACCTAACAGCAAGCGCCAGCGCCAGCTGGAGAGCTAGCAACAGGAGCGGGACCACAATCAAACAAGCCCATGTGATTTGATTTTTCGCCGACGACTTTAAAATGATCTTTGTACCAAGTTTTGGAAATCATATCCGACGTATTTCCGCATACGAGCATCGGTTTACCTGTTTGAAAAAGGTGATGGTCATCTAGCATAAAGGAATGTGGATGATCCGGAACGGTGCCCAAGTAGTAAGCCACCTGTCCAAAGTCCTCACATCTATCTTCTAAATCTAACTTGAAAGCTCTGAATGTAATTGAAGTGAAATCGATCATTCCGATTTTTTTTGTGATTTCCGGATCGTTCAATGAAATCGGGCTGCTTGAAATAACTCGAAAATCATTACAACCAATTTTCGCGAGCAATCTGCGAAAGTCTTCTTTGTAAAGTGCGCCACCAAGACACTCCCCAAGAAGTGCTGGATCGGTCGCAAGATTTTGTGGAATTCTTCGACTTGCAAAGACATCACTAAAGTAAAGCTCGCCACCTGGCTTCAATACTCTAAAAATTTCTGAAAAAACTCGCGACTTGTTGGGAGACAGATTAGTCACACAATTTGAAACAACTAGATCTATTGAGTTTGACTTCACACCGGCGGTTTCAAGGTCCTCGATATAACCTTTCAAGAATTTTACGTTAGACTGTTTATATTTAAACTTTTCACGATGGTACTCGACGTGTCTATTAGCTACAGCGAGCTGCTCGTCGGTCATATCGACACCGATGACTTGTCCATGTTCTCCAACCAACTTTGATAAAATAAAAACATCACGCCCGGCTCCGCAGCCTAGATCAAGAACTGTCCGACCTTGAAGTGAAGGTGGAAACGGGCTGCCACAGCCGTAAAATTTTTCGTTTACCTCGGGGTGAATCTCGGAAACAATCTTCCTAACTTCTAAAGGCAGAGACTCGGCGGTACAGCACGCGGATGTCATTAGATCCGCGTTTGTTTTTAATACTTTTCCGTAATAGTTTTTTACGGATTCTAAAGTTGAAAATTCATTGCTCATGCTTTTTCCTTTCAAAAAATGTTTGCTACACCAATGCGCCACCACAAGAGCTGCCAGCCCCCGCAGTACATGCATAACAATGGTTTGCAAAAGTAATTGGTTTGTTTTCTAGTTCATTAAATGAATTCAATTCCCATACTGTTTTTCGTCCTGCCCCGAGAGGAAGCTCGAGCATTTGATTGAAGTCGCAATCAAATATTTCACCGTCCCAAGCGACCGACACAAGACTTCGGCACATGATTTCCTTGGCGGCCGTCGGATTAAAACTATTGGCCAATAGCTCCATATATTCTGAAAGCTTGCCCGAGCGTTCGAGGTCTTTGAGAAAGCGTTTAATGGGCATATTAGTGATGGTGAAGAGTTCATTGAATTCGATATCGAACAACTCTTTCAGTTCAGCTTTATAATCCCGCTTTAATTTTTCCTGAGAGGGCGGCAAAAATGGACCCGTCGGATTGTAGACAAGATCCAGCTTCAGATTTGAATCTGTTTTTCCATAGCCCAATTTATTGAAAAGCTTGAGCGCCTCGATGCTTTTATCGAAAACACCTCGGCCACGTTGCTGTTCAACATTCTTTTTGGAATAGCAAGGCAGCGAAGCCACAATATGAACGCGATTTTCTTTTAGAAAATAAGCGGTCTCTTCCTGACCTGGCTCGTAAAGGACCGTCAAATTACAGCGATCAATAACTTGTTTATTAAGTTTTCGGGCGGCAATAACTAAACGACGAAAATGTGGATTAAGTTCTGGTGCGCCGCCCGTAAGATCAACCGTGCGAATCGTCTCCGAGTTCTCGAGAAGGTTAAGGACTCGATCGACTGTAGCTGACTCCATATTTTCGGTTCGCTTAGGACCAGCTTCGACATGGCAATGATGGCAAGCCAAGTTACACAAACGGCCAATATTTATTTGCAATATTTCAACAGGAGTTCGATCTAATTTTAGACCAGCTGTCGATAAAGATTCAGTAAATATTTTCATCACAAGACTCCTCTTAAAGCGGCAAAGGCCAAAAAGCCCAATACGCCTGCTACCGGAAGCGTAATGAACCAAGCCAGAACAATTTTTAAAATTGATCTCCAATGCGCCTTTTTCGTGACGGCTCCGATACCAAACAGCGAACCGCAAGAGACATGAGTTGTCGACACCGGAACGCCTAGCTGCGAAGCCCCAATAACAACAAGACTGGTAACGAGGTTTGCAGACAAACCTTGTCCGTCATTCATTTCGGTAATTTGATAGGACATAGTTTCTGCAATTTTCTTTGCATACACAAAGCCGCCGATACACATAACGATTGCAACGAGAGCAATCGTGAAAAGTGGATTGATGAGATTTCCAACCAGAAGAATTGCCGCAATTTTCGGAGTGTCATTAAGGCCGCGCGCAAAACCCACCATACCAGCACTGAGAAAGTGAGATGTGTCGATAACAGACTTTGCACTTAAGCCCCAAACCTGCCCCATGTATCTTTCTTCACAGGTCACATTGGTTCCAACTGAAATTTGTGGGCAACAGGAGACTTGAATCATGGCAGCAGAGGAGCCCGTCGCAAGCCCTTTGGGGGCCGGCATCAGCACTTCTTTTCCTATACAAATACAACTTTCTCGACTCACGCCGAATTTTCTACGAAGAAGACTTAAAGTTGGATAAATTGCGGAGGCACCAATTATCGCAATAACGGGACTAATTAAAAGCGGCAGAAAAAAAGTTGAAGTTAGCTTTTCAAAATTAATAGCACCAGCTGAAGCCAGTGCTCCAGCTCCGACAAGAGCGCCAGTAATGGCATGAGTCGTTGAAATTGGAAATCCGAACCGAGTGGCCAAGAAAACCGTTAGGGCCGCGGCAAGAGCTACTGAAACTGAAAACGAAGTTAACTGGACGATGTGATCAGGAACCAATCCTTTGCCAGAAAAGTTTGCCATTAGTTTTTGCGCCAAAAAGAATGCCATGATTGACCCAGCGAAAGTGGTTAATGACGCCCAAAGAAGAGCGGTCTTGTAACTCGTGGTCCGACTTCCTAACAGGGTTGCAACGCCCTTAAAATTGTCGTTGGCCCCGTTTGAAAAAGCCAAAAACAAGCCCGCCAGTAAAATTGCTATAACCATGCGTCTATCCTCACTCTGAATTCGAGCACTCGCATTTGTGCGATATTTGATAAGTGAGCGGTTGGACCGATTTCTTACAAAAAATCGTAAGAAAATTAAATGCAGATGCACTCATATGAGACAAGGAGCACTCAAATGAAATTAAAAGAAGTCTATAGTCTAATTGAGACCGAGAGAGGTGGTCTTGCTGCGATTCATACATCGTTTTCGGAGTTCCCAGAAGGAATCCAGGCCCACTACCAGTTCTACAAATCAATCATGCTGCAAGATGGACTACCACTTGAAAGAGCAGACAGGGAGTATTTGGCGGTCGAAGTAAGCAAAGCCAATGCATGTCCGTATTGCATCGCACATCATACCAAAGCATTAAAAAATACCGAGACTAAGGTCGACCAACACAGGTCCAAAGCTCTTACGTCACTGGCCGATACCTTAACAAGGACGCCGTGGAAAACTTCGGTTTTACATTCTGAGTTTCTAGGAAATGGTTTTTCGGAAGCTCAATGGCAACATGCTATTATGGTCGTCTCGTACTTCAACTTTGTTAACCGCTGTGCTCACGCGAGAGGTTTAGAGTTAGAGTCTAACTATGCATCAACTTGTTCGTAACGTATCTAATTCAGATTTCAGCTGAGAAATGCGGTCAAACAAGGTCTGTCGAGTTTCTGCAAAAGCTGCTTTAATATCTCCGGAACTTGGATGTGCTGGATCAGGTAGATTCCAATCTCGAACTTCTAACCCATTTGCCACAAGTGGACATTCTTCTTCCGCACAAAGCCTAATCACCAAACAGTCTTCATTCAAAAACCCGTCGGCCAATGAATCAACGCTTTTAGGAATAGCGCGAATTATGTCCGTGTCTAAATCCGCAAGTGATTGAATCGCACCAGTATGTACAACTTTTCCTGGGCGGCTTCCTGCGCTTTTAACTTCAATAGATGAAGGAAGAATCTTCCTCGCAATGGCCCCAGCCATTTGGCTTCGCGCTGAATTGGCGACACACAAGAACAATATTTTTGAATAGGTCGTAACTGTGCTCATTCTAATTACTTTTTCCAAAAGACAACATTCGATCAAAATCGCGCAGAACATATAGAGTAAAGCAAGCAGCCAGCATTGGCCATGCAGCGAAAAACAAAAGATTTCCACCCTCAAATGGATTTAAGTACTGCTTGAATGAAGAAAGAGTTGAAACCCCGTGAAGGAGTAAAACCAATCCGTAGCTCAAACGTTTTTTTACACCAGCTAGAAAAGCCAGAATTAGTAAAAGCTCAGCACCTGCCAACAAGTATATAACTGCATTTTCAAATCCTGTTAAAAAATAGAATTTTTCAAAAACAATTTTGGCATGGTCGACCCGAACAAATTTATCGACTGTCCACATAAGCATAACAATAAAAATGCCAAGCCTTAAAGTTAGTAAACTAATCTCCAACTTACGCTGAATTTCCGTATTCATCATTTCCTCCTTAATTTCTCCGCCACGCATGAAATTTGCCTAGAACTTTTAGAGCAAACTGCGGCGCGTTTTGTTTTTTCCAAACGCCTGCGGCGTATTTATTGGCCTCACTCAACGTGGGATAAATATGAATTGTCCCAAGTATTTTATTGAGTCCCAACCCATACTTCATTGCTGTTACATATTCGGCAATGATGTCGCCTGCGTGATGACCGACAATTGTGACACCCAGAATTTTGTCACTTCCAGTAGCAGTGAGCACCTTCACAAATCCGTGGGCTTCGCTGTCGGCAATGGCACGATCAAGATCATCGATTCCGTACTTCGTCACTTCGAAATCAATATTTTTTTCTTTTGCTTCAATTTCGTTGAGTCCAACTCGCGCTACTTCAGGGTCGCTGAAAGTGCACCAAGGGATGACTCTGTAGTCCACTTTAAAGGACTTAAATGGACTGAACAAAGCATTCACAGCCACATACCAAGCTTGATGGGCTGCCGTATGAGTAAATTGATACGGTCCCGTAACATCACCACAGACGTAAATATTTGGAAAATTGGTCGTCCGTAAAAATTCATCAGCAACAACAGTTCCTCGTCCAGAAATCTCAACACCAAGTTCTTCTAGGCCGAATCCGGTCACGTTAGCGCGTCGACCCAGCGCTAACAAAATTTGATCAAACTCAATGGCAACTTCTTTTCCACCTGTTTCACAAATTAATCGCGTCTCGCCCGAGGCATTCTCAATTCGAAGTGCCTTGTGAGATGTCAAAATCCGAACGCCCTCTTTTTGAAATGATTCGGTCACCAGTGTAGACACATCGACATCTTCCCTGGACATAATTCGATTCGACATCTCTATTAAAGTGACATTCGTTCCAAGCCGACCAAAAGACTGCGCTAACTCACAGCCGATAGGGCCACCGCCTAATACGACGAGTTTCTTAGGTTGCTCGCGAAGATTCCAAATATTGTCCGAAGTGAGCGGCTTAATGAGTTCCAGGCCCGGGATTTTAGGAACAAGTGGTCGTGCGCCCGTCGCAACGACAATATTTTTTGTCGTCAAGACTTTCCCATTCACCTTCACTTCATAGGGCGAGAGAATTTGCGCTTCACCCGTGATGCACTCGACGCCAAGACTTGAGTATCTTTGAATAGAATCATGCGGTTCGATTTCTTGAATCACTTTTTGCACACGCTCCATTACTTTTGAAAATTGAAGCTTGGGAGCTATCGGCTCTAATCCGAACTCGCTGGCTCTGCGAAAATAATTAAATATTTTTGACGAACGAATGAGGGCTTTACTTGGAACGCATCCGGTATTGAGACAATCACCTCCCATTTTGTGCTTTTCAATGAGAGCGACTTTAGCTTTCACCGCGGAAGCGATGTAAGCAGAGACAAGTCCGGCGGAACCGCCGCCAATGACAACCATGTTGTAATCGAACTTAGAGGGTTTTTTATATTTTCGAAGATGTTTTCTTGATCTGAAGTATCCAATCAACCATTTCGAAAGAAGTGGCAAAACTCCAAGAAGCGAAAATGAAATCAAAAGTCCAGGACTTAAAATTCCTTTAAGGCTTTCAATTTTTGAAATTTCGGTTCCAGCATTAACGTAAACAAATGTTCCCGGTAGCATCCCGATTTGACTGATTAAAAAGAATCGCCAAACAGAAAAATTGGTCAGACCCATAACAAGGTTCACTAAAAAAAATGGAAACGCGGGAATAAGTCTTAACGTGAATAAATAAAATGATCCTTCTTTTTGCAAACCTTGGTTAATCGAGCCCATTCGTTCCCGAAATCGATGCTCTGCAGATTGTCGAAAAAGATAACGAGCGCCCAAGAAAGAAAGTGTCGCCCCTAACGTCGAGGCCACCGAGGCTATGATCGTTCCATAAAACAGTCCGAATATTGCTCCCGAGGCCAGGGTCAAAATCGTTGCCCCAGGTATCGAAAGTGCCGTCACTAGGACATATCCAAGACCAAAAATGAGGCTTACCAAAAACGGATGGTTTGAAAATTGAGCGGTCAAAAGCTCCTGATTTTGCTTTAAGCTAGCCAGCGTCAAATATGATCCAGCGCCTGTCGTAAAATAAACAGTAACAAGCAATAGGATCAAGGCCACTACGAGAAATCTCATGTTGATATATCGCCGCATAAATTCTCCTTGATACCTATTAGTGACAAATAGCCTTCAAATCTTACACTTTGCCTCGTTTTTGTTAATATGTAAACATTTGGCCAGTGACTTAAAGTGTAAGATTTCGAACCTTAATGTCACTCATCTGATCAGAGGCCATGCATAGCCCAAGCGAGGTATTAATCATGATCAAAACAATAAAATCAGTATTTTTAGTCGGCACATTTGTTTTTTTGGGCTGGAGTCAAGCAATGGCTTTCGATCATAGCCATAGTCGTTGGAATGAAATCGTCAAGAGATCAGTGGCCTGGACTCAATCAGCATCCACGGTGAACTATAAAGATCTTAAGTCAAATTCCAAAGACCTCGATCAATATCTTAAAGAACTTTCCGACGTTAAGAGTTCCGATTTTGAGGGCTGGACTCGCGACCAACAGCTCGCATTTCTAATCAATGCGTACAATGCATGGACTGTAAAATTAATTCTAGAAAACTATCCAGTGAAATCCATCAAGGACATTGGCGGGATCTTTTCCAGTCCGTGGAAACAGAAATTCTTTAAACTCTTCGACAAAGAAACCAGTCTTGATTGGATCGAGCATGAAAAAGTGAGACCCACGTTCAAAGAGCCCCGAATTCATTTTGCCCTTGTATGCGCTTCTATAGGTTGTCCCGGACTTCGCGACGAGGCCTTCGTAGCCGAGAAGTTGAATCAACAACTTGATGATTCAACAAAGCGATTTCTCAACGATTCTTCGAGAAATCGTTATGAACTGCCAAAAAAGGAATTGGAGTTAAGCTCAATCTTCAAATGGTACAAAGACGATTTTGTAAAAGCAAAAGGCTCAGTCCAAGCTTTTATTTTTCCCTATATGGATTCACTCAAAAGTGAAAGTTTTGGTTCTGTTCAAAAGCTTTCCATCAAATATCTAGAGTACAACTGGTCACTGAATGAAAAGTAAAATTGAACGAGCCCTGCGAGAAGAAGAACTAAAGTCAGAAAGAATGGCCATCGTCATTCAGCTGATTCTTATTACGGGGCTCTTTTTTGTTTATCTTTTTTCACCGAAAGGATTTGATAGCAATAGGGGAACTTGGTTCGAGCCAGTAAAACTTGTATTTGCGGTTTATCTTCCGATTCTTTGTATTCGCGCAATTCATACTTGGAAATCCAAACGTATTTCCATAAGTCACTATATCTACCTATTGATTGATATTGTGGCTGTTACAGTTCTTATTTTCTCATACCATATACAGTATCAAAGACCCTTTTCATTGAGCCTTCATGCGCCGACTTTTCTATACTATTTTGTCTTCATCGTGCTTCGATGCCTTTCGTATGATCCGCTTAAAGTTATTTCGGTAGGAGCTTTTTGTTCCATAGCCTGGATGGCCATGGCTTACTACGGGCTCTCATATTCAAATCTAAATCGCATCCATAATTTTGCGGACTTCGTTCAGCCAAATTCATTCATACTGGGAGTTGAGATAGACAAAATTTTATCCCTCATCGGGGTAACTGGAATTTGTGCGGGAGCTGTTTACCGAAAACGCCGCCTCCTCGAGAATTTTTCGCAAAGAAGTGTCTATGTCACTGCCATGGAAAGACTCGTTGGTCGTGAAGCTTTTAAATCTATGTCAGAAAAAAATGCTGATCTTGCTCCGGGCATGGGGGCAAAACGTAACGCCGCAACCATGATGGTTGATTTGCGTGGATTTTCAAAATTGTCTTATGAAATGGAGCCTGAACGAATTGTAGGTTACCTCGGCCAGTATCACAAAATTGTTGCAACACAGGTTTTTAAGCATGGCGGCAGTATCGATAAATATATGGGGGATGGAATTCTGGTTCACTTCGGTGCCGTTGCAGAACAGGGTGACTTTGCAGCCCACGCCCTTCGGGCGACTGAAGATATCTATAACGAACTTAATCGCTGGCGCGACAATGTGAAAAACGAGGGAGTTATTTTTGACTTTGGAATTGCAGTTTCAATCGGTGAAGTGATTTTTGGCGCAATTGGGCACGAAGATCGGATGGAAATTACCGTCATTGGTGAGGCAGTGAATCTCAGCGCAAAACTAGAAAAACACACAAAAGTTGCAAAATATCGAGTCATGACAACTCTTAAGACTTTTGAAACGGCTCGATTGCACGGTTACGCTCCGAAGCTAGAACATTTTGCGTTACCAAAAAGCACTGTTTTAGGAATTCCGCATAGCTTGGATTTAGTCGGCATTGGAGATCCCATCACATGAAAATAGTCGTCCTTATTGGAAGTGGTCACGCCAATCTAGAGGTCCTTAAGGCACTGACATCTGAAGAGATTGCGAAGCATCGATTTATTCTTATATCTCCAAGCCGCCATACATACTACTCCGGCCTAATCCCGCGTCTCATCACCGGAGAAATCGAAGAAAGAAATTTGACAATCAATTCTGCTGACTTTGCAGAATCAAAAGGTGTCAAATTTGTTCAAGACGAAGTTCAATCGATCGATCAAAAAAACAACGCGGTGACATTGAGATCTGGCAATAAAATTAATTTTGATTTGCTGTCGATCAATGTCGGAGGCACTCCGACTTTGATCCCATCCGACGCTCCATTCAACACAGTCTATTTGCGGCCATTCGATGAATTCATGCCGAAGTGGCGGGAAATTCAAAGAATTTGTAGCGCTTGTGTTAATCCCAGATTTGTCGTTGTGGGTGGTGGGGCCGCAGCAGTCGAAGTTGCCACCGCTTTGCGAATTCGACTCAACAAAAATCAGGCAAAAAATAGCGAAGTTCATTTGGTATCTAAAGGCACGAGGCTCTGTGAGAACTACACCGTTAAAATTTCGGAACAAATCAAACAGTCACTTTTAAAAAGTGGTATCAAAATTCATCTCAATGAACCAGTGAGCCAAATTCATCAAAAGACCATCAAGTTACGCCAGGGTGGTGATTTAGAGTTCGATTCCATTTTTATGGTTACACCCACGCAGCCATCCGAAATATTCTCAGAAAAAGTGGATTCAAAACTTCGTTTGTCTTCCAGTATCTTCGCAGCCGGAGATGGAACTGAAATGGCCGATTATCCGAACCTTCCTAGATCTGGGGTAATCGCTGTGCATCAAGGACGTCACCTTGTCCATAGCCTTAGAAATGTGCTGAATGATTTAGAACCTTCTGACTTTAAAGTTAGAAACAGACAACTCAATATTCTCATCACAGGAGAAAATTCCGCTCGTCTCGTATGGGGAAATTTTAGCTTCGAAGGAAAGTGGCCTCTTCGATTCAAAAATTGGATAGATCAGCGGTATATGTCGAGCTTCGAAAAAGTATAATGGAGCGCCGATTGCCGACGCCCCGTTAATCATTTTAAAACCAGCTCTCCAGATTCGATTTTAGAAATCATATCAGTGTATCCACCAACGAACTGATCATTCACAAAAATTAGAGGGACCGTTCTGTGCCCAGTTTGCTCTTTGATTTTGTCAATTTCTAAAAACTTATTGGTAAGATCAATTTCATCAAACTCCAACCCATTCTCTGCAAAATATGATTTTGCACGGACACAATATGGACAAGAGTTTGTAGAATAGATTTTTATTTTCGATTTCATAGAATCTCCTCTGAAGTGAGCATTAATTCTTTATTTTTTGTTCCATTTAAATTCAGAAAATGCAGGATCTAATGGAGTTTCAGCAATGTGATTTGTATAGTTGCTGAGTGTCTTCATTGCGACCCCAAGTAGAACTTCAAGAATGTGTTGATTCGTGTAACCTACGCTTTGAAATTCTGCGATAGCCTCTTTACTTACATTTCCTCGATGAGCAACTACGTCTTTGGTGAATCTGACAAGCTGATCAATTTTCTTATCTGGGATTTGAGTTCCAGCTCGGATAGCAGTGAGTCTATCAGTAGGCATTCCCGCCATTTTTGCCGCGACCATAGAGTGTGCAGCCATGCAGTAATCACAGTTGTTCTCATAACTTGTCGCGAGCAGAATGGCTTGTTGCTCTTCTGGGTTAAAAGAGCTTTTTCCGACAAGATCTGAAAGATTCACATAAGCTTGTAGTGCGGCAGGTGAGTCTGCAAATACAGACATAAGGTTTGGAATAAAACTATATTTCTTTTCTACTCCAGCCAGCAAATCTGCTGCCTCCGGCTTTGCGTTTTCTTTTTTGGTAATCTTTAAGTTTCCCATTTTTTTCTCCTCTGTTTGGGTTGTATGTATAAGTGACTTCTTCAGTTAAAAAATTACATTTAAATTTCCTTCCTAGGACATTTGAGATTTTTCTCCCTTAAAAAATCTGATGACGTCGGCAAAATCCAATAACAATGAGAGGGAGTTGAATACCGAGACCGCAATCAGCCAGATTTTGAAGTCGCTATTAAGTGCCGAAGGTTCCGAAAGCCGAAACAAATTCCAAATCACAAAAGGAACCCAAAAAAGAATATGTCCCAGACCAAGCAGTCTCACGAAGCCATATTTGGAATAGATGGCCAGCATGACGATCATTGACCCCATCATCGCTAGCAATGCAAATTTGCCTTCAAATGTATTAAAAAAAAGCACGCTTCCAACGAAGTTGGCCCCGCCCAACAGCATAACCCATACATTCCATGGAAATCGCATTTTCATCATTCTAAGAATAAAGTTTTTCATCTCATCACTTTCAATTGTGGACCATACGGTCCATAAATAAGCAAAAAAAATCTAGCCTATAGACCGCATAACAATCTCAACAATTGAGCGGACCGCTTTTTCATCGGCTCCACCCTTCACCATCGATTTAATCCCACTCATACTGCTGACCACATACGAAGAAAGCTGTTCTAAATCAGCATTTGCATCAATTTCTTTTGCCGTTCGTGCCTTCTTAAGTGCCGTCAGAAACACAACTCGGAAGGCTTCAATGCCTTTGTTAACCGTTCTTGATACGGCAGCATTACTCTGAGCAAATTCTGTCGCAGTATTCATGATGAGGCAGCCTTTTGGTATGCTAGATCCCTTTGCTTCTTCAGCTGCAGATAGAAGGACCTCTTTAATAAAGCTGACTCCGGATTTAGATAAGCTCAGTTGGGTAAGAAGCGTTTCCTTCATTGCTAGGGTGTATTGTTCAAGACACTTGATGAACAGTTCTTGTTTTCCACCAAATGTTTGGTAAAGGCTGCTTTTCGAAAGGCCCGTTGACTTCAATAGCTGCTGCATCGACGTCCCGTCGAAGCCATTGGACCAAAAGGTATCCATCGCTGCTAAAATAACTTTATTTGAATCAAACTCTTGAGGTCTTCCGCTCGCCATAACCTTAATATAGGACCGATTGGTCCAAATGTCAAGACTTGGATCAGTCTTCTCATTTTGAGCCAACTACTGGCCTGAACTTCCAGATTTTTTAGCGTTTTGTATGATTTTTTCTTCAAGGTCTCGAACGTGTTCGGGGCTTGTCTTTGTGATTTCTCGAAAATTTTGTCTCAATTGAACGGCTATAGCTTTCAGTTGCTTAGAATAGGCCGAACAGTGCTTACACATAAATAGATGCGCTCGAAGCTCAAGTTTCTGACGAAACGAGAGCTCTTGGTCCGAGGACAAAATTTGTACGGTCTCTTTACAGGATAACATTATTTTCTATCCACTTTTCTTTCGATGCATTCTCTCAAGCGATTTTTCGCCCGATAAAGAAGGACACCTAGATTAGTGTTAGTTACGTCCAAAATCTTACAGATTTCAGGCATTTCTAAGTCTTCAACCTCTCGAAAGCAAAACGCGGCCCTTTGATTGACTGGCAAATGCTCTATACAGTCTTGAATGACCTGAAGGCTTTGGATGGACTCAACAAATCGGTCTGGCGCAATAGGTGGTTTAGCCCAAGAACCATGTTCGCTAAACCGATCCGCCATCACTTCATCAATCGGATCATGACTGTCGTTTTTCTTATTCTCACGTTTTAGTTCACGAGATTTATTGATCAGAATGCCGAACAGAAAGGTCTTTACCTGAGACCTGCCTTCAAAAGTGTGGATCACCTCAAAAAATGTCGCCCAAACAGACTGAACAAGATCATCAGCTTGCTGCGCCCTAAAACCTAGGCTCAGCGCTCCCTTAAGCAACATTTCAGTGTACTGCTTAACGAGGCCTTCTAGGGCTTCCCAATTTTGAGAGCGAAATGCGGCTAAAATTTCAGGTGTCGTTGATAGTCCTGGTGTTGTCATTCTGCGAAATGTTCACATATTAACATTATTCTGGCAAGTTTTAGAATCAAAACTGATTTTTCCCTACGGATCAATCGAGACGCGCCGCCTAATTTTCTCAAGATCCTTTATTGTCTGTGGTGCGAATGGGTGAACCATCTGTGTTACTCGGGCCGCATGCTCCGGAAAAAGCTCCTCAAAGAATTTGCTACCCCTGGCTGTAAGTTCGATCTCTGGGCGCTTTTGCCCCGTTGGAAAATCAAAATTGATGAGTCCATCTGACTCCATTCTCTTTAAAAACATCGACATATTTGAGCGGGTAACTAGTAATTTCCGAGAAAGCGCAGAGGCACTAGTTCTTCCTTCAAAATAGAGATAAAACAAAACTTGAAACCGCGGAACCGAGACGTCTTTCTCTGCTAGTCCCTTTTCTAGCTGTCCATAAACACACTGAAAAGTAGACATCAGCAATCGCCAACTTTTTATTTCATCGCTTTCAATCAATTTTACCAGCTTTGCTTTACTCAAACGAACTCCTGCGGATGAGAGAATCCTAAACCGAAGAGTCCTTATTTTCAATCTTGAAGGCTTACCAGCTTGGAATTAGGTGCCGAGAACCCCGAGAACGCCAATTCTTGAGAACAGACTTTGAATTGATTCGGGCGTCAATTCACCGAAGTGATTTTGGTACTGAATCACAGCCTCCTCAATAGACCGAGGTGTTTCAAACTGTTTTAACATTCGGAACTCTGATTCCTCTAAATAGCTCATGTGCACTTTGCCATCTAATTTGCGACATAAAATGGATTCACTCATGTCCAAATCAATTTCATTGAGTGAAGCTACGTTTCCTTCTCTTCGTTTCCAAATTTCATAAATGGCGAAATCTGATTGCCATAAAATAGTTGATGGCAACAAATGAACCTTCACGTCAGGATTAGATCCGATGAGACTAAAAATATTTTCTGCAGCAGGAACGTCATTAGAATGAAACAAGGATTTAAAATTCCATTCAAAACGAGCTAAGTCAGAAATAAACGGAATTTCTGTAAAAACAGGTGCGCTCTTTAAAAAACCGGAAAACTCTTCGCCGTAATCTGATAGATCAAAACTTCTTGAGGGAATGTTTCCAACAAACTCATTTGCTAATTTCAAAAAATCATCATCACCTAAGACCCACCAAGTCGCAGAATAAGTGTCACCCAAGCTTTCGACAAGACGAGCGTTGTAGCCTCGCTTATAAATATCAGCACAAGACCGAACAGAGAGTTCATTCATTGAGTTCGCTGTCGATAAAAAGCTCTGTTCAATATTCAAGATGTAACTGAAAAAGTGAACCTGCCAGGTTTTGAGGGCTTCATTTTTCACGGATGCACCTCTCGAGCGTTTAGGATGTGCCGCGCCTTGAGAACCTCTTCTTCTAAAACTTGAAATGAAGGGATATTTTCATCCCATTCGATAATAACAGGAACCTTCTTTTTGACGTCAGTGAATTGCCGAAAGAGTGTCCACACAGAGTCAGGCACTGGCGTCGAGTGAGTATCAAAAACAAAACCTTCTTCTTGCGAAGGGCCTGCCAGGTGAATTTGTTTAACATTATTAAAATCTAGCTCTTTGATAAATTCAAAAGCGTGAAATCCATGATTTTTAGCATTCACGTCAACATTGTTTAGATCGAGCAAAAGCCCGCAGCCGGTCCGCCTGCAGACTTCGTTAATAAAATGGGACTCAGACATCTCGTCATTTTTAGATTTTAAGTAGTAGGAAATATTCTCTAGGCAAAGCTGTCTACCCATAAAATCTTGAACCGTCTCGACGTTCTTGCAAATGACGGCAAGTGCTTCCGAATGAAACGGGAACGGAAGTAAATCATGCGAATAGTGTCCGCCAATACTTGACCAACAAAAATGATCCGAAACAATGATTGGATCAACACGATCGACAAGCGCCTTAAGTTTTTTCAAATATACTTCTGAAACACCGTCATGCGAACCAATAGAAAGGCCTACCCCATGAAGAGCGACAGGGTAGGTTTTACGAACATGAAGCAACATCTTAATCGGACGTCCTTCGGTATTCATATAGTTTTCAGAAATAGCCTCAAACCAATCGACCTTTTTTCCGGTGTTGGTTTCAGAGTTCATTTCTAATTCTGGATAGTGAGTGGGACGTAGTCCGACACCAACCATTGGATTTTTATCCATACAATTCTCTTCCTATCCATCTTCATTACATATTTTTAAATGTTCCGCTTTTAGCATCACAATCAGCTTTAGAAAGCTTAACCCAGCCTTTTCCTTTGCAAGAATTTTTGCCCGCGCAAGAGTGTCCCGCACCTCCGCACTCGCCAGTCCCTTTGCATGAATTCACACCGTGGCACTCGCCTTGAGCAACAGTGCTCGATGAGTCAGATGTAGTTTTAGTTCCCGATGCACAACCTGCCATCATAAGCCCTGTTAGCGCTGCTGTTAAAATTGCTGTCTTGTTCATTTCGTTCTCCTTTTGTTTAGGTCGTTTACTTCTTAGCTAATTTATTCCACTCTTTATCAGCCATGCCGACATACTTTTTAGTATCTTTGTCGAACATCGCTTTTGCTTCTGCGCTACTAAAGAAATACACTTTGCCGTCAACTTTTGAGAAGATTCCAGGGTCGCTTTCGAGCTGCTTCCCCATTGCTAAACCAGTCGCACAGAATCCTTTGTATTTAACGGCCTCGACATACTTCGTTGGTTCTTTATCGAACATGGCTTTCGCCTCTGCACTCGAGTTGTAGTAAGTTGTTCCCTGAAATTCAGATGAGAATTTCGGATCACCAAAGACCTGCTTTCCAGCCATGACATAACCGACTGGGCAATGGCCACCGAGTCCGATTTTGAATCCATCCGCAAATGCGGCAGTTCCTATCATCAGAATTGCTAAAAATAATTTTTTCACTTTATCCTCCCTTTCAAAGAGTTATTTTGTTTCTTTCTTTTCAGCTGATTCAGTTTTTTGAAGAAGCGCTTCACCCTCTATAAGAATCTTCACATCGTCAGCGATCATGACTCCGCCTTTGTCGAGATTCTTGTTCCATTTGAGTCCGTAGTCTTTACGATTGACTTGAGTTGATGCCTCAAAAGCGATTCGCTCGTTGCCCCATGGGTCTGTTGTCGAACCTTTGTAATCAACTTCTAATGTGACGGATTTTTTAATTCCGTGAATAGTTAGTTCGCCTTCGATTTTCGTAGGCTTATTCTCTTTTGTGACTGTCTTTTTCGAAACAAACGTCAGCTTAGAAAATTTCTCGACATCAAAAAATTCAGGACTTTTTAAATGCTTGTCTCGATCGGGTTCGTTTGTATCAATTGACGAGGCTTCAATTTCCACATTCAAGCCTTTGATTTCACCCTTTTTAGGATCGAATTCAAAGTTTCCAGAAAATTTATTAAATCGGCCGGAGACCGTTGAAATAACGAGATGCTTGATCTTGAAACCGACCTGAGTATGTGACTCATCAAGTTTGTAGTTACCTGCCCAGACATTGGTACTGACCATGGCAACTGCAATGGCCAGAATAATTCCATTAGTTTTCATTTCTCCTCCAAATATTAATTTTGATTTCGTTCATTTGGATGAGTGCAACTAAGGGCCAATTTCTTACAGATTGTTTTTATTGGCATAAGACGAGTCCCGCCATCGCGCGTCATGCTCTATTTATGCGATAGCGACTTACTTTGAAACAGTCATTTAAGGCAAAGCTTTATATTAACTATTCTATTAGCGCTAAGTTGGAGTCATAAATTTTGTCTTGAGTCTGTAGTACACTACAGACTGTATGATGGAGGAGTGATGAGAAAAACTGAAAGAACAATGTCAATTGGCGCGCTTTCAAAAGAATCCGGAGTTGGAATTGAAACGATTCGATACTACGAACGTATCGGGCTTCTAACGCCCCAAGAACGCAAAGCCTCTGGCTACAGAGTTTTCAATAGTGATTCGTTCAAAACTCTTCGCTTCCTAAAACACGCTCAAGAGTTGGGATTTTCACTTGCCGAGATCAAAGACCTTTTAAGGTTGCGAGCAAATAAAGAGTCTCGATGCGAAGATGTGCAGGCTAGAGCTTCAAAGCATCTTCAAGATGTAGAAGAAAAGATAAAAAAACTAGGGAGCATCCAAACGGTGCTTTCAAAGTTGATTCGACAATGTCGATCTAAGAAAACGAGTGATAGTTGTCCAACTTTAGATTGCTTTGACGAGAAGGGGTAAGAGTATGAAGACAGCTAAAATCGAAAACAAATCAGGTTGGCTTGTGGGGGGAGGTATACTCGCTTCCATTATTGCATCTCTTTGTTGCGTGGGGCCGCTAATCCTCACCATTCTTGGAGTATCTGGAGCGGCGGCACTATCAAAATTTGAGACACTCCGTGTTCCCATGATTTTATTGGTACTGCTATTTTTTAGCGTCGCTGGATTCGTGCTTTTTCAGAAGAGAAATAGTTGTGAGCCAGGATCTATTTGCGCCGATCCGAAAAAATTCAGGAAGATGGTCATTTTTTATTGGCTTGGTCTTATGATTGCGCTCCTTGGGATTACGTCGCCCCAGTGGGTGGCCTTGCTTTTTTCATAAACATAATTAGGAGGAAAAAATAAAATGAGAAAGATACAAATTGCGCTACTAGTGTTGAGCAGTTTTGGATTTCTAGGCCCAGCGTGGGCCGAGAAGGCTTGCTTTGAAGTTCAAGGAATGACTTGTGCTACTTGTCAACTTACGGTCAAGGCGGCAGTTAAGAAGCTAAAAGGTATTGGCGAAGTAAACGCGTCTCTTCAAGAGAAAAATGCCGTGGTTGATTTTGACTCACAAAAAATTAATGCCGCTGAAATAAAAAAAGCAATCGATAGTGTCGGATACAAAGCGATTCCTCAAGAATGCAAACAAAACAACAAAGGATAAGAGGTAAATTATGGATTACAAGAAAATCGATCCAGCGTTGGAGCTAATGAAAGAATTCAGTAAAGTCACAAATGGAATGCCAGCGCTGATAGATCAAATGAGGCAAAAAGCGATTTTTTCTGAAGGCAAGGTGCCAAAGAAATTTAAAATTTTGACGGCAATGATATGGGCAATCTCCGCACGTTGTGAGCCTTGTTTTAAATACTACGTCCAGCAGGCGATTAAAGCCGAAGCTACTGAAGCAGAACTGGGAGAATTTCTTGCTATTGCGTCGACGATGGGGGGCTGTGTTGGGGAAATGTGGGCTTTGAAAGCTTATAGTGCATTTAAGAGAAATGATGAAACTCCGGACTCAGGTGCACAGGATGAGCATTGCTGTAGCTAGCTAGGATCTGTAGAAGTTTCGATCTGGTCTGACATCTCATTCGCGCTTTGTTGTTTCAATCGCAGATTTTTTGGGACTGAAGGTAGCATCTTGATTGAGATTCAAATCATTTTGGATACTTGGTGAAGAGTCATTCGGTCCATGTCCCGCACTCATTCGTATTTCACGCCATTTAAGTTTTGCATCGGCAAGCTTGTGATCCGGCGCTTCGTATCCATAAGCACGATACTTTCCTGGTTGAACTTGACCTTTTGATTCGACAAAAGTTTGAAACGTAGTTGTCCATTTATCAAAATCATTTAAAAGCTTCGAATCGTGAATCATGTCTTCAGCTTGGTTGTCGCTGTATTTTTTTCCGTTTCCAAATTCTTGATAATGCCAAAGTTGATCAGGAACTTCAATTCCCCCATATCGGCATTGCCATACCAGCGGGGCATAGGCATCACGCATATTTTCAAAGGGTTCATGTTGCGGATCAAAATAATTTTGGTGTTTTAAAATTTTTGGTCTTCCAAATTCGTCGATTTCGTCGCCTCCACCATCACCATAACAGAAAAAGCCAGCGGTCCTGCCCTCGAGATGATTAAGGCTTAGAGTTTTCCATTCCTCTTTGTGTTCAAGCTTCATCGCCATTTCGGGATTTTTATGATCAATGAGTTCTTCACGAGGATTTCCACCATTCATACAAACTAGACGGTCAAACATCAGCTTTAGGTTGCTGGTGGGGCCATACCAATTCACTGGACCGATAATGGCCCAAGCATCTGCTTGATCCAGTCGTGAGTACATGTCTAGATCCCACATTAAATCAGGTTCTTTGGAATTATTCTTCTCATAACAGTTGCATGGCCATACACAAAGAGCCATTGATGTCGAAACGCAAGCATTGCAGCTTTGGATTCTAGCGCGTCCGAAGACATTTCCTAAATCTTCAATATCGACTTCCCAGTGAGCGGGGAATTTGTCTTTCATTCGGAGCATAAGCGCTCTTGATTTCGAATCAACTCCCGGACAATTATATTGTCGGCGATCTGATCCTGAAATTATAAAAATACGCATGAAATCTTCTTTTTGAAAAAAATAACATAATTTAACCCGTCACCGTGTTTGATGTTTTTCCGCAAAACTTCACTCTCAAGATTTGTAGCCTCTGTTGAATCGAGACCTGTTAGTTTAGAGAATAATTCGCTAACACCACTCTTGATCATTTTAAGTTGAGCTTCGTAACTTGAACCATGACGTGTATTTTTCCATTAGGCATCCTTAGGAAATTAGGCGTGGACCGTTTTTTCCCCGTGCTA
This sequence comes from Pseudobdellovibrio sp., assembly GCA_049301055.1. GTDB lineage: Bacteria > Bdellovibrionota > Bdellovibrionia > Bdellovibrionales > Bdellovibrionaceae > Pseudobdellovibrio. The sequence goes on along the minus strand of JBAQKN010000021.1, from coordinate 41,307 downwards.
AGGCAAATAGTCCCGTGACTAGTTGTTTTTGGGCGTCCTACTCCCAACGGACCACAGACATGATGGAACTTGCATAAGGTATACCAATAAAATGACATCAAGTTTTTGGGGTAGTTAATGCACTACCAGAGTGTTGAAAAACCCTGCTAGCGTTATTGTATCCCTTGTCGCCCTGACTCTTTTCTTGATCCGCCGCAATCGTTCCGAGCGACCTAGCCATTGAGGTGTCTAGGGTAAGCTACTTTCAGGCAAAACTTCTTCGGATGCGGTAACTACCTTCAATAGCAAAGAATCCTCCTAGCAAGGCACCAAGAATCCAAAGGCCTGCAAACGTAGCAACGAGTTCGGCACCGAAGAAATAAAAGGCTGCAAGCGAAGTGAGCCCAATCACTCCAGTTTGAAGCCACTGATGGCATTTTATGGATTCAAGCTCTTCAAGGCTTAAGAAAAAGTTCGCAATCAAAAAACTCGTTGCCATAAAAAGTACGCCACAAAAAACCATGCAGAAGTTGTGACCACCGATTTTCATGAACCAATTCATGAGTGAGTATTCCGTTTGGAATGGATTTAAACCAAATTGATGACAGATCCCAAGAGAAAGAAAGCCGACGACTCCGTGAATCGCAAACACTTTTGCAAAGACTTTCCAAGGATTTGGGAAAATACGTTTCCTTAGATTCTCAAAAAGAGAAGGCGGTACTGTGACGTTGCCCGAGTCCGACTCGGCAAATTCAGTGTACTCTTTGAGCCATGTTTTTTTATCATAACTTTGCATACGTTATTCCTCTCTGTTTCCCCAGATTTGCTTAAGCCTCTTAAGTCCACGACTGACAAGCTGGCGAGCATTCTCTGGCGAGGTCGATAGCCTCAAAGCAATTTCATCAAACGTTGCCTCATCATAAATTCTTAAGCCAACGGCCTCTTTCTGATTTGCAGGCAAACCATCTAGAATCTCTTTTCCGAAACTAGGTTCAGAAGAACCCAGGCCTGATGTGACTTGCGCCAGTTTGTCGATAACTTCCGGATCAGTGGCATCTTCAAGACGGCGTTTTTTAAGAAAATCAATCCACATGGAACGAGTGATAGAAAAAAGCCAGGGAGAAAATGGCAACGTGCGATTGTACTGATGGCGCGAGCGATGAAGTTTGAAAAAGACTTCCTGAAGAAGATCTTGCGCCTCTTTAGGTGCCTGAAGTCTTTTTGAAAGATAACTCAGGACCTTTCCTGAGTGCCGTTCAAATAGAAGTTCAAAAGCGACGACCTCACCCATTTTATAGCTCTCCATTAAATCTTCGTCGGACTTATCCTTGAAGGTTTCTTTTTTCATTCGTTCCTACTGTCTAATACGATGCTTATCGTGAGATTGTGACAGAGCATAAAAGAAAGGTCAAAAGGCATGTAATTACAAGGCATTACGCTTTACTGTCACAAAGTACCAGGTCCTATCGTATTAGCTGTCATGAGACTAACGATTCACCTCTTACTTTATGCCACCTTTAGCTTATCCTCGCTCATGGCTATGGCCGAGGCCAGTCGCCTGACGATGCCTCAGTTCTTAAGTGAAGTACGAGCAACCAGTCCTGAATTCGCAATTGAGAAAGCCAATGTTGAAGGCTCACGGGCTCGGGCAAGTGGAATTCGAATCAATGCGCCCATGATTGGTTACATGCAGATGAAAGATGGGAGTGGGACCAATCACGGTTTGGAAATTGCTCAAGAAATTCCCTTTCCAACAAAAATCTCCCAAACCAAAAAAGTTCGAGATCTTGAATTAGAGGCTCAACTGGAAAGCAGTCAGCTTCAGGAAGTTTCTTTATTGGCGGAAGCCAGAGCTGCCTACGTCGCCTTTTGGAGTGCCTACGCCCGTCTAAATATTCAGAAAGAGAAACACGATTGGCTTATCCATCATGTGAAGATCACCCGAACCACTTCCTGGTCGGATACGGCAGCAAAAATTCATTTACTTGAAGTTGAAACAGATGCTGACCTCGTTGAAAACGAAGTGCTCGCCCTAGAATCAGACTTAGTTGAGAAAAGAAATGGGCTTAAAATATATGCGCCAGGGATCAAAGTTGACGATCTCATTCCCGTGGAGCCGCCACTCATTCCGATCAAGTACGATAAACACAGTCCCAGCCTCCTCGTGACTTTACGTGAAAAAGAACTTCACGCAAAAGAAGCTTTGGTGGGTCTCCAGAAGCAGGCTTACGCTCCTGATCTCTTTGTACGACTTCGTTCGTATAACGGAAATGAATCGGCCCCCCGAAGCCAAGAGTTGATGGTGGGTATCAGCGTTCCATTTCTTTATTTCTGGCAACCCAAAGCGGAAGTTGCTGAAGCTTCGGCGCAAAGAATGAAAGCTCAAGCTGAGCTACAAAAGTCAAAAATTGACCTTGATGGAAGATTTTCTAGCCTCGTAAAAAAAGCTGAATCTACTCAAGCGCAGATCAAGAACTTAAAAGAAAAGTTGATTCCACGCTCTGAACGGCAGGCAAAGCTTGTGCGAAACCTTTCGCAGCGAACTATGGAGGGACTCGACGAGCACAAAAAAGTGATGCTCGGTCTGCTGGATCTTCGGATACGAGTCATTGAACTGCGAGTTGCTTACGAAGAACTGACGAAAAATATCATGAAGCTAACTGGGGTAACTTCAGTGGAAGAGAGTTCAAAATGAAGCACCAACTTGTTTTAGTGCCGATGGCAGTAATTCTATTTTTGTTCCTTGGTTGTACCAAGCAAAGCGTCAGTGAAACAAATAGCGTTGGAACAACTCTTGGCGATCACGAGGACCCTCAAGGTTTTTACACGTGCCCCATGCACCCCCAGGTACATGAACACAAACCGGGAAAGTGTCCGATTTGCCATATGACTCTCGTCAAAGTTTCTGGAAAAAATAAAAACATGAAACCATCGGCGACCATGGACACAACAACTACGGAGATCTCTGAGGGATTATCAGCAACCGATCAGCAGTTGCGTCTTGCCGGCATTTCTAAATACATAGTTGTCAAAAAGGATTTTGCCGTTACTATTCCTGCTTCAGGGCGATTTATTTCATCAAGAGAAGTCAGTTTTCAGGTTTATGAATCTGATCTCCAAATCATCACGGTAGGACTTGGTTTCTTTGGCCGTGCTACTTCTAATCCCGATGTAGCTCTATCCGGTAAAATCCGAATGGTGGATAATATCGTTGATCCTTCAAGCCGCACGGTTCGTGTTATGGGAACTCTGAACAAATCCTTTCAGAAAACAGTTATGGACGGTGGATTTCATGGAGAGATAACGTCTGTTGCCAAAGATCAGATTGTCATTCCCGAAGAAGCTGTTCTTCATGCCGGTAAAAAAGATCTCGTCTATCTGATTTCAAAAGAAAACGGACTTAAATCAACCCCAGTTCAACTCGGTCGAAAATCAGACCATGAGTATCAGGTTATTTCCGGTCTCAATGAAGGTGATGTCATTTCAACGGGTCCTAATTTCTTAATCGATTCTGAGGCGAAGATCCGAGGCACTTTTGAGCTAGCGCCCGGTGAAACGAAGTCTTCAGCTCCGTCATGTCCTCCGGATCAACACTGGGACATTCCCATGTCGATGTGCATGCCGGGTGAGGCTCGAAAATGATCAAACGAATCATTGAGTTTTCGGCACACAATCGACTTCTCGTTCTTGTAACTACATTTGTGCTTATTGCGTTCGGAATTTACTCGGCAAAAAATATTCCTCTCGATGCAATTCCGGATCTCTCGGACACTCAAGTTATCATTTACTCAAAATGGGATCGCTCACCTGAAATCATTGAAAAGCAGGTCACATATCCCATCATCGCCTCGCTGCTTGGCGCTCCAAAAATAAAAGCAGTCAGGGGATTTTCTGACTACGGCTATTCTTTCGTTTATGTCATCTTTGAAGACGGTACAGATCTTTATTGGGCTAGAAGCAGAGTCGTTGAATACTTAAGTCGAATTTCGGCGCAATTGCCTACAGGTGTTCAAACAGAGCTTGGCCCTGATGCCACAAGTGTTGGCTGGGTTTATCAGTACGCACTAGTTGATGAATCAAAAAAACTAAACTCCGCCGATCTAAAATCACTTCAGGATTGGACGCTTCGTTATCAGCTTCAGTCCGTCCCTGGGGTCTCGGAAGTCGCAAGTGTCGGTGGATTCACTAAACAGTTTCAAGTGCGCGTTGATCCAAGAAAACTTCAGCTTTTTCAAGTGTCGCTCTCTCAAGTTTTAGATGCGGTCAGGGATTCAAATCAAGAAACTGGTGGAAGAGTTGTTGAGTTTTCTGGAACCGAAGCCATTGTGCGCTCTCAAGGACTTATTTCTTCAGTAGAAGAAATCGAAAATGCCGTTGTCACATATCCTTTGAAGAGCCGTGCTCCAGTGCTCGTTAAACAGTTGGCACAGGTTTCAATCGGCCCTGAAATGCGCCGTGGAGTAACGGATCTGAACGGTGAAGGTGACACTGTTGGCGGCATTATTGTGATGAGGCAAGGACAAGACGCTCCTTCCGTGATCGCTAGAGTGAAAGATAAGATTTCTGATATTCAGAAGTCATTACCAGATGGCGTAAAAATCAAGACTGTGTACGACCGGTCGGACCTTATCCACCGCGCTATTGAGACTCTTAAAGGAACTCTGATCGAAGAACTCATCATCGTGAGTCTCGTTATTCTAATTTTTCTTTGGCATGTGCCTTCAGCGATAGTTCCGATTGCGACGATTCCTGTAGCTGTTTTGCTGGCCTTTATTCCGCTTGTGCTGATGGGCCAGAGTTCAAACATCATGTCACTTGCGGGCATTGCAATTTCTATCGGGGTGCTGGTTGATGGTGCGATTGTCGAAGTTGAAAATGCTTATAGAAAAATTCAACACTGGGATGAAAATGGCCGTAAAGAGAGTTTTTTAAAAGTTAGGCTTGAGGCTCTAACTGAAGTGGGGCCTTCGGTTTTTTTCTCACTACTTGTTATTGCGGTTTCATTTCTTCCAATTTTTACGCTTATTGACCAAGAAGGACGTCTTTTTAGACCACTCGCTCTTTCTAAAACTTTAGCCATGGGAATTGCGGCCATCTTAGCGATTACTCTTGATCCCGCATTGCGGATGCTGTTTGCAAGACCAGATGAATTCAAAGGGCGATACCCATGGCTTAACTGGGTTGGAAATACGACTCTTGTTGGGAAGTATTATTCAGAACATAAGCATCCCATCAGTCGAAGACTTTTTGCGATCTATGAACCTGTATTGCATTGGGTGCTTGAAAGAAAAAAGACTGTGCTGGCTCTGGCTTTTGCCGCTGTTCTATCAATCATTCCTGGGTTTGCGATGCTAGGTTCAGAATTTATGCCCACACTACACGAGGGCAGTCTTCTTTACATGCCAACAGCTTTTCCCGGCCTTTCAGTTTCGGAAGCTCAGAGAGTTTTGACTGTTCAAGATCAAATTCTTAAATCTTTTCCGGAAGTCGATACAGTTTTTGGAAAAGCAGGACGCGCTGAAACATCTACTGATATTGCACCTCTTTCGATGATTGAAACGACAATCATCCTAAAGCCCCATTCTGAATGGCGGAAACAAGATCGCTGGTATTCATCGTTACCAGATTTCATGAAAGCGCCATTCACACGTATATGGCCTGAGACCATATCAGAAGAAGATTTGATTACTGAGATGAACGATAAACTCAATTTTTTGGGCATGCCTAACATCTGGACTATGCCGATCAAGAATCGAATCGACATGCTCTCAACTGGAATTAGAAGTCCCATTGGAGTGAAAATTTTTGGGTCAGATTTAAAAATGATCGAGAAAGTGGGCCGTGATGTTGAAGCTGCGCTCACATCCGTTGAAGGCACAAGAACTGTCGTAGCTGAGAGAGTTTCGAGCGGTTATTTTCTTGATGTGAACTTTGACCGTAAAAAACTTCAAGCCTACGGACTTTCGCTTAAAGAAGCCCAACAACAGTCGATGGGTGCAATTGGTGGCGAAAACGTATCAACGGCGCTTGTCGGACGCGAGCGCTATCCGATTCAAGTCAGACTTGCACCCAATTTTCGCCAGGACGCAGATGCCATCAAAAGAATTCTAATTTCAACACCAACCGGGGCGCAAATTCCATTAAGTGAAATTGCGACTGTTGGAGTGAATGTGGGCGCTTCGATGATTCGTGACGAAAACGCGTCCCTAGTTGGATACGTTTACGTCGATCTGGATCTGAAAAAGACAGATATTGGAAGTTATGTCGAAAAAGCAAAATCAGTTGTAGCTGAAAAAGTGAAGTTGCCTACTGGCTACACTCTTTCCTGGAGTGGACAGTATGAAAATATGGAGCGGGTAAAAGAGCGATTAAAAGTTGTGATACCGCTTACGCTATTTTTAATTATTCTGCTTTTGCATTTTAATACGAAGTCGTGGGTGAAAACCGGAATCGTCCTTTTAGCGGTTCCTTTTTCCCTGATTGGTGCAGTGTGGTTTTTAGTCGGGCTTGATTACAATCTCTCGATTGCAGCTTGGGTCGGAATGATTGCCCTTCTTGGCCTTGATGCCGAGACCGGCGTGTTTATGTTGATGTATTTGGATCTTGCCTATGACGACCGAGAAAAGCGTGGAGCCATGAATACACGTCAAGATCTTCACGACTCTGTTATCGAGGGAGCCGTCCACCGAGTCAGGCCAAAGCTAATGACAGTGCTTGCGCTTTTTATGGGCTTGATTCCTATCATGTGGTCGATTGGTGCGGGAGCTGACGTGATGAAACGAATTGCTGCACCTATGATCGGTGGGTTGCTCTCGTCATTCTTGCTCGAACTGCTGATTTATCCCGTTATTTTTTATATTTGGAAAGAGAAAGAAATGAACCTAATGCCCAAAGTGGAAAAATGAAAAAGAAAATCTTAATGGCATTTCTCTCAATAGGAATAGTCGAAGCTACCGGAAATGAAAAGAAGCCGGGCGCATCGTAGTTCGTTAATTTTCACACTGACTTTTTCTGCCATTTCTGGACGTAGGTAAAGTCGAAATCTTGCTAGGTCAATAACTACTGGGGTTATCGTGGCGATTATTTTGTAGTGAAATCAGTTATAATCTGAAAAGGCGATCACGTGTCCATCGGGATCTTCAAGATACCCGGCCCTAGCACCCCAATTTCTTTGCTCGATGGGAGATAAAAGTTTTGCACCAGCCTCGAGAGCTCTCATGAACGCCAGCTCAGGATTGGAAACCCTCAAATAAACTTCGGCCCGAGGAACTCCTTTTGCATTTTCGGGATCTTGAATGGCCTCTCCTAATAGTTTTTTTATCCCTTTGGACGGCATCAGTCCGAGTATGCAGCCCTCACCAAGTTTGAACTCCGTCATTCCAGGAACATCCAAAGTTGGCTGTTGATCTAGGGCTCTAGAATAGAAAGTGGAACTTATCCTCTGGTCAGAAACATAAAGAATAAAATGACAAAACATTGATCGACTCTATTCGAAGGCATTGAGTCGATCAAGTTGCAGGATGACTATCGGCATCTCCGGCTATTTAAAGAATTCAGCAATCTCGCATTTAAAAATCAACGCCAGCCGATGTAAAGTAAAGAGGCTGGGGGAATGTCTGCCTGATTCCAGCCGTTGGTAGTTTCTCAACTCAAATCCGTATTCAACCATGTCAGACTGAGAGAGGCGCCTAGACGTTCGTAGCCGCTTTAGATTCGCACCTACTATTTGGAGAAGTTTGTTGTACTTTGCTTCTGCTGACGACACATACTCAAGCTTATCGGAGAGGTTAAATTACACCGTCGGTATAGTTATCATGATTAGGCTCTTAGCTCCGGTAGCGTCGTAGGCTGTGTATTTAGACAAGCGAACAAGAGCCGATCAAAGGCTTCTTCTGGCCAATAGCGACGATTAAATCGATAAGCAAATTCTGCGAGGTACGCCTGTCTATACTGAGGATGAATACCGTGATATGTAGATAGCAAAAATCTTTTCAGATTCGAAGTCAGGGTATTGACCCATTTCAGGTGCTCATGGGCTTTTTCTGGATTCTGATTATGGGACACTTGCTTCACTTTGTACTTTCCACTTTTGGCAGCATCTGTGTAGGCGTTGTGTCCATCAGTTTTTATTTTGGCGCCGGTTTTAACTTTTTTCTCTAGAGCTGGGCCAATGTCGAGACCGCCTAGATTGGCTAGCTCCTCAAAGGAAACATATCGTGGCCTTCCGTCCTCTGTCTCTTCGACCGCGATCAAAAATGCAGTTTTGTTACTTCCCTTTTTCCTAATGTTCTTACGGCTTTGCTTTCCCCCAATGAGAATCTCATCTACCTGAGCGCTATTCGTAATTTGATAAAGTGCATCTCGTTGGAGCATAGCCTTTCTGATCTTTTGTCCCATGAGCCAAACAGTTCTGTAGGACTTAATCCCCAACTGATCTTGCAAGTACAACATCGAAACTCCCTTTTTGGAGCTAGACATCAAAAAGATGGCCCAGAACCATTTTTGCAATGGTTGCCTACTTTTATGAAAGGCAGTTCCAGTTGTCACCGATGTCTGGGTTCGGCAGGAGTAACATTCAAAAACTTTTCTTTTTTGATTGAAGCAGGACGAGTTTTTCCTGCAGCTTGGACATTCAAAGCCATCAGGCCAGCGCATTTTAATGAGATAGTCCAAACATGATTTCTCGTCAGGAAATCTCTTTTGAAAATCGAGAATACTTATGGGGCCGTAGGGCTTTCGGCGTTTCTCTTTGCTCATATATTTGAGAAGATACCACAACCGGAGCTAAATGCCTAATCATGATAGTTATACCGTCCAGGACTTGAGCTTTTCGATCACGGTGACGATAGTATGATAGAGATGAGAAAAATATTAATCGTTGAAGATGAAAAAATGCTCCGCGAGTGCCTGAGAGACCTACTTTCCCAGCGCGACTGTATAGTGTTTGAGGCGTCGAATGGCGAAGAGGCCTTGAGACTTCTTGAAAATCAATTGGTTGATTTAATTCTCACAGATATTGATATGCCTGTGAAAAATGGCCTCGATTTTTTAAGAGAGTTTCGTCAGATAAATCGCACTACCCCAGTGGCTATTATGAGTGGTGGACATGTCATTGAAGACGACATGCTAAAATTGATCGGAGCTTTCTCATTCATCCAAAAGCCAAATTTAGATTTAGATATTCTTTTAAATTATATTGCCGTAGCTTAGTGTCGCGTATTTTCAGGATGAATTACTGTTCGTTAACAATTCCATCGGTTGCACCGAAAAAAACAGCTTACTTTACTTTAGCTTTTTTCGGAAGATTTTGGAATTCAGCCGCCTCTACTGGAAGCATGCCTTTAATCTGATAGTAGGATTTCGAAAATGAGTCCGCAGTTGAGCGAATAAGAGCCTCGACAAAGCCTTCGCTCTTTTCAGTATCTTTCACAAGATCTTTATTGATGGAAATCTTAACACCTATGCCTTCGCTAAATACACGAACCAAATACCCGTCAGTGTCTTCTCCGTAACCACAGGTAAGGCCTTGTTGAAGTTCCTGTCGGACGAATTCGTAGTTTTCATTTTCTGTCATTTTCTGAAAGAGGCGGGCGTATTCCAAGCGACGCCAAACCTCCATTTGAATTTCTTCAGACTTTTCATTCATTTCGGCAGCCGACTTGAAGGGCGTGTTTTCGAGCTTTGATCTCGTCTTATTGTTATAGTCACCGTCTTTTGCTTTTGTTCGTGGCATTTCAGTATATTACGAAAAATTTCACTATTTTTCAATTAAAACTGATGCGCAATGCAGACACAATAGAAATCAGGGGCCAATATAGTGCATCTGATCCATATTGTTTCAATTTATTTCAATAAATTTCCCTAGTTTTCACTTTTTTGCTAAATATTTCGATACTTTTAATATAATGTCTACGGTTAATGGTTCCGACCAAGAAACTCAAACCCAGACTAAAGAAGAGCAGAGCGATCGCCCCAAGCGAGCGAGAGGCGATCACGATCCAACAATTGAGTATGCTTTTGAAGCTCTCCCTTGCTGCTTATGTTCAGGCCCGTGCCAAAGAGCCAATTTCAGTAGTGATGGAAGATCTCTTTGAAATTGAATTCGAAGCGGCAGCCCTTGTGGATATTTCTAAGGTCGGGAAAACAAAAAACACAAACTTGCGAGGAGCTTTAGTATCCGTTTTTTCAGCGATACCATTTAGACTAAATAAGCAAATTCGAGACGTAACCCTAATTGAACACGCCTTTCCCGCCAATCATGAAAGGAGAAAACAATTTCAAGGCCAAACAAAGAGGAAAGGTATGGAGTGAATGTCGCCACTAATTTTGATTGTTGATGACTCAATAGATACCCGCATTTTATTGAGAAAACTACTTAACAACGTGTTTATAGCCCAGTGGATTGAAGCAGATTCGGGCATGGCCTCAAGCGAGCTATTGCAAAAACATCAGATCTCGTTGGTCATTAGTGATCTGAATATGCAGAATGGTACTGGGCTCTGGCTGCACCAATTTATGTTAAAAGAAAAAATCCAGACACCACTAATCCTATTCACGGCAGAAGAGTTTCATTTGGGCGGAAGGCCCCAATCAGATCAAGTACTGAAAGCAGTTGTCGCAAAATTCAAGTTGAACGATTTAATACACGAAATTAAACAACTGGGATTCGCAAGTGACCGACGGTAGAAATCGCGCTTATCACCTGATTGCTTGAAACAATTTAATAGAAAAACCCAAGTGCAAACCTTGTTTCGCTATCGCTCGTAAGTGAAATTATTTCACAGCTCCAACTTCAAAATGGCGAAATCTCGACAGTTCAGGGACTAAAGGTAACCACTTTTGGCGATATTTCGACAGGCGTAGGAGCTAAACAGTCGGGTATTGGCGAGTTCTCGACGATTATACGAATAGCCCGTCGTTAAGTGTTGTTTAATTGCTAGTCAGTTGGCACCAAGGCTGCATTGGGACTTCAGTAGGTTTTCAACCGAAGGGGGTTTCGATGAAAAAGTTAAGAAATACTATAGGTGCCATGGCTGTTCTGGCTGTCGGTATCGAAGGAGCGCAGGCCAGCGCAAATCAGTCGAAAGAAACTGTTCAAGCGGGCGTCTACTATGCGCTGACAGCCGATGCTGCGAGAGCCTTGAATATTAACTTAGGCCGACTAATTGAAGACGTACAACCAAACAACGGTCAGCAACTCGCCTTCCAAGTTCAAGAAGATGGCGAACTTAACCTTTCGATCTATGAAGACGGCGCATTCACCAGCTTAAGAGCTGATATAATAAAACGGGCCGCTGAGTAATGAGCCTCACCTCACGCATTCTTTCTGAGTTGGAAGGGGGGCAATGGACTCTTGCGAGTATTGCTCCGTCATTTCGTCGCCGTTTAACAACAGAAACGAAAACTCAACTCTTTGAGAAAAACATTTCGGAATTATGCATGGGTTTTTACGGCAAGGTTCATCCCTGCCGCGTCGCAGTTCCGAATTTAAACAAAGAACTTGATGTCGTTGGCGCCAGTGCGGAAGCGAAAAACTTAATCGAAAAGACATTCGCGTCTGATTACCCAGGATCAGGATTGATTTCTTTTGAGTTAGAAATTTCTCAGAAGCTTCAGTCCGCCCTGTCGTTGATAAACCGAACTGACAACGCCGTCTCGCTCTTGTTGAAGGAGCTTGTTACTGCATTTGCTCGTGTGAAGTCTGTAAACTTCAGAAGCGCTTCGCATCCACAACTTTTCGGGTTGATCTTGATTGGCGATGGCGTTTGGGAATTATCGGAGCAACAACTCGCGGTCTCAGTTGTTCATGAGTTAGCACATCAAGAACTTTTTCTCATCAATCTGCTGGACCGACTTGTGAATCAGCCGTTTGATTTCAACGAAGTACATGCGCCGTTCCAAGGGGTCAAAAGACCTCCAATTGGTAGATTACATTCCATGTGGGCTCTTTACCGCATGGTACAGTTTCAGAATATACACGCCGAAGTAGATCAGAAGTATCGCGAACTCCTTCTGAAAAATGTCGATGCGTTCGAAGACCAGGAGCTAACTCCTTTCGGGAAGAAGTTAGTTGAGATCGCAAGAAAGAGAGCCAGCTAATGAAAAAGTGGCTCGTTTTGATCGGAGGGATCATCATTATGACATCAACAATCAGTGCGGCAGCACCAAAAAAATACGGATATGTTCCACCAACTTTTCCCCGCGATCCCGCCGAAGTTAATCAGTTCGCAGAACACATTGTCTTGGGTCAAATTCTTGAGCCTATGGTTGATACTGACAAGATGGGTAATGTTACTCCGGGCCTTGCCGAGAGTTGGACGTTTGAAGACAAGGGTCTCACAATTAAATTCAAAATTAGAAAAGATCGCGTTTTTTCCAATGGGAAAAAGCTCGAAGCCAAAGACATTAAATATACCATTGATCGTGTCATTCAGAAAAAATCTCAGTCGAGTAATTTTCTCGGAAGTATTTCGTCCATCGAGGCCCCTGCTTCAGATGTCCTCATCATTCGCCTTAAAGAGCCTAATGTGTCGATTCTTAAAGCTCTGAGCCGAGACCAAGCTGGCGTAGTTCCTGTCGATTGGAGCTTCGAAAAAGATTCTTCAGAACCCCTCGTTGGTTCAGGACCTTATCGTCTTTTAAAAAAGGGCGCGAATTGGAATCTCGAAGTAAACGAGAAATATCCAAAAGCATCGGCTATTAGCATCCGCGAATGGCAGCTGGTTTTCTTTGGTGACCATGATCTCAATGTACCCGCCGTCGGTCTTCCTGATTACGTTCCCGGTGCGACCCTATCCACAAAGACTGGGATGCAAAAAGTGAGCGGATTTGAAAAGCTCAAAACAGTTAACCAAATAAGCTACGCACAGACGTCGGCATGGTGGCATCCGCACGGAACTCATTTCAATTCGCCGGAAATGCGAACCCGAGCAATGGGATTGATCGAAGAGATCCTGGATAAGGGCTGCAAGAAATTGGAACTTGAGCGAGCAACTGGCGTCATTCCTAAAGGGGTTGCGGGTCATTTAGCAGTTACACAAGTTCCAAAGATCACGCATAAAAAATATGAAAAAATAGAACCACTCAGGCTTGCGTTCATAGGCGCGACTTTCGATGACTTTCTCAAGGGAAATGATGCTCAAGCAATCGCAAAAGAGCACGGCTTCCAAATTGAGATCATCAAAATTTCTCCATCTGAAATGACGAAAATAGCTGAGAAAAAACCTGATGTCATATTTGCTGGATGGGCTGGTGGGTTTAATGATCCTGAAGGTTTCATCGCACTTCTCCCGACATTTCTTGGAAAAGATTTTGGAACTTATATTGGTCCGGGCCTTTCCGAAAAATACAAGCGTGCCAGACAAGAAGAAAATTGGACTGTCAGAAGTGAATTGTTTCAGCAGCTCAATGAGCAGCTCCGCAAAGATCAGCTGATGGCTCCGGGGTGGCGCGTTCCGCTTTACATTATCGGCCAAACCAACATGATCTCTGAAGAGGCTACCTTCCGCTACACACCGAGACTTCATCTCGTGAAGGAGCTTTAGTAGTGGCCATTTTTGAGAAATCTCAGACAAGATCTATACAGCGATACTTTCTGAGAATTTTTATTCCAATCGTCCTCCTTGTCAGCACCGCCGTTAGCGGCCTGCTGGCCTGGAATGATTATCGCGTTAACAAAGCTTCCCGTCTTGATAGTCAGAAACTCACATTTGAAACTTTCGCAGCAGTTGTTCGCCAGCCAATTATTCAAGGAAGCCTTATTGAAGCAAGAATTCGGGCGAACGAACTTGCCCAGAACTCACAAATCTCATGCATCGAAATTAAGTCGATCTCAGAAACAATCCAAAGTTGTAATAAGCCGAAGACTTCGTCATCAGGGCTTCATCGCATGGATACGGATCTTTACTTTTCTGAAGATGCTTCGAATTGGATGGGACATATCTCGATTACATTCGACAATTCAGATCTAATTGCAGGAATTTGGAAAAATGCCGGGAAGAACGCAATCGGCTTCGTGCTTCTTGCCGTAATATTGTTTGCTGGTCTTTCAATCGGATTTTCACGAATTCGAATCGAACTTAATGAATTGATGAAAATCTTAGAAACCCAAACGAGCGACAAGCAAAGAACACCAAAATTTAAAATTAGCGAATTTTCCTCTTTGGCAGAAAACTTGAGTTATCAATTCGAAGTAACTAAGGCAGCAGCCGAGGCAAAAGCCGCGCTCGATGTTGCAAGACAAGTTGCTCATGATATTCGCTCGCCGATTGTTAGTCTTCAGGTGGCGCTAAATGCGGCACAAGTTCAGCTCGATCCGACGATCAAGGGTGTTTTGAATCATTCAGCGCAGAGGATCAGTGACATTGCAAACGATGTTATCAGCCGATACACCGCCTCCAACAAAAGCTCTGAATACAGAATGCCGATACAAAAACTTCCGATGTCTGTCGATCTTGCTTTGAACGAAATGGTTGCTGAAAAAAGCCTGATGTGCAGACAGATGCCACAAGTTTCGGTGCAAACAAAATTAAATGCAGAAGATACGTTCATCGAAATGCAAGTCAGCGACTTTAAACGGATTATTTCAAACTTAATCGACAATGCACTCTATGCCGTTTCCGACCGGGGAAGCATTGACGTGAACTGCACACGAATCGCGAATGAGTGCTGCATTTCTATTGTCGATAATGGCTCTGGAATTTCTGAGTCAGTTTTAAAGACAATCTTAGAAAAAGGTGGGTCTTTTGGAAAACCCAATGGCAAAGGGTTGGGTCTACAGTGGGCCAAGAAAACAATCGAAGAACATAGTGGCAGGATTTTGATGTCGTCTAAAGAGGGCGTTGGCACCGCAGTTCGAATTTTCCTGCCGATGTCGATTAGTCGAAATGAAAAAGCGCAAACCGGCGTTCAGCTTAGCCTTGCGGCGAAAGAAGCTTAAACGCATTGAGGGAGGTCTTATGGAACAACCACGAGTTATTTTTGTAGATGACGAAAGCTGCTTTCGTGACGGTCTCAAGATATCGCTCGATTCGGCTTTTGGAGCGGATCGCGCTTTCGATGTCGAGTTTCATTCGCATCCAGAACTCGCACTTGACTCGATTAAGAAAAATCCCTTCAACGTCTTTTTGGTTTTTATGGATCATCATTTCCATGAATCAAAAGAGAAGACCACTTTAGGTGCGGACTTCATACGTCCGATCAAAAGAGTAAACTCTTATATCGAGATGGTCATGATGTCATCGGATACAACGCCAGAGAGTCTTCGCTTGTGGCTGAAGAATGGCGCCGACAAATTTCTATATAAAGAATTTGTAGGGCAGCAAGAAAAGCTGCAAATTTTTATCACTGAGGCACTGACGAAGTTTCGTTCTAAGTTTAATGGATTTCTTGGAAACAGCAGTCGGCGCATCAGTCAGGTGCCTGAATCTCTCAAAAAAATAGGAGTAGTGTCTCTAGATCGTGAAATGAAGGCGGCAGCCGATCTTGTTTTACAGACAGCAAAATCAGATTTATCAGTTTTGATTTACGGAGAAACTGGAACGGGAAAAGAATTGTTCGCGCGAGCGATTCATCAGAATTCAGAACGAAAAGAGAAGCAGTTCCGCACAATTGATTGCACACAGTTCAAAAAATCAGAACTTATTGCCAGCGAGTTATTCGGCAGCGAAAAAGGTGCTTTCACTGGAGCTGAATCAAAAATCGGTCTTCTTGAAGTGGCTAACGGCGGAACCGTTTTCTTAGATGAAGTTCACCATTTGAGTGACGAAGCGCAGGCGATGCTTTTGCGATTTATTCAGGATCGAAAAGTTCGACGAGTTGGCGGTAGCGTTGAAAAGCATGTTGATGTGCGATTGGTATTCGCCGCAAAGCCACACTTGAAGGTCCTCGTGGATGAAGACAAGTTTCTCGCTGATTTGATCTATCGGATGAAGCAGATCAAGATTGATCTTCCAACACTTGCTGAGCGGCCCAACGATGTCGAAGTCTTATGTGAGTTCTTTCTAGAAAAACGACGACCATCGCAATCTGACAGCGTGCCCAAACAGTTGCATCCCGATTCGCTTGATATGCTTCGGGCCTACTCATGGCCAGGAAATGTCCGCGAGCTGGAAAATTTAATCGAAAGACTTTCGGTCTTGGTAAGTGGACCAATCATTTTACCAGAGCATATCGAGAAATATGGAGAGCTTGAAGGAACCGTGAATGCCGAAAACATAGCGACCCTTGAATCTCTTGAGCAAATGAATGCTCGTCACGAAAACGAAGTTAGAACACTTATCCTTAAGACATACCAAGCAAGCGATTATAACCTGTCTGAGACCGCCAGGAAACTTGGCGTGGCTCGATCATCCCTGCGCAGTCAGTGCCAAGCCTTGGGGATTTGGGAGAGCATGGATGTCGTTAGTCGAAAAGACCAAGCAAGCGGCAAAGGCGACTTGAAGCGTATGGTGGATAACTCTGTGAGAATGGTTATGAGCGCTGTCTTGGATAACTAAACCTATCTCGATAATTTTGAATTCAAGATCAGCATTGAATGTGTGCTCTTGCAGATCTGGTTTCCACGTAGTCGAACTATATCGAGCATGAAGATTGAGTCGATCATCGCACCAGGGAACACAGCTTGCCAGATTCCAGTGTGGTTCTCGCGGCTTTCAAAATAGCAGAATCTACGATCTGATCCCGATACCTCAAATTTAAAAAGATGGGCGTGGCTGGCCGCATTTGTCACCGGCAAGTTGTAAGCTCGCCGAGCATCATCAATGCTCTCTGGGCTGTATTGACCAAACCATCGACCCCAACCGCGGGGAACGGGATTCCATGATTCACCGTCAACATGAACATAGATTGTTGAGTCGTTCGGTCGAATCAATTTACGCCTCCAAAAATAGCCGTTTGAGAAAGTCTTTGGATTGAGTGCGGCAACCGTCGTGGTTGGATCGATCAAGATAGGGTTGGGCGTGAAGAGTTCATTTACTTTCATTATCAGCCGTCGATCTTCTTGATCTTGTCCAATGCTTTTTGAAGACTTACCTCGTTAGGAGAAACTTCCGGTACATCTGCTCTGGCTTTTGATCGATCAACCTTCCAGCCTACGAACCATTTTTTGTATTTATCTGCTTGCGTGGCAACAAAACCGTTTACCCCCATGAGGTGAAGGCTGTTTTTTATCTTTGCCTTGGTTTCAAAATTACCCTCATCGTTGATGTCTCGCTCTTGATGTCGCTTGAGACAATCCTCGTGGCCGACCTTAAAATCTTGGGGTGAGTGCAAATACGGATAGTCGCTGGAGTTGCCTTCATCGTACCAAGATACAAATGCCGTGCCCGTTTTGACTTTTTTGAGACAAACATCGCACTGGCGATTACCAAGGATCATCTGATTCCAATTTAAGGCAATGACTCGAAAAAGGTTTTTACGGATAACGCGAATCTTCTCAAGCCGAGTTTGCGAGCGATCAATTCCAAGGAGCCAGAATAGAACTGCCGCTCCTACAAAAAGTCCACCGCCAATGACCAGGGCTTGCTGCGTTCCACCCAAACTCAGAACAAGCGCAGTTCCTGCGAACTGAGTTGCAAATCCAAGAAACAAGAGGATGTTCCCAATCATCGAATAAAATGCAAGGATGTCTTCCTTCTGCGGATTGTTCAGATCCACATCGAAGAATCCACTCTTAATTTCAAAGTCAGATAGCTCTTTGATCTTAGCCGACAGGCTAGGAGCACCGAGAAGAAGGGCGCCAAACAATTCCATTAACAAGCCCACGAGAAGTATCACAGCACCAGTGCGAGACGATTCGGTGTTCTGGGAGTTCGTTTGGGCGAGGCTATGAATAGAGGATTTTTGATTCTCTACCTGGCTCTCAATGGCACTCACTTTATCACTCTGGATTTTCATTTGCTCGGTCAATTTGGATTCCAGGTCCGTGATCTGACCTGTTTGTCTTTTCAGTTGTCTTTCAAGCTCGATGATTTTCTGCCGTGCGATGTGATCTTTTGACGGTTGAGCCGCAGCGGGCTTCTTATTTTTGGGCTCGCTTTGCTGCGCAGACGCAAGGAAGCCGTAGGTAAGTGCCATCATAGTCAGGAAGACAACTGTCAAGCGCACGACAGTGCCACCGCAGCAATGATGTAGCCTACTGCGAACATGACTGGAATTTTTGATTCCAAGTGAGTCAGGGGCCAATAAACTTTTCGGTCCTTGCCTTCCTTCAGAGCATGAAGCCACTCTGCTTTCCTGTAGGGACTCGCAGGCAATCTCATCTCGAACTCACCGACGATGTTGAACTTGGCTCCGTTGAGTTGTTTGTATGAGATGATGAGTCTCCACCAAAAAAAACATTCAAGAAGCAGAACGGACAGCGGGAATAGCAGAGCCCACTTTGGAGAGAAGTCATACCCCTTATCGATCAAAGCTCCGGCAGCTCCAAGAAACAATCCATTGAGTGTGAGAAAAAAAGCATTGGCTACATCTCTGCGATTGCTAATCCGGTCGGCCATTTCAACATAGAGCTTGTATTGTTCGAGTGTGTGCTCTCGGTACTGGTCATCCGACGTGTAGCCATTTTTTGGTGGAGTATCATTCCAGAGAATCTTTGAAAGATCGTCACTTGGTGTACTCATCGGGCTCCACCAACAAGGGCCTTCAGGTTGTCCCAAGTCCATTTATAGGTTTTGTCATTTGCATCAGCCGATGTTGGTTTTGTGCAATTCTTGTCGGCGTAACCCGCTAAGAGGAAGTAAGGCTTACCGAGTTCTCTAGCAATCGCGAGTTCAACCGCGACCCCTTGCGCTTTGTGGGTATGCTCGCCACAAACGACAATCACAATGTCAGCCCTTTGGATTCGTCCTTTAACTTTTGTTTTCCAATCACCGGTCAGGTGTTCCTTCACGGAACGATCATAAAAACTGAAGGGCGAATCTGTTAGATCGGCTTGCCCGACTAAAGCTGTTCTCAAGAACTCATCGTTGTCGTAATCAAAACTAATAAATGCGGCTTTTTTTGCCATCATCCCTCCCGTCGATTTTTTATCTAACTACTGTGGGGCCGAATCTGCGTATGTCAAGGCACAGACAAGGCTTTTGGGGTTTTTGCCGCTCAACGTAGTCCGTGGACCTCACACAGTATGCATGATTCCGCTCAGATGATCTTCCCGGCTATTTCCGGCCGGGGAAGGGCGTAATTGCAGAAAAGGAACTTCAGAAGTTAAACAAAGGATTTCGGCGCTGACCATGTTTTCTGGCTTCGGCCTTGGAACTATGCTTCTGCCGAAGTTTTCGATTTTCTTCCCCATTGAACTTGCGGTCGCGGCGACGGCATTGGTTCCCTTAGCAAACAACATCGTATTCGATCTGAGGATGACTTATCCACCTTTCGACAGGCACCCCCCTCGCCTACACCACTCCCCCGTATTATCTGGCGGGATTTCGACAACGAAAAATCCAAACATTGGTCAATTCGCGAGTTCTCGACGAATCGACCTTTGCCGTACTCATAATTCAAAATCAAAGATCAATCTTTCCAGCAACTTAGCCTGTGAGCCGCTCTGGTGGCCTCTTTGCAATTCTAAAAGATGAAAGGACTAGAAAATGTCCTTCACTATAAGGAGAGCAAAAAATGAGTACGTTAAGAACTTGTCCCCGATGTAACGAGCGAACATTCGAAAAGCTTGTCACCCATTCACACTGTCTTTGCTGCAACTACGCGCCTGATCTTCTTACCTATAGAAAATCAAAATCCTCAGGCGATGAACTGCCAATCCCTCCTTGGGCGGCAGAGGCTGTTGCGCAAATGAAATCCATCAAATCCCACTCAATCGTTGAACAGCTCCCGCTCAATGAGAACTCGAAAAATAAAAAAGGAAGTGCCGCATGAAGCAAAACGTAATGAATCAAACTGTGATCCTTGGTCCGAATGAAAACGAATGGCTAATTGCAAATCCGCTCTGGAAGTCTTGGCGACTTAAAGTCTACGAAGTCTTTATGAAGCTCGCACTGGGAAGTAAGCAAGTTTGGCAGACATTTGCGGGGCTCTGGCTACTGAGAGCCTTGGGAAATTTGATTCGAGGAATTGGGTGCATTCTTTTTGTCGCTCCACCAGAGCAACAAAAAATTGAGCAAGCTCGAATGCAGGCGATGCAGTACAGAAATATTTTTTAAAGGGAGGTTGGCCATGAGCCATACAAAGAGAAAAGAAAATTTGGAATATATGGCAACTCCAGGACCGAGTGCCATTGAGAGAATTAAAACTGAAATCCGCAATTGGTACGGAAATCTTTCGGTTAAAGAGCTTGCCTATAACAAAGCTCTGATTGCCGAGATTGAGAAATTGGAACGCCTGTTGGCGGGAAAGGTAGTGGTCGGATGATTGAAAGCAACACAAGTGCGGTGGTCAAAGACCTCACAGACGAAGTTGTTTTGGAAGAGGCTGCAAGACGTCTCCAAAAACAGTACGCAGACGAACACGGCGCCGATTTCTCCTATGGAACCTTTCGGTTCGTATTTCACGACGGACGATTTCAAGGAGTTGAAGATTGGCCGCGCAATAAACGCTATGTAAGTCCGAAACGAAACAACAACGAAGTCAAATGACCAACCGGAGGGGTTATGAATGAAACAATTGAACAAACGATTCTTAGAATTTTGGGCCAGGTTTCTGAGGGTGAAAAAATAAGAAATAAATCTTTAGAGAAGAGAACAGCCCGAGTTCTTAAGGCACTCGCCTATTTGAAGGCGGCTTCAACCAACAAAAAAATGGGGGCTTAATGGCACGAACACAAACTGCACAGAATGATGTCCCTCTCTCGCTCGCACTCATGGCGCTCGCCGGATTTGGACTCGTGTATTTATATCTCGCACATCTGAGGTTTCACCCAGATCTGATGCAGTTTGCGCTTCAGCAGCTTGAGGCGAATGCGAAGCTCTTTTGGGTTTCAATCTGTTGCGCGATGGTGAATATTTCTTTCGGTTCGATTTATCTTAAGAGATCCATTGGACTTGAGAAGCAAGGAAGTAAACTCGCAGTCCTTGAAGGAAAATCAAGACACTTAAAATTCGGGAGAGCCGAATTCGTTTCTATAGTAACCAGTGTCGTCACTTATTTCGCATGTAAAAAACAGATCGCTGACTTTATTGGGCCGATCTTCCTGCGATTAGCAGATGGTTTTCAGACTTCGTGGATTGTTACCGTTCTAAGCGCAAATATTGCTTTTGCCTTCGGCTTAGCCCTACGCATGCTCCTAACAGGAATTGCAAAAATAAAGTTTTCATTCAATGACATTCACAAGTTGGATGCGCCCGAAATTGAAGATGGCGAACTTGTTCTGGGGACAACGCCAGGACAGCTTACGCATTCAGTTGTTCAGAATTCAGGAGAGTCGGAGAATTGGGTTAAAATTCCGAGCCGTGGTCTCAATGGTGGAATTATGATTTCAGGAAGCATTGGTAGCGGTAAAACCCAAGGGACCGTGCTTCGTTATTTGCGACAAATCTTACGAGCAGGTGAAAATTCACCTGCAATCCTAGCGATTGATCCGAAACGGACTTTTCTCGCGGACGCTGAGAAAATTATCAGGCGCGCAGGCCTTGGGGATAAAATCGTCAAAATCTCACTTCGAGGTTTAGTGAGTTTTAATCCCGTATATGTCGAGAATCCGCTTCGAAATTCAAAGTTCACGGAACTTGCCGAAATGGTTCGAGCTGCCGCAGTAAATTTTATGGGAAAATCTTCGGACTCACCCTTCTGGGATATTTCGTCGTCGAACTTGATTAAGAACGCTATCGTTTATTGTGCAGCAGAGCACGGATACTTCACTCTGCTTGATCTTTATCGAGCCATCGTTCGCGCTTCGAAAGAAAATTTATCGGACGATTTACGAAAGCGCCTTGATACGGGTGCTTTCACTGAAGAAGAGCGATTTAATATTGAACGGGCTATGGAGTATTTCGAAAACGAATACTCGCAGCTTGAAGACCGCGTAAGATCTGGAATCGTCGCGACCAGCACGGCTTTTATAAATCAGTTCCAGGAGTTTGCTGCAAACCGCGTTCTATGTCCGAAAAAAGAAAACCTCACGATCCGCTCAATGGAGCAGTTGATTCGTGAAGGGAAGATTCTTCTCTTTGACATCAACCAGCCAGGGCTTGCGCGCTCAATGGGAACCTTTATCAAACTGCACTATCAGCAAGCCGTATTGAATATGCTGAGTGAATTGAAAAATCAGAACAAGCTCTGCACGACGGCCTTGATTATAGATGAGTACCAGGATGTTGTGACCTGTGGTGGCGGTGGAACAATCGGTGACGACACTTTTATGGCGAAGGCTCGGGAATCAAAGCCCGCCGTGATTGTGGCGACTCAATCCGTCAGTTCATTGATGGATTCAGTTGGAAGCCAAAGAGCCGCTCTTGTTCTTATGCAAAACTTTAGAACAAGGATTGCTTGTCATTCTTCAGATTCGGAAACGATCAAACTTTTCCAAGAATTAGCGGGAAAAGAAGATCGCGAAGTTGAGTCACACTCAATGTCCGAAACAGCGCAGTCGGCAAAGTTGAACTTACTCGCGGGAGGATTTGATTCGCAGAATTCAAGTTTGAATGAAGCGATCTCCAGAGCGAAACGAAAAGAAGATCTTATCACAGGCCGCGAATTCTCAAGGCTTCGAACTTTCGAGGCGTTCGCACAGGTATTTGATGGAATCGAGACGAAATTTTTAAAACTTTATCTTAAGCCGGACTTCTTACGATTCATCAATACAAAGCATGAGGCCGTGCTTGAAATGCTGCGTGTATCGAAGAAGGGAGGCGCTGTAGAGAGAATTAAGCATTTCGCTCAGAATCTTCGCGCTATCGCAGCCTCCCTCTTCCTCGCGGGTAATGTCCAGGCGGCAATTCCGAATGTTTGCACCGTAGTAAGTACGCCAGCGTTCACTTCGTGTCTTGAATTGAATATCGGTGGATGCACTTGTGGGTATCCCCCACGACCATGCGCTGCGATTTCCTACTATGTGCCGCAAACCTTTATCGAAGTGTGGCCTGAGCCCAAGACAAGTTATTTTTCAGGAATCCCCGGAGCGTCGGCGCAGCTTGCGAAGGTTTTCCCCAGACCTTTCGGGGCTGAGGCCGATGACGATACTCAGAGCTTTCAGGCCCGAACAATTGCAGTTCCCCTTTCAGGCCTGACATTTCAAACAATGCCTGCCGGTGGCACAAGGATGGAGAAAGTTTGTTTTGACGGAATGAGCGAACATTTCGGAGCGCACTGGAATACTGGAAAGAATGACATGACTCAGCCGTTGTTTTTAGCCTCGGGACTTGCGCCAAAGTTATGCCTCCTCAAGGGTGCTGTGACTTCTATTACAGGGGAAGGGGGCGGCGCCCCTTCCCCTGACTCAGCCATGTGTAGTTTTGAAGTACCAAAGATTGATATGTTTCCGCCAAGCACTCATTCGGTTTGCAACGGATGGGGTGTCTTCTATCCCCGCTATGGCACCTACTCAGGCCCGGCATCAATGGCGGGCGCGTTGATGGTGGCCTCGCGTATCAAGAGTCTTTCAACAGAAGTGCTGCACTCCACGCCGAATAGTCCAGATGAAAAGTGGCAGATGATTTATCCGCAGTCGAGTTCATGCTTTCGCGAAGGTCAGAACGTGGGACTTCTAGAATCGGTCGTAAATGCTCGAGAGACCATGAGGCTCGTAAACGGAAAACTCAAAGGTTATCTATTCGTAATTTGGAGTCGCACAATGACTTGCAAGGATATGCCCGCAGCAGCGCAAGCAAAAGCTGCGAGCCTTGCGATTCCCGCTGCATGTGGAGGTGCGAAGTGACGAGTTTAAAACTTCAGAACGAGCACGGCATTACGGTTGCTAAACGTCGAACGGCAGAGCAACTGCTTTCAGATGCCGGGCCATATGCAAAACTTCTTAAAGACTTGGTGACAGAAGCTAAAACAAAAGGTGCAAGCGATATTCATATTGAGCCCACAGAACTAGGAATTGATTTTAGACTTCGGGTAGACGGGAACCTCGTTCTTGTGAGGTCGATAGAGCTTTATCACCGAGAGAGTTTGATTCTAGAGGCGAAACGGATCTTCGGGCTCGCGATAGGAGTAAGTGGTAAGCCGCAAGACGGCAGGGCTTCCTTGCCGTCGCTGCGACTTGATTTGCGCGTAAGTCTTTTGCCGACTCACTTTGGTGAAAAAGTTGTTATGCGACTTTTGAATCTCGATGCAAGCTTCAACATTGCAGAACTTGGCTTTTTAGAATCAGAGCGAAAGATGTTCGAAAGAGCCCTGCAATACGAGGACGGAGTCATTGTAATTTCAGGTCCGACTGGGAGTGGGAAAACGCGAACTCTCTATGCCCTCCTCAAGGCGCTCAATCCAAAGCGTCTTAATATTGTGACCTTGGAAGATCCGATTGAATACCGCATTGAGGGCCTCAATCAAGTGCAAGTGAATCGTAAGATGAACTTTGCCGATGCACTGAGATCAGTGCTGCGACAAGATCCCGACGTGATTCTTGTTGGAGAAGTGCGAGATGCGGAAACCGCTAAACTTTGTTTTCAGGCGGCGGAAACCGGACATTTGGTTTTCACCACCCTCCATGCAAACGGATCGCTCGAAGTAATAGAACGCCTGTCAGGCCTTGGTGTTGAAAAGCTCGTCTTAGAATCCAATTTGCGTCTTTCAGTAGCCCAGAGACTTGAGCAAAAACTTTGTACTGAGTGTGCAGAGAAAACCTCAACCGAAGTAACGAACTGGTTTTTAGAGAAATATCCGGTTGCTTTAAGTGAACTGCGCATGAGGCATGACGAAGGTTGTCCGAATTGTGTTTCGGGATTCAAAGGCCGAGTTCCAACTATCGAGTGGGCTTCATTTGTAAACGACGGCGTTAAACGTCCAAAGGTTTTTCAATCTCTAGAAGACGCGCGAACTGCGAGAGCAATTCGCGGAGAAATTGATTCGAAGGAGGTTCAACTTGGTCATTCGTAAAACGCTCATCCTTTTGTTTCTGTCGTCCTTTGCCCAAGCGGATAAACTGGAATATTTCGATTCTAAGATCGACTTCTGGGGAGACAAGCCAAGCGCAAAGGACACTTTTAAAAAAGATCCGAGTCCGACGGGAAAGCAAGATGGCAAATTCCCATGGAAGACATTCCTTGATCCGAAGAATAAGGAATTCTTTAAAGAAGGAGACTACATGCCACCTGAGCCATTTATGGAGGTCGCAAGAAACCCGACAGATGATAATATTAAGCAATGGTTCGAATTGATGAAGAAAAAAAATGAACTTCAAACAAAGCTTCAGGAACGAATGGCCGAGTACATGGCAAAAAATGGCGAGATGAATGTTCCAGCAAATATTGCGGCACCAGCTCCATCGAAGGCAAAAGAGCCGAGCGGTGCTCTCGATCCGTCACGCTTTCGAATGAGGATGTATTTTGAATCGACTTGTCCTCATTGCCGACGAATGTTTCAAGTCCTAAAGAAGCTTCAGGACGGCGGATTTCATGTTGAAGCATTGCAGGTTGATAGCGGCCCTGTGCCGGACGCAGAGAAAGTCGTTCCGATCTCAAGAGCTGATCCTACCGACATAAAAAAACACGGTATCAAAGGTGTGCCATTTCTATTGATTGCGGACACAAAACGAAAAGCACTTTTGCCAGCGATTGAAGGTTATCACGATTTCGATGAGATCCTGCGACTGCTGAAAGCTGCGAATTGATTTTATAAAAATAAAATGAGCCACCACCACAAATAGGCTCAAAAGAAAAACAAAAGAAGTCTCTCTACCACAAAACGGCGAGCTGACTTCGAGCAAGGATAGGAGATTACCTATGCTCGGAGAACGCCTTTTATTGTGTGGATCATTAATCCACGGCTCTCAAGTGAGGGGTCCGAACCCTCGAAGACATGAGGAGTGGTACTTCTTCATTCTAGTTACCATTCTTCTAATCTGTCTTTCGCACACGAATGCTTTTGCAGGGACCAAGATCCCCGGAGCTGATGCCAGCGACAAACTCGAAGCTGCGGGAACGCTGCTTCGTATTGTGGATTCGGTGCTCTTCTCGTGGGGTGCGCGGATTTTTGCGGGACTATGTGTGATGTCGGCTGGCTGGAACTTGAAAGAGCAGCGATTTGGAATCGCTGTACTCTGTATCGTTGCGGCACTGGTCCTCGGCACTGCGCCTACATGGGTTAAGAACATTTTCGACATCGGCGGTGGTGGCGGGGTGTTTTCACAAAATCATATTGTGAGCCCGAGGAGTTTAAATGCGTAAGCAAGAACTCTTGAAGGCAAAATACTCATCCCTTGTGAGCCAAACCATCGACTCGCCAATCATGGTTTTCGATATTTGGGAACTTTCGGATGTGTTCATCGCGCTCTTCATCATTCTTGTCTTCGGCGTTCTCTTTTACTCGTGGGGAACGATGTTCACTTTGCTGAGTTTGTGTCTGGGGTTTGGACCAGTGATTAAAAAGAAATATCCAAAAGGTATTTTCTTACACTGGCCCTTCTCACGCCTTCGCATGGAGCTTCCCGGACTTGTGAATCCGAAGAGCAACGACCGCAGATTTTCAGATTGAGAGGGAAAAATGAAAACAACAACAAACCAAGAGGGAGAACTATGGACAACCAAACCGACGAACAAGGGGCAAAAACATATGACCGGAAACCGAATTTCAATACTCGCGCAAAACTATCTAGAGATGGCCGCTACTGGATCATTGAACGCATTGAAACGTGGATTTTGCCTCGTAAGTACCTGGATGTCATTGCTCAGAATCACGCTGCTGAAAGGATTGAGCCCCCGAGTAGAAATCCTGATGCAAAACCTAAAAGGAAAGGCAAACGAGATGCTAACAGCGATGGACAAGGGAATTGAGGCGGCGCAAGTGGCAGTGCCGCCCGTGGGAGTTTACCAAGGGGTAGACCTTCGCATTCTGCCAAAGTACGTGGCCTTTAAGTCAGCGATGATAAAGCAGCGGCTAACGCTTCAGTACATTCTCGCAATTCATATTGCGGCGTTCGCCATGCACTTTGCCCTCGCCCGATTTGAGATTCATGGTCTTGAAACAAAGCTTCGGGAAAAAGAATATATCTTGGCTCCGGGAGTGATGGACTTCACGACCGCGTCCCCGCAATCGGTGTCGGATACTTACGTGGTGAATGCGGCTCTTAGCTTCTTAAGCATGCTCGGAAACGTGAATGCGGCAAATATTGATGAACAGTATAAACGGCTATCCAACTTCATGACCCCTCAACTTCAGATTCAGTTTGAAGAAGAGGCCAGGGAGTGGCGGGAGACGGTTAAGAGCGAAAACATTTCTGAGATTTTGCGGATTACGGATCGCGAAGTCGTTGCAACCGGCGAGGGATTCTACAAGGTCACCGCAATAGCTCAAAGAGAGAGATACACCAATAGCGAAAGCGTGGGCCATGTGGACGAGGTCATTGAAATGCTGATGAAGCTCGTCCCTCCCGTCAAGGGTAAGGAATGGTATCTCGAAATCACGAGTCTTAAGCGCGGGCGAGCTGATGGATTTAAGCCAAGCGCAAATGGAGGTAAAACTAATGGTCAATAGCAAATTAATTGATCTGGATCAGGGACTTAATTTTGAGATTGAGAGTCTTAAAATGCTTTTTCGAAAAGTTGCTTTCAAAATTGCATTTGGGACTTACCTCGTCGGAATTCTTCTGCTGGTGT
Source organism: Pseudobdellovibrio sp. (assembly GCA_049301055.1). GTDB lineage: Bacteria > Bdellovibrionota > Bdellovibrionia > Bdellovibrionales > Bdellovibrionaceae > Pseudobdellovibrio. Next base: position 13,621 of record JBAQKN010000021.1, on the reverse strand, counting down.
TCCTGCTTGTATCGCGTGCGGAGGCAAAAGTTGTAGTTTATGGAACAGGCGCCGAGCAGGTTCGCATCAAGCACGGAGGGCCGACAATTTTTCGTTTTCCAAAGGCAGTTCAAACAATCTCTGGCGCAAGCAAGCTTCAGATCAAACCCGCGAACGCATCTGATCCGAGTTACACAGATCTCGAAGTGACTCCGCGCTTTACGAATGGAGTTAACGAAGTCATTTTCTTTCTAGTTGATAAATCGGTGGTGAGGACAAAGATCATTGTAAGCCCCAATGACCCTGCGGCGGACGGTCTGTATGATTTCAAGTCCCGAGAATCAGCAGAAGCTGGAGATTCCGAAAATGCCCCCGTCATTTCTGAAGTCGAACTGCTAAAGGCGATGGTTCGAGATGACGCTGTGTCGGGATACAAGCTTTATCGTGTCTCGCAAAGTTTTCCGTCAAAAAATTCCAGTGCGCGAGCTGAGCTGATCCGCATTTATCGGGGTTCTCCATTTAACGGGTATGTTTTTAAGCTCACGAACACGAGCTGGAAAAAAAACGTCGAAGTTGATGTAAGACATCTCACCGTGGGAGAGCCAAACTTAGCGATTCTCTCTCAGAGTGACGAGACCACTTTGTTTCCTAAAGGAAAGGGCGTCAGCGAAACATTGATTCGCGTTGTCGCTAAAAACACTTCCTCAAGCAGCGACGTAATATTAGCGATGGAATCAGACGAAGCATCTAACAGCACTAAGAAGGGAGAATAGAAATGAACGCAGAAAATATTCTAGTTCAGGTTAAATCCTTCGACTGGAAAAAGCATCACTTAAGGATCAAAGAACTTACTCAAAAAAAGCCAATCATCGTTGGCCTTTCTGTAGTTGGAGTTTTGCTCGTTATTAATCTTTTTGGACTTATCGGTGAAAAAGAAAATCGAGTTGTTGAGCGCGGTGCCGCCGTCAGTTTTCAGAATGGAAGAATTCTAAATGATCGCGAAAGCACATTCTACTACGGAAAAGAGCGTCTTCTTTCTCAAAAGGCCCAAGCTATGTTTGAAGGACAAAGTAAACTTGAAGCTCGCCTCGCAGAACTGGAAAAGAAACTTCAAGAAGCGAATGCTGCTGCGACAAACGTAAATCAGTCGAAAACAGATTTGCCGCCATCCGTAAATGGACAACCGCAAAGCTTGGGGATCGCACCGAATGCTGAAACTCCGAACCAGGAAACACCAATTCAGCTTTACGACGCATCTCCTGGTGGAACCGCTTCGCTCGCTCGTTCACCAGTTAGTCGTGTGAAAGCAAAAGGTCCCGATCTTATTGCGTTTCCCGTTAAGAGCGACGTTAAAACCGAAGGTGTTATCTTGCCTTCTGGTAGCTACGTGAAGGCGAAAGTTTTAACTGGCGTTGATGTGCCCGAGGGAAAGACCTATCCGGTGTTGATGGTGCTCGATTTTTCTTACGTTGGTCCGAACGATCATAAAATTGATCTCTCGGGGTGCTTTATGATCGCAAAGGCGGAAGGAGATCTTTCAACTGAGCGCGTACAAATGCAGGCGACTAAAATGAGCTGCGTTTCTAAAAAGGGAAAGATGTTCGAGCGTGAAGTGAATGGATTTGTCGCCGACGACAAGGACGGATCTTTTGCCATGAAAGGGCAAGTGAACTCAAAACAAGGCCGAGTAGCTGCAATGGCATTCATCGCGGGTGTGGTTGATGGTGTTGGGAAGGCAGTTCAAGCCTCGCAAACAACCCAGAGCACGAATCCTCTGGGGGGCGGTTCTTCGATGATGACTGGTGATGCCGGGAAGTACGCCGTCGCAGGCGGAGCTTCAAATGCCGCAGGTATGGTGGCTCAGTGGTATCTACAGCAGGCGCAAAATCTTGCACCGACGGTTGCTATCGGTTCAGGCCGCGATGTCTGGATTGTTATGAAGGACAAAGTTAATTTGCCCGAAGAATTTTTCAAAAAAGAAAGGAAGAATGGTGATGAAGGTATTTACTCTTATTTCACTCGTGTTCTTGAGTAGTCTCATCAACGGTTGCGCGAGCACCAATCAGAAGTCACTTCTTGAGGAAAGAGCTGGCTACGGTTTCACCGCGCCACCCATGAATATGTCCGGGCAAGGTGGAGTAAAATACGTTCCAACCCGTATGCCTGAACAAGTGGTGGTGGCGTGGCTTCACGCAAAAGAACTTCCATCGAAGGATTACTTTTGGGGTTCCTGGCTCTCAATCGTAGTCGCGCCGGAAGCTTGGGAAATGAAGAAGGTCCCAATACCTAAAACGTCTATTCCGAAAACGAAGCCGCGTACTCAGGATAAGCCTGCTCAAAAGCCTCCAAAGGGGTCCAGAGGCACCTAACGTTACCGGGGTACTAGGGATTGTCTCAGTTTGAGATCGGTCGTGCTTTAAGACGGTTATGGAGCCAAAACAAATATAGGAGACTTAAGTATATGCTAGATGCTACCGATAATAAGGATAAGAAAGATGTTTCAGATAATACAGTTATGTATTATGATGGGTACATAGGAGGCTCTATGTCACGACTGCTTATTACGAAGGAAAAGGAAGAAAAGGTCCAAAACCTTTTGGCCCTACTCAAGGGAGCAGAAAAACAGCCTAAAGAAGTCGTTGAGATCAAGAAGAGTTCTCTTCATGAACTAGTCGGACTTGTGGAACTTCTCTTAGATGAAAAAGCCATCGTCCTTGAGGATGATTTATCACCGACTGAGGCGGGAGAGATTGCTGGCATTTCTCGTCCCTCAATCATGCACATGCTGAAAGTTGGCAGACTCAAAGGTTATGAAGTCGGCACCCACTGGAGAATTACAAAAGGCTCTTTGATTCAGTATATGGAAGAGCGTGAGCAATTTGCTCAGGTGATGTCGAAAATGGACGAAGACGGATTTGGTATAGATAAGGATGAATAAAATCGTTCTTGATGCCAACGTGCTTTATTCGAATATTCTTCGTGGCTTGTTTCTGTGGCTTTCTTGGGGAAGCTTATTTCAGATTACTTGGTCAGATGAAATTTGGGATGAGGTTTTTCGCAATTACTCGAAGGATGACGAAGTGAAACAAAAATTTCGTCAAAATATTGAGGGCGGAGTATTCAAACAATTCAGCTCTTCGAGAAAAGTTTTGGCTAGTGGTTTTGATCTCGTCGGTCTTCCAGATAAAGATGACGAGCATGTCGTGGCATTAGCTCGGCAGCAAAACTGCTCCACCATCGTCACTTTAAATTTGAAGGACTTTCCCGATACACTATTGAGTCCTGTTGGGATTTCGGTGTGCAGCCCAGACTTGTTTTTGTGTGACCTTTTCTTAAGTGTACCTGAAGAAGTAAAGGATGGAGTGCTTCAGCATATGAAGGCACAGACCAAGATGAAACCGACGAAGGCAATTTACTTAGAAAAACTGAAGAACGCAAAAGCAACAAAGTTTGCTTCAATACTAGAAACAGAAGATGCAGCAGGCAATTTGTTTCCAGAAGTTTGGCCTTAGAAAATATCGAACGCTCACTTCAATAGCAGCGAACGATATAAAATAAAAAACGAAAAAGTCTCTCTACCAATACCAGGCGAGCGGCAGACCAAAAAAGGGGTCTACCTATGCTTGGAATTGAAAAATCAAATAGCGAAATTATTGAATCCACACTCGCAAGCCGAACGAAATTTGTTCGTGCCTTGTTTGAGCGTCCCGACTCCTTCGCAAAAATTCTTCCATACGAAGAATACTTAAGCGAAGCCGGTATGTTTGTTCTTAAAGATGGATCTTTAGGGGCAGTTTTTGAACTTGGACTCATTGAGCATGAGCCGCTTGAAGCAACCCGAATCGTTGAAATGGTCGAAGGACTTAAATCTTGGTTCTTCTTGCCAGAGAAATGCACTTTGCAGATTGTCTTCGATCAGGGACACATTCCGGCGCGTGATCCGATTTGGACATTTGAAGCGAGCGGATTTAAAGATCCAAATCCAGTTTCAAAAGCGATCTATAAGGCCCGACTTGAAAATCTGAAGAGCTACTGCGAAGGCAAAAATAAACTTTCGCCGATGCGCAGACGAGCGCTTCTGTCGATGAGGTATTTTCCGGATCAGGATAATAAAAAAGAAATCTTGCGGCTTATGGAGCGCGGAGAAGGTCTTCTCTTTGATTCGATGAACGCAATGACGATGGAGGTTTCAGAATTTTCTCAAATTCTCGCTCAATTTGTTGATAGCTCAAAAGTTCCCATAACCCGAGTAGGAGGTGCTGAACTCGTCGAATACCTGAGACGGTTTTTTAATCCCAAAGAATATCTTGAACGAGATTTTGCGCCGTTCAACCCGCACATTTCAATTTCCGAACAAATCGTCTATGCTGGGCTTAAGGGCGACTTTGAAGGACTCGAGCGCGAGGGCCTTAAGACTCGGACCATTACGCTTAAGACGAGTCCTCGACGGGTCATCCCTGGCGGAATGGCGAATTTTCTCACGCTCAATTTCCCTTTCAAGCTTTCGCTAAATTTTAGTTTTCCAAAAGCTGCAAAAATCAAAAGCTATTTTGATACGAAGGAGTTCTTTCTTCAAAATAGTCCGAGCGCGCGGGCTCGTCGTCAGCAGCAGGAGATTAAGGAAATCCAAGAACGTCTTGCTCATGACGAGCGGTGTTTGTTCATGACATTCAGTGTGATTGTCGAAGGAGAAACCGAAGAGGTTCTGAATCAAAGAACCAGGGCCATCACCAGCGTATTTCACAATGACTTAGAATGTGAAGTTATCCGAGAAGAGATGATTGGCTTTGGGCTCTGCCTGAATAGTCTTCCGCTTTTCTATACACCCTCGGCGGATCATTCGAGCCAACGCTTTGTGCGCATCATGAATAAAGATGCGACAAAACTTCTTCCCGTTTTTGACTCGTACCGTGGGATGGACAATCCGCTTCAACTGTTTTTGTCTCGAGAGAACAATCTTGTTCGTTTTTCGTGGGCATCGAATGCGATTTCAAATCACACAGCCATTCTTGGAGACACGGGGTCGGGTAAAAGTAAATTTGCGCTGGACTGTGTTCAGGCGCTGAAACTTAAAAGTCCAGAGCCGATGGCGTTTGTAATCGACAAGCGAACGAGCTGTGAGGCTTTGTGCCGAGATTTCGATGGAGACCTAAGCGTCTTTGATCCCAACAAGGATATGCCGTTCTCTTCGTTTCGCGGAGCCTTTGACGATGCAAAAGTACATTTTCTGACGAAGCTGATTCTGACGGCGGTGAAACTCACCAGTACGTCATTCGAGATGGAAAGCCATCACATGAGCATTGTATCTCGCGCATTGAAGGAAGCCTATTTGCGGAGGGCTCGTGAGCGCGGAATCGTTTACAAGGATGGCCTGCTTGTTGAGGGGGATTCGACAAACGAAGTTTCAGTTTCAATGGATGACGTGATCGCTTCGATGTCAGGCCTTACTGCCGAAGGCGAATTTGAGACGCTCAAAGAGCAAGTCGAAGATCTCATCACTCGGCTTATGCCTTTCTACGGTGATGGTGTGTATGCGGCATTCTTCCGAGGACAAGCGCAAACGAGGAAGCAATCAGCGAAGCTTCTATACGCCTACGATCTGGAAGCGCTCGATTCGGATGAAACACTCAAAGTCCTCATGAGCATGTGCGTGATTCAGGAAATTATGACGATGATGTCAAAACCTGAAAGCCTGAAACGCGGTGGAGTTCTTTACATCGAAGAACTTGGGTGTTTAGGGCGCGACAATCCAATCGTTGGCGAATTCGTTGTTGAGGCCGCAGAGAGAATGCGAAAAATGGGATTCTTCCTGATTGGTGTTGCGCCAAATCCCAGAGTCTTTTTTGAAACGGAAGCCGGTAAAGCTGTTTGGGGCGGAGCTGACAATTTCTTTTTCTTAAAAATGAGTCCCGACAATGTTCGCTATCTGCGGGAACACTCATCGCTTTTGAATTCCGCATCACTTGAGATTCTCGACACGCTTGAAACAAAACCGAATGAGTTCGCAGAAGTCTTTTACACGAACAAGACCAGCACTCATCAGGGGGCTTTTAGATATATTCAGTCAAATCTTGATCGCCTGTCCTCTGTGAACAGTGAGCAAGATCGAAACGGCATTAACGAAAAAACAAAGGGAGCCTAAATGAAAATAATTTTAATGATGAGTCTTTGCTTCCTCGCCGCTCAGGCACGCGCCGGAGATAATGACTACGGCTACAAAAATCGCAGTGAATTTAAGTCGAGCGATTATCTGTATCAGACACAAGGTCTTAAAAAAGACCCCGTCTTCGACGAGTACCGAAGTGTTGATCTGGGATTGAATCTTGGAATTGGTTCAGACTGCGGAAGAGTCGATTTCAAAAGCACACTGCAAGCGAGTCTTAAAAATATTCTTGATAGCCGTTATTTTGGCGACATGGGTAAAGACATCATGGCGGGCTCGCCAATGCTCCTTGCCTGCTATTTTAGCCCGACTTGGTGTGCGATTCTAAAGCACTCTCAAATCAACGCAAACTTCGTGTCGCAGATGAGACTGAATCAGTGCGCGCTTATGGATAAGTACACCGATTCTCGCGTGGGTGAATACTACGAGGAGAGACAGACCTGCGTTCATCGTCAGATCGAGAGCAATGGCGGAAATATTGAGGCCGCCATGCAGGCCTGCAACTCGAACCGTATGTGGGATACGGACGTAGCAAACTGGTCAGGCTCCAAGTACGGAGAAAAAAGTAATTCCAACAAACTCATTGAGAGTTCTGCTCGTTGGGCGGGTTTTGATACGCCTGAAGCTTCAAGCACCGTAAAGCTTGTGAAGAACCTAGTGGGAGACACAGTTGTTTCTCGCGGCAAAGTCAGTGTCGAATATGGAGACAAACCCTTTGGTATTACTCCGCGTACACATTTGGCAGGGATCGAGCGAGATGTTCAGGAAAAACTCTGCATTGGTCTTATGGGTAAAGTCGATGACGCTGGCCCTGGTGGAACAAATGCTGTGGTTCGAAATGCTGATCTTGAATCCATCACGGGAACCAAAAACCAAACGCTTCTCGACAGGCAGACTCTTCGTAACCTTGCGGTGATGCCGTATCGAAGCCGTGCGCTCTATTGCCAGCGTCTAGCAAGCTCCGTGGCTACTGCAAGGTTCTCTGAAGATATGAATCGCTCTCTCGATGTCCTAGCGCTTGCCGCACAGAATCCAAACCTGCCGGATCGCCGTAAAAAAGAAATCGAAGATAAACGAGACACCCTGAAGCAGTCGATTCAAACAACGCTCGAACTTCAGCGCGAGCGAAATGTTCCTCTGAATGAAGTGGTGGCCCAGATAAACCAAGAAGGCGAAGGCATTCATCAAGACTTATCACGCGACCGCCTTATGCGGGACCAATCGGGATTGGAATCGCAAACAGCCAAGAGTCGCTTCTTCGACTGCTCGGACGGCGTTCTTTGCGAAACCAAAGGAGGTGGACAATGACTTCCGAAGGACCGTTGAAGCGAAACTGCTTTCAGAGATTTGAAGTCGGCGACGTTGAAATCAAATCAGGTGCGATTGTGGAAATAGAAATTAACAAGGTTTGGCTTCTTGGAATCATCGAGCACTGGCATGAGAGTTTTTTCTGGTTTTCAAAACTTGAAGGAATAGCCGTGATTTTAAGAAACGGCATTAACGCCCGGATTCTTAACGAAGCCTAAAACGAAAGGACTATATGTTTTCAAACACGGCTTACGAAGCACTCTATCAACTCATTGGACTTGGCCTTCACGCCAAGTTCATTGAAGTCATTACGGGCGAGGCATTTTTTAAGGGACTGGTTCTGATGATCTTCGGAGCCATTTTCTTTTTCACAATTTTAAAGTTCATCTCTCGCTATTTGCCGGGGTCTTTGATCGAAAAACGTCACGTTCCCATTTCAAAGTTCATTAAGGTAATCGCATGTCTCTTCTTGGGTCTTGCGATCCTTCGCGTGGGCTCTGAAGCAAAAGTGAAGGACTATCAAGGCAAAAACTGGTCAGAGAATTCCTACATAAAAAAGCATGTAGATAATGTCGAAAGCCAGTACCGAGTCAGTGTTGTGTTCGAGCTAATGAGTCGAACGGCAGAAGAGGTCACCGCGCTTCTTTCAAGGGTTATTGATGAGGTCTTTGCCAAGGGCAATCCCCAGCTTACGGCTCCGAATATGTTCTACAAAGCCATTATGTATGCAGGGATCGCGACAGTTGAAGACTCATCCCTTCGAGACCAGCTTCGTTTTTATTCGGATGAATGCTTCACCAAAGTTTTACCATCAGTTCACCAGTTTAAAGACCAAGCTGCTATCGACGGATTTTTCTCAGCTGGTAAAAAAATTGACCAAGAGCTTTCAGATGTCAGCATTGATCTCGGCCAAGGGAAAACAACGAACTGTCTCGAAGTCAAAGACTCTACCGTTCAGAAGCTTAATGAGTACGGTGTCGGTCAGATGAAGGATTTCTCTAAGACCATTCCGTATTCAGAGGCAGTCATTTATTCCTATGGCGGAAAGCTTGATCCAAGCTATTACAAGAACTACGCGACTTCGATGGCGCTTGCGAACTTCTATGCCGATCAACACGAGGGTCGTCTCGGCATTCAAAAGGGTGCTGAGGCTCCAGGAGCCGCTGGTCAAACTTTCCAAGTTCTTGGACGCCTCTTTAGTTGGGATGGGATTCTAGGATCTCTGGGTTTACGAGATCAGCAAGGTGCATCCGAGGCGGCAAGTCGTTCGCAGGAATTCAGTGAGCATTTGGCGCGAGCGCCCCACGTCGCCGGATTTATCCGAATGCTTTTGATCGCGGTCTTTCCGTGGCTCATGTTTTTTGTGGTCGCCGGCAAGTGGCGTGTGCTGGTGGTTTGGTTTTGGATCTACTTCTCGGTTCTTTTGTGGACGCCACTATGGACGCTTCTCTATCACATCATGCTTGGTATCTCGATGTCGTCTGAGGTCATGCAAGCCTTTGGGCAAATGACTGATGGGGTATCCATGTACTCGGCCAGTCTCGTGAACCACAGGCTCTACTATATGTTTTCGATCTATTCATGGGTTCAACTTCTGGTGGCCACGATGACAACAGGTTCGGTGTTTATGTTCCTAAAACCGATGCTTGGTGAAAGCGAATCTGAAGGAAAGCCTGAGTTCTTGGAGACGACTTCTGGTCCACTTATGACGGCGGCGAAGGCGGCACTATGAGTTTCAATCTTGTATTTAAGGCCGAGACCAACAGTCTCGGCCTTGGGGGTGTGGGGGCAAAGCAACCACATTTTTGGGGAGGGAGATATCACACCCCTATCTTGCCACGAACCAAAATACCCAAAAGACCAAAACTAACAAATGAAACAAACAAAGGAAAAAACATGAACAAACCAAAATTTAGTAACAGCACACGCAAATTATTAATGCAACTTCCTTTTATAATCCTAATGCTCGCCCTCACTCTTCAAATGTTACTCACCGGATGCGCAAGCTCTCCTCACAGGGACAATTCAATCCATGCGGTTTTAGCAAAGGAAAATGAACTCATTGAAAAAATAAAGGCGGAGCGCTCGGAAGAAAGCTTCCGACAAGTCATTGAGCAAAACGAACTTTTAAAGAAAGCAGAAGCTCATCTCTTGATGAGTCTCGATGAGATCTTGAACGCAAATAAAGTTGTAACGACAAAAATAATGAACCCAAACAAACAGGAGGCAAAAAATGGGAAAGATGAAAGAGTTAACGATTGATTCAGGTGAGCAAGTCGTGCAAGCAGTCGGCGAACTAAGTGCGACAGTAAAAGAAGCCGCAAAAGCTGCGGCGGAAACGGAAGTCGATCACGAAGAAGTAAAAGGATGGCTCACAACGATTTTCAAAGCCATCATCGCAGCGTTCAAACCATGACCGCATTTAAAAAGGGCCTACCGGCATAAACGCTGAGGCAAGCGTTAAAAATAAAAAAGTCCCACGACACCCCGAGGACTTTTATCAACTAACTCATAGGGGTAAAAATGGAACAATTGAATTTAGAAACCGAGTCGGATGTAGGGACCGCAATGTGCGTTCGTATTGATGCAACCGAGCATCAACGAATTAAAAAAATGATCGCGGCGACTGGAATGTCTGGCCCAGAACTTTTTAGACGTGCGCTCTTTGCCAGAATGGATCTTGAGCGCCCGCTCCTCACACCTGAACAGGCAAAGAGTTTTGAAACTGAGCTTAAACGGCAGGGAAATAACATCAATCAGATCGCAAAAAAAATTAACATGGGGCTCATGGCTGGATGGAGTCAGGCGTTATCTGCGATCAATGTTAACTATATGAAATTGAGTCAAATGCTCACGGTGAACTATGCCAATCGTTAAGCAAAGCTGGGTGAAAGCTCCCGAAGCACTTGAAAAGTATTTGGACAAGGATCGTGACTCTGAGCCAGTACGAAGTGCTTCGAATGGCCTTGCGGAAAATATGGCAAAGCAAATTCGGGATGAGCACGAGGGACGAAAAAAAGAAGCGAAGAACTTGGCACTCACTATTATCCAATCTTGGCCCGCGAAAGAGAGCGATCTCTTTCCACCAGAAAAGTACAATGAGATGGGATTAGAGCTTGCGAGGCGAATTGCTCCCGGTCACTCAGCTTGGGTTATCACTCACACGGAGAAGGATCACATTCATAACCATATTGTGATCTCGTCCGTGAACAGTGACACCAAAATGTTGCTCGTTAATAAACGGTCGGAATTGATCAAACTTCACGAGGCAAACAACGCAATTGCCAGGGAAAACGGTTTCAGCGTCATTGAAAAACGAAGCAGAAACGACAAGGCTCCCGTTCCTTACAAGGCTCAAGACATGGCAGCGCACGGAAAAAAGACTTGGTTTTTTGATATGAGACAAAAAGCAGATTTCGCGAGAGCCGCGAGCACAAGCTTTGACGAGTATGTTGGCATTTTGAAATTCCGTGGTGTGCATGTTCGGGTTGATGAAAAAAACATTAGCTATCTCTACGGAAGTGAAGCCAAAGCAGTTCGGGGAAAGCGCCTTGGAGATAAATTTGATAAAGACGGCTTGATGAAAGCGTTTAAGGAGAATGATGAGAGATATGCAAAGAGTCCAGGACTTAGAGACCGAACCCTTTCCGATCTTGGAGCAGCCTTTGACGGAAAAGGAAATTTTGTGGGAACTCAAAGCCATCTATTACCTGAATCAACAAGCTATTCAGGACTCGGAAAAAAGGATTACGGCAAGTTCACAAAAATTGATCGCAACAGTGCTCGGGATGTGCTGCCTGCAATTTTTGATAGTAGCGGCGGGGTTCTTTACCATGAAATGAAACGGGCCAATGAACAGAGCATTTTTGGCTACTGCGAAGCGAACAAAATTCCGCTTAAGACAAATGCCAAGGGGCAAAAGGTTTTGCGCGGTTTGGAGTTCGTTGTCGTCGAAGATAAATCTTGGACGAATAGTAAAAGCGGACGTCAGGGAACAATTATTGATTTCGTAAAAGCGCATAAAGAAACAAATGAACTTGGCGCACTTGCGATCATCACTAAGAACCCAAAGCTGCTGCTGTTAGAACAGTACATGGGATCGTATCAGAAAGGGGTTCAGTCATTTTATTTCCCAAAGCCAAAATCTGCTCTGCCTGAAGTTGCGCAAAAAACAATGCAAAGTCTTTTGCGCTCGCGAGGTTTTAACGAATCTCACGCAGGCTCAGTTCTTAAGAACAAGAATGTTCATGTTGGCGAAAATCGAAGCGTTTGGCTCATGGGGGAAAAGAATGAATCCGCGATTGAGTTCAAGCAAGAGCCAAACGGCGAATGGAAACAAAAACGTTATGGGAAGCCATCAGCTTCATTTTTCGAGAGTCTCACCAGCTCAAAAAAAATGAGCGTTCACTCTGATCCTTTTGAGTTTCTAATTTTGAGTGGCAGCGGCAAAGCGTCTCACTCAAAAGGTTCAAATGTTTTTGTGATGTTTGATGAAGGCTCAGAAAGAAAACTGACGGAGGTTCTGGCTTTAAATCCGCACATTCAAGAAGTGCATGTCATGCCAACTCAAAGTCATAAGGAGCTAAAACAAGAACGGAGTTTTGCGGACAAAATGAAAGAGCGCTTTAACCCATTCGATATTCTGGTGAAGGAACTCTCCATGAGTGATCTGAGCCATGACCGAAGCCGAGGCCCTGACATCGGTATCTAAGAAAATGACCTACGCCTAGCGCGGTCTGTATCTAAATTTAATCCTCTTCCCACCACAATCAGGCGGACGAGGTTTCACAAAGGGGAAACCTTATGGAAACTTCAGAAGCAAAAAAAGTAGCAAAGCCTACCGTCAAAAAATCAAATTCGGCTGCGATTCGCGTTTCACTTGAAACACGAAAGCGCCTGCTTTCAGAACTCGCCAAAATCAATAAGAAGCAATTCGGCAAACGCGTCAAACTCGACGCGCTTTTGCTGAAGCTTCTTCCGAAGCTCACGGCGCAGGACCTGACCGAACTACAGGAGGCCAGTCTTACGGGACGTGATCGAATGGAGCAAAGCTATCGTGCGCATTGTTCGAAGTTCGGACAGATCACAATGGACGATTACTTGGCGCATCTTTTGAAATCAGAAAGCAACAAATCGGCTCAAGGAAATGCAGCAGTTTCATAGGGGAAATGACGCATTTTTCTCTTCGCAAACACGCTCTATTTTTAATGAATTTTCTTGATATTTCTCAAAGGAGAAAGTAGTTTATGGACAGTAATAATTTGAAAGATTCTAAGCCGGAAAGCGAAGAATCAAATAAGCCGTTCTTTGACAATTTGACTTGGTTATCTACGAAAGACGCTGCTGTGTACTTGCGAAAAATTCGCAAGGATGGACAACCCTCTGATGGAGCAATTCGTACTGCCGTTTGGCGAGGACTTTTGAAAGCTCGCAAATGGGGTCGAAGACTCTTCTTTAAGAAGGTCGAATTGGATCGCCTACTTGAACTCTCTCTAATCTAAAAAAATAGAAATAAAGGAGAATTAAGATGGGTGTAACCAGTTACGAAGAAGATGGAAAAATATTGTGGCAAGCATACGTCAATGTCGTTTCGAGCAAGAATCGCAAGATTCGTGAACAGAAACGAGAGATTGATCTTGCCTCTAAAGAGGAAGCGGAAAAAATCTATAAGCGCGAATATCAGCAAGCTTGCATTAAAGTTGCGAGACGTGAAAACGAGGGCGCGACCTGGGGTGAAGTTGTGGACAAGTGGGAACGCTACTACACGCTCTTCCCTTCACGGAAGCTCAAGCCTGCGACGGTTCGAGATTATGTGGCGAGAGCCAATAACTGGACGAAGTCTTGGCTGAAGAAGCCCGCATCGAAGCTTGGGTTTGCTGATGGCGCAGAGATCTTCACTTTAGCGAAAGCAGAAGAAGCAAGTATCCTTCTTCAATATCAGATCAAGATCGCAATCAATGTGATTTACACATGGGGCATGGAACACGGGCACATTGTCGGAAAAGACAAGAGCCCTGTTCACGCGGTGGAGCTTGAGCGAAAGCCAGCTTGCACCATCCCCGAGATCTTGACGAGGGATGAAGTTATTCTGCTGCTAGAACGGTCGGAACAAAAAGAGCACCCTTGGCACCCTATATGGAAGGTTGGTCTTTATACTGGAATGCGCGCAGG
>JBAQKN010000020.1:0-21833 GCA_049301055.1 Pseudobdellovibrio sp. | reverse complement strand
AGGCCTGACAGAAAAGAAAAAAAGCGGGTTCCAATTCCTAAAACCAAAAGAAGAACGGCTCCAACATGGTAAAGATGAATTCCCATAAAGGAATTACCTATAAAATGATAATAAGAGCCAAGCAGCGCTAATACTATTGCAATACCTACGTGAAAGAAAAAGACAGGAAAGGATTTTTTAGCACTAAGTGCTCGGCGGCCTAGGAATATAATTAAGAATGAAATTAGAATCAGTGTCGTTCCATAAAACCAACGCGCATCAATATTCCAGCAGCTAAGTATTTGAGTAAAAATTAAAGCAAGGGCAATAAAAAGTTCCCAAGTTTTGGCACTATTGGTTCCTGTCATTTTGGGAGCCGCGGTCATTAAAAAGCCAATAATGAAGCTCCATAAAAAACCTCCAGCAATTAGTTTGGCATGAATTAGCATTGCAGGGGCCTGGAACCAATTTAAGTCTTTTGTAAACCAAACGCCAACAGCCAGAAGTGAGCTTAAAATTCCAATAGGAAAAAATATTTGATAAGGTGCTAAGGTTTTCATAAATGGCCCCATGCTAGCTAAAGATTGACATGTAGATTTTAATATTGCATTTAATATACAACATTACAAGTTTTTTACAAATTGGAAATAAACACATGGAAATAAAATTAATTCCAAAAGCAGAAGAGCAAATTATTGTTAATGGTGTGGCTTTCAAACATGGCGACATGAATAAAGTTGTGGATGATTTTTATTTTCGAATTCAAAATGATCCAGCACTTAAAATTCCATTTCAATCGGTGCATGACTGGCCCGAACATATTCAGCGGCTAACACATTTCTGGTGGATTCGATTTGGCGGAAAACCCTATCTTTTTTCTGAATATAATCCAGTAGCTAAACATTTTTTTGCTGGTTTTAACGATCAGCTACTTAAAAAGTGGTTAGCGCTATTTCATGAAACTTTAAAGGCAAATATGCAAAAAGAGCAAGTTGAATTATGGACACGTATTTCTACAAGAATTGGAGAAAGTCTAACAATCAAAAATGAAATGTACCGACATGATTATGAAAATCGCAATAACTAAAATTTATTCAAAGCGCTCTTTAAGATGCGGCTATTAATTAAATGGATTCAATTTGTTTTTTTGTTTTTTCTCAATTTTTGCAGCATACCATGAACTTAAGCCGGCCGTAGTTAATATGGAAAATATAACTAGAAGCGAAACCCAGTTAGGAATTTTAATAAAATCAACGAACAGCATTTTGCAACCAATAAAGCCTAAAATGGCTGATAATCCCGGTTTTAAATACCGCAATTTTGATACCCAATCAGCTAGTACAAAGTAAAGTGCTCGTAATCCTAAAATAGCCAAAATATTTGATGCAAATGCAACGAAGGCATCTTGTGTAACTGCAAAAACGGCAGGAATAGAATCCACAGCAAAAACAAGATCTGTAACTTCAATAACAACAAGAGCTAAAAAAAGTGGTGTGGCTTTTCTAATGCCATCATCAAGGATAAAAAAATGATTTGTATCCGCTTTGTCAGTAGTTGGCAAAATGCGCTTTAGTATGCGAATTGACCAATTTTCTGTAACATCAAGAGTAGAGTCTGTTTCGCGCAAAAAATTAATTGCAGTAACAACTAAAATAAATCCAAACAAGTATAAAATTCCATGAAACGAATGAAGAAGTTGTGCTCCCAAAAGAATAAATAGTGCGCGCAATAAAATAGCACCTAAGACGCCATAAAATAAAACGCGATGCTGATATTTATCTGGAATTTTAAAAGAACTAAAAATAAGTAAAATTACAAAAAGATTATCAATGCTTAAGCTTTTTTCAACTAAATATCCCGTTAAAAACTCAAGGCCAAGTTCTGTCCCAAAGTGCATCGCAAACCAAGCAGTAAAACCAAGTGAAATTGTAATCCAAATGCCGCTTTCAATTAATGCAGCCTTCGTCTGAACTTTATGATCACTTTGGCCAAAAAGACTTAAATCAATTAACAGTAAAATTATAATTCCAAGCGTAAATGAAGCCCAAAGCCAAGTGGGTGCAATCGAAATTTCTGAGATAAAGTTATCCATAGTGACTCCATATTCATAATAACTAAATTAGGTTATTAAAGTTTATAAATTAATAAAATTAGATATTTATGAAGCGATATTTCGCTTTAAGTGAATTAGTAAAGCGTAAAGGTTTTTATTAATTTGGCTGCAATAGGGTTTTCTAATTTCCTTTGCGCTGAAACCATCCAAACTTCTTCGTAAACGCCCTTAAGTGTTCCAATGCGCTGAAGGGTTCCATCTTTGATTAAGTTTTCAGTTAATAGTTCTGAAAGTGGCGCAAGTCCAATGCCTTGTTTCGCGAATAATATCTGAAGACTAGTATCTTGAGTTTCTGCAGTTGGGGTAATGCGAATATTATGTAGCTTAAAGTAATGATTCAAATCATGCCTTAATTTACTATGCGAAGTGGGTAAAACAAATGGCTGACCATCTAAAGAGCTTGGAAATTTTTTTTTAAGAAAGTGAAAAGAAGGCGATCCATAAATAGCAACTGGAAGCCTGGCAACTGATTTAGAATAAACCTGCTTTTTCTCTAATGTTGGGGGTGGGTAGTTAGATAAAATTAGATCAATTTTATGATTATAAAGTTCACGAAATAGTTCGTCCCCTTTGCCTTCAAAAATCGAAATAGTACAAAGTGGAGATATTTTATAAGCCTCAATAGCTAATGAAAGCAGTACGCTTTTGGGAACACTATCAAGCGCGCCAATTTGTAAGTGGATTTGATTACTAACAGTTCGATCGTGAAGTACCTCTATCATTTCATCGCCAAGACGAAAAATTTCATTGGCATAATCAAGCGCGGCTTTTCCAGCTTCCGTAAGAATCATTTTACGATTTCGGCGATCAAATAAAGGCTTCCCAATCATATCTTCAAGCTGTTTAAGCTGAGTACTTAATGTTGGTTGTCCTAAGCGTAGTTTTTCAGCCGCCTTCGCAATACCACCTTCAAGCGCAATCATTCGAAAATAATATAGGTGATGATAATTAAGCCATTGCATAGTATTTAAAATTCCTATTTTTTAATTTATTCTTTAGTAGATTTAAATCCTCTTAAATCAATAAACGGAGTTGCGCCGCCCGCAACCTGTGGTAAAACTCCATTCCATTTATCGATCGCTTTGCTTTGAATTAAGCTTGGACTAAATGTTGATTGCAATAGGCGATTGGCTTCTGCCTTAGCTAACATTTGTTGCTTTTGCAGTTCATATTCAGCTTGTTGCTGAGCCGCCATTTTTTCCCGCTCTGCTAAAAGATTTTTTTGAATATTGTCCTGTAACTCATTTCTTTTGACAGAGATCACTTCAGATAAAGACATTTGCCCTTCGCGCGTGAGCAAATCAATACTGTCGTCAAGGCTTGAAGATCCTTCACCGCTTCGACGTACCATTGTGTACGTGCGTAAAGCGGTTGGATAACTTTGAACTTGAGTTACAAATGGAAAGCGCCAGGCAACACCCTGCGGAACAGTCCGCAAAGTACCAGTCCAAATATTAAAAATAACGCCGGTGTTACCGGGTGATATTACGGAATAAGAGCTAAAAATAAAAATAAGTATGACTACAGCACTTACTGCAAGTGCTGCTTTACTTATAAATTTTGCTAAAAAAGCAGGTGAATTAAAGTCGAAATCCGCCATTTGGGGTATCCTTATTTATTTTTCAAGACATTTTTGCAAAGGAGATAGGAAAAATCCAATCACTATTGCTAAGACTATAAAAACTATAAGTTCTGAAAGAATCATGCTTTCTTAACAAATTCTGATTTTAAGTTAATTGCGCCAATGCCATCGATTTTACAAGCAATGTCATGACCATCGCCTCCATCAACAATGCGAATGCTTTTCACCTTCGTACCAACTTTGACAACAGATGAAGAGCCTTTAATTTTAAGCTCTTTAATTACTGTAACAGAATCACCATCAACTAGTGGATTCCCATTCGCATCTCGTATGGTGTTATCAGGAATTTCTTGATCTGCTGGTTTTGTGGAAGAAAACTGGCTCCATTCGTGACTGCATTCAGGACAAATCCAAAGATTTCCATCAGCGTAAATATTTTCAGAGTTACATTTTGGACACTTAGTTTCGGCTTCCATAGACTTCCTTTTAGCTAAAAAAATAAATAGCATAGTAAGTATTGATTGGCTAGATATTGATGCAGTCCTGAGGCAAGAGTATTAGGTTTGACTCTAGGCATGTTTAGCTAAGAATAGTGCGACATGAATCTTAAAGTTCAAACTAAAAACATGATTTGCCTATTTGCGGTAGCAGCAGCAAGCCTACAGCTTGAGCTTGTTTATGTTCGAATTTGTGATGTGCTTTTTAATCAGTCGATTGGTTATTTTATAATGACAATAGCTTTGGTCGTCTTCTTTCTTGCCGGAGCATTAGTAAAAATTTATGAAACTAGATTTCAACATTTAAATATTGAATCTGTTTTGCTATGCGGTTCTGCATTTGTGATTAGCTCTGTTATGACTATTCCAATATTACGATTATTATCAAATAATGTCCCTTTAGAAAGTTTAATAAATGCAATTTCTAGAAATTTTATTTCATACATTTTAATTGCACTTCCTTTTTTATTTAGTGGTTATGCTTTAATTAAATTATTTTCGATGGAACAAGCGCAACTGCATTCATCCTATATGATGGATATTTTAGGTGGGGCAACGGGTGCATTTATTCCCTACTGGTTGATACCTGTATTGGGGCCAGAAAAAGAAGTTGCATTAATTGGACTAATTTTTTTGGTAACGATTTATTTTGTTCTAGGTGGGCCAAAGAAAAAACTTACCAAGGTTATAACTTTATTTGCGCTAATTTTATGTATTGGTTCTTTATTGTTTTTAGATACCCAAGCGCCATTAAAATCATTTACTAAAAAATTTATGGCTCATGATTTGCGTCCTGAACAAATTGAATATAGTGCCTGGGATATTAATGCGCGAATTGATGTGGTTGATTTTAGTAATTCAAATGAACAAAAAGGAATTAATTTAAATAGCCATGAAATTAAGTATGTGTTTTACGATAGTGGCACAATTGGTACTAATATTTATCCTTTTAATGGCAATGGTCCCGAGCTTCTTGCCAATTATCATGAAAACCCAAAAAAATATTTTTTGCGGTTAGCAACGGTTGCTGCTCATGATCTTAAGCGCGATTCAAATTATAGAGCGTATTTATTTGGTGTCGGCGCGGGTCAAGAAGTTAAAGCTGCATTGATTCATGGTGCTTCAGAAATTTATGCCAACGAATTGGTTCCAACGGTTATTAATATTAGTAAGAACCAATACGCTGAATACAATGGCCAAATATTTAATTCGCCCAAAGTTCATATTTTATTAGGTGATGGGCGCTTGCAATTAATGCGCACTGAAGGTTTGTTTGATGTGATTCAAATCTTTAGTAATTATTTAAGTTCAAGTATCTCATCAGGCCGTGGGCTTTTTCAAGTTACATATTTATTCACAGTCGAGGCTATGCAAGAATACATTTCGAAACTAAATTCTGATGGAATTCTGCAAATAAATCAATTCGGTTATGAACGGGTGCTTTCAACTTTAACTGAAGCCTGGAAGTTGGCAGGTGAAAACCCTGAAGAGCTTAAAAAAAGAATAATTGTTATTCATGACCAAGCTACCTCAGATATATTAACAACCGTGTTATTTAAAAAATCGCCCTTTACAGAGTCTGAGCTTTCTGAATTAAAGTTATTATTTGGTATTGGAAAAAAGCAAGATTATATATTTTTAGAAAGTCCTGAAAATAGTGGAAGAGCTGGAAAAATTTTATTTATATCGCCACAAGGTAAAAATATAAATAAAAATTTTACTGATGACTTAGACATTTTAACTTTACAGTCACCTCCGACTGATGATTCTCCATTTTTTGCTTCATTTAATGATCGAAAGCTGAATTCACAAACTTTCGCGCCACTTATCGCGCTTGTAACACTTCTGATTTTAGGAATAGTTTATTTAATATTTCCGCATGGATTAAAAACTAAATTCGATCAGAATCATTCCTTAAAAATTAAAGGTTATTTTATTATTATTGGTGCAGCCTATATGCTGTGCCAAGCAACGTTAGTTCAGATATTTTTAAAGCAATTGGAAATGCCATCGCTGAATTACGCACTTGTTATTTCTGGATTACTGTTAGGTGCAGGTTTGGCAAATTTTTATGCTTCGAAACATCATAAAAAAGTAGGACATTTAATTAGTTATCATTTGCAAATTGCAGGTACTGCAATAATTTTATTTGCATGGTTCTATCCTAAGCTCAATCACTTTATCACCGTGTTAGATCCTGCCGAAATACGCGGACTAGTTGTTTTTATATGCATTTCCATTATTGGCGCATTAACTGGATTGGCCTTTCCGTATGGAATAGCTCAAATACAAATTTATAATCGTAAAGAAGAAAAAAATATTTCAATTGCTTGGATTGCGAATGGCTTGGGAATAATCATTGGAAGTTTGATTTCAATCTTTGCACCAATTTATTTTGGATTTACTGTAACACTTACTAGTGTTGGAGTGTTGTATTTAATAAGTTCATTATTTGCTAAAACTAAACTTACAGACTAAGCCATCGCGCAAAGTCTGTATTTTAATCTATCGTTTGTACTTTAACCGTGAATCAACAACGCGGCCAGGTAGCCGAACACGCGGTTTACCAAGTCCTAATTCTTTTTCTACAGGTGCTGGTTTCTTTTTAAAGCCAGGTGATTTTTTTGCAGTAACTTTTGCAGTTTTATTTTCTATTGGTGTAGCAGTTTTCTTTTTAAATGAAGCTGATTGTTTCGCAAATGGAGCTGCTGATTTTTTTTCAAATCCTGCAGGTTTTTTTTGGTAAGTTGGTTTGGTATCATCAGTTGTAGGGCGCTTTGCGAAGGCAGGTAATTTTTCTCCACCAAGTCGGGCAATAAGTCTTTGATCGCGTTCTGTGACTAAGTTGACTACGATTCCTTTACGACCGGCTCTTGCTGTTCGACCGGCGCGGTGTAAGTAGTTTTCCATTTCTTTTGGTAAGTGAAAATTGATAACACGTCCGACATTATCAATATCAAGACCTCGCCCTGCTAAATCAGTTGAAACTAATAAATCAATTTTTCCATCACGAAATTTTTTAAGATTTGCTCGTCGTTCGTTTTTATCCATTTCGCCGCGGTAAATAGCGCATGAAAAACCTTTGTCTGTTAATTCTTTAGCTAGCTTGTCGCATTGTTCGCGCGTGTTCGTGAATACTAATGTTCCGCCATCTACTTTCTGTGAAAGAATGCGTTCGAATAAAGGCCAACGTTTTCCATCATCAACAACAATATTTTTAGTAACTAAGCTAGAAACAACTTTGCCACTGCCTTTGCTACGAATTACTTCCGCTTTAGAAAATAAATCATTTATTAAAGCTTGAACAGCCTGAGAAATAGTTGCAGAAAACAAAGCTAACTGGGTGCCCCTACCGCAAGCGTCGACAATAATATTGGAATCTGGCAAAAAACCTTGATCAAGCATTTGATCGGCTTCATCAAAGATAAGTAATCGAACATCTTTTAAATCAATTAATTCTTTTTCGATCATTTGAACTAATCTACCAGGTGTTGCTAATAATATTTCAAAGGGTCCAGAAATATTTCTGCGCGCTTGTTCGAAAGTCATGCCGCCAAGTGCTGGACGGACACGCAAGCGTGTATCATGAGTTAAAGTTTTGAAAACTTTTGATACTTGTTCTCCAAGTTCTCGTGTTGGAACCATTACAACAGCGCGAGGCGCTGCTTCATTTTCAATAGGTTCGCCCTGTTCTTCTAAAGTTTTTAAATGGTGAAGTAGTGGCAATACATAGGCTAAGGTTTTACCGCTTCCTGTTTCAGAAACACCAACAACAGATTGTCCGCTCATCATCAAAGGAATGGCATTGGCTTGAATTTCAGTGGGCTTAGTTAATTGTTTTTCTTTAAGTGTTTTTAAAATTGATGGTAATAAGCCAAAATCAGTAAAAGAATTCATATAAGTAGGTCCTTGTTTAATAAATCAGTAAAGATGCAGACCATACCTAATTTTAGGCAATCTCTCTAGGGAAATCGTAATTTAAGGCTGATTTATAAAACAGTGTAAATATTATTTTACTTGTTGTGCTATTAGTTCCTCAAAATCCTTATACCCTTGTTGAATTTGGCTTAGTCGTGCTCGTTTGTAAGTCCTGGTATTTCTAGCCGAAGATAGTTCCATTGACGCCATATAGGAATTAGAATGGGACACTCTTAAAACTTCAATAAGTGTCTTGAGCGCACATCAGCTATGCGCCAATTTTTCGGCCATTAAAATCGATATAAAATGCCATAAAGTCTCCTGTTTCCATTTTGAAAATTGTCTTTATATAGGGATGGTATTGCAAATCACGGACTCGTTTAGTTGGTTCTAAGTTATTGATTTAAGATGGAAATCCTGCTGAAAGCTTGGCAGCTGCTATTTACTTAGCAATACCTTTCTGGCAGTCTCAAAATAAGAATCGATAAAAAATGAATAGAAGGGAAATGAAATGTCCATTTTGATAAAGGTATTAGTATTTTTTTTTGCAATCATTTTTATAGGACTTGTTGCTTTATTTTTTAATCAGGCCAAATTAGTTTTTTATCCTGTTCATGTTGATTCTAAATATGTTTTTAATTTTAAATTATCTTTTGAAGAAAAATATATTTCATACGGAAGTGGCAAAATCATCCATGGTTTATTATTTAAACCAGAAAATCCAATAGGTCGTATTTTATATTTTCATGGCAATGCAGGGGCTCTTGATTCTTGGGGATATGCAGCTGAGGAAATAGCAATTAGATTGAACTGTCAGATTTTGATTATTGATTATCCAGGATTTGGAAAATCAACCGGAGGTTTAGCTTCCAGCGAAGTGGCTTTGTTTGATAGTGCTGAAGCTGCGTTTAAAGTATTTGAAGAAAGCACAAATTCAAAATTACCGCTGATTGTATATGGAAGAAGTTTAGGAAGTGGTATTGCTTCGCATTTGGCAGCAAAAAATAAAATTCAAGCTTTGATTTTAGAGACTCCCTATATAAGCATTAAGGCGATGGCTAAAGTTATTTTTCCTTTGTTGCCATCTTTTTTTGTTAGATATAATTTAAATAATCAGGAAAACATTAATAAGTTATCTATACCAATACTAATTTTGCACGGTACGGCGGATGCATTAATTCCATTTTTACAATCTGCAATCCTATCAAAAGAAAATGCAAATATTAGATTGGTGGCAATAGCAGAAGGAACGCATAATAATTTATCCAATTTTCAAATTTATTGGGATTCAATTCAAAATTTTATTCAACAACTAAGGTAGTCATGAAAGCAATTAGTAAAATCAAAGTTACAAAATGGGAAGAAAAAAATTTTGGTGATAACCCAGAAATGCATAAGTTTACAGAGGCCTCAGTAGTTTTTGATGTTCAAGGTGATTTAGAAGGACAAGCAAATGTTGAATATTTAATGTATTACAATTCGTTTGATGCCAAAGAACCATTAAAAAGTTCAGCAAATTATGTTGGATTAATTCACTTTGTTGGAAAAATAAACGGTAAGAATGGCAGTCTTGTTTTCGAAGATCGAGGAATATTCGAAGGCGGTGCTGCTAAATCTGAGCTTAAAATCATATTAGGCTCAGGAACAGCAGAATTAGTTGGGGTCCATGGCTTTGGTAAGTACACTGCTAGCCATACTGAAAGTGTTTTTGAAATTGATTATGGTTTCGAAACTTAGACAAGCTCTGAAAATAAATTCGAAAAATATTTTTATTTTTTTGGTTTTAAACTGGCGGTAAATTTTTTTGCCTCTTCTTTTTCTTGATCTGAAATTCGATTCCATTCTTTATTGGTCAAAGCTCCTATTAAAGCATAAGTAAAAATTGAATGTCTATTTTTGGGATTTGATTTTACCAACTTAACCAAAGCTTTTCGCCAACCAAGTTTAACAAACTGATTAACAGAAATAATTCCTGCTTTCTTAAATTCTTTATCAGAAACAGGACCAAGATTTTTTAGATCTGATATTTTCTTTGCATTGATAAGCCTAATGTTAATTGGAACATCGCTAAACATACTTGGCTTGCGGGTATCAATATGCTCGATAGGGTGAATCTTTTTTGTTTTATTTTTTGGCTTTGGTGTTACTCCAAACAACTTTGAATGGCGACGAATATCTTTCATGATATCTGAAACTTGGTTTTCAAAGTCTTCTGTTTGAGCCGGTAAATAAAGCCATTTAGATATAATTGGATGCGGGGTAAGGATTGGAAAACGCTTGATGATTTCAGAATGATTTACTCGTTCAGCAGGAAAAAGGCAGCCATTCCAAAGTTCGTAATCATAGGTCTTGTTTTTATACGAATAGTCACCGTAGCTTTCAAAAATAATTAATACAATTTGCGATTCAATATAAAAGCCGAATCCGCCAAACATGGGCTTACGGATATATCCATTTGGAAGTAATTCTTCCACCCAATTTAATGAAATAAGCTCTTTAGCCATTGTAACGCCTTATAAAATAATTATTGAAAATAAATAACATGATTCGGCATTTTCTTCAACTAAAGCCTTAATGGTTAACTCAAAGAAATGGTGTTTCGATTTAGAATACTTGCCTATAGACAATAAGCGGTAAATGTAAAATAATTGCAGCAATGGCAAAAATTACGTCCTTGAATTTAGTATTAAACAATGGTCAGGAAGTTTTTTTAAGAAATTTAAATTCTGATGATGCGGAAGCTTTTTTAGTTTTTAGAAATCAAATACCCTATGAATCCACAAATACTATGCATTATATAGGAATGCAATTTCCAACAATTGACGATACTAAAAAGAAATTATTAGCTCAGTCAGAAGATGAAAATATTTTAAATATTGGCGCATTTGAAAATAAGTTAATGATAGGATATTTAAATTTTCGCGTTGAAAGGCCAGATCATCCTTGGGCTAAGCATATAGCGCAATTTGGTATGATGATTCTAAAAAAATATTGGGGGCTAGGTCTTGCAAAGCATTTGTTATCACTACAAGAGACTCATGCCAAAATTCATGGAATAATAAGAATAGAGGCTATGGTTCGTTTAGGTAATGATCGCGCAATTACACTCTATGAACGATGTGGATATAATATTGAAGGAACTAGGAAGCATGCAGCTATTATCGATGGCGAAGTATGCGATGAATACTTTATAGCTAAGATTTTATCAAACAATACGCCTAAATGGACACCGCCAACAATAATATCAAAACGACTTTGCATTCGACCAATTAATTTTAATGATGCTCAGTCTATTTTTGAATATGCAAAAAATCAAAACATAAGTAAATATACCTTATGGGAACCCCATATGACTTTGAAAGATAGCCAAAATTTTATTAACGACTATGTGTTTCATTATTATAATAAGGGCGTTCCCGAGCCCCTTGGAATAACTTTAATAGAAAGCCCTGAAACGGTAATCGGAACTGTCGGCTGTTTTTGGGTTTCGGAAAAAAATAAAACTATGGAAGCGGCTTATGCTCTTGATGAAAAATATTGGGGTCGGGGTATTGTAGTCGAAGCATTGCACGAAGTTATCAGATATTGCTTTCAAGAGTTTGGACTGAATCGAATTCAGGCTAGATGTAAGGTTGGAAATAAAGCCAGTGCCAAAGTTATGGAAAAAGTTGGAATGACATATGAGGGGACGGCAAAGTCACAAATATTTCATAAAGGAGTATATTGGGACATGATTACTTACGGATTAGTCAAAAAATAATAATTCCAATTATTTCATATTTTGCAACTCTTCCACTAATTTTTGGAAGACATCCGCCTGAGTTTTTTTAATAAAACTTTTTGCAAAGATTCTTTGAAAGCTTGAAAGTTTGGGGCCACGGACATAGGTCACCATGTGATAAATCGCATCGGTACTAATTTGCGTTGCTGTTTCGGAAATGTATCTAAAATAAACGGGAGAATTGTATTTTCCAACGTTATCATTCCAGATATTAAAGCTAGTTAATTTAAAATATAAGTTGGCTTCAGACTCAAAATTATTTTGATAACAATAATTAGATTCACCAACCGAGAAAGCAGATGTAGTTTCGCAGATTTGATCATCTTTTGCGGTATTTTTTTTTATTGTAGTAAATGCCTTAAGCCTAAAATTTATGTCTGATGAAATATCTAAAATTCTTTTTGCAGATGTATTTCTAAAACATTTTGTTGCCTCTATACGCACTAAGCCTGATTCAAAGTCAATGGCAGCTGAATCAGAATTATTTAAAATTTTATTTATATAAACCACGTCAATAGTATCTAAGCAGGATTTTTCAACTGACGTTAGGTGCTGTTCTTCCGAATTAGATACTATTTTTTCTATTAGGGCTGGAAATGCTTGAATATAATTATTTGGAAGCATTAAATTATTATCAGATTTAAACTTTTGTAATTCAACATAAACACCTTCTGGTATTTCACAATAAGCATGAATAGAAAATAATATGACTAGTAAGTTAATTATAAGTTTCATTTATTGCTTCCACATTGATTAAGTAAATCTTGTCCCATTTTAATAGAATGTATAGAAAGAATTTCTTTTTTTACTAAGTTAATTACCCTTAGTTTTTCAATGATATTTAAATTGCAAAATCCAGATTGAATATAACAATCTGGATGTGCATCATAAGATGTAGAGCTTATTTGCGAACATTTATTTTCTGATTCGGATAAAATTTTTGATGCTTCTAGGTTCTTTTTTTGTAAGCAACTCATAACATCTAAAGTCCATTGCTTTCCTAAGTCTGTTTTCATTTGGTCTAAAAGTTTAAATCGACTGCCGCTGCAGTATTTGTAGCCATAACTTAAGTTGTATCCATCAAGCCCGCATTGATTAGATTGTTCTTGGCATAAATAAAAATCGCAGCTTCCAATAAAAGATTCACAGTTTGAATTTTTAGCTATAATTTTTTTACTAAACAATTGAATTACTTCTTCAGCAAAAGTGTCTCCGACATCATTTCTTAATTGAGTTATTACTTCTGGCGAATTTGACATAAATTTATCGGATCTATTTTTAATATATTCTGCGGCTGAAATTTCAATTCTAAAAACATGAGCCCCTGCAAGAATTTGATTTACAGAAGATTGAATGGCTAAAGGCAATGTACCAAGTATATCAGTTACTGAATGTAAATTTTCTTGTGGTGTGTTTTTAAAAAGTTTAACGTTATTGCAATTATTTACTTCTAAATAATAAACTCGGCGAATGCTGCTTTTTGTGGTTTGGTCCCAGTCGAAGTAATAAGATTTTTCACTATTGGAATAACAGACAGCAAAGCCATTTTCATCGCTAACCAAAGAGTCAGCACGCGCTTGAAGGATAATTTGTGACAAAATCAGAATAATATAAAATAGTGTTTTCATACTATTATTGAATGCAAAAGCCAGGGCATCTTAAAAGCATTGTTTGCTTTTTGATTGTATCAATACAAGACAAATTGGCGATTTGCTTAACAGTGACTAAAGATTTGACAGTTTGGTGATTAGAACAAATGCGCTACCTAATTTGACTTTAAAAAGAAGGGCATACTATTCTACCACCCAGGCTATAGAAGAAGAACATTAAACAGAAGAGTTAGCTTTGATAAAAAGAATTAATATTTTAGCAATTTCTGGAAGTACAAGAGCAAGCTCTTCAAATTTAAATTTAATCAAAATAATTGAAGAATTAGCTTCAGATAGTATTTTAGTAACAGTTTTTAATGAGTTGGCCCTGTTACCCCAGTTTAATCCCGATTATGATAATGAAGATGTGCCAGAATCAATCAAGTTATTTCGGCAACAAATTAATTTTGCAGATGGAGTATTAATTTGTACTCCCGAATATGCAGGTGGAGTCCCAGGAGCATTGAAAAATGCGATTGATTGGACAGTTTCTTCAATGGAATTTTCGCAAAAGCCTGTGGCATTAATTACAGCCGCAACATCAGGAAAATTTTCTCATGAATCATTGCTGGGCACTTTGCTGATATTAGAAACAAAAATTACTAAGGAAATGCAATTTATTATTTCTTACATTAAAACTAAAATTAATAAATCTGGGCAAATCTTGGATAAGGGCGTTTTAGAGCAAATAAATACACTAATAAAAGCATTAGTTGAAACTGTTAATAATAAATCGGGTGCAGAGCAGTTATTTTTAAAACCTCGAAATTTCAATTAATGGAAAAATTTAAAATGTTACTGCTCGCTCAAATTAAACTGCGAAAATTTAAATCTAAAAAACAAAGCGGGAATTAATAATTAGGATTTGGTAGATTTATCTGCCTATAAAATTATCGGAGATTTTAGTTACCAGACAAAAAACAATTCCATTTTAGAAAAGCTTATTAAATCCCGACGACATTGGGATCGGCGCATAGCCATTGTTTCTACATTTGCGTTCATTCGTAACAATTCAACTGATTTGGTGTTCAAATTTGCTAAAACTTTATTAAATGATAAGGAAGATCTTATGCATTAGGTTGTTGGATGGATGTTGCGAGAAGCTGGCAAAAGGGACGCGGCAGCATTAAATAAGTTTATTAAGCGGTATGGGACGAAAATGCCTTGAACAATGTTAAGATACTCAATTGAAAAATTTAGTCCTGCACAGCAAAAGGAAATTTTACGATCAACAAAAAGCAGCAACTGATGAATAATATCTTCTCTTTCTGCTAATTCAGATTATAATATTTGATATTAATAAAGGAAGTTATAGATGAAATGTCCTTGTGGTTCTTCTGAAAATTTTGATAAATGTTGTGGTCTTTTTTTAAGCGGCAAAGAGTTCCCCGAAACTGCAGAGCAACTTATGCGTTCACGGTATACGGCTTATACAAAAGTTGATGTTGATTATATTAAAAAAACATTAGCGCCAGAATCTAGAAGTGATTTCGATCCTAAGACAACTAAGGATTGGGCGGAACAAGCCAAATGGAAAGGTCTGCAGATTGTATCAACCGAAAAAGGTACAGCAGATGATAAGAAGGGTGTTGTTGAATTTATTGCAACCTTTGAACAAGAGGGGGTTGGTTATGACCACCATGAGGTTTCACAATTTAGAAAAAGCGAAAGTGGTCAATGGCTTTTTGTAGACGGAGACGCTCATACTCATAAAGAGGGCGAAACTCACGAGCATCATAAGCAACAAACAGTTCAACGAGAAACTCCAAAAATTGGCCGCAATGATGCCTGTCCTTGTGGTAGCGGGAAAAAATATAAAAAGTGCCATGGTGCTGAAGCCAATTAATATGAATTTAATAAAGCTAGAAGATGTTTTAGAACAAAAAATATCAAAAATAGCTTCAGTTGAAGATCCCGCCCATGATCTTTTACATTTTAAGCGTGTTGTTAAAATAGCAAAATCAATATGCAAATTGGAACAAGGTAATTTTGAAATTGTTGTGCCCGCGGCATGGTTGCATGATTTTATTATTATTCCTAAAAACGATCCAAGAAGATCGTTGGCATCAAAGTTATCGGCCGAAGCTGCTGTCATTTATTTGAAACAGCTAAACTATCCAGAGATCTATCTTGCAGATATAGCTCATGCGATTGAATCCCATAGCTTTAGTGCTAATATTCAGCCTCGCACAATTGAAGCAAAAATTGTACAAGATGCAGATCGATTGGATGGTCTGGGTGCAATCGGCATAGCTAGGTGCTTTGCAACAGCAGGTTTATTAAAAAGACCATTTTATTCTGAATTGGATCCATTTTGTGATGCAAGAGATTTCGATGATAAGCAATTTACAATTGACCATTTTTATTCAAAATTATTTAAAGTTGCTGAGACTTTACAAACTGATGCCGGAAGACATGAGGGTAGGATTCGCGTTCAGGTGATGCAGAAATATTTGGCTGACTTGAAATTAGAAATAAATGATTCTAATTAATTTATTTTTTTGCATATTGTTTTTCTTGAACTAAAAATTTCCAGGCAATAAAAATTCCGTAGTGATTGCCTTTTTCATTCGGCTTATTGGTAACTGAAGCTGCGTATCTACCATCAACAACAATGGATATGTTGTTCTGGCTCCATAGTTCACTTTCCACTGACAAATCAAACCCATACTCTGTCGTGTCTCGGGCTGAAGTATCAATATCCGAGATGCTTGAAAAATCATTATGAGTCGTTTTTGGCTCTCCCATAGAATAGGCTGAATATATAGCGGCTGCAGTCGAAAAATACGGATTAAACCAATAGCGATAGCCCATGGCAATGTGAATCAGTTGTGTTTCTTCCATGATAAAGCGATTAGTTTGTTCGCGTAAGTAAACTTTATTCATATGAAATAAACTAATTTCTAAAGCACTATGATCGCTGACATCTCCTTGTACAATTAAGCCAAAGCCACCTAATGTTGGAGATTTTGCACCTGTATCTGAGGTTGTAAAATCAGACTTATATAAAAAGGGGCCAACTAGTCCAGAAACAGATCCTTCTTTTGGAGTATATCCAAAAGCGCATGGTAAATCGAAAAATATCAAAATAATAATAAAAAATAATTTAAAATCTTTCATTTTTTCAGAGTAAGGTTGATGATAAAGAAAGTTCAATCAAAATCTTCTAAGGGATAAATTTGAATAGTTTTATTACACAGATTGTAAAATCTAATAAAATTAAATATCTGGTATTGCTACTGCTTTTTTTGCCTGTATCACAGCTTATGGCTGAAGACATTCCCGATGTTCCAGAGCCTTCACTTGAGCAGGTATTAATTCAAGATAATATTGCAATTTCAAAGTGGTTTGATTCGGTTGCCGAAGGTTTAGATCTGTTTTTAGCTGGGAAAAAAAAATCAACTCAAGTTAATAAATCACATTTTAAAGTTGAAAATTCAACTTATGTAATAGACGGCGAAAAACCAAAAAATGTTACCAGCTTTGGTATCAATGTTCGATTACCTAATGTTGAAGAGTACTGGCAATTAAAGTTTACTTCGTATGACGAAAAAGAAGACACACAAAGCGTTCAAAAAGGTTATCTACGGCAAACGCCTAGAAAAGAAAATTATGGAGCAACGGTTGGGCTTTTTCGTAAGTTGGGTAATGTAAAGGCTTCCTTTCAGCCGCGCATTGAGTTGCAAGATCCTCTGAAAATATCTCATTCCTTAAAATTTGAAAGTGTTGCAGATTTGAAAACATACCGAGTTAATCCCAAAATTGATTTTTATACAGATCCCGACACAGGAGCTGGAATTATTTGGGGATTTAATTTTAATTTCACACTAAATCCGGTTTTTTCATTAACATTAATTAATGAAGCAAACTATTCCGAGAAATCGCATCTTTACACCGCGGATAATGGTTTTTCATTAGGCGAGTCACTAACAAAAACGTCATCACTGGCATATTCGTTAATTTTTAATTCAACAAATAGACCATCGTATCATCTTGAAGGGTACTCAGCATCAGTAGCTTATGGTCAGGTGGTTTATAAAAATATCTTAGACTACCAACTAATACCTCATCTTGATTTCGCAAAAGAGAATAGTTTTAAAGGAGTCGCTGGTGTAACATTTAATTTGGTTCTAAATTTTTAAATTAAATTAAATTAAATTTATTTGAAATATATACTTTCATCTTGAAGCAGGCTTTAAATGAACACTGATTTTAGAAAATTGTTAATTGCCCGATTTCTTTATACCTTTGCCGTTCAGATGCAGGCAGTTATTTTAGGGTGGCGAATTTATGATTTATTAAAAGATCCTCTTTCATTAGGTTTTATCGGCTTAGTCGAAGCTATTCCGGCGATCAGTTTGGCGCTCTATGCAGGATATATTGTCGATCGTAGCAGACCACTTTTAGTTTACCGTCGAGTTATTTATGTTAGTTTGCTATCAGGTATTTTGGTCTTATCAGAGCATTTGCTTCAGTCGCAATTTACAATTTTGACTCAAGCAACGCTGTTATATTCGGCATCATTTTTAACTGGCTTAGCGCGCTCTTTTGCAATGCCAGTCATTTTTGCATCGTTGCCAAGATTAGTTCCTCGTAACGAATTAATGAGGGCTTCAGCTAAAATGAGTTCAGCTATGCAAATTGCCCGTATTGCTGGACCAGCTTGTGGTGGCATTGCCTTTGGATTTTTTGGAGTTGTGATATCTTCTTCGATTGTCTGCGTTCTGTTGCTTTGCTCAAGTGTTGCCATGTTATTAATAAAAACAGAAATTTCGCCTCCGGCAACGCTTCACAAGCATGCATCAATTAAAGATGAATTATTATCGGGTGCAAAATTTGTTTTTTCGCATCCCATTTTATTGCCAGCACTGTCGCTGGATATGATTTCTGTTTTATTCGGTGGTGTAACAGCCTTACTGCCAATATTTGCTAAAGAAATTTTATTCATTGGGCCAAAAGGTTTAGGTGCATTGAGGGCGGCGCCTGCAATTGGCGCTGCTGCGATGGCATTCTATTTATCTAAATCAAATTTTATAAAAAAGAATTCTGGTCGATGGTTACTTTCTGTAGTTGCTGGATTTGGAATTTGCATTTTGATATTCGGAATGAGCCATAATTACATTCTGTCGTTAAGTGCATTGGCTTTTAGTGGCGCCTTCGACAGTGTCAGCATGGTCATTCGATCTGCGGCAGTTCAATTTTCTTCGCCTGACCATATGCGCGGAAAAATATCTGCGGTTAATTCGATTTTTATTGGTTCATCAAATGAAATCGGAGAATTTGAATCTGGAATTGCAGCGAAAATTTTTGGAACTGTGCCTGCTGTTTATATTGGTGGTATAATTTGTTTAGCAACAGTGGGTATTGCAGCCTATTTATCGCCTAAATTACTTAATTTAGATTTAGAAAAACTAGAAAATCAGGCCTAACTGATAGAATTTATTAGTTTAGCCTTAAAATACAGCTGCATGTTGAAAAATACCCTTTATGGCTTAGTTGTTAGGGGCTACAATAAAAAAATGGGAATACGTATAACAAAAGGAAAAATATGAACCAATTGTGCAAATTAGTACTTAGTGCTTTATTTTTATTATCACTTTCTTCTCAGGCTTCGGAAACGGCAAAGGGAGCAAAAAAAGATTATGAAAGTTTTAAAACTGAAATGTCTGCAAAACTTGAGTCAGTTGAAAAAGAAATTGCAGAATTAAAAGTAAAAGCAAAACAAAAAGGAAATGCAGCTCAAGAAGATACAGCCAGTGAACTTGAAAAATCAAAAGAAAAACTAAAGTCTGAATTAGCAGAAATTAAAAGTAGCAGCAAAAGTCAGTGGTCAAAATTTAAAAGTAATTTTGCAAACTCCGTTGATAGTTTAAACAGTAAAATTCAAAAAGCAGTTAAAGATTAATGAGACAATTAATCTTTAAAAGCCTATTTATTTTTGGAATAATTAGTGTTTATTTTAGTTTTTCTGAAACAATGGCTAAGGAAATTGTAAAACAAGAGACAGCCACTTTTGCAGCTGGTTGCTTCTGGGGTGTTGAAGATTTTTTTAGAAAAATTCCGGGTGTTGCAGAGGTTCATTCTGGCTATTCTGGCGGAAGCAAAGCAAATCCAAAGTATGACGACGTAAGCGAAGGTATAACGGGACATGCTGAATCTGTTGAAATTAAATTCGATCCGAAGTTGATTAGCTTTCAAAATTTATTAGATTATTTTTTTAAAATGCATGATCCGACAACAAAAAATAGGCAAGGCAATGATAAAGGTACGCAGTATCGATCAGCAATTTTTTATCATAGCGATCAACAAAAAAAAGATGCTGAAGAGTTTATAAAAAAAGTTGAAAAATCAAAGGCATGGAAAAACGCGATTATTACGGAAGTGTCTGCAGCAGGTCCATTTTATAAAGCAGAAGAAGAGCATCAGCAGTATTTAATTAAGCACCCAGGTGGATATGACAATCATTATATGCGAAGCATTTCATTCGATAAGCCTGTTAAAAAATAAGGAATAATAAGTATGGAATCTTCAGTATGTTCAGTTTGTCTTAAGCCAAAGGCTAAACTTATTTGTGGAGTTTGTGAAAGTCCAATTTGCAAAAGTTGCACACAATTTTTAGATGAAGATAGCTTTGCATTTATGAAGACCATACCTAGCGAATTGCAAAATAAGACATTTTGCCATCCTTGTTTTGATTCTAAAATTGATCCACAGTTGCAAAAATATAATCAGGATGTTGAAAAAGCAAAAAATGTTTTTGTATTCTATAGGGCTGAAAACAAAGAAAGCCGGTTTTTTAAACGTGTTGAACAAATCATCAAAGTAACAGACTGTACAGATAAGGAAGAAACTGTTTTAAGATTGGCTTACCAGGCAATTATTTTAAATTGTAATGCTATAGTTGATGTAGATTTGATTTCTGAAAAGATTAAAACAGGTTCATACCAAACTTCAAAATGGAGTGGGGCAGCATTTCCCGTCCAAGCTGATCCCCAAAAAGTAGAACGTAAATCAAAAAACTAAGCATCTGTATTTTGTGTTATTGAAAAAGTTTCGGCCAATTTTTGAGTCAGTGCCGGAGCAAGTTTAACAGTAACTTGTAGCAACAATGGTCCAAGCAATAATCCTGGTAGTCCAAAAACAACTATGGCTCCGATGATTCCCAATAGTGATATTATAGGATTTAAAGAGCCTTCATCTTTAGAAAATATATAAGGTTTAATAATATTATCAATTGTACCCGCAATGGCCGCAACGACCGTAAGTCCTATTCCATCACCTGTGTTTCCTAAAATAAATGAAATTAAAGCTAACAATACCGCGACAGGCCCTGCTCCAAGTAAAGGAATAAAAGAAACAAAAAAAGTAATGGCAAAGATTAAAAAGAATTCTTGAAATCCAAAAATTAATGATCCAGTAGCAACAATAGTTGCTTGCAAAGCACCAATTAAAAACGTTGAAATTAAAGTTGTATAACAACTGTTTTGAAACGTTTCTAATATTAGATTTAAATCAGCGCTCGGTAGAAAATTCGTACGTTGAGCAATTCTTTTAATTTCGGAAGCGTTAACAATTAATATAAATAGAATGCAGCAAAAAACAAATAATGATAAAAGCAAATCTGGAAGACTAGCCAAAAACAAAGTAGCCTTATCCATTATATACGGACTAACTTTGCCAATAAGTTCGTCTTTTTGAGGAATGATATTTTGTTCAAGACCAATTGTTTGTATTAGGTTTGTTCCGTAACTTTGCAGGTGTTCCCAGAGGCTAAATAATGCTTGGAAGAATTGTGACTTCTGCATTGATTCGGCTGATAAAGATTTAAGTCCATTGGCAATGCGAAAAATAAATATAACCAAAGGCACTAAGAATACAACTAATAAGACTAAAAACAGTCCGAATGAAAAAAACTTTCTTTTTTTAGTTTTAAAATTAATCCGTTTCATCAGCGGCTCGCAACCTAAAGCAACATAACAAGCCATCAAGAGCGGAGTTAAAAAGGGAACAAAAAGTGCTATAAAAAAAGTTAATAAAATTATTAAAATAATTGCACGCGCCGAGGAGTGAATTTTTTCATCTTTTGTAAGCATATTGAATCCTTTTTTTAAAACAGAAAGTTTGATCGTAGCATAAAAAATCCAATAGATAAGCCAAATGTGTATCAAAATGATATTCGCATATTAAGCGTCACCCTGCGAAGCCTATAGACACTTTTTTAAGGTAAGTTCAAATTAAACCGCATTTAAGCTGGTTCTTATATTGCTAAATCAATTAAACAGATGGCCATTCAGTTTCGCTTACTATTTATTAT
>JBAQKN010000019.1:0-21362 GCA_049301055.1 Pseudobdellovibrio sp. | reverse complement strand
ACTTAATGCTACTAAATCCAAGTAATTACTATTTGTTCCAACCTCTCCAAAGATATGAAAATTATTTTCATAGTTTGAAAATGAGCTAGCGAGATGAAGCACAATATTTCTTTCTGTTGGAAAATTAGAATTAACGCCTTCATATCCGCACCAAAACTGATCCTGGTCTACGTTAAATTTTCTAACAGCTTGTGAGCATATTTCTTTAATAGTAACAATATTTTCATCAGTAGTCATTTATCATAAACTCCTATTTTTCCTAATAGAAGATCAGAATTTGCAGCCAAAGGCGACTCAAATTCTGATCTTCTATTCCTATTCCCCACCTATACTCTTACTTATCATATCATTTAATACTTTCTAACCCCTGGTAGGTTGACCACCCTCACATATGAACTTGTTCAAGTACTTCAGTACGTTGTGTGGGGGTGGTCAACGTAAAATCCAAAGGATTTAAGGGGTTTAGAAAATGTTAAATACAGACTATGATACATACCTAAGAGTATAGGTGGGGCAACTTTGTTTTCCAAAAGCGAAGCTAGTTTAAGTTTTAATATTAAAAAAGAAATGCTTTATTAGAGTTAAAAATAGAAAGTAATTAGGTATTTTTTGGATAAAACATTTATAATATAGGGATTATTTTATAAAAATGGATACGTAGAATTTTGATAAAAAAGCTAATTATATGCAATAAAAGATCTATTATTTTATATATAATTGCGCAAATTTATTCAGGCAATTGTCTTAGACCAAAAAAAACCGATCCTTTTATTTATCGGTATTAATGTTACATAATTATTTTTAAAGAAAGTTTTTTAAATATTAAAGATAACTTTGATCAAAATAAATCTTATACTTAGAACTTGTGCCGGGTTTAATTTCGCCAAACAGGTTAGGTTTTTCTAAAATAATG
The DNA here is from genome assembly GCA_049301055.1 of Pseudobdellovibrio sp. GTDB lineage: Bacteria > Bdellovibrionota > Bdellovibrionia > Bdellovibrionales > Bdellovibrionaceae > Pseudobdellovibrio. Next base: position 20,449 of record JBAQKN010000019.1, on the reverse strand, counting down.
GGCCTCATGCTGTTAATTTTAGTTACATCTTGCTGCCATATGCTGATTAAATCGCACGTATGCCTTCCTTTATTAATTACTACTGCTTGTCCTACGGGTAATGACTTAAACACATCAAAGTCCACTTTCATCTTCTTACCTTCGTGCATATTGCCCATTCCTGTCTTTGATTCGACGATCCCTGATTCGTTGGTCTGATGAGACATTATAACGGAATCAATCGTTCCAGCCATCGCAGACCAGGTTTCTACATCTGTTGTATTATCCTGACGTAGAATGATTTTAACTTTCGTGTTTCCCATGATTTGTTCCGCAAACTCTGGAGAAATTGTTCTAAGATCTGCAATACTTTGGAAAAATATATTTAATCCGATGCCAATAGATCTAATGGTTTTAAGTAATTCCGCAAACGATTTACACAAAAAACTTCCAGCTTCATCGATAAAACAAACCCCAAAATCAAACTCTTTTGTAACCCTTCCGGCTTGAATTAAACTAGTTACAAGCTTTAAATCTTGAATAACTAATTTTCCAAAGCGCTTTCCGACATCTCCATAAGCACCAAGACTTAGTTGAAAATATATTATTTCCTTATTATTTAATGCTGAAATTATATCTAAACCCGCTTCGTTTTTGCGGTTTCCAGAAATAATTCCTTTAAATTCGTTTAAACAAAGCGAACTAATTTGTGCTATTAAACCTTCTAAATGCTTTCTTTCTATCGACTTTAAACTCTGCATTTTTGATATGACATCAATAGTTTCTTCACTTCGCGCAAGTTCACGAATTCTGTTTTCAATTTTTCCAAGCTCATTTGGCGAAGTTAAAAACTTGTACAAAATACTTAAATTTAAGTCCTTTCTTAAATCTAAAAAGTCTAGAATATCAAATAATAAACCTAAATACTGAGCCGCAATTGCTCCATAAAATTCATGCTCAAGATCAAGTGCCTCAACTAATTTTGATTTTAATTGCTCAGGAGTGCCAACTTTTAAAATATTATACGAAATACTACTCTCAGGAAAAGAGAGCGTAAATAATTTAAATTTATCCCCTCTTCCAGAAATTTCAGAAAGTTGCCGTATTTTTTCGACATCATTCATATCGCCTTTTGGATCAATTATTATAATAGGCCGATTATGAATCATTGCGTGGCGGATCATTGTCGTCATTAAAGTGGTCTTACCTTCGCCTGTAGCACCAGCAACTAATACATGCTGGTTGATCTCATTTTGCTTTAAAAAAACTACTTCGCCGCTTGTTAAACTAATTCCAAGTGGAGTTTCATTAGAAATCTTAATCCTATCTTCTAGGTTAGCTTTTGCCTTTTTCTTTGATTTTAAATCTGCTACTGTAATCCGGTTATCTGATCTTTTAATCAGACCAAACTGAACGAATAGGTCTAAATCAAATAGAAATTTTAGGCTTTTAAAGTTTTTGTTTTTTAGTATTGTTAATAGAAAACCCACTATAATTTTCAAACTCTGCGCCATTCCAGAAATGATTAATTCAATGAGTTGTGTTACTGAGTTCTCGGGTTGGCTCTTTTTGTTCTCCATTTGTTTTCCTTTCAATGTCAGAAACTTTATTAATCCAATCTTTTAAGTGCATAAATCCAAATACATTTGAAATGATTTTTTGTGGCTGCTTATAATGAGCAAAGCCAAATTGATAGGAAGTTCCAGCATATTGCAAAAGTGACTTAAGGTGTGATTCGTTCACATAAAAGTATAAAATATGCGTATAACTTGAATCCTCGTAATACCAGAACCGATTCATATATCGATTTTGGCCTTTAATAGTTCGTTCTAATTCAATTGCTAATGAAAATTTTTTAGATAAAATTGTTAAATCCGGAGTAAATTCTTTCCGCTTAGTCATATCAATATCAGCTAAAATCTTACTCTCAGGATCATTTAAAATGATTCTTTCATCCTTAAAAGTATCTTCTATGTAAAATCTAACATCATTTAATAATAGCTGATGTAGACATAAGTCTTTTTTAAGAAGTCGATTTGTTTCTGAAAATTGCCTTCTATAACACTGATGAAGGTAATAAATTTTAGTTTTTGGTGTTATGCCAAGGCTTAATAAGTAAGGGAAATAAATTGAATTTGGATTTTTATCGTTTAAATAATCCACGGCTTTAATAGATGTGATGTATAAGTTTTTTTCTAATTCGATCAATCTTGCTGAACAATTTGATTGCTGTTTAAAGAAACGAGCAAGAATTTGTTGAAAAGTTACAAACCCTTGTTCGCGTAAAAGTAACAGAATTCGGTTATCCCGATCAGTTAATATCATTTAAAGCGCTTGGATCTACGGATTTATTCGCCTTAGCGTAGATTGATTCTAAGTATTTTTCTAAGTCTTTTTTTGATTTAGGATTATTTAATAACTTATTTAATTTGAAGCTTATCGGAGTTTTTTGTTCAACAAATTGATCTATAACATCTGCTTTTACACTTTTATATAGATAATCTAGGAAGTCTTCCGTCGAGAAATCCTTTACATCCCTTTCTTTAAGTTTTTTCCTTAAATCTTTTATAATTTGGTTTAGTTCTGCAGAAACTAATACTTTATGCTCAGGTTTTATATCTTCCATTTTTTAACTCCTTGTTATTTTAATATTAATACTTGCACTACAAAAGGACCGCGTGCGGTTACATATTCTGGAGCAGATCTTACTCTATCCCCGATGCGATCAGCTGATTTTGCAAACCCTGTTGCAACGCCTTGTTTGGAAGCAGAATCTACAGTTGGTGTTACAACATAGCCGCCATTTGATTGCTGATTACGTTCAGTCGTTGCATTAGCCATACCGCTTGCCACATTTAAAAGTGTTTCAGCAGCAAAGTAATTCCAATAAAATGATTCATAATTCCCATCTAAACCATTCTCGCCATCCTTATCTCGAACAACTCCAGCTATACTAAATGCTCCAGATCCAGTTCTTTTCCTTAATAAACTAAACTCTATACCAATCCGTTTTGTATTCGGGTCCATCGTTGCATTCCCTAAAAGCGTAGCGCCTTTGTACTCACCTTCTAAAACAAGTGCTTCGATTGGCGAAATAGAATTGGCATAGGCTTTTATGTTCGAATTTATAAGCGCCTTAAACTTAGTACCAATTAATAGTTTAGAATCCTTTAAATAATCTGCATTCTTTGGAATTTGCATCGGTGTTCGAAACTCATCATTAATTGTTCCTCGAATTAAACTTCGATCTAAATTTCCAGTAATTCTTGTGTGCGAAGTTTTTTTTGATGATTTTTTGCTCTTATTACTTAAATCATAAACTTGTTCATCACTTGAATGATCGTTATCATGAACTGCGTTTGTATCAGATACAGAATCCAGAACTTGTTCAGAAATGTTATTTTGAGCAAAAGATAATGTTTGAAGAAGATAAAGCCAGATCATGAACTACTCCCATTGCTAGATTTAAGCACTTTTAAAACTTTAGGCTTTTTAATTTCATCTGATTTCTCAAACTCAACTTTTCTTGATCTAAATGAATGAGTAACCTCAAAAATACTTTGATGCGTGTATTTATTTGGCATTATGTCAAAGACGTATTTTTCATCCTGGCAAAACACTTTAAGTTCTTGAGGTTCTGGCGAGTTTTTTAAAAACCAAACTTCAAGCATTTTTGAATCCCGCTCATTCAGTAGTGCTTGAATATCTTTTGTGGGTCCATCGCTAAAACTTACTACATTACATGGCATTACGATTACTGTTGATCTTCCAAAGGTCATAAATATTTTATGTGGTTCTAATCTGTTAATATGCGTGGCTTCAATACGTGGTGATGCGCTAGCCAGTAAGGATAAGAATAATAGTATCATAAAGCTAACTCCTCTTCATTTAAACTTGTTACTACTAAACCAAATGGATTATTTATCGTTCGTTCTACTTTCTGAAGTTCAAGTATGATTTTAAACTTACGCATAAATGTGTCTGTGTTTTTTTGCGCAACTAAGTTTAAATTAATTTCGTATTTCCAGTCTTTTTTTACTATTTTTTCAATGACTGCCGTTTGAGCTATAATTTTCCCACCCATGAAATCTTTTTGCTTTCTGATTTTATCGCCAATTGATTTCCACAGGTCATCTTTCATGTAATTAGATGAACTTTTTAAGTTATCTTCAAAGTTATTCGAATCATACGTATAATGAAACTGACTAAATCGTTTAATAAAAATTTTCTCGAGCAAAAACTCATCTTGCTCTGATAAATCCCGAACTATATCAACACTATCACTTTTGATTTTTACAAATATAATTTGATCTTTTTTTCTTAAAAATCCGACTGTTGCAGTTAACGCCCATGAACATAGAAAAAACCATATTAGTGCAATATATACCTCTTTTTTGTAATAAGTTAAAAACACATTCATACTGATATTCCTTTTTTATTATTAAATCGCTTAGCAGAAGGCTTTTTATATTTACTTGAATCAAAATTACTTAAACTGGCTTGATTTTTTATAGGGCTTAATTGAGCAATTGAATTATCTCTGCTTGATCTGGCCTCGATTGTTTGTACAGCCTTTGCATGAATGCTTGGTGTAACATTTTTTAATAATCGCCCAGCAGGAGTTGAAAGAGGTATTGCTTTTCCAGTTGCTGGGTTTGTTTGCTGAGTGAATTGGCTAATTACACTATTTTTAGTATTACTTAAACTATCTTGAATGGATTGTGGTGTTACTGATCTGAGCGCATTACCAGTTGATGCTTTAACTTTATCAAATGCAACTCCTGGAACCGCTGCCATTGTTGCACTAGCAGCTCTTGCTCCTGATTTAATTTTATCTTTCATATTCTGATGATTCTTATCCCCAACAATAGATGATGAGGTTTTATTTAATACTGAATTTGCAACACTACCAGCCATCATCGATTTTGCTGCAAAAAATTGACTGGCTTGTTTTACACTTTGAGCTGGAGGTGAATAAAATAATTTCAGCCCTGTTAAAATAGGAACTAATAGTTTTAATCCTGTTAGAATACCAATAATAAGAAGTGATGTAATTCCTTTTTGATCTTTTTCTAAAACATTGGTTATTACATTTATAGAGTACCAAGCAAGTGGCCAACTACATAAAATAATGGCTAGCCAAAAAGTAATCTTTAATACCCAGTACGACTGAAACAATGTCCCAGCTATAATAATATATGCACCAAATGCTGCCATAAACGTAAGAAACACAAAATAAATAACATACGTAATCCAGTAACAAACGATCATAAACCAAGAAAAAAAACTAAACGAATCAAGATAACTTATTTTTTCTAATTTTAGTTCAAAAGTTGCATAGTCTTGAAGTAGATCCGCATAAAAAGCCGGTAACTCCATAATCCCTCGAAGTAAAAACATAAAAGAATACAACAAAATGCTAGCTATAATTAAATCTTTAATAATTTCTAAATATTCAGATGAATTTTTCAAATACATCATGTTTATACAAGCGCGTCCTATAACAAAGAGTGGAATCAATGCGATCATGACTCGTCTCCCAACATCGAACATGGTATTAAATTTGACCATAATTTCCGAATCAACCGGAAATGCTCCAATCTGCATTTTCTATAATCCTTTTGAATCAATTTTAAATTTTGAATAGGCTATTGGCGAGGCACCTTTTCTTTGCATTAACTCTAACTGGCTTACAAAGAATATATTTAGATCTCTCTCATTTTTCTTTTTTTGTAATTTTTCTGCTAAAACAGCTTGCCGGTCTAATTGGCGTTCAGACCTAAACATGACAAGTTCATACTGAATATCTTTTAATATAGCTGTTGATTTTAAACTCTCACCTGCGATAACTGCTTCAGGCTTGGCCCCTGCTAATAACATTAATCGTTTATAAATGTTTTTTCCGCGTCTAATCTTATTAGAAATTCTATTAAGCTGACTTGGCAAATCTGAATTTTCAACACCTTCACTATCAACGATGTCTTTAATTTCTTGCTGAGTATAATTTAGATCTTTAAGAGTATTTCTGATCGCGCTCATTTTCCGACTCGAAGAGCTCACTGTTTGGTTAACTGAATTTGTTTCGTCTACGCTTTCTGCTAAATCCTGCATTGAATCCAAATATATTTCTAAATTTTGTGCAAAATCGGCCGCTTTTTCTATAAACTGGATAAAAGCAAAAGAATTTGAGGACAACAACATGATTGCAAAAAATAACTTATGCATTTGATTCGCCTTGAACAAGAGAACGATTTCTTCTAGATACAAGTTCAATAACCGTATCTTCATCAAGATCTGAAAATTCATGTCTAATTTTATCTAGTATTTCAATATCTGAAGCCTTTGTTGTAGCTTGCCAAAACTCTTTATTAGAAAGGATTAAATTGCCAACTCTAAAACCTAGGGCATCTTTAATAATAAATTGCGAATAAACGCCAGGTGAGCCTTTAAGTGCAAAAATCTTATCTGTTTCTTCATCAGACAAACTAAATCTTTTTTGAAAATCTTGCTTTTTACCATCACCACTTAAATAGACATGTGTTACAGCAGAATCAATTAATGACTGATCTCCATCCACAATTAAATCTTGAGATACTTGAACTGTTAATAGCAAGGCTGCATTTAATGAACGAACATTTTTACTAATCAAACAAAAACTTCTAAAGCAGTGTCTAATAAAAAATGGTGTTTCATCACTACAAAACAAAAGTCTATCAGAGATTAGTTTATTCGCTAAAGTATATGAAAAATCAGCCATTATCGCAGCCATCATAGCCCTAGTAACAGCAGTATTTGAGGCTGTATCAATACTTTGAAAATTGTAATACCTGATTCTATTTGTTTTCTGACTTTTATTAGAGCCATCTACAATTGAAAATACATGCTTAAAAAGCCCCTTTGAACTAAAGCGTTTTAAGAATTTTTTGCGTTCAAATGTTTCAGGAATATATTTAATAAAATCATCAATTGTAAATATTATTTCTGGTTGGAGTAAATAATTAACTAAATAATCACCCAAATCAATACTGTCTGCTTCTTTAAGCTTTTTTTCATCATCATCTAGACAAAGTTCACATAAAAACGTTTTTACTACTTCGATGGTTTTATCATCAGAGTTTGTTCTTAAAAATGAAATTGGATTAATACCAGATGATTCTTTTAAGTTAATATTATGTACTTCTCCGTTAAGGTATTCAACTATTCGAGTATGTGATCCTTTTACATCTACAATAATAAGACTTGTTTTTAAATCTGTAGCATCAGCAAAAATCTTACGATTAATAAATACGCTCTTCCCGTTACCTGATTTACCAATGATATTTAAATTTGAATTCGGGTACTCAGGTCTAAAGTTATCCAGAAAATCAACACTAAAATCAGTACGATGAAAGCCAAGAGCGTTTTTACTTACTTTACCTCTTGAACCTACTCCAAAAGTTAAAAATGGTAGGTAGCAAATTAAGGTTTCATCTTTTTCTGTTAAAGACTCAAAGAGTCCGCTAAAATGAAAATCACTCCCAACTAACGTTGATAAAAAACTAGGAAATGCACCAATTGTTTCTATTTTAAATTCTGAGAACTGTCTTAGTTCATTGTAAGCTTTTTTTAAATCAATTTTTAATTCTTCTTCAGAATTTCTTCTTAAAATTAAATGCCATTCAAATGCAAAATAATTTTCTCCACGTAGTTCAATTCCTGCAGCGGCTTCATCTGCATAAGCAGATTTTGTTTGACCAGAAATATTAGTACTACTTGACTCCCGTTTAGCAGCATTTGCAAATTTATTGCGTGTAATTTCAGTTGATACCTTTTTAAGAGCAACTTGAATTTCATAGCTTTGCGGGAGCCTGTTTTTTAAATTTGTTAATGTAAGTAGTGTTAGAGAATTACTTGACGGTTTTATAAGTTTTATAACCCCAATCCGGTCAAATCCAGAATCAAGATAACTACCTTTTTGCATGATCGGTTGCTCAACATCCCAAAAAATACTCTTTAAATCATGAGTTCGAATATTTTCTATTTGAAATCCAGAATTGTTTAATTGATCAAGTGGGAGCAAATCATATAGCTTTAATGCTTGAGCATTTAATTGCGCTTTTGGGTCTATATTTTTATTAAATAAAGAAACTGAAAATTTCATTTCAAAATGAATAATTATATTATTATTTGTTTCGCCAATTTCTTTTAAATGATCAACTCGTGAGTGGTCCGTTAATCTATGCTGAATCATATCAGAGAAAAAATGTATTCGCATTTTTACTTTTTCACTTAGTGCTTTAATAATACTTTCAAGGTTCTGCTCAATATGTTGCATATCTTGGACTTCAAGATCCAAGGGACGTGTTTTAAATGATATCCCTACAACGCGATTTGAAGTAAACCAAAAATCAAGGGCGTTTAAGTTTAATGTTTCAACTAGTTTAGGCAGCATACCACTCTCCAGATCTGATTATTTTATTATATAAGTATTTAATCGAATCTCTAATGATGTGACGACGCTGAGTATTTCTGATCGCCACAAGCACTAGAGTAATAATAATTAATGTAAAAATGGGCCAAATTGTATTCTTGTTAAGTAAGAGCATATAAAATACTTGAAGAACTCCATATATACCGACTAAATATATAAAATCCTGCACGGTTATACCGAATACCGTTAGACGCGTTTCATTTAATACTCTAGACGGTTCATGGATTTTCATATTTTCCTTACTTATATCTACTTTTCAGTTTTAAACTATTAAGAGAACATTCCGATAATTAGCCCTGACAAGCCAACAGCTGATCCAACGATTACTGTTCCTGTGATTGCACCACTTAATTTTTCAGATCCTCTGTTTTTATCAGCAAAGTACATGCATCCAGCGATTATGAATGAACCAACACTTAAATATCCTGCTGTTTTTACTCCAAAATCGATTAATGATTTTAAACCTCCAAAGAAATTTGCTGCGTGCGCATACTCTGCTGCAAAAAACATTGATACAAAGCCTATAGTTTGAATAATTTTTGTTTTAACTGATTTCATGTTTATCCTTTATTTAATATTAATTTCTGGTGGTTTAATTTCAAAGAGTTCCGTCTTATGTACTAGTGTATAATCATCGATTTGTTCCCACTCTGATATTTGTGATATCTTCCATTCACCTGGTTTAATTAAGTTTTTGTACTTTGAAGGCATCGTAGAGAAATTAGTAAGGCTTTCACCTTTTTTATATTTATTAAGCGATGAACTGTTATTGCTAATTGTCATTTCAAGCGAGTTTGCGACTTCTTTTGAAACTCCGCTGGTTTTTTCAATTTCTTTATCTGGATCATAAGCGATAATCGAACCTACAGCCGTTAAGCTACTACCAAGGCCTGCATAAATAAGTGAAAAGCTTCCTTTGTTCTCTTTTTCCTGCTGACCTAATAAAATACCTACTGCTGTTGCTACAGCCATATTCCGAAATGTTTTTTCTTTAAAATTTAACGATGAACAACTTGAAAAAACTAATATACTTAAAGCGTATAAAAATATTTTACTTTTCATAACACACTGTTTGATCGCTACTACTTAACTTTGAACAAATTTGACCGCCTGTAGCTGCTGATCCATTTACTCCTGGAGTTAGACATTCTGGAGGATTGAAATTGTTAATATCACAATATTTTCTAGTAATATTTGATGCTGCGCCAAATCCACCACCAATTACATCTAAGATTTGAGATGTAATTTCAAGGCCGCCATTAGTTTCTAAGCTCACGCTAAACGACCCACGATGCCCCGAACTTCTTCCTGAACCACCAAAGCAATCAATAACTTTCTCTATCTGAGGATCATCTGACCTACTCATTTGGCATCGTGGCGGTGGATTTATACCATTCCCACCAATTTCGGAATTTGATACAAATTGCACCTTTCCAACACCAAGTTTACCAATCAGTTTCACATAACCACCTGACCTGCCATCTATTGAATCGCTAGCTTTTGCACCTGTTGGAAAATTTTGGAAAACAACTCCGCTCGCTACATGAAGTTCATCAAAATCATATTCTAAATTAAACTGTTGATTATAAATAACTGTGTTTTCTGCGATAAAAATGCGACTTGCTGATTTTATCGTATTATCTTGAATATATATCTCACCAGATAAGACTAAGTCTTTTGGAATATTGAGCTTAATATTAGATGTTTCGCGTGATTTTATTGTTTTACCATAAACCTCTACGATTAAATTCAAGACACTCCCTCCATCAATGTCATCAATAACAAATGAAGTCCCTTCAGTTTGATTTTCATTTAATACTTTTTGACCATCAAAGATTCGAACATACCCATCATATTCAGGCCATGTGAATTGTACTTGATACTTGTTAGGCTGATCAGGAATGCCAACTATCTTAACTTTTATCTGATCTTGGCTAATACTTTCTTTTTTTTCATTTTCATTTACTTTTACTTCTGCAGGCAATGTTTCTTGTTTTTCAAAAAGACTTTCTTTTGAGCAAGAACTAACTAATAACATTAAAATTATTACGCTTTTTTTCATATACTATAGTCCATTCTGATCTGGATATTTATTCCCGATCATTTTTGATAAATAATTAATAGAAAATATTGATGTTTCAGTTCTTGTTACCAAGAACCACTGCCCGTCTTTTGAAAAACTAATCTTCGTATCTATTAACGGAGTGTTTTGTTTGGTTTTACTTTTTGAAAACTTACTTTCTTCACTGCCTTCTAGAGCTGTGGTTAAATTTTCAAACTCATCCTTTTTATGATTTTCTTCTTCAATCAATCGATTTTCAATTTTTTGCATGACTTCCCCTTTGCAGATATATCTGCATGATTAATTATTGTTTAGACTTTTAGTTATAATTCGGTAATATAAATTAAGACTTGGTCTTCCTTACCTCTTTTTATAGAATCTTTTTGTCTCTTAAAAAGGTCTTATAAATAGAGGTCTCTTTTTACTTATGGATTTGTAACTTTATAAATGAAATCGGTCCAGCACGGGCAATAACAACTTATTGAATTTAAATATCCTACCGTAGCTCTTCCCATTACATCCTCTATATGCTGTATGCTACAAAATTGACGAAAGGATTCTCCATAATCATTTTTACGACATTCCTGAATTTGACATTTTCTATGACTGTTTAGTTGAGGCAAATCAAACTTCATAGACGAGAACTCGTCCGCATTTACTTGGCTTGATAATATTAGTGTTACTATTAATAATACTTTTGTCATTTGTATCTTCCTTTTTTGTTAAGTTTAAATTTTCTGCAAGCATTTCATCTAAAACCAATACTTCATTTTTTAAATTCATCATCATGCACAACTTGCGTAATTCCTCTATAAGCTGAGAATTTGAAAATGAATTGTTCATCGTATTTTTCTATTAAATTTGATAAGCTTAATAGATAATTTACCTTCTGCTTTTTCCATCTAAATCCTTTCATCAATGTTTCATGAATACTTAAAGCAGGACTTGGACCAGGATTAAAAGCAGTAGAATCAAGATGACCGGAAACTTTCATTGTTTTTATTAAAATGAAGAATCGATTCTTAGAACCAAGAACAATTAGTAAAATATTTTTGGAAAATTTACTTTGGTATATTCTTTTAAGAACTGCATCTATATTGCTTTTCATCTATAACTCCATTTTGTTACTTTGTTCTTAAAAGAATATGTCGCTACTAATCAATTAATTTCACTAGTAATATCAATTATTTATAGGTTTTTACATATAGAGCTATGTAGAATTTTATGTGGAATTCCACATAATAGTTTGCACAAGCAAATAACTTTATGTACTTCTTCAATCAGACATGGATACAAAAAGATCACAAAATATTTCAAAGATGCTTTCTCATTTGATTAAAGCAAATAATAAGTCACAGACTCAGGTGGCTGATGAATCGCAAATGGCGCTTGGTCAGTTAAATGGCTATCTAAATAATAAAAACGATATTATGTCTAAATCTTTGATCGAAGTTCTTTATTCGCTAGATATTAACTTAGAACAAATTATTAAATCTAAAACACAAAAAGCTACTTCATTAGATGAGTTAAAATTTGAAACTGATGAAGACGTACTATTATTTTTTTATAGAAATTTAGAACAAATTCCGCGACAGACAATGCTAAAGCATATTTCTTGGATTTCTACTTTTGGTAATAAAAAACTAAAAGTTCCAAGCGCTGCTTCAGATATTTTAAATCGTGAAACTGCTCAAGTTTGATTCCTAGGGGGGAATGTGCAATTAGAATCCACGCAAGCGGAAACGCTTGAATTAAATAAAAGAAATCAGATCGAAACAGATTTGATGTTCTATACTCAGAGTTGGGTATGGCGCGGAGTTGAGGCTTTAATTACTGCTAAAGATTTTGATCCATCTCCTATTTCTATTTCTAAACGTATTAATATTTCAACTGAAGCTGCCGTTTTAGCGCTTGAAGGCTTAGACCGACTTGGGCTTATTCAGCGACAAGGTACTAAAATTGTTAAAGTAGAAAATGTGACTCACTTTAATTCTACAAATATGCGAAAAACAGATCTTTATAAATCGCATAGTAATCTTGCTCCTCAGTTATTATCTAAAATGACTGAAAATTCTGTTTTTACGACTCGCTTTTGTTTAGCAAATTACGATCTAGTAAAAAAGCATGCTCCTAAAATACAAAGCTTTTTAGATTCATTAGATGAAGAAGGATCGCAACTTTCTAGTCCAAATGTAATGGCCGTTGAAATTACAATTTCTGACCTCTCTCAAAAACCTCAAGGTGGTATCTAATGAAAAAATTGATTTTTTCAATTCTATTTATATCTAGTTCTGTATTTGCTGGCGGAAGCCAAGTTGGAACTTTAAAAGTTGGTAGCGATAGTTCAACTAAACTAAATTTACCTAGCACTTTTAAGCAAAATGACATCCTAGCATATCAGATTAAAAAACAAGATGGATTAGTGCATTTTCAGACAGCTGAGTTAAAACAAAACGCGTGGGAAGTTAAGACTTGGGTAGGTACCGAATTAGAATTAAGTACTGATCTTGTTTTGAAAAAAGCTTTAACTGATTCGAATGTTTTAAAAAACTGGCAGAAAATTAATTAAAAACAAACCGTAGATATTTTGAAACCTTAACAATATTGCTTGATAACTTAAGCATATTGCTTTAGTATGAAATCTTATCACTAACTTAAACCAACGGGTGTTTAATGAACGATTCTATCGCTACCATTTCTTCAATAGCTCGCGAATACCGTATACGTAATCAAATGACTCAGCTTCAACTAGCAGAGAAATTAGGTTATGACTCAGCTCAATTTGTCTCTCTTTTTGAAAGAGGCGTTTCTAAAATACCTCTTGAAACATTAGGACAGTTAATTTCAATACTCGGAATTCCTGAAAAAAAAATAACATCTATTTTAGTTGAAGCCTACCAAAGTGATTTAAAAGCTAAAATTAATCGCGGTAAAGCCCGAGTTAATGGTTAAATATTAAATTAATTACTTAATTCCTTATGTTCTTAAAAAATGAACCGATAAGCTTTATATACCAAAGGCATATCAGTGGAATACATACTGTTACCAGGAAAAAACCCAATCAGCGAGGATCAAAAATTTCATAAAATTGCATATGATTTTTGGTATACGAATTGGTCTAATTTTTTTAAAAAACACGACCCTAGTTATATTTTAAATCCAGATGATTTTTTTCGACAAGACTATATTGGATTGCTCGCTGAAGGCGAAATACCCCTAGCCATTCATTTATATTCTGTTTTCGATCTGAGTATTCCTTATCAGTTAAATCAATCCTATTTATCATATAATTTTGCACCAACATTCTTCAGTACGATTCTTGGTGATGGAATAAAAAGGGTTATGACTTTTGAGGCCATGATGGTTAATCCTGATTATCGTAAAACTGAAACAGGTAAAAGCATTGCGCCAATGCTTTTTGCGGAAGGAATTCAACTTATCAAATCAATAAAAAATATAGATGCCATGATAGCTCCCGCAAGAAGGGATATCGGAGTTACAAAATTAGCCCATAGTGGTGGAGCTGAAACTATTGTCGATCATGATCTTCATGGAATTCCAGTATCTTTAATAGTAGGGAAAACAGAAAAGCTGCACCTGAACTTTCTAGGTGAATTTGAACAATATAAAGCAATTCAAATTTTTAACAATCAACGAAACTTAAATGTAATTTTAAGTAAGGAGTCTTATGGGAATATCAAAAAAATTGCAAGCTAGTGTTAAAGTGACAGAAGCTCTTGTTTTATCAAGCCCATGGGAGGAAAAAGAATTTTATGGCTGGTGGTTGTCCCAAACATATCACTTTGTAAGTCATACTTCACGTTTTCTTAGTTTAGCAGCCGGTTGTTGTTCGCTTGATGAAAGCGATCTGCATTCTTTTTTTATTAAACATATTCCCGAAGAGACTGGACATGAAAAAATTTGTCTTACTGATTTAAAAAATTTAAAATTAAGTATTTCTGATGAGGCTGATACTACTAAGAAGTTTCATTTACTTCAACGACAAAAAATACTAACTGAAAGTGTTGTTAATCATCTTGGCTACATGCTTTTTTTAGAAAATTTATCTATAGCGGTTGGTCCAAAGTTGCTTAGCATTCTACAACGTAATTATCCAAACCATGGGCTTAAGTTTTTAAAATTGCATACTGAGGAAGATATAAGTCATGTTGCGAAAGCCATAGCATTTGTAGACAAGTTAACCTCAGAGCAGAAGTCTATTGTTGCTCATTCAATTTTTGAAACTTGCGATGGGTATAATAAAATCATACTTGAAGGAAATAAACTATTTAAGAAAAACAAACCTGCTAAGTTAGCGGCTTGATAATCTCAACAACTAAAATACCTGCGACTTCATTAGTAAATGGATTATTTAATGCACACATAAATTTGTAGCCCATAACTACAGAGTTCTTTTTGCCATATCTTTCTGAAACAATGTGTTCAGGGCAAAAATCTTCAATGTATTTGGTTTTGCAATTTAAAATACTTCCAGCAGCTTGAACGATTAGTGAAGTATACTTTTCTTCTCGATCAAATAGATCTTCAAAAGAACCTGATAAAATTGTTTCCAATGAATAAGACATTAATTTTGTAACATTTAAGGTTCTGAATAATTGAACGCAATCATTTGAGTAAATTTCTACAAAATCATCACACGAAATTTTATTTAGAATTTCATCAGATAAGCTTAGATTTAGATAATTTAACGCTATTCGTGTAACATCCGCAGAATTTGTCTGTTCATAATTATTTCTAAAAACATCGCTATAAATATCTAGATTTAGCTTAATCGACTGGCGTACAAGATCAGAGGTATTTGGAGCATCGGAGTGAGCCGAAATCAACTTAAGCTTAGATGTAATATCAAATTCATTTGTCATGCTACCCTCTCAAAAAATACCAAGCTTAATTTGCATTAATGCCTATATTTAAGTCAAGAAACTGAAAAATTAACTTATTATCCCATATAAATTATATATACCAATTATTAAACTGTCGACCCCATATTTAGTACCACATACATCGAAATTTTTAGATTGCAGAAGGACCCTTAAAAAGGATCACTTTTTTATATTAGAAACTTTATTTCACAAGTAACATTTGTTAAAAAAATGCTAAGCTTTTAGGGTTTAATTATGAACAATTCAAATTTGTAGTTTTATTTAAAAAATAATTCTAATTCTTTTTAATTTTCTCATGATCAGCATTTTTTGTTTCGATCAACTTCGAAACCCATGATTATATTCCTTCTGCATTTTAATTTTTATATAAAAGTAACTTTATTGCTTAGCTATAAATTTTTGCTCTTTAAGTACCCCTATCCTTGGGTCGATCAATTCGAAGCAGGGATCGACCGCTTGATGGATACTCTTGAGAAAATGTATCAAACCAACGGCCCCAAAGGTTAGGACATAGGTCCTGGAGATCATTAAGTTATTTGGCTAAACTAATAAACCTTTCGCTCTTTAATATGAAAGTATCAACTTCTTCATTGACAAATATAACCCAATAGGTTATATTTTATCGTGGTCACTTATGTGGAGCTTTCAAAGAGAGCTGAAAAAGATATTTTAAAACTTCCAAGCCATATTCAAAGAAAACTTCGTCTTTGGATTTATGACGTCGAACGATTAGGGCTTAATGAGGTTCAAAAAATACCTGGTTATCACGACGAACCACTTAAGGGTGATAGAAAAGGACAGCGCTCGATTAGGTTGAATATTGCCTATAGAGCTATTTATTCAATTAAAGAAAATAAAACTATTGAATTTGCATACGTTGAAGAGGTAAATAAACATGACTACTAAGAAAAAAAACAGCGCGATGAAATTTTTAGATAAGGCTATTGGCATTCCAATGACTTTTGGAAACACTCTTGAATCTATTCGTTTAAGCGATGAAATATCACAAGTAACGTTTGCTAAAAAACTTGGAATCTCACAAGCCCATCTTTCTCAGATTGAAAAAGGCATTAAGGCTGTTGCTCCCGAAAGAGCTAAAAGATTTGCTAAGATTTTAGGGTATTCGGATGTCACCTTTGTTGAATTGGCACTTCAAGATCAGTTAAAAAAAGCTGGAATTAAGATGAAAATTCACCTTGAAGCAGCTTAAGTAAAACTGCCCATTTAAAAATAGACACTAACTATTTATTTAACTCAAATTTGGCTGAATGCATTTTGACCGATTTAGATTTAATCTCATCCTTATTTTCATTTTACAATACAATCGATTTTATTTTGTGTTTCATAGTTACCTTCTCACCTTTGTTAAAGGGCCTATATAATGGGATACGTGTCTAATTCTTAAAAACGCTACTTTAGATATTTTTTCTTTTGTGTTTTATAAAGCTAATAAATCGAACTTTCGAATTTATGTATACGGATTGAGATAGCGACCTATTGATTCAGCTTGGTTTTAGAGCGACCCAGAGGTCAACAGGAAGGGAATAAGAAACTGAGCTTCTGTCTTGACGTGAGATAAGATGAGCGATTATTGCCCTTAAAGTAATTTTAAAACGTGGTTTAGCATTGCCGTTTATCGCTTTATTTTAAAGAAATTGTGATTACATTCTAATTTCTCTATAAAAGGCATGACTCGTTCAAAATATATTTCAATTGTTGAAACCCTTGGAATTCCTTCAGCGTACCAAAAAAAGTTATCATCCAAAGGCAACCACTCAATATTTGGACTTATGAGATGAGAGTATGCATAATCAAAATCTAAACTATAATTACCTCCAACAGGATTGTTGGCAATTAGCTTAGTTTTAGCATCTCTTTCGTGAAGCAGACTGCGCAGCTTTTCAATCCGCTTTGAAACTTCGTCCCAACTACCTTCAATTGCATCGAAATCAGGTAAAAGTGATTTCGCATCCAGTAATCCAAGTTTGCGATTCGACATAACACTATAGTCAATTTCAGCAATTACTATACCATCGTTCTTCAGCTTGAAACCAGGTGACATAACGCTTTCGTAGCCAATTAATTTCCCAAATCTGGCAATTTGCCGTTCCAATAACTTTCCTCGATCGTTACTGCTTGAAGCAATTTTATAAATATCAACCATTGTTCGAATCAAATAAAAGTATATTAAGTAGCCATCAATCAGAAGTGCATCCTCACCAATTTCGTGAATAAAATAATTATGCTTTAATTCAAGCAAGTCCAATGCCTTAAATTTTGAGAACGTGGCATGGCTTAAAAATTTTTTAAAATCAGCTTGATTCAAAAGCGGATCGACAGTTCCACAGATTGCACTTGTTGCTGCGTTAACGTAACCAGTCTTAAAAAGTCGTTGAATAGCAACTTCTTCCCCGGCGCCGACAAAATACTCGCTGACACCCGCCAAACACTTAATCCATGTCATCAAGTCAATTCCGATCCTGGTTTGAAAAACAGGATCTAATTCGCCGGACAATTGATGAAGTTCCATACCTTTCAAAATCGATGGATAGCAGTTCGGAAATTTTAAAATGACTTTTCCAAATTCTTTTTCGTTTTCCTCAATCAGGCCTAAGCCATTTGGTGTAATTCCAATCAAATAGTCGTTTTCTAGAATTTTCCCATCATATTTTGTTTCAACTATATTTTTAGAAAGACCTAGATAGCCGGTCCAAGAAGAATTTTTTATGTCATTATCAAAAGTGCTAAGTGATTTTTCTAATATATCACTCTTTTCTATCTGCACTTTTCCAAATTCATCCAAATATATGTAACCGCCCTTTGATGATATCCTTCTCAACAAACCAATAGTTTGGAGAAATACTCCAATTAATTCGCATTCATAAATAGCAAAAAAATGAATCTCTTCATATTCGGACTCAATATCTTTACGAAATCCATTTTTTTGATTACTGGAATATTTTCGAATTACATTATTCATATACAGCTTGCAGAGCTGGGCACTTTGTTCATTTTTATAATGCCTTGTTATACCATCACAAGGGGGCAATCGACGATCGAGACTTAACCAAAAATAATAATCCTTAGAAGCTAATATTGCGATTAAATCTAGGCCAACTAACTTTTCTAAAATATTGTCTATTTTCCTCTGCGCAACTTCACCTGTGCATGGCTCCCCGAAAAAATCACCAATCAAATTGTCGTAGTATTCAAACTTACTTTTTCTAAAATTTTCAACTAGAACTTCATTATCCAAATAAAATTGATAAAACTTCACTGAAGCGGAATCTCGATTTTTCATGAAAATATCTTTGCTTATAGATTCGTGAATTCCGTGACATTTTTTCAACTTCCGACCACTGCCGCAATGGCACAGTTTATTTCTGTCAGCACCAGTACCCATAAATTCTCCTATTATTAATTTTTATTTACGAGGGAATGGTTAACGTATAGCCTTCGAGAATTCCAACTGTATTAAATATATCACTTGCGATTTTATCTACTTGAGTGGCTTTTGTTCTAAATTCAATTAGCATTTTTAAAAGCTGCCTTGTTGTCAGCAGGCAGTGGTCACGCTTTACTGCAAAATCTAACATTTGCTTTGGGAAGTCATTTGTTCTTTTGTTGATTTCAATTTCGCGAAAAGCATTAACTATTAATATTCCTTTCGGTTTTAAATCATTTTCAATAAAGTAATTTGAAACCCACTTTTCAAGCTGGGCGGAATGCTTTTCGGCAGCTGAGGTCTTTACTCCTTTGATTTCAATCACTGCAACTTGGTCTTTAATTTTTACGATCAGATCATCTCGGCCCTGTGGGCCTTTAGCCACCGAAAAGCCCATTTCTAATAAAGCAGAAAAGACGGAATTTTCTAGCTGCTCGCCGCTTGCAAATAAAAGAGCTTTATTGGATTCGAAATTTTCAAGTGTTGTAGAATAAGAGTCGATTTTTTTTTGGATCGTTGAAATTTCATTATTAAGAGTTGTAATTTTTGTAATTAATTCTAATTCACCTGGAAGTGAAAACTTACTAAGCCACTTTGGGGCAACCTCTTCAGTTTGTTTGGACTCATTAAATAAATAACTTATAGTTAAGTTCATTATCGAAACTAAGTCTGTTGTTATTTGATCAGAACTGCCAATTAAGTCCAATTTAGGGAGAACTAGTAGTTTGCCCTTTTGCCGATTCTCTAAATAAGCAACTGCCTCAGTCGATTTTCTGGCGACAAGCAAGCCTGAACCAGAAAATTTATTAAATTTGGCGCAATAAGAAAAATATTTTCCCAATGATTTCCACGTTTGGCCAAAGCGACTATCGCCAATCAATTCAATCAATGTACCCTTGCTGATATTTGCCATTGGTTCTCCAGGAATCAACTGATAATTATATAAAGGAAAGTTGGCTATAGGCGTTTGGATTGATTCAATCTGATTTAAGAATACTATTAACCTTCCGCCTCGGTGGAAAAAATTTTCAAAATCTTTATCTCGACGATCTCTAAAGCCGAGCCTGTTCACGCGACCATTCACTGAGGCGTTATAAAAAACTGCATCATCAAGTAACCAAAAAATAACGTCATAATCGTTCAACGAGTTAGTGTCTTTATATCTAAATGATTCATGAACATATTCATTGAAGTCCATAAACCCAACGTGGTGACCTTCGGTTTCAAGAAAATTTTTATTCAAATTTAGACTCCTGGCTTCAACCACTTACCTTTTAGATTTGGCCCCAAAGGACGGCAAATTGTAATTAATGTTTCGTACAAAATATAATCTAAGTTAATTGCTTTATTTAAAAAATGTTATCCTTGCCTCAAAAATTTAGACCACCTCATGGTTGGTGTTTGAAGTTTAAATGGGTCAAATACCGCTATCAATTTTAAATATTTCGACTTTTTTTAGCAATTTGCAGAATTTCACCAAACGGGATCCACCCAGTTGCATAAGTGGGATCCAGTGAGTTGCATGAACGGGAGCCACCTAGTTTCATAATCGGGAGCCACTTACGGAGCAAATGTTATAACCGAGCCTT
>JBAQKN010000018.1:0-65029 GCA_049301055.1 Pseudobdellovibrio sp. | reverse complement strand
GAAAGTTATCGAAAAGTAAAAGCAAAGAAACTTGACAGTAAGGATTTAAATCACTAAAACTTTTTCTATATCCGAAGTGGCTCCCAAACGTGAAACTGGGTGGCTCCGATCAGTGAAATTCTCCAATCAGGCTGTACAATTCGTCAAATTGCCAAAGAACTGAAGATTGGAAACGGGTCCGTTCAAAAACTGCTTGCAAAGTAGGGGTGTCAACTTTGGTATCAATGGTTGATACTAAGTTTGATACCCCCCCTGGTTCACGAAGTAGTTCATTAAGTGGTTCACCGGTTGAACCATGCAACTTGCAAGATACTAAAATCATTCGAAAAACCACTGGTCAGAGGGGTTCATAAAGTAGTTCATTTGATGAACCAATGTACGAAAAACCTTTGATCGAATTGAATCGAAAGAAGTCCTGATACCCACTACGCTAAACCAAGAACCCTGTGATATCGCTGCCCGACTGTCCGTAAAACTTCAATTTTTTGGTCATTTGGTCAGTGCAGTACCTTCGTCGGTCTGCCGATAGCTTAATATATGAAGCCTGAGTGGAGAAATCCTAATTACGTACCTGAAATTTTATATCTGCTAAATCGGATAAATGCCGACGGTCAAATGCTTTACACATACGAAATTGAATTCGGCAACCCGCCGGCCAAAGACTATTGGGTTCCAAGCCTAATAGAATCTGTTGCAAAAGAGCTGAAAAATAAAAAATCTAAATGGGGTGATCCAAAGTCACCATCAGTCAAAAAATTCGTCGAAAATTTAATGACAGAGAATGAAGATTTCATACCTTCGCCGGAAGTATCATCATTGCTTTCAAAGTTTCCGATTCTTCAACTTTTTGTTTGGTCATTATGTGATGAGCCAATCAAAGAAGAAATGATTTCATTCCGAGCGATCATTGGCAAAAGGCCATCTGAACGTGAAGCACGGCTTAAAATGATAGATCGAATTTATAAAAAGTTTTTGAAGTTAGCAGAAATTCAGTCTGTATTGACACCCTTCGAAATCAAAAAAGAAACGAACTGGAACTCAGTGTTTTCTTCGTTCGAAAAAACGCTTGCCCGTGCGTACGCTGACATTGACGCTGTTATGAAGGGTAGCTGGCCCAGCCCAGAACAAGCAAAGCTGATTCACAGCAAAGGTAAGCCAAAACCATACGCTAATTGGTGTATTCATCACCTTGTTAATGGTTGGGTGTCTGGTGGAGCATCGCAGTCGAGAGCTAAGAAAAATGTTGCAAATCTGTTCGAACAATTTGATATACAAATCAACATTGATGTTTACTTGGGTCGCTACGAAGACAATCCGCTTCAGCCTAAACATCCCGATGATTTTTTTCTTCATATCAATCTCCTAAAAACACTTTTAGAATCATAAATCGCAGTAGTGAAAAAAGACTTCTACTGCGAAGTTTCAGATTATTTTTCGCTGGATTATAACCTGCCTTCAGAAATCGAATAAATTCGGTTTCCCTTGCCGACAGTAGTTGATGGGTTACACCCATTAAACATGGTCATACCTTTTTTTCAGATGTGGAGCATTTCCCTCCACTTCAAATGTGGGGCTATGCCTTCTCGGCAGGGGGACGACAAATTATGATGGAGGTGTATCAAATGGAAAGTATCAAAGACAAGTGGAAGGAGTACTGCTTCCGAGAAGTTATGGGTGGTGATCGCACCCTGTACATCAAACGACAGTTTATGAATATAAATTCACCTCAGTATGCCGCCCTTCGGGACCTTACCGATGTTCATCACAGCATTCGTAAATACACAGAGGATGCACTTGACGTATCGCCAGACAGACTATGGGAAGTTGATTCGGTAAGCGCATTATTTTTTGATCTGGACGGCCATGCAAGCTCAGTGACAATGGTTACCTTGATTCAGGCAACTGCAAAATTGTGTTCCTGGCTTATGAAAAAACTCGATCTGACCGAGAATGAAATTTTTGTTTGGTGGTCTGGAAGAGGCTTCCATATTTCAATTCCTGGTGAAGTGCTTTTCGCTGATCCTACACCGTCGCCAGAAAATGACTTCAGGCTATTTGCTGACTGGGTACAGCGTGAAGCCGGGATATATGCGCAGATAAAAAACTGGCAACCTGATCAAAAGCAAATACACCACGAAAAAATCAAGCTCCTAGACAACTCAATTTATTTCCCTCGCGCAATGATTCGAATTCCAGGATCAAAAAATTCAAAATCTCGTTATGAAAATGGACTCAGAAAAGTGCGAATTCCGATAGACAACTTAAAGAGATTGGCCTCCTCATCCGGTGGAATAGATATGTCAACCAAGCTTGGAATAATTGCTAAAGGATCGTTCTGGTCTGACGAGGCTTGGGTATGAGCAACCAAACCCCCGAAATCTATATAGGCTTCGTTACACAAATAAATGATCCATATCCAGAAGAACCTTATTCCCCAAAAGTTTGGGAAAACATAAAAGCGCAGAGAGTATGTCTTGATATAATGAGAACTAAAACCCGAATTGATGAAGGAAGCAGAACAGACCAACTTATCTATGCACTAGCTAAAGAGCTCCAAAGAAGGGGTCTTGATATGTCGGCCATTGAGCAAGAGTGTGTTCATTTCAATAATCACAATCTACGAACCCGCTTTCTTAGCAGTCAGGTACGAGGAATTGTAAAAAGTGCGGTCGATGATGACCACTACCATAGATGCCATCACTGGATTCTCAATCGCTTTTGTGTGAAAGCCGAAAACTGTGAATGGGCAAAGGCCGCCAAGCTTCAGAAGCATGAAATTCCGAATGACCGAGAACGTTTTGAAGCTTTGTATTCAACACTCCTGAAAATACCTGTTCGCACTGTTTACAATTACTTTCTTCAAGAAGAAGAGCGACTAAAACTTCGCCCAGGTCAAACCATTCAACGCTCATACCGAAAGATCGCTTCTGATCTGAAGTTGACCGACAAAGGCGTGGTCCAACGTTCATGTCAAAAATTGGCCGAGATGGGATTGTTAAAAATCTCACCAGGTATGCAGGGCGAATCAACCGGACTTTGCAGCAGGTTCTCCCGAGTCAGCCCTCTGCCCGCTCCCAAACTTAAAACCAATGAGGCTATCAATGTTCACAAAATATAAAATTAAAAAAACCCATCTCACTGTTTCCGAAGCCGCTTTTATTTGTAATGTAGCTGCAAAAACAATTTACAACTGGAAGAACGACGGAAAACTGAAGGCAACCAATTTGGGTAATTCAATTCGTGGTCGGCTCAGAATTCCCATCGAAGAAATTGAGCGCATAACGGGTGGAAAAATATCAATAACGGAGGACCCAAATGTCGATAAATAAACAATCAAATGGAATGTACCAAGTACGGAAATCCGCTCGCATTAACGGGCGACTTGAGGCAAGAAAGCGCAGCAACATTCAGAGTCTTGGTGAAGCTAGGAATGTTGAGCGTGAATTCAAGGAAGAACTAAAAACACTACAAGCTAAAGCAAGACTTGGTATTACAACTTGGAAAGAGGCTCTCGCTGATTATGAAACAGCTTCAGTACATAAACTTGCCACCAGCACATTGTACACACAGATAACAACGCTCAAAGAGTACACCAAAGACTGGGATCACAAAGAACTCACAACTTTTACCCAAGAATTTATACGATCCAGTATCGAAAGAAGAATGGAAAAGAAGTCAGTAAGCACGAAAAATAATTTGGCTAAATTTATTCGGAATGTTTTTGAATTTCAAATCGGAAGGGGCCGCTTGCAAGCGAATCCAGGAAAGGGCGTAAGATTTGATGACGGTGGGTTGAAGTTCAAAAAATTAAATGCCATGTCACAAACGGAAATCTTCAGGCTTTTTGAGGAAGTTAAAAAAATAGATGAAAAGTGGTATCTGGTCTATAAAGTCGTTTATGAGCTTGGTCTTCGAAGTGGCGAAGCATTCGCACTGAAGAAGCGTCATTTCAACCTTGAAATCAATCGCGTCACCATAATCGAATCCTACTGCTGGAAATCCAAGGCCGACAAGGTTCCAAAGAATCGTGAGTATCGACTTGTTCCATTAACTGAAGGTCTTTGCGCCCTACTGAAGCCCATCCTAGATAAGATCGGAGATGATGACCATGTCTTGCCGCGAATCCCTTCATGGCGACATGGTGAAGCGGCCAAGGTACTTCGATCATTTCAAAGGCAGTTCGGGATTAAGGAAACTAACTTCCACAGCATTCGAGCCTCATTTATTACCCATTTGATAAACGCAAGTTTGCCGATTCCACAAATTCAACTAATGGTCGGTCACAATGATTTGAAGACGACTGAAAGGTATATTCGAATCGACCAGAAAGCCTTGGATGGCGCAACTGACAGCCTCGACAGTTCGAAAAAAAAGATGACTAGGATCGACCAGCCAGTTCCTCCGCAATCATTCTTATCAAGCGTTGATCGCTCACAGACAGCTTTGCAACCACCGCCACTATGATCTCGACATCAGTTTTCTCAGCTTTGTATTCACGAACCAACTCATAGAAGTATTTTTCAGAAATCCCGCCATAAACTTTAAGAAACCGAGCCAAAGAATCGGTTCGCGGTGGATCTGTTCTGCCATTCTCGATCAATGAAATATAAGAATCAGAAACCCCAACACGAACGCCGGCTTCACGCATAGACAGTTTTTGCTTCAACCTCAACTGCTTCAGCACTTGACCCTCGTTGGTCAGTATCACTTTGTAAGATCGTCCCTTGGCTTCCTTCATATATTCACCCTCGAATTCACTACGCGCTTAGTAAGCATATAGTCGGACATCAAGTCGGTTTTCATTAGGGCATCACGGACCAGATTAAATGAGGAACTCGCAGGAAATAAAATGATGTGCCTATCGAAATCAACCCACTGATTTTACGAATGAAGTTGGCATATCTGGTATGTCTGAGGATATCGAAGGAAAAAACAGGCAACCCCTTGATCAGAGGTCACCGAAAAATGGTGGAGGTGATGACTTCCAAATGATTTCAAGGTCTTAGTTAGGCTGGTTCTCACAAAGTATTCATTGGTTTTAGTCAACTATATTGTAGGACTTCGTTAATTACTAAAGAGTATATTCAAAGTTATAAAAGTGCTGTCCTTCAATAATTTCAATTACCATGTTTCCAGAAATACCCTTCAATTCTCCAGTGCCAGTATCGGGAACTACTTTAATTTTCTGTTCTTCTTTTCCTTTATTCATAAAACAAGAGTGCTGCATAATAAAAGTGCCATTTTTCCCCTCTATCGCACCCTCTATCAATTCAAGAGCAATATAGCCTCCTGAACCTAAATCTCTGTTCATAATACCAAACATAGAAACTTTACCTCTTGCTTCGATTTCACCAGAAAATATTTTATCAAAAGTCATTGCCATTCCACCCATTTTTTTAATATTTTCATCTGGAGCGACTGGTGATGATTTCACTTCAAACTTGCCTTTAATTTTATTCATAATTTACTCCGATTTCTCTAAACTAATTTTAAGAAAATTTAAACTCAACTTCAAGCTATTGTCCATTGTTTTTATTTTAAGCCGACTTGATTTTTTAAAAGATCCTGTAAGTCTATTATCATTTGCTCACGGCTAATTCCTGAATATTTTAGTATCGTCTCTTCAAATGATAAACTGAGTAAATCTCGCTCGTAATTTGTTAGAAAATAATCCCATTCGACTGGCTCGTTCCTATCGTCCATCTTGCACCCCTTGATTGCCTCCAAAAAACATTAAGGTCGTGGGTTTCGAAAAATAAAAGGCTCGAATTAAAAAGTTAAGATCAACTCGCAATCCATCAAAATAGACCTCGCCATCTTCACTGTGAATAAAGGAAATATGGTTGATTTTGTTTTTAGCTGGATCGCCATCTTTATCTGGAATCTCCATCATAGCCAAAACCAAATTGCCCTCGGAGAGTCGCCTTAAAAAAATTTTCAAAAAAACCTCATAGTCCATCGCATTAGGATTCATCACAAGGATTCGACAAAAATTAAAAATCGGATGCTCATCAATAAACTTTAATAACATTTCGGGCTGAACTGTGTTTTTTGCTTCATCGGTCTGCTCTTGAATAAACTTCATTTCATCAAAAGCAGTTCGATCATCATTGCGATTCAATCTCTTTTTTAATATCAAGATCGTGTTAAGCAAAGCAAGAGTCGCACAACCGCAAGCCCTTGGATCTTCACTATTCCATTTTGCCTTATCTATAACGGAATAGAATGGTGCTTGATTGTGCTCTTTTTTTAATTCATTCACTTCAATAATTTTCATGACTGACCCTCCTGTGTTTTGGCAGAGAAAAATTGGCTGAACTGATTTCGTAGCCCCTCAAGCCTTTCATTGAATGCGATGTCTTTTGCTTTTTTGGATCGTTCGTTTTCGGCAAACCGATTCGTCAATCGTTTTAATTCGTCCATCTCCTCATCTTGTTGGCTTTGCCAGTTAAAGATTTGTTGGATGACTTCTTTTTGTGTGAAGCTCATAGCTCACCTCCTAAAATCTAAATGGGAGATTTCAAAAGTAGTTTATGGATCTTTTTAGTGAGCTTGATTCGCTTTGTGGATTGCTCAATGACCAGAGCTTTTAATGCTTTTAAATCAATTTTATCAATTATCTGCTCGGTAATTTCACCGCAGGCATCAGTTCCAAGGACTCGCAATTCCAGATTGACCAGATCTTCAGGAAGTTCAGTCAATTCATAGTAAGACAAAAACTTTTTAAGGTAGTCGCTCCCTTTTTCTTTTTTTATTTGTGCGGATTTAGCATAAGCCACCAAGGCAAATCTTGAATTATAGGCTTTGTAATAGACTGTCTCCTTTTTCTTTTTTAGCAAATACTGGGTCAGTCGTTTAAAATCGCATCTGTCTAATGCCTGATAGAGATTCGGCTCGTTCGTTATAAAAGATATATCAATCCTACTGATTAAAAACTTGATTTTTCGTTCTTTTAAAAAATTGATCACCGATTGCAAAATTGCAATGGCATCGGGTCGCAGAAAAAAGAGTCCTTTAAACTGTGCGGACTTCTGGACTGGTCTGGATGCTAAAACGACCTCCTTACTTTCGCTTTGGTAAAGGCATAGCGAGTTCCAAGTTGAATAATGAACTGGCATCTGCATCAGTTTAAAAAGTTCATGGGCAAGGGCATCACCAACCATGAGAGTCGTGGTATATGGCAATCCATCTTCATCCCTTTCTTCAACGGATAGGGTCGTTTTTCTTTCTTCATAAATCTGCAAATCTAAATAGTCTAAACGGGCAATCTGTTTCATAGAACCTCCGCTGACTAAATGGAGATTTCAAATATAGACAAAAGAACGGTCTAATGTGGCGGTGCTTCATTTGTATTCAATTAAAAGGGATTTTAATTTAGGCTAAATATAGGAGATTCATAATGGCAAAATCTAAAAAGAAAAAAGCATCAAAAGCAAAAATCAATAAGCCCGCTGACTATAATGCTTATATAAATCTTGATGGGGAAATTGAATCAATCCTCGAGCAACTTGCTGGGGTTTATGAAGAAACCGATGGCGATATGCAATCAGTTGAACAAGCAATCAAAGATCACCTTATGGAAGTCGTGGATGATGTCCTGTCCGACTACAATGCCAGTAAACTCGAGAAAAACATTAAAAAGAGTTTAAAATAATCAGTCATCTTTTAATAGAAATGGAACTTGAACTTTTATAGTATGTCCGTTTCCAGAAAAAATAAACCGACCCGCTTTTAATGTTGTATCAGTCAGGATCTTTTCATCGCCAACCAAAAGCCGACTCATCTGGGCAGAGTTTCTTCCCAATAAAAAATTGATTATATTGGTTCGCTGGAGTGTAAGCTCTTCGACCTTGAGGGTCTGGTTGCTTAAAATCACAAAGACCCCAGAGCTTCTAAATAATTGCAAAATGGAATTGATAAGCTGTGCCAATTTTTCTTCAAGCTCGTATTGCTCTTTTAGTTGGATCTGTTCTTCAGTTGAGTCCTTAGTAATTCGCAAGCTCGGTCTGGGAGTCATGTATTGACTTAATTCATCGGCAATAAGCAGAAGAGGTTGCGGAATTGGCTTTAAATGTGGATATTTATTTTCTATTTTAAGCCAATGAGAAATTGTAATGCCATTGTCGGCAAGATATTTTCGATATTCATCTATTTCCTTTTTATATTGCTCAAGAACCGCCACGGCTTCCCGCAGTTCATCTAAAAAAATTGGATTTAATGATTTTGTGCCAGGATATTTTTTAACCAATGCATGAAAATCCGTGCCTTTAGCATCAAGAATCAAAACTCGATAGAAATGAGAACCAGTAGCACGAATCCAATTGTCTAAAAATGAACTCGCAACCGTCATGATCGAGTTTCCTTTACCTCCGCCAGCCAAAGAAAAAATACCCAGAGAGAAATCACCTTTTCGCAGATCTAAAATCAAATCTTCGCCGATTGCGGTTTTGCCAAGCCAATACTGACCAGGTTCGAGATTTTTCGGGCAATCGCTCATTGATAAAACATCCTTAAAGCTTTCGGTGTGTAAAATAATTGGAGCTTGTCGCCATGGGATTCGACCTTGTCGTGATGATATGTGTTCAATTTTAATTCCCAGGATATGCTCCAAGTTTGGCTTCAACTTTTCAAAATCTGGAACTGCCATAGCTGGATTGTATTTAGTAATGACTATGTCGTTTTGTTCTTTACGAATGCCCAAGGTGGAAGCGACGACTTTATCTCGGACGGTTTTAGTATTTGGATCAGTGAATCGTTTTCGCTTTTCATAAAAGATTCCAAGTTCTTTTAAGTGCTTCATGCGAAACTGGAAATGCTTTTTTATTTTGCGATAGTAAAATACTAAAAGCCCCACTCCAATGAGCAGGGCAGTCAGTATCGCAAAGATTTTTAACTTCACGATGGAGTTCATTATTTTAGCTCCACTTTTTTAAGGATTCTTGTGTAAGTCTTGACTGACTTACCCTCTGGAATGTGGAACTGCTCGACTTCCAAGTAATGTTCGCCTGGTTTAATTTCCTGCAATGACTTGCATCGGATAAAGTCGGGTGCATTAAGTGTATTTGTAATTTTCTTTTCGCTCTCAAGAATCACCACCCACTTGAGATTTTTTCCGATGTCTTTTTCATCGGTTGCAGTAGAGCACTCCACCACTTTTGCTTTTATTATATTTGCTATTTTTGCCATGCTATTTCTCCTTGTTTTTGGAAGCTTCATTGCCTCTGGAGAAATAAATGGAAGATTGGAATAGCTGATTTTAATTGATATTTTTTAATAGGGTCTGGGGCTATAAGATATAGCCCCAGACCTACTTCAATTTTATGGTATTTTCTTTTTATCTTTAAACTCGTCGAGGCTCACCACTTTAGGCTCAAGGGAGAGCGATTCAGTAGCTCCCTTAGTATCTTCACCCAGCATTCCAACATAGAGTAGGGTAGTTTTTAGGTCATCATGCCCACATATGGCTTGCACCTTAATCACGGGAACTCCTGCCAATAGTAAATTGGTGATAAATGTTCCCCGTATTGCATGGAACTTAGACTGCTTGATCCCCAGGGCTTTCTGGTATTGGCGAATAATCTGTGCGGACTTCCCATTTCTCCAGTCGGCAATTCTTGGCAAAACATATTCAGCTAAAGGATTTTTTAATTTTAGCTCTTTCAATAGAGCATCTAAAGATGAATTGATTGGGACGGTTCGATCTTTTTTGCCTTTAGTAGATTTTGTTTTTTCGGTTTTCCAGTCGTAGGAGTCCTTGATGTAAATAATTTTATTTTTAAAATCCACATGTTCCCACTTCAATGCATAGAGTTCGCCACTCCTAGCTCCCGTAAGATAGGCGACGGTGTATACATTTGCCCAGTCAGGATGAATCGTCTTTGCATAATTGATCAGTGATAAGGCTTCTTCGTGGCTCATCACTGTTGGATATTTTCTTTTTTTATCAACTCGCACTAAAATCCCTTGAGCTGGGTTGTGCTTGAGTCGCCCAGTTGCAACTTGTCTTTTAAAAACTCCTCGAATGTATTTTAAAAGAGTTAGTCGTGTCGCCGACTCAATTTCGGACTTTAATTTTTCA
Organism: Pseudobdellovibrio sp.; assembly: GCA_049301055.1. GTDB lineage: Bacteria > Bdellovibrionota > Bdellovibrionia > Bdellovibrionales > Bdellovibrionaceae > Pseudobdellovibrio. The sequence goes on along the minus strand of JBAQKN010000018.1, from coordinate 54,951 downwards.
TCAGTCAAAAAAGTTTCTAAAAAATCTGCTGTGAACTCGGAGAGCCATTTTTTATCCCACCGCTTGGTATGTTTTTCTAAAGTCTTAATCGTAGAATCCATCGTGCTGTAAGCAACCGATCCCTCTTTGTATCGCTTCGACAAGTATTTGTAGTATTCGTCTCTCGCTTTTTCCCAAGTTGTATCGTTGCCCTCGTGCCTTAGAGCTTCCATAGACAATTCATCCATGAACTTCTTCTTTTGTCGTTGAGCATTCACAATGCCGTTGACTCGTCTTTTACGGCGAAACATTTGCCCATGAGGGTTGCTGTCGCTCATCCACATTCTTCGACTTACTTTCACATCAAAAGTTCCGTCAGGATTTCCATTTTTATCCAAGTTCGGATAGATTCCAGGTTCAATCGCTGGTCGTTTATTTCTTGACTTTTTCGCTGGCTTTTGTTTTTCATTGTTCATGGAAATCCCCACTCTTACTTATCTGCAAAAAACTGAATAAAGTTGAGAGCCTGAATGCCTTGTGGGCGATAAATAATTGACCCTCTGGACTTTCGGCTACTTACTTGCCAGCATGGTCGTCATCATTGCCTTAATGAGTTTTAGATTGTCCTTGGAGAGCTTGCCTACATTGTCCCTGATAAAATCGTCGTCGGTGCTTTCCTTTTCCCAGTCTCGGCACATTTCATAAAAATACTTTTGTCCAATCCCGCCGTAGATTTTTAAAATCCTGTCCAGAGATTCACCCTTGGGACAATTTGTTCTGCCGTTTTCAATTTGGGAAATGTAGGAATCACTCAAATCAAGCTTTTCGGCAACGGCTCGCATAGAGAGTCCTTGTTTTTCACGAAGCTTTTTTAAGATTCGCCCCTCTGGACTGATAATGACCTGGCTGGTTCGCTTGCTCATGAATCTTTTGTGCCGTATTCAGCTCCCACTGTCTACCGATTTTTAGACTACATGCTTACTTAAACCGTAGTATGTGAAGACCGCTGGTTCTCAAAAAGTATTCATGATTTGCACTCAACTATTGATTTTAACATATTGAAGTTTGGCAATAGTTGACCGACTTACTCAACTAAATACTCGATTACATTAGTCTATTATTGTTTTAAAAACGATATAACCCCTTTCGGAGTTATGCCGCCCAAATCGAATATAATTGAGAGATAAATGGTGGAGGCGGGGGGAGTTGAACCCCCGTCCGCAAGAGCTCCATAGAAAGGTACTACATGCTTAGCTTATGTTTTAATTTTATCCCGAGAACTTCCACAAACAAAATTTCTCGAAACGGTCCCCAAGTAACTCTTAGGCCCGTGCGCTTGAGAAACCCACACGAACCGATCCGACATCATTGACGGTATTTTAAATCAACATCGGCGACTGATCTAAACACCGAAAAGCAGACTAAGCTGCTAATTGTAAACTATCGTTAGATAGTAAAGTTTGAATGTTTTTAACGAGGTCCTCATTCTCCCCGGCATGCACCTTTTACTTCACATCCCACGTCGAAGCCGTTACGCCCCCACATTGAAATTTTTCAACTTCGTAAAGTATATCATAATTCTTGCAAAAGACAGTCGCAGAATTTTTCGACCGCAAAATTTAAGTCTGCACTTTTTTGATTTCCAACAAATTGTTTCACCGCACTAAAGTTAATTAGTTAAGTCAATTAAACTAGTTAACTTTATAGACAAACTTAACTGAGTTTTAACTCTAGTTGTTTCACTTCGTGTCACTTTTTGTTTATTTTTTGTCAGAAAAACAGGTGGTGCGAATTTAATCGTAACTTTTAACGCAAAGTATAAAACATGATGCCAATCATGCGATCGGCAGTAAAAAACCTAATTTCATAGGGAGTTATCAACCAAATCCACAAGGTTTTCCACAATTGACAAATTTTCCCAGTGTCAAAATGGTCAAAAAAATGAATTTCACTTTAAATACTAAACTTTATTTTGCTTAATATTTTTTAAGCATCGAGCGTTTTAGAGGCATTTGTAACGGGAAATAATTGCAAATTTAATTGATAAACACGCTCACCTTTTGCGGCCATGCGCGCGATCGAATTGTCCTTGTGAAGCGATTTACGCATTTGGCGAAGCTTAAATTTTAGCTCATCAAATTCTTTTTCTGTTAACGATAGGGTCAAAGATCCGAACTCACGCTCGGTCGCTTGATCCTGGTAAAGTGACTCCAGCCCCAAATACATCAACTGCATTTGTAACTTACGCACCAATGCTGACGGAACTTCTTCCGGGGCCTCAGTCGGAGTCCCCTTCGATACAATTCCTGACACTGGGTCTTTAACCAATTCACCCGAACGCAATAAATTTTCTAACGCTTGATTAATTTCAGACTCAGACGCTTTTCCACGAAGTAAATCTTTAAGTTCACTGATCTGAAATTTTACTCCCGCCTGATCAGCCATCGCATAAATAATCCAACCAATCCAATTCGGAACTTTGTCTAAAACTTTTTTATCTAATTCACCATGTTTAATTTTTTGATCCATGCGGTATTCTGATAAAACTTTTAACGCATAATTTCGATCCGCCGGGTCTTCAGCCTGATTAAATAAAACTAATAATTTAAATTCTTCGCCCAATGCCTTATTCAGCGCGCACGCTCTAGCAAACTTCGCAATCATATCCACCGATAAATTTCTTTTGCCTTCGATAATCATTTTTAAATAATTCGGAGATTTAATATCCGCTGCTGCAGAAAAAATTGCATACGAATAGGGGCGAATTGCCAATCTAGTTTGAGCCTTTTTAAAGTGGTAAAAATCGGCTAAAAACAAGCGGTAATCCATATACTCTGCCAAGGATGGAGACAACACGGAAGCTATTGAATTTTCAGGACTTAAAGATAACAAATTTTCAGTATTTTCCATTTTTCCCCCATAAAAAAACGCCTCTGGTTTGTAGATCCCATGAGGCGTTTGATTTGACAACATCTTTCTAAGTCTAGATTAAAAGACGTGCCATTTTTTAACTAATTTGAAAGAACTAACGTCACATGATCGACCGTCATGTTACCCTGCGTATACAGCACCAAACTATCTGCACCTTGGCCAATAATCGGACGCTGATTTAAATACATCGATTGCGACTGTGAATACCCGTTACTAAACTGAACTTGTCCCATGTTAAAACTATTTACTAATAAACTCACAAATGAAGATCCGTATTGCGCCGAACCCGAAATAATAACTTGTTCAATCGCATACCCTCTGTACGCAGACAAATTGATATACTGGGTTAAATCAATGCGATCATTTCCGATAGTTGCACGATAAATATTTAAATCCACACGCTGATGTCCGTAATATGGAGGTGGTGGTTGCGGATTATATCCCCCGCCGCCATTGCGACTGATTTCGATTTGCAAATCATTAATGATCAACGAACCCGAAACAACCAATTGCAATGAACGCACTGTTTGCCCCAACAACACACGCATGTTCGGCATTAAATTAATTTGGTAATTCGGACTTGATTGCGTCGCAATCACACGACCATCAGCAACCAACTGAACAACTGTTCTTCCTGAAATATCCGGACGCACACTTCCACGAACCGAAAGAACTTCAGATCCATTGAATGAACTATTTAATCCCGCAAGCTCTCGCAACGGAAGTCGTTCATTACGTACCGATCGACCAATATAAATTGTTTTAACTTCGCTTCCATAGCTTGGCTGATTTGGATTTGGCTCGTAAGGGTTTGGTTCATAGGGATTTGCAGGCTCGTAAGGGTTATTTGAATGCGATGGTGGCGGAGGCGGTGGTTGATAACCTGGTCCGCTATTGCCACCATTATCAGGCTGCTGATAACCCGGCAACGGCTCTTGATATCCAGGAAGCTGCCCTGGTTCGCCCGGAACAATATACGCATTAGCAACACAAGCCGTTGAAATAACTAACAAAACTGATCTTGAAATTATTTTACCTAACATTACATCCCCCCAAGGATTAATTGCTTTCAACTAAATCAAAAGCAATTATAGGGCCTAAAATATTAGACCAACTTGGGACCAAAAAAGAAAAAGGTACCTGGTACCTTTTGATCGAATAGGTACCAGGTACCTTTTAGAAGTTTTTTAGAGTTGCTTCAAATGCTCGCACTTGTTCCAGGGTCATTTGTGGTTTTAACACTTTTGCGATCACGACCCAAATTGAAGCTTGATCAGCACCTTGCCCGAAGCTCATTTTTAATTTGATTTGGCCACGGCCATTATTTTTGATCAACTTCACGTCATCAACTTGCTGACTTAACAACTGACCATAAGAACCCGCAGAAAATGCTAAATCATAGTTCTTTGATACATCCGAAGTTTTTGAAACCTGTGCATTTACTTCAGAATTTGTACCCGAAACAACTAATGGAATACTTAGGCCAATCATTTGGCTGTCTGCCGTTGCTATCATTGCGCCTAAACCAGCGCCGCCGTTAACAACTTCAAAGGATGACACTTGAACGCCATTAATTTGTTGATTCGAAGTTGAATCATCAGCGCGATTATTAATATAACTTTTCATCATTTCAAATTTAGAATTATTAACCTGCTTATCTTGAATAATAAAATGAGTGTCCGCATACGATTTTCTAAAAATCACGCGCGTATAAGCTCCCGACATTTTAATTTTTGCATACGCATTATGACAACTTCCATCTAAATCTAAACATTTTAAAAAACCACCTTGAAAAGCCAAACTGCCATTTGAAGCTTGCGTCACATTCATCAACTTCATCATGTTGCCATCAGCGATGGCTTTTAAATGATAATTCTTAACGGAACCGACTCCATTAATTGATTCATCAATAGCTAAATCAATCGTTAAATCACTTGAAGAACTTGATAATTTTGCAACAGTAATTGCTTTCGCCAAATTCTTATTCATAACTTGCTGATCCGGAGAAACCTTTCCCGCGTACGCTTTAAATTCATTCATCAAACCATCTTGCCCAGCGCCGGTATAAAATAAATCTTGTTTTTGTCCACCCGTTTTTTCAACCACCTGATGAGCAAAATCAATATCCAATAAACTTGGCACTTCAACCATTACTGGCGGCACTGGCAATTGTGCCTGGCCCCCTGGAGTTTGCGTTGATGGAGCCGGCGGCAATGGCGCTGTTCCAGGATTCGTCGTTGGAGCCACTGGCGGCGTTGTTGGATTTGTTCCCGGAGCATTCGGTTCATCCGGTGTTAATTGATTCGAAGGACCACTTGCCGGAGCCTCTGAATTTAAATTATTTGGATCTTTTACTACCGGAGGAGTTTGCGTTGCAGGCTGTGCAACAGCAGGTTGCTCTGCGGGCCCTTCCGTTTTTAGCTCTTTACTTTTTCCACAACTTGAAAGCGTCACAAGCACGGCTAATGATAGCAAAGACGTTTTAAGATTAAGATTTTGAGTTCTAAAAAGTGACATAAGAGCCTCCGCAGTAACAATTTTTTTTCTATATCAGATAGTAGTTAAAGCAAGGCTTAGACCAAGTCATTCAGGGCTCATATAGAGTTTAAACGCTTGCCGCCTTGAAAAAATCAAAGCTGGCAGAAATATTTTCATTGTTGTACATTTGATCGCTATGCTAATTGATACAAAAAATTCTGATTTATTTTACACCTTAGATCCGAATTTAATTCTACTAAGTGCAGAAAAAAATGGGTTTTCCGTCACCGGAGAACTTATTCAGCTAAATTCTTATGAAAATCGCGTTTTTGAAATAAAACTAGAAAACAAAAACTCTATTATCGCAAAATATTATCGTCCCGGACGCTGGAGCTCTGCCACCATTTTAGATGAGCATAATTTTACAGCCGAATTAAAAAAAGAGTCCTTAGAAGTCGCCGAAGCATTGATTTTAAAAAATGGCTCTACGTTAGATCAAATCGACGACATTAATTATGCCTTTTTTAATAAAGTTCGCGGGCGTTTAGTTCAAGAATTTCGACCTGAACATTATAAAAAATTAGGCCGATGGATAGCGCGACTTCATAATATTGGACGCCGCCAAGAAGCTCAACATCGTGGATTCCTAGGCCCTTCCGAAGATCATAAATGGGAATTATTAGAATCCTTATTAAACCGCGTTTCTCCGGAAGTCAGTGGTCGTTATGAAAAAGCAGCCGTGCAAATTTTTGAAACTTTAGATGAGCGCTTACAAGATATTCCGTTTATTAGAACCCATGGCGATTTACACCGTGGAAACATTTTAGAAGCTGCTGATGAAAGCTTTGTAATCGTTGATTTCGATGACATGATTAACGGCCCAATTATACAAGATTTTTGGATGCTACTACCTTCAGAAGAGACCAAAGGCAGCGTTGAATATGAAAATTTAGTCGAAGGTTACTCTGAACTTAGTGATTTTCCGGAAGATCAATTAGAATTAATTCCTTGGTTGCGCGGCTATCGTATTATTAATTATGCCATTTGGATTATGACAAGATGGAAAGACCCAAGTTTTCCAAAATTATTTCCTGACTTTGGGTCTTATAGCTACTGGGCAGAAGAAACAGAAAGTTTAGAAAAAATTCTGTATCGCGCCACTTAACTAGTCACCAATTGAACGAAGCACATTCGAATTGGCCATCGCATATGGCATGCCTTGGTCATCTAATGCTACTTTATAAGTAAGTGCATCTTCACCCAAAACATTAAACTGAATAATTAAATCACACGTTGCTGTTTTCGAATTATCAGCCACACACGCCAGTAAAATATTTTTAACGCGACTTTCTTTAACCAAGTCATTATCCCTTGTCATTTTGCCCGCAAGATACGACTTCATTGGCATTAGTACATCTGCAACTGAATCTTTTGAAGAACCGTCGCCATGTAGTTTTAAATTACCCTGAGCAGCAAATAAAACCTCAAGACTTCTACCTTTAAAAACTTCTGACAATTCAACTTGTCCTGCATAAGAAAAAACCGAACTTAGTAACACTATCGAACTTATAATATATTTTTTCATGTAATTACTCCTATATTTAGTTGTTTTTTAGTTCGCCGCATCTTCAGCATCACGTAAGGCCTGAAGATCATCGTTTGCTTTTTTTGCCTTTGCATCTTGCACATCTTTTTTTGCTTTCGCTTTTTCTTCATCGGTTAATTTTTTTATCACGTTAGGTTTAATATTTACTAATTCCGGTTTTATCGAAGCAACTTTTTCTGCTTTTTTAACTTCTAATTTTTTATCATCCGTTTTTTTAACTTCAGTTTTTGCAGCTTCTTCCTTTGTTGCCACGTCAGCAGCTTTTTCTTCCACTTTGACAGGAGCCGCCAAGTTACCCTTAGCCATTTCCGCCGCAACTGAACTTAATTCAGCTGTTGTTGCGATGGGTTTTGCAACATTAACTACGACTTCTGTTTTCTTTGTTGCTAAAAGTTTATCTTTTGCATCTTTTAATTCTTGTTCTTTTGAATCAGCCACTTGCTTTACTTGTTGATCTGCTTTTTCTTTTATTTCAACTTCAGTTTTTTTTAATAAATCTGAATTGTTAATAGAAATCTGATTTGCTGCTGACTTCATTTCACTTTCTTCTGTGCCTTGCTTCTTTTCTTCTTCCGTTGGCTTTACTGTTTCTTTTACAGTCTCTGTTTCTTTTAATGACAAGTTAGACCCAACTACTTTTTTAAATTCAGCTTGTAAATTCTTTTTTGCAATTAAACATTTTAGTAAAAACGTCTTTCCACCGGACTCACTTGTTAACGAAATTTCATACTGCGCTTTTTCAGCTGAGCGCATAGCCGCTTTATTTTTTTGCTCTAGTGACAGAACTTTTAAAATATCAACTTGCTTAAGTCCATCCTTATCAAAAGCTTCAAATGTACATAATGACTTATCTGCTGCAGCGACAGCTTCATCGTAGGCGACTTTGGAATTTGCACCATCAATAATTTTTCCATCCATTAAAAATTCGCCCGTTTCAGAAAATTTATCTTTAACTGTTGAAGCAAGTGCTTCCGACACAACTAATCTTGCATCAATTGACAACCCTTCTTTTGCTTTCCTAGCAACAACGTCTGCTGCCGCTACTTTTACCCACTTCGCTACGACTTCAGATTTATCACTAATCGTACTTGCAACAGCTTGGATTTCTGCAGAACACCCTTGCTTAATATAACTTGAGGTAATTGTTTTTCCTTTTGCTGATTGAATATCATAGGCACACGTTTCTACTTTCAGTTTTTCAAATTCAGCTAAATACGCATCACACTGTTTATCTAGATCGACTAATGATTTTTGCAAAACAGCTTTATTAGCTTCTGAAACAATTTTATCCATTCTGGATTCAGTGATCTGAGCATTAACAGTAACAATTAATTTAGACATAGCTTCTTTTGCTGCAATGACCGGGTCCGCACATTGCCCGGTTGTTCCTGCCAAGGCCTTTTCCGTGGGAGCTCCTGCTGCGGGCGTATTTGCTTTAACACTTCGACCGGTTGGTGATTTTTGACAATTCACCAAAACAAAAGAGGACGCAATCACACCACAAATCAAAGTCTTAGAAAATGTATTTTTCATATAGTCTCCCTACAATAGACAAACACTCCAAAAAGCAGACCAAGTGATTTATTCTAACTTTGAGACACTTTGATAAGTTTTAAAACGATTTGAGGTTTTGTGATTTAATCAGTCTCAGATTAAGACACGGTTTAGGTAAAACAGTGTCTATTCTTTTGATAGGGTTTTGCGAAAATTGTTCTATGTTGGGGCTCTCTATCTTTTCACGTAGTTATTAAAGTAGTATTCACATTCATACTGATGGTGTATTGCAAAATCAAAACAACTTAAGCATTGTCTGGAATTTTTCTTTCTCTGCAGACGTTAAATTTATTTTATTCGCAGCATTTTCAAAGCTTTGACCATCTTTTGTTAACTTTAATAAAGCCGTTAACTGATATGCTGATTTTGGATCTACAATTCCACCTGAGCCTACTTTGCTTTGCAACTCTTCGGTTTGATAGCTAGTCACTTCAAGAATTTTTGAAACCTGAATAGCCATTAATTTTGGATATATATTAAATATTTTTCCTGCAATTGCAGCAACTAAAGGCGTAGCCATTGATGTTCCCGATAACTTTTCTATACCCGCCTTCCCATTAAAGCCGTCGATTGGAAAGTAGGAAAGAACATCGGCTCCTCTGGCTGCTAATTTAACAGAGTGAACGCCATAGTTTGAACCACTGGTTTGATGCCATAATTTTCCTGATGCGTCGGTTGCTGCAACCACCACAACGTTTCCTCTAGGAGATGCCAGTATTGGATCAAAGCCATCCCACCCTTGACCAGGACCAGCTGCAAAGGAATCCAGCTGAGCATCAATATCTAGCGACGCATTGCCAGCGGCCTTAACAAACAGAATTTCAGGATGCTTGTCTGCGATTTCAATTAATCCATTTGTTCCATTTATAATACTCATACTTATTACACGAGCACCTTTATCAATTGCATATATTGCGGACTCAACTAGTTTTGCGGCTCCCCACTTTGGAAATGCACGAATTGGCATTCCAAGCACACCCCCGCCACCAATAACGATTCCTAAGGTATGAGTTCCATGCCCCTGCGACCCAGGATTCCAAGTATTTTTTTTCCCTGGAATTTCAAAAGCTCGACCTCCGCTTGGATCATTTGTTCCATCTATCATGTCATATGCAAATTTTAATTTTCCTTCAAAACCAGGGTGTTCCATAAAAAATCCAGCTTCTAAAACAGCTACCATTGTCTTTTGACTATCACTTAGTCCCATTTTTTTTTGTATCTCTGTAAAGGCCGTATCTGAAACGGTGGCGTCAAATAACTCCTCTAGCTGACCACCAAGAAAACTAGTTTTGCTTTGCTCTAGATTACCGAATAAATGTCCACATGCTGGATTTGAAGCATGCAATGGAATACAAACATGGACAGTTAAAAGTACTGTTACAATTAATAACCGCTTCATATCATCTCCTTGATTTTATCTTAGTTCGCATTAAAAATGACCTGCGAAAGCGAAGCCAAATTAAAGTTGATTTAATTCAAGATGGCCAACAAGACATAACCAAACTTTTTACAAAGTAACAGTTTTTGTTTTGCGCAAACTAAAATATTTTTTATTGTCGAATTATCTAATTACTACTTTTCTGTTGTTAAGACTAATTTTTAAAGATGAATTCCAATCCGAATTCGTCGCATATTTTCAGTAAGTTGTTTTTCCATCATGTCTAAGATAGGTGATTGGCCCTATTCCGATTCAAAGTAGTATCGTATACTATGGAAATTTGGCAGAACAAGCTCTGACTCCGCCCTCTGGCAATAGATTTCCAAAAAAGCTTTCATCTTCGACAAGAAAACATTGATCTGAAAGTGGCAATGAATGTGAAATAGCGAATCTATTTTCAAAATCCAACCAAGTTCTTTACGTTTGTTTTTAACAACATTTGCTAATTCCTGCAGAAAAATAATATCTTTATTGGCCACCATAACACAAGTTTGCATAAATAATCCCGATCGGGAATAAACACCACAATCTAAAATAGAAAATATTTTGATTGTGCATTTTGAATTACCAAATGCTATTTATAATTCGTCGTCTAAACTTTCGCCAGACTCATCCCATTCATAAAACTTTTCGCTTCGCACGCCTTTGTTGTAATACATGTCGAACTGTTGCTGTCCGTTTGCAAAGTATGATTTAAATTCTCCGTCGAAAACACCGTTTTGCCAGTGGCTTAGTGATTCGGTTTTTCCATTTGCATAAAAAAGCTCGACGCGTCCATTTTTAATTCCATGATTGAATTCGGCCTTCATCAGAATTTGGTTGGTCTTTGGATCGCGACAGGTCCACATGCCTTGTTTTTGCTGATCGCGCAAAACACCATCACAAAAACCCACCGTAGTCAGTTTTGGCACTAGAACACAAGCGCCTAAGTTTAGGCTTAGCAACACGATGATAAAGTTCTTCATAAGGCTATCAGACGTTACACTTGCGCTTAAATCAAGCACTCAGCCCGGGTGGTAAATCGCGTTTACCCGAGTTCAGAAAAAATCTTATGAATTAGGTCCTAGCTCGATGCATTAATCACTGCTTAGATGCCATTGATACTATAAACCCAAAGATGGCTAGGTCCCATACGGTAGACTTGTTATTGAATTCCGCTAGGTCCGGAAGGAAGCAACGGTGTTTAACGAGCTAGGCGATATGGGGTTGCCTAGCCACTTTTTTACTCCACTTTTTTTCAAAACTAATCAGGGGAAATTTTTGTCTTATCAAGTAATTGCTCGAAAATATCGTCCGCAATCTTTCGATCAAATGATAGGTCAGAATCATATTACCCAAACGTTAACCAACGCTTTAAAAAATAATCGCTTACCACATGCTTTACTTTTTACCGGTCCGCGCGGAACTGGCAAAACATCCTCTGCACGTATTTTGGCTAAAGCTATTCGCTGTGAAAACGCGGTTAACTTTGTTCCTTGCGGAATCTGCCAAAGCTGTGCCGAAATTACCTTAAGTCGTTCGATCGATGTTATCGAAATTGATGGAGCTTCAAATAATGGTGTGGATGCTATTCGTGATTTGCGCACAAACGTTATGTTTTCTCCGGCTTCCGGAAAGTATAAAGTTTTTATTATTGATGAAGTTCATATGTTGTCCACAAGCGCATTCAACGCACTTTTAAAAACCTTAGAAGAACCGCCGGCTCATGTTGTTTTTATTTTAGCGACGACCGAAGTTCACAAAATTCCGCAAACTATTTTATCACGCTGTCAGCGTTTTGATTTTCGTCGTATTTCATTAAAGCAAATTGCTGAACATTTGCAAAAAATTTGCACCGAAGAAAATTACCAGGCTGATTCTGCGGCGCTTTGGTTAATTGCCCGTCAAGGCGATGGTTCCATGCGCGATAGTTTAAGTTTGCTTGATCAAGTTATTAGTTTTACCAACGGCGTACTTAGTGAAACTGAAGTTAGCCAAGTTTTAGGACTTACTGATCGCTCTTTAATTTATGAAGTGTTTCAAACTATTTTAAATCGCAACCCGGGCGACATGGTTCAGGCTTTACAAAAATTAACTCAGTCCGGACAAAATCCAAGTTTGTTTTTGGAAGATTTATCAAAAACCATTCGCCATAGTCTAATTTTGAAAACAGATTCAACAGCTAGGCTTTTAATTGATTTGCCGGATGATGAAATTGATTTATTGCTAACTCAAATTGCTGAAACCTCAGACGCGGACTTGCACTTGCTGTTTGATATGACTTTAAAAAGCTTAAATGACATTAGCCGTTCGCAAGAGTCACAAACTATTTTTGAAATTGCTCTTCTTCGTTTAGCTCAAGCTCCTGAAATTAAAGATTTAAAGCAGCTTTTAAAAATGTCGAATACACCTACTTCAAAGCCATTACCCCCATCTGCTTCCCAATCAAGCGAGCGGCCCAAACCCCCAAAGCCGTCAGCTCTTCCTAAAGAAGAGCCCCAACGCGCAAACCCAACAGCTTTGACAACACCTGTTGCTGCTTTAGTGCCTAAGGTTGAACAGTCCGTTGCAGAAGTTATTATTGAAAAAAAACTGCCGCAGTTAACTTCAGTTAACTCGGAAACTTGGTTTGAGTTTGCCGGCCGAGTAAAGAAAATTGATGCCCTAACGGCTTCTAAAGTTGAAAGCCTAATCTTTGTTGGCTGCCAAAATAAACAGATTTCATTGCAACCACCATTGGCTTTTGCTTTTATTGGATCGCAGTTTCAAAGTTCTGAAGTGCGCCAAAAATTACAAGGATTGATTGATTCAGAGTTTGGACAGGGCTACACTTTTGAAGTGCTAAAAGCGCAGGCTGAAGTTCAAGGCGACAGTGCTCAATCTTTATCGGTCAAAAAACAAGTTTTGGCAGATGAAAAGCAGAAAGAGTCTTGGCAACTTGATCCACGTGTTAAAAAAGCACAAGAAGTTTTTAAAGCACAAATAAAAATTATTAAAACCGAAACTTAATTAAATTAGAATCATGTAAGGAGTATTTATGTTTAAAGGCGCTAGTGGAATGGCTGGTTTAATGAAACAAGCTAACCAAATGCAAATGAAAATGAAAAAGCTTCAAGAAGAATTAGCTCTTCGCGAATTCAATGGCACCTCGGGTGGTGGCGTTGTTACTGCAAAAGTAAATGGCGAAAATAAAGTTTTGTCTTTAGTTATTAATCCAGAAGTTATGAAAGGTGGCGATGTTGAAATGTTGCAAGACCTAGTTACTTCTGCAGTAAATGATGCTTTAAAAACAGCTAAAGATACGTCATCACAAGAGATGGCTAAAATTACTGGCGGAATGAACATTCCAGGATTCTGATGCTAAATATACCTGCTTTAGAAAAATTAGTGCACGAGCTAAATCGCTTACCAGGAATTGGGCCTAAAACGGCTCAGCGCTTGGCATATTTTATTTTAAAATCGAACGAAAATTACTCGGCACAATTATCTGAATCAATCAAACGCGTAAAGTCGGAAGTTCACACATGCCCCGCTTGTTTTAATTATACCGATCGCGCTATTTGCAAATACTGTGAAGATTCACATCGACACAATGAAATCTTATGCTTGGTCGAAGAACCTTCTGATATTGTTCGCATTGAATCTTCAGGAGCATTTCGTGGACGCTATCATGTTTTACACGGAGTCATTTCACCGCTAGACGGCGTGACTGCAAAAGATTTAAAAATTGCCGAACTTATTCTGCGCATTGATGCGGGTATTGCTGGCGAAGCCCCAGCGATTAAAGAAGTTATTTTTGCTTTTGATGCAGACCTTGAAGGCGACACAACATCTTTGTACTTGGCTAAAATTTTACAGGGCAAAGGCACTAAAATTTCTAGGATTGCCCACGGAATTCCGATGGGATCTGATATTGATTATATTGATGATCGCACAATGAACCGCGCTTTAGAAAATCGCGTGGAGTTATAAAATATGTCGTTTATTAATTACAACGCTAAAGAAATTCACTGCAAATTAGTATATTATGGCCCTTCGCTGGGTGGTAAAACCACAAATATTCAATGGGTCTATCAAAGTTTAGCAAAAGACCAACAAGCAAAGCTTGTGGCTTTAAATACCGAAATTGAAAGAACTTTGTTTTTTGATTTTCTTCCATTAGATGTTGGCGAAATCCGTGGATTTCAAACTCGATTTCATGTTTACACAGTTCCTGGCCAAGTTATTTACGATGCCTCTAGACGCTTAATTCTAAAAGGCTTAGATGGCGTAGTTTTCGTAGTCGATTCTCAAGCGGATCGCTTAGAAGAAAATATAGCTTCCATGAAAAATTTAGAAAAAAACCTAGAACAACAAGGTTACAACATTAAAGAAATTCCATTATTAATTCAGTATAATAAACGCGATCTACCAAACTCAATGCCGATTGCTGAATTACGGCACCATATTAACAAACACAATGCTCCTGAAATTGAAGCCGTTGCTTTCGGAGGAAAGGGCGTTTTGGAAAGTTTTAAAATGGTATCAAAAAATGTGATACAAATTTTAAAAGGCGGCACTTCTGTTTAATATAATTGAAGATATTCAAAAATTAAAAAAAGAAAAAGACGTCGCCATCTTAGCCCACTATTACGAAGATGGACCCATTCAAGATTTAGCTGATTATGTTGGTGATAGTTTTTATTTAGCTAAAATAGGCCAACAAGTTCCCAACCAAAATATACTTTTAGCGGGCGTTGTTTTCATGGCCGAGAGCGTGAAAATTTTAAACCCCACAAAAACTGTGCTTGTTCCTGACTTAGGCGCGGGCTGTTCACTAGTTACGGGCTCGCCCTTTAATAAGTACCTGGCGTGGCGCAAAGCTTATCCGGACGCCCTGTGTGTCACTTATATTAATTCAAGCGCAGAAGTTAAATCCATTTCTGATGTGATTATCACCTCTAGCAATGCGGCTCAGATTGTGGACAGCATCCCCAAAGATCGACGTATTTTATTTGGACCCGATCAACACTTAGGAAAATGGCTTAGCAAAAAATTAAATCGCGAAATGATTATGTGGCCGGGTGCGTGCGAAGTGCATATTTTATTTAATGCGAAACGTTTATTTGCATTAACCGAACAGCATCCAGATGCCGTTGTAATTGCACACCCTGAATGTGATGATACCGTTTTGCAATTTGCCCATGTTGTTGGCTCAACTTCTAGGTTGTTAGAAGAAGTTCAAAAAAATCCTGCGAAAAAATTTATTGTTGCAACAGAAACTGGAATATTTCATCAAATGCGAAAACTTCGCCCTGATGTCGAATTAATTCAAGCTCCTGTCATTGATGAAGGTTGCGCGTGCAATGACTGCCCGTATATGAAAATGAATACGCTAGAAAAAATTAAATTAGCTTTAACGAACTTTAAGCCAGAAATAAAACTTGATGAAACGCTACGACAAAAAGCTTTTACTTCGTTAGATAACATGATGAAAATTACCAGTGGTCAAACTGTTCGCTGGCCAGAACACTTTCAATACTAATTCATGTTGAATAACTTTGAAAAAGCTTTTGAAAAAAAAATTACCTTTATAAAAAAACAAATTCAAAATTTAGAGCTTAATTTTATATTAAGTACTGATTTTGGATCAAGTCTTGCCAATTATCGTCAGAATATTCGAAAAAACATGGAAGACAATTATTCCTATTGTTTTAATCGTCAACAATTGGCTAATTTAGCAGATTTAAATTTACTACCCCAAGCAAGCGAAGGTTTTTTTTCAATTTCACATACGCAAAATTTAGGTGGCTTTAGTTTTTCTAATTTCAAACATGGATTTGATCTTGAAAATAGTGATCGTATTTCTAAAAACATAATTTTGCGTACAAGTTCTGAAGCCGAAGTATTAGCAGCACCTGATGCAAAATTTCTATGGGTTGCCAAAGAGGCCGCACTAAAAGGCATGGCCAATCTGCGCGATGAATATATTCTGACCGATTTTATATGTGAAGGGTGGCAGTCTCATTCTGGGAATGATGTTTTCTCCTATCGGATCAACAGCAAAAAGACTTTAGACTTTAGTCACAACAAAGGGTTTGTTTTCTCAGAAAAAGATATTTTATATTCTATCTTCTATAAATAATTAGTTTTCTTGCGAACAGTCATTAACTTTAGTCCAGCAAGTGTCGATATATTTAGTATCTAAGGAGATTAAGTATTATGAAAGCAGCACGCAACCAACGACAAGCCCAACGCAAGGACATCAGTCCCTTAACATTGGATACTTTCAACTCTTTAGAGAATTTGCAAAAGCTAGCAAGCTACGGCGAAATTATCGAAGCCTCTGCAACCGGAATACTTCTGTATTTCAAACGTGAAGACTTTGTAAATAAAGAACTAAGAACAAATTTAAATATTGATCATTTAGTCGGCCAAAGTGTTTTCTTTACTATTCATGAAATGGATCTAGAAATATCTGGAACTGTGGCACGTACTAAGTTTTTAGGTAAAACCGGGTTTCACATTGCAATTGATTACAGTAAAGATGCTCCAGAATACTGGCGCGAATGTTTAATGGATTTGCTGCCTGGCTAAAAACTGAGCCTACTTTAGATCGATGTAAAGTGGACTTGTATCCACTTTACATCTGATGCGATTTACTTCGTTTTCTTAGAAGAACCTTTATACTTTGGATCTTTTGGATCTTGATCAATACCAGAATTCATTAAATCAGCGCAAACATCTGAAACAGTGCTCCCTGATGAATTACACCCACACACCTCAGCCGCATCACTTCTTGCAGACTCCGATTGGTTAATTGCATCGTTAGCATCATCAAACGCTGTTTCAACACCATAATCTTTTTTTAACGCTAAATTTTGCAAATCTAACGTTAATTTATCAATTCGCGCCTTAGATTTAACAATCTTAGTATTCGATGTTGAATTGTACTTAAATAAATTATTATTCATTGTATCTATTTCTTTTAACATAGCGTCATCGCCGCTCTTTTTTTCGCTTTCGGACTGTGCCTTTGCGACTTCAACATCTTTTTTTGCTAGGTCTAAATTTTTAAGTTCATCATCCATTTGTTTTTTTAGCTCAGCAATATTGTCATTACTGGTTGCAATGGTTTGACTAATATTTAATTGCGCCTGTCTTAACTTATCATCATCAGCTTTAAAACAAGCATCTTTTTGTTGTTGCATGAATTCAGTTACATTTGAATTTGATTTTGTGCCTTTTCCTTTTATTAGTTGCGCGTTTAAGGCTTCACATTTTTTTACATCTGCAGCTTCAGCTGATGATGGCAATAAAATGCATCCCTGCAATGAAAGTAAATTGGCTTTACATCTTTTTGTTGTCTCGGCACTAGATAAACTAAATAAAGCTGTGTCGTTTGCTAGTTTATCACGTGCTACTTTTTGGCTTTGAGAATTAATTTCCAGTTGTATTTTTCTAATTCTTTTTGCAACTTCTAGCGAATTTTTTGATGCATTCGATGTTTTTTCACTTAAAGTTTTTTCTGCAGAATGAGCTTCTTTTACGTTTTCTTTTTCTAACTTATCGATATCTTTTTGAACTTCATCTGTTTTTTTATTTAAATCTTCAACTTCTTTAATCTGAGTCTCTTTTTCTTTTTCAATTTCTTTTTCTAATTCTTTGCGTTCACGATTAAATTCTTTTTCATCTTCTTTTTTAGTTTTTGCATCATACTGCTTAACACACGCTGGGCCATCGTTCACTGCATCTGCTGCTATAGAATTAGATTTTGTTGCTAACGCTGTTTTCACTAACTGCAACATCAAGTTGCCCGTTTCGCTTTCGTTTTCGGAACCTGATGAGCCAAACGTATTATCAATTTTGCTTTGGCATCCATTTATTTTCGAACGGCAAGTAGCACCCAAACCCTTATCAAACGCATTGCAGGCGCGCTTACCCTTGCTGTCTTTATCGCGCCATTCTTTTTTTGCAGCCGCGCAGGCAACCTTTGAGTCTGCATTTTTTTCTTTATCATCAATTTCTTTTTGTACTCTTATACAATTTTCAGAAGTCGACTTGCCTTCACCGCATGCGGCATCAATTCTTGATTGATCAGACCGATCACCAGCCCACGCCCCCCCACTGACCAAGACAAACATGACAGCTGTAAATAAATTAGATAGTGGAAATGATTTCATTGGAGTCTCCTTGTATATAGAACTAGATAGCAATACTAAGACCAAAATTGTCAGTGTTATTTAAAAATTCTACGTTGCAATCTGAGACGTTGTCTTCTGATACATATCTTTGACTAGCCGATGGACTAGCTAAATCGAATATTTTTCTATAAATTCTTCAGGATTTTTTTCAAATTCAATGTAGTTTTCAAAATCTATTATACAGCATCTTGATTTCAAGAATTTTTTTCTAAACGCAGAAAGGCCTGCCGTTTTGCGACGTTTTGACTTTACTTCTATACCGATAAGTCCTTTTGTCGTTTCGATAACGTAATCAACTTCGTTAACACCTTCTCGCCAAAAATAGACTACTGAAAAGTTTTCGCACAAACGGTTTCCAACGCTTGCCTCAAATACTCGTCCTAACTCTTCTTGAGTTAGTTCTCTATTTAGGAATAGGGCGGTAAATACAGGCGCACTTGGTAAAAGCTTTGGAGACGATGTTTTAGATGCATGTGCTTTGGAATACTTAAAGACTAGCCGAATTAGAAATGCCTGACTAAATAAATCTAAGTAGTGCTTAATTTGATCTACATTTCCCGCATCTTGAAGCTGCCCTAACAGCTTATTATAACTAACCTCTTGAGCCGGAAAATGACTGGCCAGCATGAAAACTTGTCTGAAAAGAGCTGGTTTTTTTACTGTTGCAAATCGTAAGATATCTTGCGACACAACTGTTTCAAAAATTGAATCCATTAAATACTGTCGCATTCTTTTCGGATCATTTCGAAATGCGTAAGCGCCTGGATATCCACCCCAATGAAGATAATCATTTAAATTTAATGAACTCATCTTTTTTGATTCTGTAAAATCCCAGTGAGAAACTTGAATAATTTCAAAACGTCCGCTTAAACTATCACTTAAACCTTGAGACAACTTTAAAGAACTTGATCCAAGTAGAATCCAATGCATTAAATTTTTTTGTCTTTTTTGCTGATCCCAAGCTAATTTAACAAACTCAGACCATTGATTAATTTTTTGAATTTCATCAAAAACAATAATTTTTTTGTTTGCTTGCTGCGCCTTCTGAACCTGCTGCAATAGCCATTCAGATCCATGTAAACCCTCTTCACATGTTAAATAAACCCAATCTTGCTTTTTATATTTACTTTCCAGTAAATGAACAGCACCCGATGTTTTACCAACTTGCCTTGGCCCCATAACAACTTGAATGTGACGTGGTTTCTCTTGCAATCTTTTATCTAGAATATCTTCAAACTTTCGAACCAAATGCTTAATCATTAGGATAATTTAACCTTCTAAATTTAGAAGGTCAACCTTCTAAATTTAGAAGGTTCGTGTTCTAAACTGGTTTTTTAAGTTTGTTGGCTTGTTTAACTACTAAAAAAAGAACAACTGCGATGATTAAAAAATCAATGATACCTTGGAAAAAACTTCCATAAGCTAAAACGCCGATTCCTGCTTTTTTTGCTTCATCGACGTTGGCATACTGTTGGCCATTTAAAGCCACAAACTGACCGGCTACATTGACGCCGTTCATAGCTAAACCGATTATGGGCATTAAAATATCGTTTACTAATGAGTTAACAATTTTGCCAAAAGCTCCGGCAATAATTACTCCGATCGCTAGATCTAAAGCATTTCCTTGAGCAATAAATTTTTTGAATTCGCTTAACATGAGACCTCCCAAAACCTAGACTTACGTCTATGCTTAAAACTGTCAATGAAACAAACTTAGTTAATAATCTGGTTCTGCAATGCAAAACACATTGTGGAAACCACAGATTAGCTTAAATTATTCAAGCAAACTAAAGTTTGCAGGGTGTGATTTACTTATGACCGATTCTGTTGCTGGCGAAAATTCAGATTTATTTATCCAAGGTCAAAAGATTCATATCCAGACTGAAGACTGGGGTATGAAAGAAAAAGTAATGGTCAGTCGAGTTTTTCAAAACGGATCTGTTATGAAAACATTCAAACTGCCCTATGAAAAAATTCCTCAAGCTCAACTTGAATCACAACGAAAAATGGCAATTGCTAAATTGCACCAACATACCATGACTTGGGTTCAACAAATAATCTAGCCTCCTCAAAGCCTTTTTTTTCACACAGACTAATCAAGCAACGCTTGCAGGATGTGAAACTCGAATATGATTCAGCTTAAGCATATCTATAAAACTTACGGAGCCAACAGACACGCCTTACGCGATCTGACCGTACAAATTAACAAAGGTGATTTCACTTTTTTAGTTGGACCCAGTGGAGCTGGCAAAACAACTTTGTTTAAACTGATTTCTGCTTATGAAAAGCCAACTAACGGAGAAATTGAGGTTTGTGGTCACTCTTTAAACCAACTGAAATTAGGACAGACACCTTTTTATCGGCGCAAAATAGGTTTTGTGTTTCAGGATTACAAACTATTAAAAAATAAAACGGTTTTTGAAAACATTATTCTTCCATTAGAAATAATAAATAATAAAACTATCGATAAATCAAAAAAAACTTTAGACCTTTTAGAACAGGTTGGATTGCAGGATCTTCAAGATCAATATCCAGACTTTTTATCCGGTGGTGAACAACAACGCGTAGCTATAGCAAGAGCCTTAATTCATTCACCCGAATTATTAATCGCTGATGAACCGACCGGAAACTTAGACCCAAAAATGAGTGAAGCCATTATACAGCTGTTTTTTGAATTTTCAAAAAAAGGAACTACTTTTTTTATTGCTACTCATGATCATCGGCTTCTGACATTAAAAGACAGTCGCGTTTTAGAATTAAATAAAGGTGAATTAGTCGGAGACACTATTTCATGAGATGGTCTTCACTAAAAGTAAGTCTATTGGTTGTGTTAACTTTTTCAATGATGATGGTTTTAACCAGTTATATGTTTTATAAAAACATTAATATCCTTTTAGGCTTTTGGGAAGATGACGCCCAAATGAGTATCTATTTGAAGGTAGATACTACAGACGATGAAAAAAACTCTTTAGTAAAACGACTTCAATCCGATTCAGAAATAGAAAAGGTCGATGTGGTAACACGAAACGAAGCCGCAGCAGATTTTAAAAAAATTTTAGGAGACTATTCTTCTGGCTTAATTAGTGTTGATGAAATAACTGATCTAATTCCTGAATCATTAGTCGTTTCATTAAGCAGCTCTTTCCAGCCACAGCAAAAAACAGAAAAATTTGCTGCAATTAAAAGGGATTACGCAACGAATGAATTTGTTGAAGAAGTTTCTTATGGAACAGAGTGGGTTAAACAATTTTCGAAGTTTGATCGTGCTTTAAAGTTTTTTGGCTTATTACTATTTTCGGTTTTATCAATTTCGGTTTTATTTATTTCTGCACTTATGGCCAGATCATTAGTTGAAGAATCAAAAACAGAAATTGAAGTTTTATCACTCATCGGAGCCACCCGCTGGTTTATTTATAAAAACAATTTATTGCCATTTATTTACATCTTTATGCTTAGTAGCGCCATTAGTACCGTCACCACTTTTGCGACTTATTTTTATTTTAAAAACAGATTTTTTATAAATCAGGGTTTTAGTTTTCTTTCAGAGAATATTCGATTTTTGAATGCTTCCGAAATCGCATCGCTTTTAAGTTTATTGTTTTTATTTGTTATTTGCGGAGCTGTCCTATCTTTGAAGTCAGCCATTCAAAGATTAAGCCTGTTTGCTTATGAATAAGTTTATTTTGATTATGGTGTTAATAACCACATCAATTTCTTATGGGGTTCAGACCAATAGCGAATTAGAACAAAAAATTAACGCTATTTATGATAAAAAAGCCCTTATCGATTTAGAACTTTCTCAGTCAGATGAAAGCGTTAAACAACTAGAAACCAGGTTGCATGAAAAACGAAAAGTTCTGCTTCAGCGGGCTCAAGCTTTAAATTATATTAAAAATTATAAGTGGGGAAACTTGCTGGCCATTAGCAACCCGATTCAGTTTGAACGTAATTTAAAAATTCTGTCTAGATTAAACAACTATGATTTAAACTTATTTAAAGATTACAAAGCATCTATTCGAAATTTAGCACAGGGCAGACAAAGCCTATTGGATTTCCAAAAAGAATTGCAAGAAACAATTGATGAGCTTCAGAAAAAAGAAGCTGCACAACATGAAAAAGATATGAATCGCCAACGGCAACTTGTTTTAGAAAATAAGAAATCTTTGCTTTTATTTAAAGGGCAACTACCAAGACCGACAGAAGCCCAGTTAAAGTTGCGTTATGGTTCTCAACGTGATGAGCAAAATCAATACTCATTTATGATTCACGGTTTAGTATTTAATATTGATCCAAAAAAAAATGTGCATGCTGTCGGTCCAGGGCAAGTCATTTTTCGTGACCAAATTCAATACTGGGGCGAAACTTTAGTCATACGTCATGATGACGATTATTATTCCATTTATGCAGGAATTTCGCCCTTAGACTTTAAGGTCGACGACCTAGTGCAAATGAATGATATCATTGGATTAACAAAAGAAAACGAGTTCTATTTTGAACTTAGGCATTTTGAAGTTCCAATAAATCCAAAGACTTGGTTAAAGGATAAATTATGAAAAAAAAATACGGTGTTTTAATCTTAGTTGCTACTGTTATAATATTGGGTGGCCGCCCAATCATGTCCTATGCTGAAGATCGCTATACTGAATTACAAAATTTTAGTAAAATTTTAAACTTAGTCCAACAATACTATGTCGAAGAAGTGGATACTAAAAAATTAATTAACGGAGCCATAAAAGGCATGCTAAAAGAATTAGATCCTCATACGAATTATATGTCTGCTGAAATTTTTAAAGATTTCGAATCTGAAACCTCAGGTGAATTTGGCGGACTTGGTATTGAAATTTCAATTCAAAATGGAATATTAACAATTATTTCTCCGATTGAAGATACTCCCGCTTGGATTGCTGGGATTAAGCCCGGTGATAAAATTGTTGCTATCGATGGTCAATCCACAAAGGGTTTTACCTTAGTTGAAGCATCCGCTTTATTAAAAGGTAAAAAAGGCACTAAAATTATTTTATCTGTTGCGCGCGAAACTAGTGATAAGACTCTTGATATTTCAATCGTACGCGGCAATGTAAAAATAAAATCTGTTAAAACTGCGAACTTAGAAGATGGTTACATGTATGTTAAAATAACTAGCTTCATCGAAAACACCAGCGCTGATTTAGAAAAAGCATTAGCACTTTACAAGAAAACAAATAATGGCAAATTTGAAGGCTTATTACTAGATTTGCGACGCAATCCAGGCGGCTTATTAGACCAAGCTATCAAAGTAAGTGATT
Organism: Pseudobdellovibrio sp.; assembly: GCA_049301055.1. Taxonomy (GTDB): domain Bacteria; phylum Bdellovibrionota; class Bdellovibrionia; order Bdellovibrionales; family Bdellovibrionaceae; genus Pseudobdellovibrio. The sequence continues at coordinate 31,518 of JBAQKN010000018.1, read as the reverse complement.
TGTTTATCAAAGAAGGAATCATTGTAAGCACAATTGGTCGCGATCCAAAAAACAAAGAAGTTTCGATGGCTTCAAAAAAAGCACTGTATTCGGATATTCCTATCGTTGTACTCATTAACGAGTTTTCAGCCAGCGCCAGCGAAATTGTTTCCGGAGCTTTACAAGATAATAAACGCGCCGTCATTGTCGGAGAACGCAGTTTTGGAAAAGGTTCTGTGCAGTCAGTTATTAAATTGGGTGATGGCAGCGGGCTTAAGTTAACTGTAGCGCGCTATTATACTCCAAGTGGAGTTTCCATTCAGTCAGAAGGCATTCATCCAGATGTTGAAATTGAAGACGTTGATGCCGAAGCTTTTGCAAAAGCCGTTTCAAAATCCAAAGGCATTCGCGAAAAAGATATTTCAGGTCACTTAAAAAGCGACAAAGAAAAACTTGCAGATAGCAAAAAACATTTAGACGTTCCATCTATGGAAAAAAATGCAGTTAATTGGTGGAAAGATATCGGCAGCAAAAAAGATTCTGATTTAACTGAAAAAGAAAAAATATTTAAATCAGACTATCAAGCCTACCAAGCCTTCAGTTACCTAAAAGCTTGGAAAACATTAAAAAACATCAGTTCAAAATAGTTTTAAATTGCCGCGTGGCTTTTTCAATAGCCATGCGCGCAGCTTCACCCACTGGGGTTTCTTTTGCTTCTGCATAATCTGCCAATTGCGTATTAATATTAAAGTTCGAGCGTGAAGACTCACCTTCCGCTTTAACAGTTTTAATAATACGACCCGTTTCAGTTTCAACAATGCGCAGATCAATAGTTACTTTAGCTTTAGTCTTACTGAATTCAACAGAATCTACTGTGTCAGCAACTGCGGCTACGGCACCGACAACCCCAAAAAATGAAGCCACCTTGGATACAGAAACATTAACACCTTTCTTTTCTGCGCAATATTCATAACCTGTAACTGCGCCCATGATGGTATACTTAGCCTTTTCAAAATGACCTTTGTTAATCTTATGTTTTGATTTTTCAGAATTTACTAAATTAACTTCCAAATCATTTATTTGTTGAATGTTTTCACGCTCTAAAAGATTAATATTTGGATCTTTAGAAAGCTCAGTCAAAAGCATATCTTGAAATGCATCTGATAAATGGTTCGACCACCAGTACCAATCTTGATTACAAGAAAGATTACCCACTTTGTTTTTAAATGACAACACACTAACAGGAACTGCGGCATGACCGAACGTTGCTACGCTTAATATTGCAAACAACAGAATAATTTTTTTCATAGATTTCACCTTTTTTAATAAATTTGTTTTCTTACATTTCAGGTGAAGCAATTGCTGCGACAATCTGATCTGGTGGTGGGCGCGGATTAAATACGCCTCTCGGATTGAATTAATTAATTCGGCTTTATTATCACGATGCTTAATTAATTTCACATGAAGCGCAAAATTCAAAACCCTTATTCTATTTCAGCGAATATCAGCATATTTTGTATTTTTTGTTGTAAATATACTCACTATACCGTATAGTGTAATATATAGGTGGAACAATGATTCAAAGTTTTGGTAATAAAACAGCTGAAAACATATGGGAGCACGACAAATCAAAAGCTGTGCCTCATGAGCTGTGGCTTCGTACTAAGGCCTTAATGACCATCATGCATGCCACAAGCACCCTAGATGATTTAAAGATCAAGGGCCAACCTCCAAACATTCGACTTCATAAACTTAAAGGAGATCGCAAAAACCATTGGAGTGTCACAATAAAACTTCCTTGTTGTATCACCTTCGAATTTAAAAATGGCGAATTTATTGAAGTTAAAGTTGAAAATTATCACAAAGGATAAATTTATGATTAAAAATTCAAAACCCATGCACCCAGGTATTGTACTAAGTGAAGTCTATATGTCTGAAATGGGACTTAACCAAACTCAATTAGCCGCCAAACTAAAATGTTCGCATCGAAAAATTAATGAAATCGTAAATTGTAAGCGAGCTATTTCTTCTGAGTTTGCTATTGAGCTTGAAAAAGTTCTTGGTACTTCTGCTGATATGTGGGTTCGCATGCAAGCCGATTACGATCTTTGGGTGGCTCGCCAAAAAGCAGCTTAAAGACTGATGACTAAATGCGAATTGTTTTGTTGGCTATTGCCATTAACAAAATATAAAATTTTACATTTGTATTAACTTTTAAACTTATTTTTTAGTTCTGGAAAATGCAATAAGCGAGTCGAACACTTTCGATCTCGCTTTTATAGAACTTGAACCTTTTTCTTTACAAAGGAGGTTCGAATGACGGAACAAATAACTAATCGCTTAGCTAAGTTTCGACATTTTTTGAAACTTGCTAAAATTTTTTTAAGTCTAGGTTTCCTTGTTCTTAAAATTGTTCGGCAAATTCTAGACCTTTTGTAAGTCGTTCTTTGAACTGGTTGGTAACTCAACGTGTATGCAGTTCTAAGATAGGACTTTAAATCCTAAAAGTTTCTTGTTCATGGAATTGTTAGACTTGAAAGGGTTCGCTTATACCAAAAAAAAGGGATTCCTTCCAGAATCCCTTTTTACAAATAAAATTTAAACCCCGAAAAAACTAATTCGCTTCTTCTTTTAGATCTTTGGCATCAACTAATTTGATCTTCGTTTTGTCCGTGATTAATTTAATCACTTTCTCTTCGGTAATCATATACGTTAAACGGCTTAATTGATCTGGCTTACCGTACCACTCTTTAATGCGGTCGATTTCGATTTTAGTTTGTTCTGCGTATTCTGCAAAACGCGCATCAACATCTTCTTGAGTACACATTAAGTTGTGCTCTTGTGAAAGCTTATCAATTAAAAAACTAGATTGAATCATCTCGCCCGCAGTTTTTGCGAAGTCAGCATCCCATTTTTGAACATAATCTTCAAATTCAGTTGCTGGCATACCTTGATCTGTCATACGTTTTTTGAAATCTTCAATTAGCGTAGCTTTTTGATCTTTCAATAATGACGCTGGTACATCTACTGGATTTGCTTCAACTAATTTTTTTAACAGACGATTTTTGAAGTTATCTTCGATACGTTTTTTTTCAGATTGCTCTGTGTCTTGTTCGATTGTTTTTTTGAACTCTTCAACCGTTTGATTAGCTCCAACAGATTTTAATAACTCATCTGTAAGTTCTGGTAATTCTTTTTTCTTTAACGACCTTAATGTTACTTTGAAACTAACCGGTTTACCGTCTAATTCCGCTGCATGGTACGGAGATGGAAATTTTAAATCCAAAGTACGTGTTTGGCCAATGCTCATGCCAACGATACCCTCTTCATAACCATCGATAAATTGTTTTGAACCTAATTCTAGACTGTGATCTTTTCCTGATCCATTTTCTAACGCTTTACCGTCAACAAAACCTTCGAAATCGATAACAGCAACATCACCCATTTTAGCTGGTCTGTTGTCTAAAACGTCTGTGTAGGTAACTTTAGAATTACGAATATTTGTAACAACTTGGTCGATCTTAGTTGTGTCGAAAACGTATTTTTCTTTTTCAACTTCTAAGCCTTCCCATTTTTTAACTTTAACTTCTGGGCGAACATCAAATATTGCCGCGAATTTAAAACCTTTGTCTTCAGATGGGTCTTCGAATTCAAATTCAGGATAGCTAATTGGATCAATTTTTTGATCTTGTAATGCAACTGGATAATGTTTTTGGATAAGATCTTGAGCCACATCGCCCTGAATACGATCTTTGTACATTGTTTTAATCGTAGTTAAAGGTGCCTTACCTTTACGGAAACCTTTGATTTCAACTTGGCGTTGAATATCATGATAAACTTTTTCAAAAGCCGACAACACAACGTCTTGTGCAATCTCAACATTTAACTTTCTTTGCAAACCTTCGGTGATTTGAACTTGTGCTTTCACAGAGTCTCCTTATAATAAAAACCAGCACGCAAAGTAGTGTGCTTTATAGGCAAATGCAATGGTAAAAAAAGCTCATTTTATAACTGGCAAAGGTGGAGTAGGTAAGTCGCTACTTGCGGCCCTATTAGCACGCCATTTTAGCCAGAAAAACCGGCATATCCTGCTTGCAGAGCTATCTGAGTTTAGCTTTTACCAAGACTTTTTGAAATTAAAACAAATTCGCTATACCCCAACCCAGTGGACGGACTCGGTAGATGTCTGCCAATGGGGCGCAAATGACTGTTTAAAAGAATACGCCCTGCATTTACTAAAAATCGAAAAGTTGTTCGAACTATTTTTTAACAATCCTGTGACCCGGTCTTTAGTACAGGTCGCACCTGGACTCCAAGAGTTAGCTATCTTAGGTAAAATCACATCATCACCCCGCCATCATGGGCCTGCTATGAACTATGATGAAGTTGTTATCGACGCATTTGCAACCGGACATTTTTTAAGTTTGTTAAATGCCCCCAAGGCGATGGCAGATGCCATTCCATTTGGTCCTATGGGGGAACAATCGCGAAGTATTGACCGACTTATTCGCGATTCAAATTTTACAGATGTTCATGTAATTACTTTAGCCGAAGAGCTTCCTATTACTGAAACCTTAGAATTAATTGCAGAGCTTGATAAAAATTTTCAAATCAAACCCACAGTCTATTTAAATAAACTTTTGAATTTATCAAAAACGGACTTGTCTGGACTTGAAAATCAAGCTCAAGATTATTTATCAGCGCAAATAGAAATCGAAGATACTGCAAAAAAAATACTTTTGAAAAATAATATTCAATTTTTATCGCTTCCACTAATTACTAGCTTAGACACAATGACAATATTAGATTCGCTGTTGCCAATGGTTGGGTCGGTATCATGATAAAACTTAACCCCGAAACAAAAACTTTGATTTGCATTGGAACTGGCGGAGTTGGCAAAACAACTTTAGCCGCCTCCATTGGAATTGGCCAAGCCTTGCAAGGAAAAAAAATACTTGTTTTGACAATTGACCCGTCAAAAAGATTAGCTCAAGCCTTAGGATTAAAAGCTGACGGTGAACTTCATCAAGTTAATTTAAAAGACTTTACTAGCAACAATACACCTGGCGGCGAATTATGGTCTTGCGTTATTGATCATCAAAAGGCGTTTGAAAAATTTATTCGTCAGTCTTCAATGAATATTGCTTCTGAAAATGATATCAACCGTTTGTTAAAAAATAAATTATACTTACAATTATCTGGTCGCTTAAGCGGTTCCCAAGAGTTCACATCGCTAATTACTTTATACCAATACGTGCAAAGTGGAGATTACGATTTAGTTATTCTAGATACTCCGCCAGCTCAACATACCTGGAGTTTTTTAAAAGCTCCTGAAAAAATTGCCAGCTTGTTTAATGAAGGTATTGCAAATTGGTTTCGATCAGGAACCGAATCAACATCCTTACTAAAAAAGATTGTAACCATTGGCACAACTCAAGTTTTAAAAGCCCTAGAGGTGCTAACTGGTTCTGAATTTATTAAAGAGCTTGCCGCATTTTTTAAGGCCATTCAAAATTGGCAACAACCGTTAGAAAATTATGTAATGAATTGTCATCGCTTGTTAATATCTCCAAAAACAGAGTTTGTTTTAATCACAGGGCTCGACCCTTCGCGACTGAAAGAGGCCGATAAACTTTCAAAGGAAATTCGCACTCAGGGATATCGATTAACATCTATAGTTATTAATCGAGTTCCTGGCTGGCTGTCATCAACACAAACTGCTTCCAATACGGACACAACTAAAAATACTTTAGGCCAAGCTCGACTTCAGGACATTGTTCACTACTATGAAAGTCTTGAAACGGAGCTTAAAAAAAGTATTCATTCTTTCACATCGCAGCAGAGGGTATACAAATGCTTCGAGTTCAGTCAAAATACAGAGAATGTTCAACAGCTTAAAAACAATTACGACAAAATCATTGAAATTCATTAATACAATTATATTATGTTTTTTATTACTATCTGGCTGCGCACTAACTACGACGCATCGTTTGGATGTCAAGCCACTAACCGAACGCGAAGTTGTTTTTGAAAAAGCTAAAGCTTTAGTTTTAGCTCGTGAATTTTCTAAAGCAGAAGGCCTTTTTTTAAATCTTACGGCAACTTCTGAAGAAAATAAAGATTCAATTTATGCAATATCGCTTTGGAATTTATCATTAATATCTGAAAAAAATAACGAACCTGAAAAAGCAATATTGATTTTACACCAACTAAATAATAGCCACTTAAATACAGTTTCACGATTTAAAATACATGCTTCGCTAATGAAAAATTATTTTCGTGTTTCGAATAGCACCGAAGCTTTAAAGTATAAAAAAATACTTGATGATGAAAACCAGAAAGACAAGTTTGCAGTCGCCGACCTATATCGGGACCTAGTTGAAACTTTGGATTTGAATTTTGATCGCTCTGTTATTGCCGAGTTAGATTATGTAAATGAAATTCAAAAATATCTGCTTTACATTATGGAACAAAATGAATTTTTAAAAAACGAAAAAACAACAGACCTTTTGATTTCAATTTATGAAACATCTTATGCTTTGCTTTTGAATGAAAAATTAAATCATGATTTTAAAGAAAAAATTGCGATAGCCATGTTAAACAACATGCGCCACTTTGAATTATTGAAACTAAATGATCTAAATGTGAATCTTAAGACAGTAAGTAAATTTTCAAATTTTGCTGATACTAAACAAAAACAAATCACCGATTGGCTACATCAATGACTTCTTCACTATCGAACTTAGGCGCACAAGAGCATATTCATAACCAAATTTGCACAAACCATACTGAAATTCAAAAATGGTTTCAATCCATCACAAAGCGATTGGCTTATCCTATTTACTCTAGCTATGACATTCGTGATTCGGGTTATAAGGTTACAAATGTGGATGCAAATATTTATCCCGCTGGATTTAATAACATCTGTCCGACGGATAAAGAAAATGCAATAGACTTGTTTAAAAAATATATTCAAGTGCATTACACTGCAAGTGTAAAAAAAATATTGCTAATTACTGAAGAGCATACGAAAAACCCCTATTACCTTGAAAATGTTTACACCATTTCTGATTTATTAATTCAGGCTGGATTTCAAGTTCGCTTGGCTTTTCCTAAAGATTTACCTGAAGTGCTTTCTTTAGAAAGCATAACTGGGCATCCGTTACAATTTGGCAGTGGTTTTGAATCATCAGACTGGGTTAAAAGTTTTAATCCGGATTTGATTATCAGTAATAATGATTTTTCTTTGGCCTTGCCGGAATGGGGAAATCAAATCACCAGACCTATGAATCCGCCGCGCGAATTGGGCTGGTATCAAAGAAAAAAATCGCGCTATTTTAAAAACTACAATCAATTGGTTAATGAATTTTCTGCTATAGCCAAAATCGATCCCTTTTTAATGCGTGTTGAAACTGAAGAGTTTACAACTTTTGATATTAATAACGAAGCCAGTCGCAAAGAATTAGCAGATCGTGTTGATTTATTTCTTAGCTCTTTAAAAATCAAATACAAAGAACAAAATATTTCTCAAGATCCATTTTGCTTTGTTAAAAATAATGCGGGTACTTATGGGCTGGGTGTCGTCAAGGTTAGCTCTGCTCAAGAAATTTTAGAGTGGACTTACAACGCTCGAAAGAAAATGAAGGCCGCAAAGGGTGGACGCGACATTGAAGAGGTTATTATTCAAGAAGGTATTCCTTCTATAGTAAAATCTGAAGCGGCCTCTGCAGAACCTGTAATTTATATGGTGGGTTGCGAATTAGCTGGTGGATTTTTACGTACTCATGCTGACAAGTCTTCGACAGAAAGTTTAAATTCACCCGGTGCAGTTTATAAAAAACTATGTGTTTCCGATCTAACCGATGACCGCAGAAAATGTCCGCAAGAAAACGTTTATGGTTGGTCTGCTAAATTAGGCTTGCTAGCCATTGGTCTTGAGGCTCAAGAAATGAAAATAGAATTTGATCGTTATACATTTGCAGAATGTGGCTCAATCTAATTTACTTAGGTCGAGTTTCATAAAATCTTTTCGCAGCTTAATGTGAGATCATATATATTAATGATATGAACTTACTCTACAAAAAATATGTGTCTAAAATTAAAGTCATCGTGTTCTTTGGCCTTTGCTTCAGCTTGGGACTTAGTGTGTTTTTTTCAAATTCTGATGATTACTCTGTTCAACGGGATCCGGCTTCAATAAACGGAAAACTTTTTCAAATTTCATCTTTAAGCTCTGATCAAATAAAAAAACAATTAACGAATACACTTCATATTCAGCCAACTTTAGCCGGGCAAAAGACGGTACGTCTTGAAGGCTTTTCGTCAGCCTTGTGCAAGGCTTATGAAACTATTGAATTGCAATTTGTAGCTGATGGAATTGCCGTCGCAGGCGAAGCTCCAGAGATGATAATAAAAACGCCATGCGAAGCTGGACAAGATCCTGCAGAAATGGCTTCTATATTAATTCCCGTAGATCGCATTTTATCTGATAAACCAAGAAATGCTGAATTTCATTTTGACGGTTTTAAGTCTAAATTTGAATTTGCTCATTCACCAGACTCTTGGCCTAGAACATGGGTGCTAAAGACAGTTTCTTTTAAATCTTCTTCTGGAAAAAACAAAATTGTTCATTTAGACAAAAATGAAAATGGAGAATTTTTTGCAAAATCGGCAGAGCAAATAATTGTTTTAGAATTTTAATTATAACCACTTACACCTAATTCAAAAAAATAGGTTCCATTACAAAAAAAGCGAGATCGAAATGGTTCGACTCGCTTTTTGCATTTTGCGCACCGAAGGTACGCTTTTTAAAACTACATTAATAATTCTTCGCTAACTCAACAAATGTTCGAACCATCACGCCGGTTGCACCCTTCGCTGTACAATAGTTTAAACGGTTGCCACATGCCCAGCCCGTACCTGCGATATCAAAGTGAGCCCAAGGAATGCCTTCGCCCACGAACTGCTCTAGGAATGCTGCTGCTGTTGCAGAGCCTGCCCCAGAGCCGCTTGATGTATTTGATAGATCAGCAAAAGTGCCCTTCATATCTTTTACATGCGCATCTGTTAATGGCATATTCCAAACTAGCTCACCCGTTTCATCAGCTGCTTTTTCAATTTTTGTTTTTACAGCCGCATCTCTTGTAAAAAATCCGGTGTGAATATTTCCTAACGCCATAACCATGGCACCAGTTAAAGTAGCTGCGTCAAAGATAACTTGTGGTTTTTGCTCCGAAGCATAGGCCAAAGCATCTGCCAAAATCAAACGCCCTTCCGCATCGGTATTATTTACTTCAAATGTTTTTCCGTTGCGAGCGGTATGCACATCACCCGGCTTTGTCGCGCGCGAACCTGGCATATTTTCTGTTGAAGCTACATAAGCCACAACATTAATTTTTAATTTCATTTGTGCAATCGCAAGCATTGCGCCAATAACGGCCCCGCCACCGCACATGTCGTACTTCATATCTTCCATTTTTGCGCTTGGCTTAATACTGATACCACCCGTATCAAAAGTTAAACCTTTACCCACAAATGCGATTGGTTTTTTTGTTTTAGCCGCACCCGTGTATTCCATAATGATAAACCGTGGTTCTTCTGCAGAACCACGAGCCACACCAAGAAGTCCGCCCATTTTTTCTTTTTCAATTCTTTTTTTATCCCAAACAGTAACTTTTAAACCAGTGCCCTTAGCGGCGTTTACGGTTTCATTCGCTAAAATCGTTGGTGTCATTAAATTTCCTGGCATATCGCCAAGTCGTTTTGCAAAGTTCGTAAACGAAGCTAATACAACACCTTCATGAAAGGCCTGTATCACTGATTTGTCTTTACCTAGTTTTGATACAATATGAATTTGCGTGTCGTCTTTTTTCTTTTTATCATTTGTTTTTAATTCCGTGAAACTATAAGCCGCAAGATGCAATCCTTCGATAAATGCTTGAAGGTAATTTGCAGTGTCCCCTTTAGCCGTAGTAATACCGTCGAAATTAACATAAACTTCGGTGCTTTTTACTGCCGAAATTTCTTTGCACAAAGCCGCTGCCGCTTGGCGGATGACTTCTGTAGTTAATTTTGAATCTTGTCCTAAACCAATGCAGATTACATTTCTAAATCCTAAAAAACGAGCCTCACGAAAAGACACAGCTTCCAAAGCCGAGCCAGTTATAATTTTATCGTTGATTGTTTCAGATAAAGCTTTTGCTGTTTCGGCATGGGTAATTTTAGCCATTTTATCTTTATCAGCAGACGCTTTCGAAAACACAACTAACGTTTGTCCAGTAACAGTTGAAATATCTTTAGCGTGCAAATGAATCTGAATCATTAATTCTCCTAGTTAAGTCCTATTTTTAAGAAATTATTATGTCTCATTTTAAGAAAATGATGAAGAACTATTCGATTCAAAAAATTTCGCCTAGACTTGTCGTGTTATTTTAAAGGTTTAATTCAATCACGCCGACAAATTCAGAACATATTGGATTATTGAGTCCCAACCACAACCTGAGGAGTTTTTGTGCCCGCTATACCTTACGTCATTGAACAATCATCAAAAGGTGAACGCTCTTATGATATCTACTCGAGACTTTTAAAAGATCGTATTGTTATTTTAGGATCAGCTGTAACTGATGATGTGGCCAATGCAATTATCGCTCAGTTTTTATTTCTTGAAGTTGATAACCCAGAAAAAGATATTCATTTTTATATTAATTCTCCGGGCGGAAGCGTTTCTGCGGGACTTGCCATTTATGATATAATGCAATTTGTAAAATGTGATGTGGCAACATATTGTATGGGTATGGCTGCCAGTATGGGCTCTTTGCTATTAACTGCAGGCGCAACGGGCAAACGCTTTTCAATGCCTAATACGCGAATTATGATTCACCAACCCTTACTACATGGCGGCGGATTACAAGGACAAGTGACTGATATTGAAATTCACGCTAAAGAGTTAGTTAAGACAAAAGAAAAATTAACTCGAATTTATGAAAAACATTCTGGAAAAGATTATCAAACTTTACATCATGCCATGGAGCGAGACAATTTTATGGACCCTGTCGAAGCTAAACAGTTTGGTTTAATTGATACAATTGTTGAATCTCGCAAAGTAAGAAAAGGATAAAAATAAATATGTCGACTAACACTGCTCTACGTTGTTCATTCTGTGGAAAAGGTCAAAAAGAAGTTAAAAAATTAATCGCCGGACCTGGCGTTTATATTTGCGATGAATGTATTGATCTTTGCATGGATATTATCGATGAGGAAAAAGACAAAGAAGTTGCTGTTAAAGGCGCTTTCCGAGTTCCCAAGCCTGCCGAAATCAAAGCCTTTCTTGATGACTATGTAATTGGCCAGTTAACTGCGAAAAAAACCATCGCTGTCGCCGTACACAATCATTACAAACGAATTAATTCTTTGAATGGCAAAAAATCATCAGATATTGAATTACAAAAATCTAATATTTTACTGATTGGACCAACTGGATCTGGAAAAACATTAATTGCGCAAACAATTGCGCGCATTTTAAATGTTCCATTTGCAATGGCCGATGCAACAACACTAACCGAAGCTGGTTATGTGGGTGAGGATGTGGAAAACGTTGTTTTGAATTTACTTCAAGCTTCGGATTATGATATCGAAAAATGTAAGCGTGGAATTATTTATGTGGATGAAATCGATAAAATTTCTAGAAAGTCTGAAAACCCATCGATCACTCGCGACGTCAGTGGCGAAGGTGTTCAGCAAGCACTTCTAAAAATCTTAGAAGGAACTGTGGCAAACTTACCTCCCAAAGGCGGACGAAAACATCCACAGCAAGAATTCATTCAAGTGGATACAACAAATATATTATTTATTTGCGGTGGTGCCTTCGTAGGTTTAGATAAAATTATTGAAAACCGAACAACCAATAAATCAATGGGTATCGCTGGAGACATTCACATGCCCTCACATGATAATACAGAAAATTTATTATCAAAAGTTTCACCCGATGACTTATCTAAGTTTGGTTTGATTCCAGAATTTATTGGACGTCTACCATGTATCGCAACATTGGGGCCTTTGGGTGAAGATGCTTTGATGGATATCTTAGTAAAGCCAAAAAATGCCGTCGTAAAACAATATCAACGTTTATTTGGTTTTGAAAATGTAGATTTAAAGTTTACTGATTCCGCGTTAAAAGCCATTGCGCAAGAAGCATTAAAACGAAAAACTGGAGCTCGCGGACTTCGCGGAGTTATCGAATCATCAATGCTTGATGTAATGTATGATATTCCTGGAATGTTAAACGTAAAAGAAGTTATTATTGATGATAAAGTAATTCGCGATGCGGGTCAGCCAAAGTTGGTTTATTACTCAGATGAAGAGATGAAAGTAAAAGCGGAAGCTGAAAAAAATAAAAAACAAAGCGAAAGTGCTTAGTTGTAATTATTAGTTTTTCACCACCGGTAACTTTGTCGTTGCCGGTGCTTGTTTTGCGATCGCAATCGTATTACTTTTTACTTCTAAAGCTCTTGCTGCCTCTTCCGCCAGTTCGGGAGCATTCTCATCTCCGGAATCTTCAAAATTGATCACATCATACTTTCTTGTCGCATAAGCAATCGGCAATCCTCTAGGTTGGTTTTTAATCTTATTTTGTCTTTTTGCAAAATTATCTGCAGCTATTCTTTTCTTAAATTCTTTCGGATTAGTAATTTCTAAACCAATTGCATTTCCTGATTCATATGAGTCGATCTCTTGAGCTAATTTCAGTCCAATAAGGTTACGGCTTTTTGCTGCTTCATTTTCTCTGAATCTTTCGGCGGCCCGGCCCTTTAAACGTCGCGGTGTATCTTTAGGCTCTACATTGTACATAAAGAAAAATTTACCTTTTTTAGTACTAGCCATTCCCGCTAATGAAATAGCGGCGCCAACCGTTCCCGTTTTTGCTATGATTGTTTTGGCAGGAAAATATTTCTTATAAACAGCAGCATCGATTGTACTGCCCAGATCGCCGCCACCTACAGCAAGCGCATCTTCTAATTTTAATTTTTGAGCTTCTAAATTAATTTTTAAAGCTCTTAATGCTTTCAGCATTACAGCACACGAGGCTTCTGTATAACTACGACCAGCTCCAGTTAAATCGCCATTTTGACCAGACCCATTTACAAAAGTAAGTTCTGACGGATCTACTTTTAATTTTTGATAGTATAAGTTCTCGACTTTTTCTTTACCGCCAGCAATTAAAAACAAAGAATTTGCTACATGATTATTTGAATTCCAATTCATATATTTAACAATATCAATCAATTCCATCGATGATACATAGCCCTTTTTAGAGTTAGCTGGCGGCTGATAGGTGTCCCGGACTTGTTCAATTTTTCGCGGTTCAAATATTGGTTTTTCTACTAAATTCACTCCACCAAGCGCGGCTTCTTTTCTTGATTTATCATAATCTTTTAAAACTTCGCGTTTATTTAGTAACAGCAGTCTAACAAAATCTCCGTTGGGAGCATCAATTGGAGCCTTACCCGTGATTGGATTATACGAACGACCGCCTCCTGCTACATTTACTTGGTTTGTATTGAATAAGTATTTAAAATTTTCATCATAGGACAAAGTTCGAATACGCAAAACACCAAGTTCATTTAAACGCGAAATTAAAGTATGCATCGATGCACGAGAAAAATATGGATCTCTCGAACCTTTAATATGAACATCATATAAGTCTTTAGCCACCTGCGTGGCAGTGAACTGAGTGTACAGCTTTGTACGAGCACCCATTGTTGTTAATACAGATAATGTTGTTAATACTTTAGCTACTGAGGCGACAGGTAGCTTCTTGTTTTGCGCGACACCGAAAATTTCTTTAGAATTTTCAGCCATATAGCAGTACGATCGCAAATTTCCAGCAAAACTAGAAAGCGATGCGCCAAGAATTAAACTTACTATCAGTTTTGAACTTAAAATCATCGGGAAACCACCTAGCTCAGCTGTAAGGGTGTTTGCAATTAATAATCCCGGATACTTTTTAACTTAAAAACAATAGAATCGTTTTGAGACATAAAAACTAATTTATTGCTCCAAAAGACATGTAACTTGTTAGACAGCGACAATTATTGACCATGGGATATCTATTTGTATTGCGCTATCAAAGTCGGGCTTTGCCGTGATACTAAGCGGTATTTTTACTAAAACTCATTTTTTGTTTCACTAGATAAAACATTATCTTATGGCACAAAACATATTAGGTCCAGAGTCGGACAAAAAACACGTTTTTATTAAAAATGCTTTGCACTCTGCTGTGAAAATTTTAAACTAAAAGAACGGGAAATCTGGGTTCTAATTTTACTCAGACTATATGGTTAAAGGATTAACCCAAATTTCTCCGAGAGATGTCATTTCTCTCAACATCATGGAAGGAGCCCTCATGAGCGAATCCAAATTACAGCAGTTACCGTTACTCCCGCTACGCGATCTCATCATTTTTCCACACATGATGATGCCGTTATTTGTAGGGCGCGAAAAAAGTATCAACGCACTAGAAGATGCTATGAGCAAACAAACGGATATCGTTTTAGCCGCTCAGAAGGATGCTAAAACCAATAACCCCGACGAAAAAGATATTTATGTTGTTGGTACCGTTGGCACAATCATTCAATTGCTACGACTGCCCGATGGCACTGTCAAAGTTCTTGTTGAAGGCAAACGTCGCGTACGTATTAAAAACTTTATTGCTAACGAAAGTCATTTCGTAGTTAGTTGCGAATCAATTGATGAAGATATTTCAAATCCAACTGAGGCTTCCGCTTTAGTAAGATCTGTAAAAGGTACTTTTGAAACTTATGTAAAGTTAAACAAAAGAATTCCACCTGAAATTTTAATGCGCGTTTCAAGCATTGAAAATCCAGGAGAATTAGCCGACATAATTGTGGCTCAACTTAATCTTAAGCTTGAAGACAAACAATCGGTGTTAGAAATTCTAGATCCAACAAAACGATTAGAACATTTATTAAACCTAATGACGGGCGAAATTGAAATTCTAGAAGTAGAAAAGAAAATTCGCACTCGCGTTAAGAAACAAATGGAAAAATCGCAAAAAGAATACTATTTGAATGAGCAAATGCAAGCCATTCAAAAAGAACTTGGCGAAAAAGATGACTATCAAGCGGAACTTGAAGACCTATCTAAAAAATGTTTAGAAAAGAAAATGCCTCAGGATGCGAAAGATAAAGTAAATAAAGAAATTAAAAAATTAAAAATGATGTCGCCCATGAGCGCAGAGGCCACTGTCGTAAGAAACTATATCGACTGGGTTTTATCTTTGCCTTGGCAAGACTACAATGATGATCGCCATGATGTTAAAAATGCTAAGAAAATCTTAGACAACGATCACTGGGGATTAGAAAAAGTTAAAGATCGTATTTTAGAATACCTTGCAGTTCTTTCGTTATCAAAAAATATGAAAGGTCCTATCTTGTGTTTAGCTGGCCCTCCTGGGGTTGGTAAAACATCTTTAGCTAGATCAATTGCAGAATCTTTAAATCGTTCTTTTGCTCGAATCAGTTTGGGTGGAGTTCGTGATGAAGCTGAAATTCGCGGACATAGGAAAACATATGTAGGCGCTATGCCTGGTAAAATCTTGCAAGCCTTACGCAAAGTCGACAAAGGAAATCCAGTTATTTTATTAGATGAAATCGATAAAATGGCAAACGACTTCCGTGGCGATCCAGCTTCAGCTATGTTAGAGGTTTTAGATCCAGAGCAAAATTCAAGTTTTTCTGATCACTATCTAGAGCTAGAGTATGATCTTTCAAAAGTTATGTTCATCGCAACAGCGAATAACTTAGGAACAGTACCCCGCCCATTGTTAGATCGTATGGAAATTATTTATTTAGATGGTTACATTGAACAAGAGAAATTTCATATTGCTAAGAACTACTTAGTTCCAAAACAAATTGAAAACCATGGATTAAAAGATTTCAAAATTTCTATCCAAGATAAAGCGATTCGTGATGTTATTCGTTATTACACACGTGAAGCCGGTGTTCGTAATTTAGAACGACAGCTTGCAAATGTTTTTAGAAAAGTTGCTAAGGACATTGTAATGTCAGAAACGTTAGAAACTTTTAGAAAATCTGCAACTCCGGAAAAAACAACTAAAGCTAAAGCTGGCAAAACAAAAATGTCAAAAGCTGCCGCTAAAAAAGCTGAAGGTTATGTTGTAACTCCTGAAAAATTAGTTGAATTGATTGGTCCACATAAAAACCGTCATGGTGAAATCGAAAAACAAAATGAAATCGGTTTAACAAATGGTATGGCATGGACAGAAGTTGGCGGAGACTTATTAGCAGTTGAAGTTAGTACAGTTCCTGGAAAAGGAAAATTCACTGTTACTGGCCAATTAGGCGACGTGATGAAAGAATCGTGTTCAGCAGCAATGAGTTACGTGCGTTCACGCGGGCCTTTGTTTGGGCTTGATAAAGAATATTACGCCAACATTGATGTACATATTCATTTCCCGGATGGAGCTACGCCTAAAGATGGCCCTTCTGCCGGTGTTGCACTTACAACATCAATTGTTTCTTCGATGATGAAAATCCCGGTAAAGCGCACTGTTGCGATGACGGGCGAAATTTCATTACGCGGAAAAGTTTTACCCATTGGTGGATTAAAAGAAAAAATCTTAGCCGCGCATCGTGGTGGAATTAAAACCATCATCTGCCCTAAAGAAAATGAAAAAGATTTAAAAGATATTCCGAAGGAAGTTTTAAAAGAGCTAAAAGTCATTCTAGTCGACCATGTTGACCAAGTTTTGATTAACGCCTTAGACATTAAAAACCCTAAAGAACTTTTTAAATCTCAGCAAGAGCGCGAATTCGGTGTAAAAGCCAATTATACAGGCCAATCCATCCACGCTCCCCACTAGTTTTAATCTGGTACCGAAAGGTACCTGGTACCTTTCGCAAGAAAAGGTACCAGGTACCTTTTTTTTTGCTATCTGTGGCTTAATAACAACCTAATTTGTACTAATTGCCTTTTAAGCGGCTTGCCAATTCAAATTTCTTAAACAAAAATTTTTTCGCCTTAAACTTAAATAAATCAACAAGTTACCCTCAGTCACTCCCCTATAAAAAAAACTTCACCAGATTCTTAATTGACCATTGATTTCAGACTCTGTAATAAATTTGCTTTAGTAAAAGGTGATATGAGCATGACTGAAGCTGCACGACTATTTGAAATTGGAAAGCTATACTGTGATCGCGGTGATTACGCGTTGGCCTTACCCAACCTGAAAGAGGCCATAGAGCTGTCTTTAATAGATAAAAATCACGCGCAATATTTAAAATGTATTCAAAGTCTTTTACGCATTCATGCAGAGCGTGAAGAGTTCGATGAAATCACAAAAATAAAAGAAAATTTGCACGACCTAGTTATCCGCGAAGGAACTGAGTTAACTTCTAAGACTTATTACGTATTAGGATTATGCTCTAGCTACAAAGGCCAACCCGAAAATGCGGTGGAGTATTTAAAAAAAGCTCTATCAATGGCTTTAGAAAAAGATAGCAAAGAAGACATGTGTTACGCCATTTTAGGTTTAGCTATTTGTTATAAACAATTAAAAAAATATGATGAAGCCTTAAAAGAACTTTATAATTTGGATATTTTCTTACAAGTATTAAACATACCTGAACTGAAAGCCTCATCTGCCAACACCAATGCCTTAATTTTATTAGACCTAAAAAGATATGAGCAAGCCTTAGAAGTTTTATGGATTGCCTATGAAGAATTAAAAAATACAAAACAACTTACACTAGCAATTGGTGTTTTAGGCAACCTAGGAGTAATTCTTTTTGAGATGGGCCAAAAAGATGCTGCCAAAGTATATTTAAACTTAGCTTTTAAATCGTTAGATCCCGCCAACAATAAGCATTCTTTAAGTAAATTATCAAAATACTTAATTCAACTTGATAGTGAATCGCGTGGTTCTGCCGATTTAGTTTTTGATTTAGAAAATCACTCTGTGATGGAAAAAAATGTTGGCAAAATTGATTTTAAAAATCAGTTTATCCTTCTAGATCTTTTAAAATTATTTATTGGCAATCAAGGGCATGTTTTTTCAAAAGAATATTTGGTTGAACATGTGTGGAAGCAAAACTACGATCCTGAAGTTCACGATAATAAGATTTATGTTACAATAAAGCGTTTGCGCAAACTAATCGAGCCTGATTATGACAAACCTAAGTATATTTTCAGAGCAAAGAACGGTTATTACTTGAATAAATCTACAAAAATTCAAATGATTGAAAACAGAGCCGAGGGGGCCCTTTAATGAAATCACTAATACTTAGCTTAAGTTTCTTGTTCATTGCCTCGGCTTCCAGCGCATACAGTTGCGATATCAAAATTCAGGGCGGCATTGACACTTGGCCATGGGCAGTCGCACAACCTTTTCCTTGGAATAATATCCAAGGCATCTGGCAGTTAAACACTGATTTAGCTGATACTTATTTTAAAATTCGCATTGGTATTTCGGATTCTCAGCGAAAAGTTTTGATCATTTCAAAAATCGTTGGTGGTAATTGTTCGAAACCAGTTGCCAAGGGTGTTGGATTTGTAAGTTCAAATGAAAAAAATGTAATTCATGCGGTTATTGCTGATGACCAGTTAAGATACCAATTAAAATTAGCTGTATTTAATCCTCAAGACATTTCATCAAGCCTTATCTACACAGACGGCCGATGTAATAAAAACATCTTGGCGGCCTCGGCACAAATTATTGGACATACTGGAAAAATGGCTGAGCCACTTACAGAAACCATGCCTACGGAAAACATGATGCTTAAAAAGGTTTCAAACTCTTTAGACAGCATTTGTAAAAAACCACTAGGTCACTAAAAATAGCTTGAGTCTACAAAGGCTCAGTTATATATCTTTAATTCGTTTTAATTTAGCTAAGCTCAAGTTTAGCTAAATTTCTACAGGGAGTTAGCTCAGTTGGTAGAGCGCCACCCTTACAAGGTGGACGTCGCAGGTTCGAATCCTGTACTCCCTACCATTTTTATTCTAAATGGTTAAAATCATTAAATTCTCAGATCAGTAAAATACGAATTGTCCCCATCTGTCCCCACCCTCATAATTTTACGACACGTTTTCACTGCTCACTAACTTCAAATGATCTGCTTTTCTTTCAGCTTTCAACGTTGCCTCTTTTGCACGGCTTGAGCTGATTTGACCATAATGCATGGCCATTTGCTGCGTTCGCCAAGCTCCCATCTGCTGAAGGGCCAATACATCACCTGTTTTATCCAAAAAGCTGGTGGCACCTGAGTGGCGGCACACGTGAGTACCCCGAAAAGGAAGCTCTAACCGCTTGAAAGCTTGATCATAAGCATGTTGAACTTGGCGATACGTTAAAACGGAACCATTTTTATTAAAAATAAGATCTCCGTTTTTTTCAATTTCCGCTAAGGCCGTCAAAGCTTCAACCGATTCACGCTGAAGAAAGCTTTTAAAAACCTCTCCCGATTTGTTCGTCTTGGTACCAGGAAGAATTTCAGCCGAAGCTCCATTAACCCTTGGCCAGATAACATGTTCTGCAACCGTGTATTCACGATGTACTAGGTTTAAGTTAGACCATTTCATCGCGCAGACTTCCGAGACTCTTAAAACTTGATGCACTTGAACAACCGCCATGACGTAAAAAAGATAACTTTCTTTTTTAACTTCCTTTAACCACAGAGCTAATTCTTCATCATACATAGCTTTTCGAGTCTTTTGTTTTGCAGGACGCATTCTAAGCATTTGAATATGTCTTTTCTTAAAAGGACTTCTTAACTTTGTTTCGTCCGTGCGATCGATGTACCAAGTGATTACAGCTTTTAATAAACCATACTCTTTTTCAAAAGTTTCTCGTCTAGAAGAAAACTTTGAAGACCATGCGGGGCTTTTCAAAAGATGAATCCATTCGTCAATATGCTTCGGATGTAAAGCTTCAACCTGCAAAGACAGAAGAGGTTCAAACATCGCAAACATTCTATCATAAAATATTTTTGTGCTTTTTGATAAGTGTCCCCAACCAAGCCGTTGCCAGTCGTTCAATAAATCACCGATTGAATAACCGCCGACTTTAATTTCTAAAGCGAAATTAGTTATCGTTCCGTTCAACCAATCTCGAGCTTCAAATAAAGTTTCAAAAGTTTTTTCTTCTCTTTTCTGAGAAGACTTTACAGATTTTCTTACTTCGTATTTGTTACCCCGCGGGGGATCAATATATCGTTGCTTCTTTACATCCCAAATATAGATTCTTCGTATGTTTGCATTACCAGGGATGGCAAATTTCTTTCGACATCCCTTAAATTTATTTGGATTAAATTTTTCATTCATGGTCGTTTCCTTTTTTCTAGAAACGCCATCACTTCCGACACTTTATACCTACAGGCCTTGCCAATTTTATAATGGGGCAGACCCTCATCCACCATCATTTTACTGATCGTGCTGGGGGCCAGACTCAAAATTTCTGCAAGCCTGATTCTATCTACTAAAAAATTGTCAAAGATCTGAGATGACGACAATAAATCATCGTTATTAAGGGATAAGTGCTTCATTTCGAAAATCCAGTCAAGCTCTCGGTTTTTTTGGCATGGCTAACACGGCAATTTTGTAATTCTCTCTCGGTATTAGAGTCGATACCGTTATTAAAAATCATTTGAAAAATGAACTTTGCCTGTGTCATGTGTGTACGCCCATCTGTAAACCTAAATTAAGCCACACCCGACAGCGTACGCCCTCGTGAAGAATAGCATTTAGGGGCTTCTGTGCTTCTGGAAAAAACAAAGCTACCTCAGCATTGAAACGATTTATTTTAAACGGCTGATATCCTCGCACCTTCATATAGTCTGCATAGAATTCGTAAAGCTTAAGCGTACTTATTATTTTACCTATTTTAAATTCACAGTTTTCAAGTAGAAACTCTTTTGTTGGGTTGGATTGCGCTTTATAATTACTTAACTCATTGCTCATCTCGGTAGAAATAGTAAATTTTTTATTCCTGCGTAGTCTAAAAAGACCCTCAACAGCCCAATTAAAAATACCAGGTAATTCATTTGCTTCTACCCAAAATTTTTCTGTTACGAGATTCCTATCTTGTCTTTGCGGATCTAAAGTTTGGTATTTAAAAGGATATAAAAGAATTCTTCTCCAAAGACCATCTGAACTGTCGGATACATTAGGCAACGTGTTTGTAGCAAAGGTTAATCTAGCTGTTGGTATAGCTTCGAACGGGTCTTTGTTCTTTTTTTCTATCGTCATCATAGAGCCAGATACGAATTTTTTTATTTCGCCTTCTTCTGTTTTTGAATTCACATTTAGTTCTTCAACGATATTTGCTAATTTGCCCACAGTGGCCGCTAGAGTGAAAGTTCGCTTTGGATCAAATGCTTCTAAATTTACTCCTGAAACATTTTTCTCTCCCAGTAAAGCGCGCAAAACAACACAACATACGCTTTTCCCGTTTGCACCCTGTCCATAAAAAATAGCAAATTTTTGAAAACTAGTGTCATATACTAAATTAAGTCCAAACCACTCTTGCAAAGACATTTGTGTTTCCCTATCAGGAATAATTTCGTCTAAAAATGAAATCCACTTTTCGCATTTAGCTTGGGGGTCAAAATCAAATGGAAGAGTTGTTGTTTGAAATAACTCAGAACTATTTGGTAAGATTTGTATCGCCGCGACACTCTCCACTCGGGTTAAATCTACGCTGCCGTTTGATAAGCTAATTATGTCCCCGACGGCTTCCTTAGCATTATCAATCCAATGTGGAATTGAATTGTTAGCATCTGTATTAACCTTAGCTTCAATATTACTTAAAATTTCTTTTGCAAATGTCTTTCCAGCCTTTTTCCAAGCTAAAGGGTGCCGCTGAATAAATTTTATTATATCGTTAACTAAATCGGATTCGATCAATTTTTCGTAGCATTTACTTGTGAATTGATAAAAATCTGTTTTCCATGCAATTAGTCTTTTCTCATTCGATGACAATTTATTTTGTTTAATATACTGAGATGCCAGGATCATGGCTGGTGGAGTTGTAGATACAACAGCTTTTACTTCTTTTAACTGTTCTCGTAAGTTTTCGAGGCCCAAGAAACAATGAGTGTCGTTAAAGTCTGAAAACTTGTCATCAAGACCTTCAAGCTTAGGAAAAACTACTGTCGCCCCCACCTCTTCAGCAGCTCTCAATGCATTTGTTTTTCCTGGGTTTCCAGAAGTCCTTCTGTCGTCGTCACCTGCAATTATAATTTTTATTTGAGGATTTGTTTTTTTTATTTCCCAACATACCGCTGTTAAATTTCCAGCACTGATTGCACAAATTACCGGTTTTTTTGTTGCCATGTGGATTGATGCACCAGTCGCAAAGCCTTCGACAACAAATATTTC
Organism: Pseudobdellovibrio sp.; assembly: GCA_049301055.1. Classification (GTDB taxonomy): domain Bacteria; phylum Bdellovibrionota; class Bdellovibrionia; order Bdellovibrionales; family Bdellovibrionaceae; genus Pseudobdellovibrio. The sequence goes on along the minus strand of JBAQKN010000018.1, from coordinate 9,126 downwards.
CCGAACTTCCTGTAAGTTAAATTTATCAGGGATGGATACAAAATTTCCTGTATTTTTTTGTCCGGAGAGAAATCTTTTTTTGTCTTCGAATATTTTCTGCACCCCTGTAAGTTCTCCGCGCGTATTACGCATTGCCAATACTAAAGCGTATCCTTCTGATCCAGAATGAAGTCGAGCACCAAACAGATTATCTATTTTCTTTTTCGACAAATATGGATGTTCGCCTTCCAAAAAACTTTGACCCCAAAGCTTTTTGGCTTTAGCTATCGATTCTATGTTAACATTTTTTAATTCATTTTCTGCTTCTGCGAACTTTAGACTACAAAATCGTCTTATTTCTATTTTTTCGTCATCCGAAAAATTCTGTCCCACTTTATATTTGTGGGATAAACCTTCTTTCCAATCACCATAGACAATAACAGCAAACTCTTTTCCACTTCTTGTTAAGCTACAATGGCACACGTACCAAGCATTTTTGGCTCCCCCTCGGTCGAAACGGTGAATCTTACCGTCCGGCACCATTTCTTTTGGATGAAAATTATTCGAACCCATTTCTCGGCGTAATTCGTCTTCTATATAAAGCTGCATGTTTTTACCTCATGTTTATTTGTTTGGTTTATTTCTGAGGTTCAAACCTTAATTTTCTTTCAGTTCAACAATCCACCAGCTAGATTCCTGCTTGTCTCGACGCGAAAAATGGAGAAATAAACAGATGTGGTCAGATTTTGAAGCCAGAAAAGAAGCACTTTTTAACGATCAACTTATCAATACCTATCTCTCTCTTGAGGCATTCGTTAAAAATTTTCCAGAAACCATATCTATCCAATCAAAATTGGAAAGAGGCATATTAAAAGGTGTCTTCAAAAAAACTATAGAGCTTAAAAATGACATTGCGAAATTAGATAAAAATTTCTATTTTCAATTACATCAGTCAGCAGTAAATCTTTCTGAAATAATGGAAGCCGTAGAGTACGAGTTATGGTCAAGGCGATCGCCTGACGAAGGACCGAAAAAAAGAGGTCCTAAGCGCTATCCTAAAGTTCTTCGTAAATGGGTTTTTGAAACAATTGACCCCCTCAAGGGGAATACTGAAAAGCTATTACTTTTAGTTCATTTTTTTTCACCGGAAGGCGAGTTTGACACGTGGTTGAGAAAAAAGAGTAAAAATCTTCATAAAGGGCCTCAGAAAGATTACGACACTTCCTATTCGGATGAAAAATCGGATATTGAAGCAAAAATTAAATGGCTTAACGGTTTTAAAAATCAACAAAACGAATAATTAAGTTTTTACAAATCGTGAAGTAATTTATTTGCGTCTACGTCTAATAAATTAGTTAATTTAATAAGTGTTGTTAAATTAATATTTTTAAGACCTGTTTCAATTTGCTGTAAGTGCTGCCAAGAAGCCCAACCGCGTTCTTCCATCTCTTCAAGCGTCCAACCCTTAGCTAATCGAGCTTCACGCACACGTTTTCCAAATTTCTTTAGAAAAAGGTTATTTTTTACATTTAAAGGTGCCTTTTTTCTCACCTTTTGACTATAAAAAATACTTCCGATAAGGTGTAATTGCGATCGTATGTATTTTATAAAACGAATGTAGGAACCATCTTAATGTATCTAGTGGAAGCTTTAAAACATAACGTTCCCGCATTTCACGAAGATCGCCTAACTCAAATTGTTGCTGCAACATTTAACGAATCTAAGTATTTCCAGCGTATTTTTTTGAAATTTCTTAAGGTGCCTTATAAGCAAAATCTAAAGGCTAGAACTCAGGTAACTAGCGAAGACTTAACATCTCGACCAGATCTTATTTTATATAATGAAGAAAAGCCTTATGTTCTTGTTGAATCCAAAATCTGGATAAAAAGTAACAAAGCTCAGCAAGTACGACATTCGCTTATAAAAGCTACTCATAATTTCTTAATCGCCAGAGATCCTGTTTTAAAAGAAAATCTTAGCACTCGTTTTATTAAAATAACTTGGTATGACTTCTTTAGTTTTCTATCAAATTCTCAAAAAATAGAAAAATCCTCTATAGATTTTTTTTTGATCACAAAACTTATTAATTTCGGTAAGGAGTGCAAAATGCTGTTACCTGATAGAATAACCAAAGAAGATTTTGAAAATGCAAACATACTCTTGACGCAAACAAGGCTTAGGGAAAATCCATCCTATTCTTTTGAAAGGAAAAACCCCTTCCAATCTTTTGATTTGATTTGCCAATTTTTAGAAAGAATTCTTATTAAAATGAAAGATGACGTCCATATTGGATCAAAGCTACGTCCATTTACGAAGCGTTTAAATATCTCATCTCTTTATTATAAGACAATTAACAAGAAGGTTCTTTTGGAAAAGCCAGTCGAGCGGCGACGCGAACTAAGGCTAAAATATGAATCTGTTATACTAAATAAAGAAATTAAACTAAAAAAATCAGTTAAAGAATTTTCGAGTATTTACGTTCGAGCTTCGTTTGAGCCCTATTACAAAGATAAGGAAACATGGCGTTTGAGTTTTCAAGAACTACTTAATCTTGATCTCAAACAAATTTCTTATCGTTGTGACACAGATGTTGGACTTGTAGGTACAAATATGATTTCTACAAGTTTAGCATGTTATGATGATCAAGATGATCTTGATTTTGCGAAATTTTATTCCGAGGCCGTAAAAGCTTTCAATAAGAAAGTCTTAAATTAATATCGAGGATTTTTTATACTTGCCGATCTCTGTTCGGTTTGACAAATTCAATCTTTATTGTTTCATTTTTTGATGGTTGCGCAGTTAACACCTCAACAGCTTTACGTTTCGGAAATAAATAACTCATTAGCTCCAACAAAACGTTAACTTTCTTATCTGTAGAAAGTTGAGGTAAGATTTGCATCAACTGATCAACGACGTCGAAATTGTGTTTCTCAAGATTTTCATACAATTCAAAAGTGCTTTTATTCGGAGTACCTTTTTTTCTGCCCCCTGTTTTTGGAGAACCAATGGATTTAGACATGTATCTATTTTAATCTACTTTAGAAAAAAATCTAGTGCGCAAATTCTGCCGGGTATGGCAAATCCCCGCTAAATTATTAGCGGGGAAAAAACTCTAACCTTTGGGAGGAAAATTATCATTACCAAAAGAATTTTTGTCTCTGATTTTTCCATCTCGCCCATGAATTACAACTTCAGTACGTTCAACTTTAGCAAGCGTATTTGCTACTTGAATTGCGGCTTTTTGAGTGCTCTGACGAGCCAAAACAATTCCATCGCTTTTTACTAACCATCCACCGTCTTTATTTGGAACAACATGCTTATTTTTATTCATAATATTTATATTTCCTTATTTTAATTAATTTGTTTCGATATTTATATAAAAGGGCGGGTACTGGCCCGCCCTTTTATCACTATGCCTTTACGACAAAGCGAAAAAATTTTGAACCTTTTGGATAAATAATTTTTCCGTTTTTACGAATAAAACGGCAATAGATTACCTTATGTCCCTTGGGAACATTATCTGGTTTTTTCATGATCTAAGTCCTTATAAAAGGAAACCATTGACTTCTATAGTTATCTCTTTCATAATGAAAGTTTCGATAGATACACATACAGCCATACGGCAGACTAAAGGAGAATGTTGACCATTCTTCTTTTTTTTTACAAAAGCGTACTCATTCTTTTAGTCTTTTAATTCGGTTAAATAGGTTTTTTTAAAAAGTTTCTCTTAAATAGGATTTTCCCTCCGCATCCTTGTGGTTTTTGAACACTTTTCCTTAAGTGCTCTGGTCCAATATAGCACAAAGTCGTGTCAAATATCAAGTAAATTGTACAGTATTTATTTTAATATGTAAGATATACCTTACATATTCTTGCCTTTTACCGCATCTGGCTTCAACATTTATTTATTCACACATTTTTAGGTATATTTTTTGCTAATTCATGTAACAGGAGGTCACTTTGAACCTGCTTGATAAAGCTTTTGGAGTACTCTTGAAGGGCTATCGAGAGCGCAAAGATCTCACACAAACCGAATTGGCTGCTCTTTTAGAGATAAGCCGTGCCACTATTGTTTACTATGAAAAAGGTGAACAAAGCCCAAGTTTGGATATTTTAATAAAAGTAAATAAACACTTAAAAATTGATCTGCAAGCAATACAAAATAAATATCTAGAACTTGAAAACGAGTCCGGCATGAACACTGTTCCTAAAAAACAAAGAGCTCTTATAGAAGAGTCTCTTGAAAAACTTTTTTCGGGTAAAAAGGACTAATTTATGCATCAAAGACGTAAAGCAACGATAGAGAGTGTGGCCGAAGGTCTATTAAATAAACATAAGTTTTTTAGTACCGGTTTTTCTTTAGAAGCCCTATTAAAAAAATTAAAGATAGATCTTCAAAGGGATCATCTTGAAGATAACATTTCAGGATATTCTGCAATTAAAGATAAAAAAAAAGTTATCGTTGTAAATCAAAGCCACGGCATAAATCGGAGACGATTCAGTATTGCTCATGAGCTTGGACATCTAACACTTCATGAATTTAACGATTTCAATTTTAATGAAAATCAAAAAATTTATTTTCGGAATGACATTTCTGCAACGGGAATGGATGAATACGAAATAGAAGCAAACTACTTCGCTGCATGTCTACTAATGCCTAAAAAATTAGTTATAACTGAACTTGAAAAAATTGGGGACAATGCTCTGGTTGAGGAAGATGACATATCGAACTTGGCTATCAAATTTAAAGTTTCTGTAAATGCTATGATGATTCGATTGATAAAACTTAATTTGATTGATTCTTAACTTAACTGTTAAAAATTAATTCCTTCGGAGATAGAATAAAACAGTTATATTTTGACTCATCTAAAGAACTTAAAATTTACTTAGATCAGTTTAACACTGAATATCTTTTTAGAGGACAAGTGAATCATTACGTTCGATCGAATGGTTCACCTCAACTTATGTCTTCTTTAATACGAACTGGATGTATTCCTGTCTTAATGCGAAAGTGGTCCTACTATGCAACCGAAGTTTTAAGAAACTTCGCACATCATAACAATGACTTACTGAATTTTAAATTTTCACAAGCGTTGCTGCAACACTACGGTTGGAGATCATTTTTTGTCGATTTTTCAAGCGACTATAAAACTGCTTGTTGGTTTGCCGCAAATAATTTTACTCAAAAAACTTCTATCGAGATGTCGGAAGACTTCGAAGAGAATCCACTTTGGCTTTTTCATAATACCGCTACTTACAAACAAGTTGATGAAGAAAAGAATGGTCACTTATATGTTCTATCAATAAAAAAAGCAGAAGAGATTAAGCACGATCTATGCGATTTAACTCAAATACCAATAGCGTTAGCCTTAAGACCTTCGGTACAGCACGGATGGCTTGTTGGAAATCTCGGATCTGATGGATATAATGAGGCTTTAGACCCGGCTTGTATAGTTGCACACATTCAAGCTCCGATTAGCATACTAGCATCCATCTCTAATCTTACGGTGAGCGACCTTTTCCCAACTAAAAATGATGATGCATTTTTGTATTTTTTAGAATCGTTTCCTTGGAATCATATTAAAGAAGATTTCTTTAATAGTGCTTTTAGACGTTCCATAGAAATACCCGACTATCACTTCACCCATCAAAAGCGTTATCCCTCAGAACAAAATTTCTATAAAGAGCTTTGGATTTCAGATAAAGTGGCCGAGCAGGCCAAAAGCAAAAATATGGATTGCGTCTTTAGACACGCCTTATTTTTTAGAGTCGAGGACACAGCTTTTTTTCATACTGAATTAATTCCAACCCATGTACCTAATTTAAGAAAGCTTTTAATAAAAAATTCCAACGTTGTTCTAGAGTCTGATCTTCCAATAATTTCTCTTCTAGAGTCTGAAAAAAATTCCTACGTAAAGGGAATTTCTATCACGAGCAAGGATTCGGATATTTTTATCGAACTAATTGAGATTCACTACTCAGGTTCGGTATTTAAGGCATTGGAGGTAAAAAAAGGTTATCGTTATGCATGGGAGAACGATAATCTTATACGTAATCCTAACGAAAACGATTGCCCATGCGGTGATACTTTTAGACATGAACGTCTTTTAAGTATTTTGACTGGTATAGATTCTTACATACCTTCAGCAAATAAAATTAGCAAAAATGTTTATTCTGTTGTCGCAAATTACTAACATTTCTAAAAAAATAAATTACGTAATGCACTACTCATTTTGTCTAGAAAAGCACTTTCTATATAAAGTTATTTACTTGTATTTACGATTTTTGTTTTGGTAGTATCAAGGAATGCCAAATTTTACTCACCTACCTAAGGCTTTAGCTATCAGCAAAAATTTTGATTTTAGAATAACAGCCTCAGGAACAATCGCACCCTGGTGCCTGGTGTGTAGTAACTGGGTTATATATGTAATTCATGAGTCCGGAGATTTTGAACATCAAACGATTGACGGTCCCCAATCTGATCACTGCGGAATTGATCTTTACACTTTGAAATGTCACAGGGTGCAAGAAAAATTTGCTTTGTATATTTATAATAATCCCGTGCGCTGGGACCGCATCGGCTGATTCATCCCCACCCCAATTAGAAAACCATAGAAATAGGTGGAAAGTGTCGGAAGCACGTAACCAGCACTTTAAGCCTGTCCGCAATGTTCCCAAATATACGACCCATCAGTATTTTGATCTACTACCTGCTCTATAAATTCAAACATGTATTTTTTGTCTTCAATCTTTAATACCCTAATTATGAAAATATTCGTAATTTGTAAAAGCTCTTGTGCCACAATGTTACGAATAGCTAAATTGTATGACTTTAAATTCGCCTTTATCGATGGGTAAAGAATTCCTTCAACAGAAGTACTTTCGTCCTTCAGAAACATTTTTGCTGGCTCATTAAAATAAAATTTTGCAACCGATGACGTCAGTTTATAGTTATATTCCTCATTCAAGGCGATCGGCTTTTGAAATGCTTTGGTCAAAAACGCTTCAATAGCCTTTAATTTAGTTAAATTTAATTCGCTAAGTTGAGATTCGATATTATGTCCTAACGGATTATACTTTTTGTCGTTCTCAAATTTATAGCGACTATCGCCGAGAAGAACCATTTTGATAGGAGCCACATTTGACTTCGAGGTAAATCGCGCGACGGCACAAAGATCACCAACTTCAGCTCCTACTTCTGCAAGTCCTACAATCATGTTATTTGAACAATATAAAATTTCCTGATTCGGACTATGACAACGTCCATAATCATTAACACTTGCTTTTGGCCTTGCCCATAAGGCGCGGTCATCCTGTATTTGATTTTTTAAAGATTCAATTTCTTTAAATTTCCGAATTCTAAAACATCCATTAATGTGCTCCTGAATATTTGGATTAAATATGTCATGAGGAACTTTTAACTGAATTCCCGCCACAGGAGCTTTATTAAGAAGATTGCCTATTAAATTATGTAATGGATCAAATGGCAAAGTCAGGTCGTATTTTTCAATCAGCGATATCAAATAGTTTATATGGCTCAGGTCATTTTCATGCATAGTTGGAATTTTCATTACCTTCTAATATAGAAAAAATAACTGGAAACACAACAGGGAACATCTAGAGCTCGTTCGGCTTTCCTAACATGAGACAATGATTTTTGCTCCACGCACTCTATTTTTTTAACTTTTAGCTTCGTTACATTAGTGGAATAAGCTGAACTACATTGGACTCTGGAAATAGCTTGGACTTTTGAGCATAGGATAATGCGAGCGGAAAATCGTTGCGATCAATTGTTAAAATAATTGATCGTGAAACATGAAGAGCCGCACAGCAAAGATAAAAATCTGCAAAATCAAATTGTGCTTTATGTGATATTAACAAATATTTTTCTAAAATTTTTGATGCATCTACTGGAAAAGGTGTAACCGCCCAATGGTTAAGATGTGTTTTTACGTCTTTTGGGCTTATTTGAGTATGTTTACGAACTTTATAAAATAATTCTACAAGGCAAGGTTCAACAGTGTGACGAGAAGAGTGAGGATTTTTTTGAAAAATTTTTTCTGCCTCTAATACTCGATTTGCCTCTGTTTTATTATTACTGCAATGGGCAATGAGCAAGCCGGTGTCTAAAAATATCGGACTACTCAAAAAGATCATCCTTTACTTTTTTGCTAGCATTGTCTCCAAAATCACCTTTTATTAATTTCCCCGTCGGCGGACCATTAATAATTTGCAATCGTGACTCAACGATCGCTTTTCTAGCTTCAGGAGTAAGGTAAGGGAATTCTGCTTCAACTTCATTTTGAATTTTCTGATCGATTTGATTTAAATCGGGAGCGCCTGCTTTGATTTTTTCAATTTCACCGTGTGACATAAACTCCTCCAAAAGATTTATACTCAATTAGCCAAAAAACAGCAACTGCTGTCTATATTTAAGACACCTTAGCTCTTCAAAACGGTTTAATCCTTGCTTAAAACTATTCAAAAGCTTCCCTTTTTATACAGCAATACAAGGTCCAAAAGGTGAGTCAATACGGCTAAGAATGCCCTGCCTAATTGAGCTCTGATGTATATTCATCCCCACCCCAATCAGAAAACCATAGAAACAGGTGGAAAGTGTCGGAAACGCGGCGTCTCAAGTGTTTGATTTTGTTAGTTTTTACTAGTTGATACAAGTACTTAGAAATGGAATGGCTTTCCTGTACTCCCTACCATTTTTCAAGCTGTTCGAACCAGCGTCATAAAAAAAGTTCGGTGTCAGGTTCGGTTTTAAAAATAAAAATTCAGATGTCTTTGGGTTCCCGTGAAAAACAGGGAGGGGACCCGTGTGTCTTTTTTCTGGTAGGGACAGGCTGCTTGCGCCGGCCCCCTGTTGACTGCTGATATTGATTTCTTTTTTGTAGTGCGATTCGCCGACGAAGAAATAAATTTTTATTGAATCAGATTTTACAATAATTCGATCGACTACTTTTTGAATGATTTGGGATTTGATCTCGGGACTTGATTCGTTTTCTAGTACGTACTGCAGAATTTCACCAAACGGGATCCACCCAGTTGCATAAGTGGGATCCAGTGAGTTGCATGAACGGGAGCCACCTAGTTTCATAATCGGGAGCCACTTACGGAGCAAATGTTATAACCGAGCCT
>JBAQKN010000017.1:0-28627 GCA_049301055.1 Pseudobdellovibrio sp. | reverse complement strand
CGAAAGTTATCGAAAAGTAAAAGCAAAGAAACTTGACAGTAAGGATTTAAATCACTAAAACTTTTTCTATATCCGAAGTGGCTCCCAAACGTGAAACTGGGTGGCTCCGATCAGTGAAATTCTCCAGAACTTTTCGATATCACTAAAAGAATTGCTTTTTAGGTACTTGGAATTTAACATTTTTTGGCACTAACAATGTTCTATAAGCATCATATAGATTTCAACGACAATTTAGCTCTTATAGCTAAGCATATAATTTGCTATCAGTTAAAGTATGAAAATATTTTGTTCCATTCTATTATTGTCCTTTCAAGTGATGGCTCAAAATGGGACAGCGAACTATAAGGCAAAGTCACCCTCTACAATTGATGCAGGCAAAAAATCTATTCATAAAACAGAACTTTCTGATTTTACAAAAATGAATAACAATTCATTAATTATTGATAAAATTAAACCTGAAGCTAAATTATTAAAAGAACTTAAGGGTATTGAAAAAGCCAATGGCGGCTGGGGCTCTAGTGGTGGCGGCGGCGGCGTAGCTTGTTTTGATTCGGTTGCCCGTGCTAATCAAGCAGATGAATATATTGATGCTAACATTGCAATTCCCAAAAATCTAAAAAAGCATATTGCAACGTTGGTAACGCTAGATTACTGGGAATGGCAACAAAAACAAAGTTTCAAACTTATTGTACCTAGTTCAGAAAATTACGAAAAAATTATTTCTGAAGTAAAGTCTTCTATGGCTTTTACAGCTCCACTTTTTATTTATCGTTTATTGCAAGTCAGCCAATTGATTGAAACATCAAGCTGGATAGGTAAAGAATCTATTCAACGCATTTATGACGCAAACCCTACTGAAAATCTTACTGATAATTGTCGTTTGGTTCAATTAGTCGCTAGATATACAAAAGATAAATATAACAAAGGTGATGGCCCTAGTTCACATTTACCCATTGTTAAAATTGAAGTCGATAACGATTTGTTTATGCAACTTGACCCTTTAAATAAAGCTATTTTAGTTTTGCACGAACAAATGTATTTGCTAGGTCAAATTTTAGGGTACACGACATCTGACAATATTCGCCCCTTAGTTATGAATTTCTTTAGCGAAAATTTTTTAGCAAAACCGACAGATATATCCTTATCGTTCGAGATGCGACGTCGGTTAGTTTATTACTTCGGTGACTATCTTATGTTTTTTGGTGACGATCAAAAAGTAACAGGACCAATAGGCTCGCAAGAGTCACGTTTTGAAAGTTTTTACAGTATGTTGAAAACTATTCGCGAAAAAATCGACGCCTGTAATTATAATTACCAAAAGAACTCAAAAACAAAACAAGATAAAAAATCACTTCCGCTTTGTAAGGATATCAGTATGAATCCTAGCGAAAATGAAAAATGGCTTTCTGAAGAAATGTCTTTTCTTTTTATTAGCTATTATATTATGGATATAACAAACAGATCTATTAATGCTGAATTAGTCATGGCACCTTTTGCATCACTAGATTTTATTCAAAATGCAAACGCGCAAGTCAACTACACGTGTACTTGGATTTATCAATATGGGCCCAGTTTACGATTTACTGAAATGGCTCAAAAGGCTAAACGCTACTGTGATCTTGTTAATCCTAGTCGATCTCCCATGGAAATAGATCAAAATTAATTTGATATAATTTTTTTGCTTCATGCCCCTTAACTAGTTTTTCTGCGACTTTTAAAAACTTTAAAAATTCTGCTTGCAACTGGGTGCGAACTTCTGGCGTTGTCGAAATCGTTGCCGAAAAATTATAATTTTGATCGGGACTTAATCTTTGCATCTGATCTAATGATTTTAGCCTTATCAATATTTGATGAGGCTTTAGAATATGTGATTCTCTGGGTAAGTGTCGACCTCCAACTAAAACTAAATATTGTCCTGCTTTTTTTTGAATATACTTAATTTCTTCCAACACACCTAACACCTGCGCCATTTGCAACTTCGGTATGCCAAACTTTAAGGTCAGTGAATCTAGTGTCGATTCATTATTTATTCCTAAATAAATATGAACTAATTGAATAAATGGATCTAGATAGTATTTTTCTAATTGCTCCGCGGTTAATTCAACCGTTTTAACAGAAAGAATTTTTTCAGCGCGCAGATGACGTGACCGAATTTCTGCAATTTTTTTTTCTAATTGAACTTTGCGCTTTGGATATGATGTTTTTTTTATTTCTAATAATAACGTTATAAATTCTGTTTGCTCTGCATTCAAATCCAGTTGCTCACAAATACGAAAAAGTTGTTCCGTGTTAAAGTCACCACGCCCCTTTAATACATTCGTTACGTAACTTGGCTGCATCAGACAGGCTTGCGCAAGTTGTGCCATTGTCCATTTCGAATTGTTCATTTTTTTTTCATCTATGGCTTCAAAAATAGCTTCAGTATAAGATTCAAATTGATAAATTTTCATATATTTTAAATATACTATACCATCATAATTAATTATTAATAAATATACTTTATAGGCATAATTCGATATATTGCAATGCATCAGGAAGCTTTAAAACCAAACAACTCAAAGGAGTTTAATATGAAAACGATCCAAAAGACTTTTACTACACTAGCCCTTGCATTAACATTAACAGGGTCACTAGCACATGCAAATCCCACTAATAATGAGGTTAATACCATTGAAGCCTCTAACGCTTTAATTCAATGCGCGGGCCCAGCCTTATCGTTACTTCGCCCAGACAACGCTTACATTAGCAAAGTGGTCGGAGAATACACACAAATTTCTGACCGAGTTAACTCAAAAGCTTACATCTTTACAAGTCAAGTTGGTGGTGCATTTGGTGGCCCACCCGCTGAAACTGTTGCTGTATTAACCGCAACAGTAACAATAACACATTCAGATTATGCGGCACCTTCGTCAGTTATTTGGAAGTGTGATCTTTCTAATAGATAATACGAAGTAAAACTTTAATATTTATTTGCCTGAAATCTTGGAGAAGCCATGAGAAATTTCATTTCTATTTTTATAAGTTCTTTTTTTGCGTTGTCAGCTTTTGCATACGAATTTAAATGTATCAAAGGCTCAAACAGCTACGAAATTCGCCATGGAATTATTTATTGTGGCTGCGACTATGAATCTTGGGCTAGGCGTGGAAGTCAGGTTTGCGTAGGCGGACTTTATAATTCATGGCAAAGAGATGACAGCGGACAAGTTTACTGTGGCGGAAATTATGATTCCTGGCAGCGCGGTGACGATGGGAAAGTCTGTGTGGGCGGGCTTTATTCATCTTGGCAACGTTCTGACGATGGAAGCATTGTTTGTGGCGGTGCTTACGACTCTTATCAGCTCAGCGAAAATGGACTTAAAATATGCGGGGGGATTTACAAAATGTTACATCCAAAAGAATGCGACTTTCAGGACAATGATATTGTAATCATTAACTCTGTAAATCAATTTAAATTTTAATAAAAGCCCCAGCTTAGCCACCAGCTTTTAACTGGTGGCTTATTTAATCCTACATATTTGGTTTTTTTCCTTTAAGTCCAATATCTTCCGGATTTGCAATATAGATGAGATGATCGACCCACTTTCCATACTCAAACCAATATCGCTTTTTAATTCCTTCTTTTTTCATTCCGATTGCCTTCACCAATGACGATTATAAATTTGGTAGCCAAAATTAGCGAATTGATGAGTGCTTCTAACAAAAATATCAAAATCTATTTGACCGAGAATAGCACCAGTCTTTTTTTCAAAAACATAGTAGCGGTAGTAATCATCGGCTAAAGCTAACTTTTGATGCTCAGCTATAACCTTTTTAAAAATGGTTTTCGTGCAATCTTTTGCGTTACGAGGCTTAATGTCCCACTTACTTTGAACTTGAAGTGAATTTACATAGCAATCAAACCACTCAGCATAATCGGTGACTTTCAATGGGCGAAGTATAAGTCTTTTTGTTTTAAATGCTTCTCTTTTCATGACTGAACTCGTTTCAAAAAATAAATCCACTCTTCCATTTCGCAAAACAAATTACATCCGTGCTTTTCAAACAACTGAATCATCGGTTTATTCGTAGAATTCGTTCCACCATGATATAGCTTACAACCTTGGATTCTCATCTGCCTAAAACTATAACGATGAACCCACTGACCAAGATTTTTATTTCTAAACTTAAGCGCAGTACCCATATAAGAAATGTGAGTCCAACCAATGTTAAGGTTCGTCTGAACTACTGTTAATGCCGCAATTTTGTCTTCAATAAATCCAATATGAATGCACTGCAATCCCGAAGTAAGAAAGGGATCAGCTAAAATATCTTGAATAAACAGTAAAGGATCTTCATTCGGATCAGTGTCTGGATCTCCTGTCGCAACTAATTTTAATGTGTTAGCGATTTCTTGATGACTCCAGCAAAGTTCCGCAGCAGATTTCCAAATGATTGGTGAGCCCTCATCGTCAGGCAATTCATCAATCGGTTTTCTATATTCAACACGTTCATTTTTTTTCTGGAAGCCAAGTCCCTGAAGCATCCGACCTAGTTCCTCTGAATCGTTATCTTTAATTAGACGAAATATAACTTGTCTGGCATTAAAAATTTGAGCCTGCACCAAAGCTTCTTGAAAGGCGCTTTCCCACTGACTTAATAAAGAAAACTTTTCTGTTCTTTTTATTCTCAAGCCAAAAACGTCAGCCCATAAGTGTTCTAAAGTCACTGTACCAATCTCCTCGTTTTTGCTGTCAAAAAATAAATACTTTTTGAAAATAATTTTGTTACTCATTATATGACTCCTTTCTTTTGTTGGTTTTTATTTCCAGCATTAATACTTATTTTTTTCCAAAGTTTTCGATCTTCTGTTGCCAGTTCTTTATTTTGTTTTCTCATGGCGTGGCGAACCTCGGAGGCAAGCTTTTGATAACTTTTCCAGCATTCTTCCGAAAGAGAATCGTCGGCCAAAGCTTTTCTGATTTTACAGCTGGGCTCGGTTTTATGCTGGCAATCATTGAACCGACATTTTGATATCAAAGATTCAATATCCGAAAATTGAACACTGACACCATCCATGTGATCGGCAAGCTGCAATTCCCGCATCCCGGGAGTATCGATAATTAAGCTTCCATAACGACTTACATATAAAGACCTAGATGTTGTCGTGTGCCGACCTTTACTATCACTTTCACGAACATTCTGTGTTTTGATTTGCTCTTCCCCGATTAAAAAATTAACCAAGGTTGATTTACCAACACCTGATGAGCCTATAACAACAGATGTCTTTCCTTCTTTTAGATATTCACGAAAACAATTTTCTTTTTCAAAATCGTTTTTAGAAATAGCGTGAATATCAACATTTGGAAATTCACGACGGGCCTCATTCAAAGCATCGACAACTTTTTCAGAATAAATGTCCGACTTCGTTAATAATATGACAGGAGTTGCACCTGAATCCCAAGCCACAGCAAGGTATCTTTCAATACGACGATAATTAAGTTCGTTATTTAGCGCTGTGGTTATAAATGCATAGTCCACATTCGTCGAAAGAATTTGCATGTCTGCACTTGATCCAACTTGTTTGCGATAAATAATACTTTTTCTTGGACAAATACGATGAATCACCGCGCGATCTGCTTGGTCTGGAACCTCGGCCAAGACCCAATCTCCGACAGCTGGATAATCAACTCTATTCATAGCATTAAACTGCATCTTGCCGCTCACAGAAGCCCAGCGAACATCATTTAAGCCCAATTGAATGCGATAGAGATTTTTCTCTTCGCAAATAACACGAGCGGGATATAAAGAACTAAAAACAAGGTTAGGTGGTTGAACTTCAATCTGACTTTCAAAAAAGCCATCCCAACCAAAAAGACATAAAAATTCTTTTTGGGAACTAAGCATAAAACTCCTTAAGTTAATTTCAAATACGAAAATAAATTAAGAGCCTTGAATTGAACTGAAACTGTAGTATTAGTTTTGGAACGAAAGAAGGCTCTTTGTGAATGATAGATTAAACATGAAGACCTCCTTTAAATAGGTGTAAAATTGACGGCATTGATGCCGTACTTGAAGTGAATCTATGGGAGTTTTAGCAATTGGTCAATAGAGATGCAAATTTTTCTTATCCAAAAATAAAAAAGACTAATCCTTTATTTAAGTTTAATCACGACACAGGTTCCTCAAAATTATTTTTTATCAGATATAAAAAATGGATCGATTGATTTTGGTATATTTTTTAATGTCCCTAAATTGCCGTTAAAGTTATCTCAGCAAAAATTAAAGGCTGTTGATTTTGTCTATGTTGTTTCAAGCAAACTCGAATGCAATCAACAGGTCTTGGAGTTACAATTCTTCCGCAATTTTTAATTGAAAATAAATTTAAAAACTGGTTTATCTCTGAGGTTCAAAAGTTAGTAAAGTAGAAAGTTGATCTAAGAATTCGACTTAGTCATCATTACTACTGCTTTCCTACATACTTATGCGTTGTTTGTAATAAAAAAATATTTTTATTACCTTTGGCGAATCAATCCCAAAGCTTTTGCAGTTAATAAATTGTAAATTCGCTTAGGCATTAGCTTCGGAATATACCAATTCATTATTTTTCTTGGTATTGGTGCGTATCTAAATGCAGGATTTTTTTGATTTAAAATTTTAAAAATTAACTTTGAAATATCAGAAACCTCAAGTGCATTTTTTTCTTCATTAAGAGCAAAAGAAATAAATTTTTTAAAAGATTCTGCATAAATAGATTTTGCGTAGCAATCTGCTCCTTGTCCAAATCCTTTGCTCCAAATTGGAGTTTTGATAGATCCAGGACCAACGACCACAACCTTAATTCCAAAAATCATCAGCTCTTTACGAAGTGCGTCCGAAAAACCTTCGATGGCATGCTTGCTTGCCGCATATGCTGCTAAAAATGGAGCCCCCCCCGTACCAGATATAGATGAAATATTAATAATAACCCCAGGCTCTTTATTAGGATCAACAGCAGGATTTTTTGCTCCTAATAATGGAAGCATCACTTGTGTCAACTTCATTACCGATAAAACATTCAAAGAGATTATACTTTCCACTTCGGAAAAGCTTTGATCTAAGAATGGCGCTGCCAAGGCGATTCCGGCGTTATTAATAAGACCATCTAACTTTACAATATTAAATTCTTTTTTTAGCAAATCAGGTATTTTTTCAATCTGTGATAAATTTGATAAATCAATGACAATCGGAATAACATGATTTAAAAAAGTTTTTTTTATTTTCTCGGCATCTTCAATTTTCCGAACAGTCGCTATAATTCGATATTGCTTATCAGATAAAAATCGCACTAATTCTTGTCCAATTCCAGAGCTAGTACCGGTAATTAAAATAGTTTTCATTCGGTTAATCTATATTGGGTTTCTTAAAGTCGCAAGTAAGTCGAGCGAAAAAATTAAATTGTTTCAACTTAACTATCTTCCAAGGTGACAAAAGTGTCTTTTCATTTAATCCTAATTAGGCATGAAAAAAAGAGTCTTCTCAAAAATTACTTTGTTAGTATTTTTCCTACTATCTACTATTCCGGCATTTGCTTTTACCAACAAAACCTTCTCTGTTGGATTTGGTTATTATTCAGAAAATTTTTTATATAAAACATCTCAAAAAGATGATGGAAAAACGGGTCTTTTAGGCGAACCCAGCTATCCCTTTAATTTTAAATATGACTCCACATTGTCTTCAGACTGGTTTATTTCACCACAGCTTAGTTATTCTTTTCTGACCCGCGCAACACCCGGCGACACTGCTAAAATAACTATGACTCATTTGGTTTTTCAATTTGGAAAAAATGTTATTACTACTGGAAAATGGGATTGGTACGTTGGCCCCGGATATATGCAATATATTATTAAAGGAGCCGGTGGCACAACGGTAATGAATAATGGATCAACTACTGCAACTTTCGCTGTTCCTGGCCGAAGTTCGACGATTCGAAAGTTGTCAACCAATTTAGGTGGTTCTTATGTTTTTGAAAGCTCACGGTTAGGTGTAGATTTAATTGTTGAAAATTTAATGTCTAGCACGAAACGTTCACAAAGTTTTATGCTAAGTTATGCCTACCAATTTGGAGTAAATTAAATGAAACAAATTCTGATTATTTGTTTAAGCTTATTTTCTTTTTGCACTAGCAATGCTTTTACTTTAAATAGCTCGACCAATCCTGATCTTAAAGGTTGGTCTGATTCAAATGTGCAACTTTACGTCAATACCGCAAATTGCCCCGCTGGAATTGATGTGCCTTCTATTATTTCAGGAGCCGTTGCGGTTTGGAATAATGTTCCAACAAGTTCCATTAAAGTTTCCTATGACGGAACCACAACAAGCACAACAATGTCGGGGCCGACAACAGTTTATTGCGAAACAAATTTCCAATCCGTTGTTGGAGCCGATCAAAACTCTGTTCCAGGCGCAGCTGCAGTAAACGGAACTAGTGGACGAATTACTCAAGGAATTTTATATCTTAACGCCTCTGTCGGCCAAGCCAATATTGGCAACTTCGATCAAACATTATTAAAAGTAATTTTAGCTCACGAAATTGGCCATATCTTAGGATTAGGACACTCTCAAAGCACGAAAGCATTGATGTACTACGATGCTAGCGCTAAAAACACTTTAAGCCTTTCTCAAGATGATATCGATGGAATGAGTTATCTTTACCCAAGCGATGAAATCTCTGATAAAAAATTTGCGGGATGTGGATTAGTTAAAAGCCTACCCCCACCCACTTCTGGTAAAATGAATTTGATATTTCTAATAATGCTATTGCCGTTTACTATTTACTTGGGATTGCGCAATTTAAAACTTACTTGAATTAAATCACGAATAGCAATCAGAAATTCAGTGATACTTTTGCCATCTTCCATTTGTACTTTTTCATATATTGGACCAAGATCACTTGGATTAGCAAACCTGCAGGTAAACGTTTCAGGTTTTCTCATAAACATACCTTCATCCGTAGAATATAATTCATGAGTATAATAATAGGCTGCGCCTATAGACAATGCGTTGACCCCATAACTTAATATTGAATATATATTATCTTGAATTCGCAGTAGACGTGTTTCCATTTTTTCTTGTACGTAATAATCTGTTGCCTGATTAATAAAATGTCCAAAATCGTGGGTATAAACTCGCAATGGTTCAAGTTTAATTCCATCTGCAATTTGCGCCTGATTGGTAATCCAAAGTGGAGCTATTTGATTTACATTCAAATACAATAAATCCTCAGTTGAAAGAATAAGATCTGTTGGTACTAGCGTCCAACCTGAATTCTGGCTTAATACTTTTAAAATCCAGTTTTTGCTGTATCCGACAGTACGGGCAAAATAGATTTCAAATTCACTTTGATATGCATTAAACATTTAATCCGAAGACTGAATTTGACTCAGTTTCGAAATAATTTTCATATATTCGTAATAACCAAAAACACTGTTTTCAGAATCCTTAAGATCAATAGCCATTGCCACTGGTAATACTAAATCATGAATATTAAAATTTGCGCTTTGATCCAGTTTATTAAAATGATCTATCAAAGAGCTTCGTATTCTACTTTGTGTTTTAGCTTTGCTACTTAATAAATTCAAAAAACCAGAATAACTTTTTTTATCGCTTTCAAGACTTTCTAATGTTTTTTGAATTTGTCGCTCTAAAACATGATCAGAAATAAATAGGGACTGACATTGTTCACTAGAATACGATTTAAATGGAAAAAAAATTACCCCTACTAAAGCTAAAAAAAGACTAAATAACTCTGGTATTTTTTTTTAACCATTTCGATTTGCACCTTACGTTTTGCCTACACTCAATAATTGATAACATCCATTCAGCTGCAGTAATGATGCCCCTTCACTCAATTGCAAGTTTGCTATTTTACCTATGAAAAAATATTTGTTCCTATCTGACTTTTGTCTAAATTTTAACTAACAAGCAAGAATTGTCACTCTTGCTTAAGATTTCCAAAAGCAACCTTGTTAAATATTTTTAACGTCAAATCTTCTACAACAACTTTAACCCAATATTGTGTGACTCTTTGTCTTTTCTCCTTTTTTATATTCAGCCAAAGTGGCCTATACCAACAAAGATGTTTAATTTAATTTAATGCCCGTTAATAAATAACTGTTTAGAATCAGATAGTTATATAATTCATGATTTTTTTTATAATTTACCCCTAAAGGGCATGTTTTTTGAAGATTTAGTTTTAGACGCCACATCAAGGATGTACATGAGGCTTGGAAATAAAGTTGCTGTTGTAGATGATGATATTGGTATGGTTCACTTTCTTAAGGATGTTCTTACCGAAGAAGGTTATGAAGTTTCTCAATTTTTTTCAGCCAAAGATGCTTTATTAAAATTCAAAAGCCACCCACCTCAAATTGTAATTACTGATCATAAAATGAAAGACATTGATGGATTAATGTTTCTTAAAAAAATTCAAACAGACTACCCTGAAACTGTTTCTATAATGATGTCGGCATATGGGACAATTGAAACAGCCGTAGAAGCAATGAAGTCAGGTGCTTATCATTTTATTTCAAAACCATTCAAAAATGAAGAACTTATTCACATTACGAATACAGCCTCTGATAAAATAAAATCTTTATCAAAAGAAAATTCAATTCAAGACAATAATCAATTTTTTAAGTTGGCAGTGGAAGCTTCAGGCGACAGTGCTTGGGATTTAAATATTCCAAATAATTCAATTAATTATTCTAAAAATGGATTAAAAATGCACGGCTTCGCAGAAGACAAAGCGTCTTTAAGCTTAGACGAATGGAGTAAATCTATTCATCCAGACGACTTAGGCGGAGTCATGGAGGCTTTTAAAAATCATTTTGACGACAAAGGTCCTTACACTAGTGAACATCGAGTATTGCGAAGTGATGGCTCATATATGTGGATTTTTGAAAGAGGAATGGTTGTTAGTCGTTTGCCGGATGGAAGCCCTGTTCGCATGGTTGGTACACAAACTAATATAAATAAAATTAAACAAGCTGAATTAAATTTAATTCAAACTTCAAAAATAAAATTACTTAGCGAAATGTCAGTTGGTTTTTCACACGAAATTAATAATCCTTTAACAATTATCACCGGAGCCGCAGAACTTCTATTAAGACAGTTAAAGGATTCTGAAAAAGCTGTGTCAAAAATAGCAGCCATTCAAAAAGCTAGCGAAAATATTTCAAAATGCATTGCCAATTTAAATAAAATATCGCGTATATCTTCTGGCGAAGATTATAAGCCACATGCTTTGTCAGAGCTTATTCACGAAGCCATAACACTGACTAAAACAAAATCAATATTAAATTGCGTTGAAATTATTTGTGAAATTAAATCTGAATCATACATACTTTGCGATGCAATCGAAATTGAGCAAGTCTTAATTAATTTAATTAATAACGGAATCAATGCAGCCAAAACAAGCTCCGACAAGTGGGTTAAAATCGAAGCCTTTGATTTTAATAAACTGGCAATTATCCGAATTACTGATTCAGGCCAAGCAATTCCAGAGAAAATAAAAAACAAACTGTTCGACCCCTTTTTTACTTCTAAAAAGGCCGGTGCGAATGCAAGCTTAGGCTTGCCAAATTCAAAAGCTGTACTTTACAAACATAGCTCAACAATTGCTTTTGCCCCCAACCTTACCAATACTTGCATTGAAATTTGTTTTCCAAAAATTAAAAATTTTGACTCGAATATCAGAGAGTTATGATCTAGGTCATAACTCGTTCAAGAAAAACTGCATCAACATGCAAGTATGAAAAAATGCCTATTGTCAGATATCTCGTTGAAGTCAAATTTTTTAGGACCTCAAGCTGAAAATTCAAGTTTTTTATTTTCCTTGTTTGCAGAATTATTAACACAGCATTCCCAATGGAGAAAATCATTATTCCCTAAAGACGGTTCGGCGATTTCTACCGAAGATCTTTCAAATCTGCATTATTTAAACGCGCAAAAAAAACTTATCTTATTAGTTGATAAACTTTCAACTGACTTTCAAAAAGAAATACCTCATTTTTCTCCTAGATATATGGGGCATATGTTTTCAGAAACCTCATTACCTGGTTTACTTGGCCATGTAACCGCATTGCTATACAATCCAAATAATATTTCTATGGAATCATCCCGTGTTGGATTAAAAATCGAAGCTAATGCGATTCGCAGTCTTTACAAAATGTTGAAATGGCGCAGCGGCATAGGTCATCTTACTTCCGGTGGCACGATTGCAAACCTAGAAGCACTATTAAGGATGCGGGCAAAGTTACCGACTAATCAGTGGGCAAATGCTAAATTGCTAACATCATCTGCTGCTCATTATTCATGGAAAAAAAATTTAAAAATCTTAGGATTCCCAGAATCTGCTTTCCTTGAAGTCCCATTGGATTCAAAAGGGCGTTTATCAATTTCCTATTTAAAAAAAATATTGCTGAACCTAAAAGATCCTATTTTAGGAATAGTTACTTTGTATGGATCGACCGAACGTGGAACCATAGACGATATTTATAAAGTTGCGCAACTTATAACTAATCATAAAAAACATATCTGGCATCATGTTGACGCGGCTTACGGCGGCTTTTATGCATGTGTTAAAGCAAAACCAAATTCACATTTAGAAAAACAAACTATTGCTTTGCAAAAAGTAGATAGTCTAACTTTAGATCCTCACAAACTAGGATATGTTCCCTATGGTTGTGGAGCATTTTTATGCAGGCAGCGCAAAAAATATTTCTATTCAGACATTAAAGCTCCCTATATTCAATTTCAATCGGCACAAGAGGCTGGTGTTCAATCCGTTGAAGGCTCCAGACCCGCTACAGGAGCCGCCGCAACATGGCTGACAGCTAAATCACTTGGTTTTCATGATAAAGGATTAGGTCGTGTATTAGAAAAGCAACTTCAAGCAAAAACTAGTTTTCAAAAAATACTTTCACATAATGTTGATGGTCTATTATTTACTGAAGGCTTGGACTTAAATATACTTTGCTGGACTGTACTTCCTGATTCTAAAAAATTGTCTCGCTCCAATAAATGGGTTGATCTAATTTTCAAACTACTCCCCCTACAAAATCCACCCTATTTTGTATCTAAGACATCATTGCCCCTAGAAAAGCACCCTTGGCTTATGCAGCAACTTCTTAAAGCAGGAATGATATTAGATTCGGAGTCATGTCATCTTGTGCGAATGACATTAATGAATCCATTTTTGATCACAAAAGAAACACAAACTCAATTTACTCGTGAATTTTCTAATATTCTTGATTCTATTTCAAAATCTAATACCATAAAATAAATTATTTTAGTTTTTTTGGAAATTAATGAATACAATTAAAAATAAGTTTGTTCGTGGTCTATTATTTAGCTTTGGAATAATATCCCTTATTCTAGGTATCGTCGGGATTTTTTTGCCTCTGCTACCAACGACTCCATTTGTTTTACTTGCCGCTTGGTGCTTTATGAAATCATCACCTCGAACTCATAATTGGATATATGCTCATCCCCTTTTTGGAAAAGTTTTAATAAATTGGGATGAAAAAAAAGCCATTTCAAGACCAACCAAAATTATTGCAGTTTTGATGATAATAAGTTCTCTAACTTTAATATGGCTCAAAGTACACATTCTTGAAGTCAAAATTGCAGTTTCTATTTTGCTGACTGTTACTTCTGCTTTCATTATTACTAGGGCCGAACCTTAATTGTTTTATCTAGAAACTAAGACATAAGGTAAAATCATATAAAGTGTTGCATCACGTATCAAATAGAACATGAAAAAACTAAGTACGGCCTTCCAACCATACTTAGTTATTTTACTTTTAGTTATTGACATCAATTTCATAGATACCTCAGTTTTAAAAAATTTTAATTCCTAATTTATTTGCAATGCGCTGTCCGTAATCTTGATCACATCGAGCAAAATTCATTAAATTTGGTTTAATAATTTCTTCGGGTATTCCCTGCATTGTTCCAGCAATTACTGACGTAATTTGGTCTTTCTGCTGTTCTGTAAATATTCGATATAAATCTCCTGCTTGCGAATATTCATCATTATCTTTATGTGCATCGTATCTTGCCGCATCACCTGAAATTCGTAATGGTGGTTCAGCAAAACTTTCACTCTGCTTAGGCCCATTAAATCCATTTGGTTCATAATTATCGTACTGGCTTGAATTTCCATCAAAGCGCATGGCCCCATCCCGTTGATAAGAATTCACTTGGTTCATTGGACGATTCACTGGTAGATGCTGATAATTAGCTCCAATTCTGTAACGTTGAGCATCTGGGTATGCAAACAATCTTCCTTGCAACATTTTATCGGGCGAAAAACCAATACCCGAAGGGACATTACTCGGAGAAAATGCAGCTTGTTCCACTTCAGCAAAGTAATTTTCTGGATTTCTATTTAATTCTAATTCACCAACATCAATTAATGGATAATCTTTATGCGGCCAAACTTTCGTTAAATCAAATGGGTTAATCTGATATTTTTCAGCATCAACTTCTTCCATGATTTGAACTTTTAATGCCCATTTTGGGTTTTGCTTTTTTTCAATTGCTTCAAACAAATCGCGTCCTGCATAATCCGGATCTATTCCTGCTATTTCGGCTGCTTTTTGTGGAGTTAAATTTTTAATTCCCTGCATAGATTTAAAATGAAACTTAACCCAAAATCTTTCACCACTGTTATTCCAAAAACTAAAGGTGTGACTACCAAAACCGTGCATAAATCGATATCCATCAGGTATACCTCGATCACTAAAAAGAATTGTCATTTGATGCAAACCTTCAGGTGACTTAGCCCAATAGTCCCACATTCTTTTCGGATCCTTGTATCCAGTCTTAGGATCCCGTTTTTGCGAATGTATAAAATCTGGAAACTTCAAAGGATCTCTTTCGAAAAATACGGGCGTATTATTTCCAACAACATCCCAAACACCCTCTTCGGTGTAAAACTTAATTGCAAATCCACGCGGATCTCTTTCCGTATCTGCGGATCCTTTTTCACCTGCCACTGTAGAAAATCTTAAAAACAAAGGTGTCTTTTTTCCAACGCTAGAAAAAATAGAGGCCCGTGTGTATTTTGAAATATCATGAGTTACTGTAAACGTACCATAAGCACCCGATCCTTTAGCATGAACTACTCGTTCTGGAACTCGCTCTCGATTAAAATGCGCTAACTTTTCAATTAAATGGAAATCTTGAATCAATATTGGTCCGTGCTTTCCAGCCGTTTCCGAATGTTGATTTTGCGCGACAGGATGACCACCGGCTGTTGTTAATGTTTTATTTTTCATTTTTTGCTCCTTTAAAGTTAAAGACAGAGGACCAACCCTGAATAACATCCAAGATTCCAAAGACTCCGTCTTGATTTTTTTTTGTTTTTAAATACTTAACAACATCTGCACGCCCAAACATCTGAGCAAAATCTAAAGCACTTTGTCGCTTACTATTTTCGTAAGTAACATCCGCCCCACTGTTTACTAACAACCTAACAATTTCCAAATGACCTTTAAACGACGCTCCCATTAAAATACTACTTCCCGAATTGTCTTTAGCATTTACATCAGCTTCGTTTCTAATTAGGAACTCGCACACGTCCTGATGCCCATGATAAGCAGCTAACATTAAAGCAGAATATCCTTTACCATCGCTTACATTCACAGAGCTGCTATCTAAATTAAGTTTTTTCAATTCAGACAAGTTAGCTTCACGAGCCCAATTAAAAATCGAGGCCTCTTTATTGACTGTTTGTTTATACTCAGACCATGTTCTCATTTGCCGCCTTTGTTATATCTAATCATCGTCTTTTTATTAATAGTTATGAAATATAAAATTACTATTGCTTAGTAGTTTAAAACTATTAACATAAAACCATGACTTTGCAGCAACTCAAATACATTTTAGCTATCGAACAACATCTTAGCTTTAATCTAGCTGCTGACTTCTGCCACGTGGCTCAGCCTAGCCTTAGTGCTCAAGTCAAAAAGCTAGAAGACGAATTGGGAATTACTCTATTTGATCGCTCAACCAGCTCAGGGGTACGGGTTACTTCCATCGGACGTTCGATCTTAGCACATGCTCGAAGTGTTTTATCGGAAGCACAAAAACTTGAAGACGAATGTAGCTTCTTTAACAAAGAAGTTAGCGGAACCTTGCGCATTGGCATTATTCCAACAATAAGCCCGTATTTAGTCCCTCATTTTATAAATACAGTATATAAAGATTACCCTCAACTTGAACTTGAAATCAGTGAGGATAAAACAGAAAACTTAATTCATGAACTTCATCATGGGCGTATTGATGCGGCTATTTTATCAACTCCAAAAAAAGCTCCTGAAAATTTAATTGAAAAACTTTTGTATTACGAACCTTTCACTGTTTATGCCAGCCAAGGTCATCCACTTTTAGAAAAAAAGGAAATTCGTTTATCTAGCATCTCAGATTATGCAGTAACATTATTAGACGAAACACACTGTCTACGCGACCAAGTTGTTTCGGCATGCGGACTTAACATAAAAGAATCAAATCAGGGCCAAATAAGATTAAAAAATGGAGGCCTTCAAACCTTAGTATCAATTGTTGATAGAAATAACTCATTCACTTTAATTCCAAAACTGGCAGAATCCGTTCTTCATTTTGAACACCGCAAAACAGGCACTCGTGAAATTATTGCTCCAACGCCATTTCGCAAAATCAGCTTATTATTTCACAGCTCTTATGGCCGAAAATCATTGATCGACGCCTTACAAAAAACAATTCAATCTTCTTTGCCCGAAAGCGTTTCAACACAAAAAAATCCGAAAGGTTTAATTGTTGATCCCTCGCTAAACCATTTTAAGAAGATATAGAAAAATCAGTTTCTAAAATCATTTTTTCATATTTTTTAATATCTGATGTAAACGTATTTATTTTTAACTTAATCCGATCGACTGCAATTTTACCGAATGGAATTCTTAATGGAGGATCTTTCAGACGGACTAGTTCAATCATCGCTTGCGCCCCTTTTCTAGGGTCCCCAGGCTGCTTGCCATCAATATTTTTAGCGTAAAGCCGCGCATTTTTCATAGATTCTGCATAGTCTAATATTTCAGTAGCATGTCCTAAAGAACGGTTTGCGAAATCAGTTTTAAACGGCCCTGGCTCAATAATAATTACTTTAATTCCAAATGCAGAAACTTCTCCTGCAAGCGCTTCCGACAAGCCTTCAACTGCAAATTTTGTGGCATTGTAAATACCAAAACCAGGAGTCGAAGTAAATCCAGCAACGGATGAAATATTTAATATATGTCCACTTTTTTGTTTGCGCATATAAGGTAATATCGTTTTTGTTACTTCAATAAGACCAAAAACATTGGTATCAAAAATACGCTTGGTTTCGGCTTCGCTAACCTCTTCAATGGCTCCGATAATTCCGTATCCTGCATTATTCACAAGAACATCTATTTTACCGTACTTAGCGAAAGCAGATTTAACTGCATTCTCAATTTCATTCATATTTGTAACATCTAGTTTTAATGGAAAAATCTGATCAGGATATTTCAACACCAGATCCTCTAAAGATTTTGGATTTCTGGCCGTTGCAACAACAACTTGATTGGCTTTCAAAAGCTCTTCAGTTAGACATCTTCCAAATCCCGTTGAACATCCCGTAATAAACCAAACTTTTTTTTCAAACATATAAATTCCTTTTTCTATTCTAAATCCATCTTCATTGGATATCCGCGAACCATAATTCCATCTATGATTGGACCACCAATATCACCATTTTGCTTAAAACCCATTTTTTTATAAAAGTTTAATGCGGTTAACGTTGAACGCAATTTAATTGTTTTAACATTCTCGCTTCGACAGTACTCGATTACTAACTTAATCAAAACATTTCCAATATTCTTTTTTAATATCTCAGGAGTTAAATATAGGCCATGCAATACTGAAGATCTTAAGCTGTTTTTATTGTTTTTCACAAACTCCATCTGGCAAAAGCCTTCAATACTATTTTCGAATTCAACAACTAAAAATATTTCATTCAGAATAGATGGTATTCTAAAGCTTGGCTTGTACTTACGACCACCCCACACCCGAATCTCATCCGCTGTATAGTCCTTAGCGCAAATATTGTTTATTGAAAACATATGCACATTGTGAACACTCTCAGCATCAGAAACTTTTGCAATACGAATGCTAATGTTTTTCTCCAGATGGTTTGGCCATTGTTTTTTCGCTTCGGCTAAAGCCATCTTGCTTGATTCCATCTGATCCGCTGAAGCATTAATTCCGCTTCTTATCTTATACGCTAATTGAAATTCGCAAGCCGCAATACCAAAATATTTTTGATCAAAATAATATTTTCCTAAATGCTGATGAAAGCTTGCGTGAATTGATTCAGAAGTATTGTTTTCTAAAATAAGTGCTTTTGCTTGATCATAAATTAATTTAGCTTTATCAAAATTAAAAAGCCATCTGTATACATCGGCTAACCTGATTAAATTTTTAATAACAGCTTCAGTTCTAGCTTGTGAAATAGATAAAGAAAGTGCTTTTAATAAGTACTTTTCGGCGTCTTCACATCGATTCGTAATTCTACAGGCAACACCTAAACATTCTAAAATTAACCTTTGCGAATTAGAATTTATTTCAACTTCAATTTGCTTTTCATATTTTGAAATTAGCTCATCCCAATCTAGTAAATTTATAGGGATTTCACGTAATTTAAAATCGAATTTAAATTTTGGCAAAGACTCAGATAACAAATTGAAAGTTTCATTTTCTTCATCGTAGTCAATGATTTTTGAAATTGTCATCTATCATCCTCTCTAAAATTGCTAATAAGCAAAAAAGGCATATTCCACTAACATTTTATCCTTAATCCATATCTTTTCAATGATCAATATAAGAGAATAAGCTAACTTTTAACAACGAGATTTACAATGCCCCACTTAAAAGATAAAATTATCAAAACTTTTAATAGTTTCGATGGAACAAATTTGGAACATTTAAATAGCTTTTACTCAAATGAAATAATTTTTGAAGATCCAATAACAAAAGTTATTGGACTAACTAATTTAAAAAAATATTACGCGCATGCCTATAAAAATGTTAAAAGCATTCGTTTTGATTTTTCAAATATTATAAGTGATCACTTAACTTACGGAGCTTCTTGGGAAATGCACCTTTGTGCAAAAGGTTTAAATCAAGGAAATGAATTCGCAGTACCAGGATTTACTTTATTAAAATTCAACGACAATGAGCTTGTTTCAGAACACCGCGATTATTTTGACTTAGGCGCAATGGTTTATGAAAAACTTCCTATTCAAGGAATAATAATTAACACCTTAAAGAAATTTTTGAAATAACTTGTTTATTACTCTGTCTGAAAAGAAGGCTCTGAATCGTAATCACCAATATATTCACTTATATATTGATACGTTACAATTCCTCAGGGCCGAACAGCAAGAACACACCCCTGCTACCAAACATCACCACTGTCTTTTGTCCATTTCGTATGAGTATGCCCGGCCTTCTTAAGTTGATTCATTGCGATTAAACTACGTGGACCAAGAGACGACAAAAAACCTCTTTTAAAACCAGCCGCTTGAAATGATTCTAAATAAGGATCTGTAAATATCCAAGCTTCATTCATTTTTAATTCTTCTTTAAAGATTTTTATCATGCTCGGAGAGCCATTACCTATAAAATACAACTGCGCACCAGTTTTTTCATATAAATCTTTTTTTGACCACACATCAAGCGCATGAGATCGACACGCAATACATGCAAAATGACGCAAAAAAATAATAATTGCAGGGCT
The DNA here is from genome assembly GCA_049301055.1 of Pseudobdellovibrio sp. Lineage (GTDB taxonomy): Bacteria > Bdellovibrionota > Bdellovibrionia > Bdellovibrionales > Bdellovibrionaceae > Pseudobdellovibrio. The sequence continues at coordinate 8,814 of JBAQKN010000017.1, read as the reverse complement.
ATTTTGCCACAACTTATTTAATCTATATTCATTAAAGTCTTCGCCACGCACTGTCGCGGCAGAAAGCTTAGTTATATCACATACAATTTATTTATTAACAGCATCATAGACAACATTATGACTAATTTCTTTTTTGTTTTATAGTCTTAGCTTACTTAATAATACCAAAGTGGGCAGATCTAGACTTAATCCTACGACCTACTATTCAAATATTTTCTCTTTAACTGCCCAAAAATATTTTTGCTTTCGCGCAATGACAAACATAGGTTTTCTAAAACGTAGAATATTCTGCATGACATCTGCACTATTTCTAATGACTAAGCTTTGTTCGGGCAATTTGTTATGCATACGTACAAAATTAAAATAAAAAACCCGACAGTCCTCTGATGAATTTAAATAAAAATATTCTGTTAAAACTTCAGCATCCACATCATAATATCGAACTTCTAATCGACGATTATTTTTCTTATCTAGCCCCTCTTTAAATAGCATTGTATCAACATGCATAACATGGGCGTCTTTTAATGACATGGCCTCTTTTAATTTCTTATCATTATCTACAAGCAAATGATCACACGAATTGCATACCTTGGCAGAGATATCATTTTCTTCTCCACATTTATCACACCGTTTAAATCGAAACCGAAAACCACATAATTTAATCTCTTGCGTATGAGTGTTTTCAAAAACCCCCTTACACTTCCGGCCAAAATGCTCTGTGACGACGCCATCCGTATCACGTAGTCCCCAAAAATTGTTTTGAATTCCGCACTGTGGGCAAATTATTTCAACTTGCACAGATTGGCTTGTGGGTTTGTCGTCTTCAATCTCAGGAGAAAAAATATCATGCCCTTGTCCCGTGTAATCTAAGATCAAACAATCTTTTTTATCTGGGCTTAACCTTAAGCCACGCCCAACTATTTGCTGATACAAACTAACAGATTCCGTCGGCCGAAGAATAGCAATCACATCAACATGAGGCGCATCAAATCCAGTCGTCAGAACAGAAACATTTACAAGAAATTTTATTTTTTTATTTTTAAATTCTTCAATAATTTTATCGCGTTCACTGCCTTCGGTATCCCCGATTATAAGTTTTGAACTGGTTGCAGGCAAACTTTGCATAATTTCTTCGGCATGCCGTACCGAGCTAGTAAATATCATTACGCCTTTACGATCAGAAGCCATATCAATAATGTTTTTTATAATCATGGGAGTTATTCTTTTTTGATCTTTAAGAAGCGCTTCAACCTGAGCTATTAAAAACTGTGTTCCTTTTAGCTTTAAACTGGAAAAATCATAACACGCTACCGGAGAATCAATTTGTATTGGAGTCGTTAAATAATTATTTTTAATCATATAACGAATAGATAATTCAAATATGCATTTTTTAAAAAACCTATCCTCATTCGTCTGTTGAATATTCCTATGCTGATTTGTTTGATAAATCCAGCCCAATCCCAAACGATATGGAGTTGCCGTTAAACCTAAAATACAAATTTCAGAATTAATTTTTTTTAAATTATCGATCACTTGAAAGTACTGAGTCTCTTTATCCATCGAAATACGATGACATTCATCAATTACCAAAAGTGAAAAACTTTTAAAAAATTCTTCAGGGGCCCTAGCTATCGATTGAATACTTCCAAAAATAACTTTTTGCTCCATATCTTTTCGATTAAGTCCTGCCGAATAAATTCCAGCCTCCAGGTTAAAGCTAATAAATTTTGCATGATTTTGTTCGACCAACTCTTTAACATGAGCCAAAACTAAAACACGCCCACGCGCAATTCGTGCAAGCTCAGCAATTACTAAACTTTTACCTGCTCCCGTAGGCAATACAATCACAGCTGCAGAATTTTCTTTTCTGAAGTGGTTTAAAGTCGCTGATACCGCATCTTGCTGATAGGGGCGAAGTTGATACATTTATTTTGATCGAGCAACTTGAAAGTAATACGTCAAACTAAATAGACTACCTGTTATGATAGCAGGTACTAAAAACCCTAAATAGCCAAAATTCATAAAAACAATTGCACCGGCAATTGAACCTAATCCAAAAAATAGTATTATTCCAAGCCGCATTAAATTAGCATGAATTTCATCTTCAATTTTTCCAGGCAATTGGTTCTTAAAAAGAAAGCGCACCAGACCAATCCCTAAATCTGTGGTAATTCCAGTTAAGTGAGTTGTTCTTACAACCGATTTCGAAACTGTTGTAATAGTTCCATTCTGCAAACCGCAAATTAAACATAGCAAAGCTAACAAAAAATAATCTCGATCATTGTTCAAGGGTTCACCAAAAATTCCAAATTGATTGTTTATTCCACCAGATACAACCACCAAAATTAATATAAACATGACACCAAAAATCAGATAATACTTAGGCTTCTTATGAAGCTTAAGTCGAATATCCACAAGCACACCGCTTAGCATTGCACCACACAAAAAAAAGACTGGAACCAATAACATACCCAAAGCTCTTTTATATTCATGTAAGCTAATCTCAACACCAAAGAATGTAGCAAACCCAGTTAGGTGCGAAACAAAACGATGGCATGCCAAAAAACCACCAACATTTAAAATGCCACCTTGAAACGCTAATGCCATCCATATTGAAATATTACTGCGTGTATAAGTTGAAATTGATTCGTTTCCATAAAGCATAAAAATCCTTTTAATTGCAAACAGTCTCTATCTTCTTTTTATAAATTGATCGCTTTCCAGAAAAATAAAATGCAATCAAACAAACACTAAAAGCAAATGGACCAACTTGCCAGCCAAAAATCTCCATCGCCATAATCGTGCATGCTAATGGCGTATTTGAGGCAGATCCAAATACGGCTGCAAACCCTAAGGCCGCAAACAAAGGTACTGAAACCGAAAAAACTGAAGCCAAAAAACTACCCAATGTTGTTCCAATAAATACCAGCGGAATAAATTCTCCACCCTTGAAACCAGAACCCACAGTAAGCGCTGTGAATCCAGCTTTAAGTATTGGCTCCGCGACAGAGCTAGAGTATAAAAATGCATTTTGAATGGTTGGGAAACCAAGTCCAATAAAACGATAAGATCCTTCAAGCCAAAACAAAAACAATAACAAAAGTCCACCGACAAAAGGCCTTAGTGGCGCATTTTGAATATATCGTTTATTCAATTCAACAACCACATGTGTTAACCAAATAAATCCACGCGAAGCTAATCCAAAAAATATTCCAGAAGCAATTACAGCAAAAATAGTGTTTAATGAATATTCTATCGAAGTTATAGTTGCAAAAATAGAATGTGAAAATCCAAGACTTTTGCAAACATAAAAAGAAACAGAAGAAGCGATGCAACTTTCAAAAACTGCAGGCAATTTAAATTTTCCGACTTGAACAAGCTCCAGTCCAAAAATTGCTCCAGCTAAAGGAGCGCCGATTGCCGCACTAAAGCCAGCCCCTGCGCCCGCGATTAAAAGATTTCGTCTTGCTTTTTTAGATATTGAAAATACTTTTGCAACTTGATCTGCTAAAGTGGAACTAACCTGAACGGCTGTGCCTTCTCGTCCTGCGGATCCGCCAAATAAATGGGTTACAACTGTCCCCATAAACACAAGTGGAGCCATAATTAATGGAATTATATTTTGCGGATTATGAACTTCATCTAAAATTAAACCAGTACCACCTTCCGCAGTTTTACCATAATGATAGTAGGCTAGGCCAATAAGCAATCCCCCAAACGGAAGAAAATATATTATAATTCTATGAGTTTCCCTGAAATCAGTAACTTGTTTTAAAAGTTGCAGCAGCAACGCGGTAGATAAACCTGCAACAGCACCCACAAGAACAGACAGAAAAAACATTTTTAGATAATATTTAAAATTTTCAAAATTTATTCCGTGCATAACTAAAATAAGGACCTTTTGATAAAAGTAATTTCACAGAGTTTAACTGAAATCTAAAAGTTATACACATTCTAAAGTATTTTGACCTCTTGCATTCCGTATTTAATATGCGCAATATTAGTTGAGACACTTTCCATTTTCTGCAACTCTATTCCCCTATGCTAAAAGAAAAAATTTCTGCATTTCGCGAAAAATATGAAACCAGATTAGATATTCTATTCTTCATTGGTGGATTTGTTTTTGATATGTGGATGGTTTCAGCTCCCGATGAATTATTTTCGATATTCCAACAAATTGGATACCTTTTACTAATTGCCTATCTCATTCATTATGAAATTTTATTCAGGCTTCTTAAATGGAGACCCAAAGGTTTTTTTGCAAAAGTTTGGCCTTACCGAAATCTGATTCTTCACTTTTTATTAGGAACATTGCTTAATATCTATTCCATTTTTTATATTAAAAGCGCATCACTTTTTAGCAGCCTTATATTTTTAATTTTAATGCTTGGTTTTATTTTAGCCAACGAACTGCCATTTGTTAAAAAAGCAAACTTGGGACTTAAAGTTGCGCTGCATGCTATTTGTCTTTTTTCATTTCTATCTATTGTTTTTCCAATTGCCTTTGGCTTTATTGGACTTTTTCCATTTGGTTGCGCCATTGCAACTACAATCGCTTTCTATTATGGACAATTTAAATTTTTAAGTCGAATTATACAGAATCAACAAATTCTATACCGGGCAATTTTTGCTCCCGCTGTTTCCGTTATCGCTGTATTTGGTTTATTTTATTTTTTAGGATGGATTCCTCCTGTTCCATTAAGTGTTAAAGATCAAGGAGTTTTTCATCAAATTGATAAACGCGATGGAAAATACTTTTTATCCTATCAAGAATCTGAACGTAAGTTTTGGCAACGTACCAACTCTAGCTTTAATGCAGAGCCTGGGGATAAAATTTATTTTTACGCGCAAATTTATTCTCCAGCTCGCATTTCAGACCAAGTTATCGTTCATTGGTTTCAACAAGATAAAAAAGGTATTTGGCTTTCAACAGACAAAGTTCCATTAAAAGTACAAGGAGGCCGAGAAGAAGGCTTCCGAGGCTTCGCCTACAAATCTAACTACACTGCTGGAAATTGGAAAATTGTTGTAGAAACTAGCTCTGGAATTGAAATATCTAGATTGTACTTTGAAATAATATCTGTTGATAAAAATCCAAATCGATTTTTTACAATTGTCGAAAAATAATGATTTCTTAAAGGTGAAAATAAAATGGCTATCTATTTAAAAGATTTATTAAAATTGCACGATGAAAACCTAACTAAAAATGGTTTAGAATATAGTCTTGGTGATAGCTTTTTATACCAACACAATGAAATTTTTAAGAATATTCGCAATCATTTCTTAAAACTTGGATTCACATATACAGATAAGGACTTTTGCCACTATACTGTTCTGCCTTATGCTTCATTAGCAACAATTTTAGAAGAAAAAAAAGTGCCCTATTTTGACAATGTCACCGTCTTAAAAGAAATTGAAAAATCTCATCCTGGACGATTTAAGTGTGACGATTTGATCCGCGTAAAACCAAATTACACTCTACACGAATCAACCCACTGTATTGTTGACCACTTTTTCAAAAATATTGAAATCACTGATAAGTCACTTTCCGAGGAAAGTAAAAAAGCCTTTAAATTAATTATGGCAGAAGCCTTTGCTAACAGCGTTGAATCGATTGCCAATCTTCCGAATAACTCCATAGAGCAAAGACTATTCTATGAAGTTAATTCATATGCTATTCACACTAAAAAAGTAAACCAGACACTACAACAGGCAACAGACCTTATTGGGCCTAAACTTGTATTTCATCTCGTTTATTTTTCATATTTGCATTCAAATTGTTTATTTTCAGAACCGAACGCAAAAGCATTTAATATTATTTTAGAACTCATTATTAAAGATTCAGCTTTACTAAAGAAAGCCATGGATTCACAAAGTGTAAGACGGCTTTACAATCATGCCTTCGAACTCAGTTTAGATTTTCGCTTACAAACAACAAGTTTTTACTGCGCATTTTCAGGAATCAACACCGATATTCAAAAACTTTTGAACATCGACATAATCAATTTGCATGCAAATTCGAATATTATTACAAACTTTTTCAAGAGCTTTGAGTTTGTATTTTCAAATTAACACTTGCCGGAGAAATAGTCTGAAGTAATTTTGACCAAATATTTTCAATATTGTAATTGGCCTCAATATCGTTACGAGCATTCATTTGTATTGCTCGAAATAAAAATGGGTTTTCAATCAATTCAATTGTTTTTAAAAACAAATCTTCTTCATTGCCACTTTCAAATAAAATTCCATTCTTGCGATTTACTATAATATCTGGAACCCCACCCGCATTTGATGCAATGACCGGAACTCCAGAAGCCATTGATTCAATTATGCATCGACCAAAAGTTTCTTTTAATGACGGCGTCCAGACTACGTCCATTTCACTAAGCGCCGTCGCCAAGTTTTCTTGATAGCCTTCAAAAAAAACTAAATCTGTTAAATTAAGCTCGCTAACTAATCGCTCTAGCGCTGGGCGCGTGGGCTCTTCATTTGGAGTATCCTCACCATAGAAGTGCAAGGTCCATTTTCTAGAACTATTCGCAACCAAAATTTTAAACGCCTTGATCGCAACATCCTGCCCTTTCTTTTTATCTAATCGCGCAACAACACCAATCTTAATTGGAGTATTCAAACCAGGAATTTCTTTAAAAAAACATTTGAATTTTTTTAAATCAACTCCATTAGGAATAATGCATACTTTTCTTTCTGGAATTGCCGTTGTTGCAATTAAATTTTCTTTATGTCTTGCTGTTAGTGCAACCCACTGATCCACTTTTGAAAAAAGAAATCGATGCCATAAGTCTCTTTTTTTAGAGTTATAAAAAGTGTGGGACAATGCTGTAATTTTAGCTTCATACGAATTAAAAGCTAATTGCTTTAATCCTTTATGACTATGAAATATAAAGGCTGTCTCTAAAGAATCATATTTTTCTTTAATTCCTGCTATTTTTTTTGAATCATTTTTTGGAACCGATAGAATCGAGTTTTGATAGCCTCGTTGAATAAGGTGTTTTTCAATCGGCGTTCCCTCAACGGCAATAACATAGGCTTCGATGTTATTATTAATTAGCCATTCATGGAACTCGATAATCACAAGCTCTAATCCGCCATAACCTGTTGAAATTGTCTCTTGAAGTACTTTAATCATGATTAAACTCTTTATTTATTAATGACCTTAACTAAGGCTACTCCTAACAACATACTAAACAAGTATTTATAAAGCACTTTTTGACAACTATCTCTTCGTCCATTAGGCTTCAGCTCTAGGAAGTTTTGTGACTAAATATATTTTAAAAAACAAATTTATTATATTTCTTGTTCTATTCTTTACAATCTTAAGATTAATTATAAGTTATCGCTTTGAACTCGGAACGGATGAAGCTCATTATGTTTTATATGGTAGACATTTAGCATTATCTTACTTTGATCACCCACCCTTGGTTGGTTGGATTCATAATATTTTTATAGATTTAAAATTTCTTCCAATCCAAGTCGCAGCCCGAATTCCCGCTTTATTATGTTCTACACTTTCCAACTTACTTATCAACACTTGGCTAGAACGAAAAAATTATTCATTACAAAGTAGATTACTTGGTTTACTTGGATTAAATGTTGCAATTCTTTTTTCCGCTTTATCATTTTTCTTTTTGCCAGACACATTGTTTTTAGTGTTAGTTCCACTCTTGTCTTTAACGACAGAGAACCTCATGCGAAATAAATCTTTTTTAAATTGGACTATCTTTGGAATCACTTTAGGTCTTTGCGGTATTACAAAATACACAGCGATCTTGTTTCTAATTCCAATTATTTGGTATTGGTTTAAAAACAAAAGATTAACTGATTTACTTACTTTTCAGTTTTGGATGGCTGTTTTTATTGCAGTACTTTTTGTCAGCCCGGTCTTACTTTGGAATTTAAAACACGACTTTATAAGTTTTAAATATCAATCTGGCCATATTATTTCGTTTCAATCCTTAAATTTTTCCTCATTTTTACTGGCCCAGTTCAGTCTATTTATATTATTAGGATTCTTTTATATGTTCTGTTTTCCAAAGCCAAAAAATCTACACGATCGATTTGATTTTTATTTGTTTCTAACACCACTTATTTTCTTCAGTTTCTTCGCCTTATTTGAAAATTTTTTACCGCATTGGGTTGCCCCCTTCTTTGTACTGGCTTTGCCATGGGGTCTTGCAGAAAGTTATTCTTCACATTTAGGGCTTACTAAATGGTTAAAGTCGTCCATGACCGCAGCAATCATATTATTTGTAATTATTCATTCCGAATTAGCTTTTCAGTTTCTACCCTTTTCAGCTTCAAAAGATCTTTATCGCGATATTCAAGGCTGGCAGAATTTTACAGAACGTAGTTTATTAAAAAGTAACTACCCCTTAGCTGTAACAAACTGGACTTTTGGCAGCCGAGTTAAACTGTATTCAGAAATTGCCGGTCAAAACAGCCTGACTGTACTTGATCACAGAATAGATCAATTTGATTTATGGTCCGAAGATTTTCCGGTACCAGCAAATTATTTAATTCTGGTAGAAATGAAAAATGAAGTACAGTTTTTAAATTCAATACAGTGTGATCAACAAAAAAATCTTGGTATCGACGGCCCTCAGTTTAAAAACAAAATCTTAGTTGATTTTACACTTGTTGAATGTACGGGCTTCCATTGGAAAAATTTATAAACTTCCATACAGAAATGCGCTTGTAGAAGTTATGAATGGCAAAAGTGAGTTTGTTTTTTTGCGAATATTGTGTGGTTAATAGTTAATGGGAATAGTTAAGATAGATTGTATTGCACATTCGAAG
>JBAQKN010000016.1:0-139180 GCA_049301055.1 Pseudobdellovibrio sp. | reverse complement strand
ATAAAATCCTTTTCGAATAAATTTTGTGCTTTCGCAAGCCGGGCAATGTTTAGGGGTTAAGAAGTTTTCTTTCATGCAAAAAGTAACTTGCAATGCCTAAGTGCACCGCAATGTGGCTAAAATTCATCTAGGCAGTACTAAGATCCGAGAATTAGACTAATTTTACCTGTTCAAAACTACTACAAGCGCATTTCTGTAGAGGAGTTTCAATTATTTATAGGCTGATGGATAACGCTGTAAGATTTCTAATGTGGTTCCATCAATTATAAGAACTTCATTTTGAAGTTCATCTTTCGTACTTGTAAAGAAAATGCGATAGGCAAAATGCGTTTGACCATCTTTAGAAAAAAGACTTGGCGTTTCTTTGTCGGATTTAAATTGGCTTGATTGCAAAGACTTTTGAACTGCTAATTGAGTAATAACATCAGCGGGTTCTAAAAAATCTTGAGCAGGCAAATGATCTATATCTTTTAAGTTTGTATTAGTTCGCAATAGTTCGCCTGAGTTAGGATTGACAAAAAAGATAATAGATCCATCGATGACATCATAACCTTGGAACTGCTGATTAAAAGCGTAAGCTTTAAAAACAGAACTAGATCTTGCTAATGATTGTTGATTATCTAATATCAGAATTGATTTTTGATTTGAATTAAGGTTTTGAATTAGTTGCTCAGCATCTTTTGATGAGCTAATTATTTTCATAGTGATAGGTGAGCTTGATTCTGTCGCGGGTTTGCGCTCTTCAGCTTTAACGGGGGATACTGTAGTTTTAGTGATTTGTTTGGAAAAAGTGTTTTGTAAATTTAAATTTATATTTTTTTCAGATGGAGAGTTTAACTCATCTAAATAGATTGATTTAACTTTAGCGGTTATATTTTTTTGCGAATAAATTAAAAAGCAAACAAGCCCAAAAAATATAATCCAAGGTGTTGGGCGTTTCATAAAGTTCATTTGCTAGAGTCCTCGTGCGGTAAATATTTGATTTATTATAGAAGCATGACTTTTTCCAGCTATTGCATTGTCAGCTGTTAGAAGATCTTGTTTTACTGAAGTAAAGGTTGAAGAGCCTGATAACAATTGTAAATGAGCTGTAAAAACTTTTAAAAATTTTACTTTATCTGTATCTGGATGGCTATAAATATCAAAAAGCACTGAACCATAAAAAGAACCTAATGCATGAACTTCGCCTTTGACTGAGCTAAAAATATTTGATGGAAGATTATACCATTGTAGCAAAGTATAGTTTTTAATAAAGTTTGCATTTCGATCGTTTGATCCAGTGGCCGTATTTAAAAAAGTTTCCAGTAATGTGGGAGCACTTTTAAACAATACATGTGAGTGAAAATCTGCTTGCCCTTCATTTATCGCTGTAAAACAGCCAGCTTCAGATATGCAAAATTTATTATTATTGACGACTTTTAGATTTGTATCAGACATAACGCTTTGATTATCTGGGCCACCAAGTGCATAATATAAATTGGCATGGCCCATCTCATGAATATACACATCAGCACTTAGAGCTAATTCATGATCAAAATTAACATTGTCTTTAGCAACAAGGCCTAAGTTTACTGTTCCCCATTTTGCTGTACCCCAGCTAAAATTAGCATTATTTATAATTGTTTTTTTGAAGGCGTCGACAGGAATTGCAGGCTTTCCATAAAGCGTTTTACTAGAATGATATATTGCTCCATTCTTTTCAAAATATTCTTTAGCATAATTAATCCAGTAAAATGCCATAACCTGTGTATAATTAAAATTTGGATCTAGGTGATGTTGGAATTTATATTTACCATTTACGGCAGAGGTTCTTAAGTAACTATTTGAATCGGCAGCCCCATTCGAAGCGAAAACATCAATGAAGTTATTTTTTAATGGGCCGCCGGCTGTTGTTTGGTATTTTTTTATATTTACAGCAAGTGTTGTAATACTTGTTAAATCTTGACCTTTTTTAAATGGCCATGGTGAGCCTGCAGTATTATAAAAAATTGATGCTGAAGCATTTGAAGAAATCATAAAACGGTGAGCCACAGGATTTTTCCAAATAAGGCAAGTGTCATAAGTATTATTTGTTGCACAGTTTGTATCCAGTGGCCAATCGGGATTTGCATCAACTAACTTTAAAGCTATGGGTGTAATTTGGGAAGGTTGAGGTGTTGGACTAAATGGAATATCATTACTGGTGTCGTTAGTGCTTGCAAGATCAGCGAACTGATTAATTTCTGCAGATGATCGTAATTTTGAACAATTATTAAAGAAGAAACTTAAAGGCAATACAGCAAAAGCTAGCAATAGCATTCGAGTTATAAATTTCATTAGGCCCCCATTAAGATATCGACAGTTTTCCAGAAAAACATAAGGACTTTAGGCTCAGTAAATTAATTCTGATATAGACCTAAGTCAAATTATTCTTGGTCTAGGATATAGTTCTTATAATGAGACATGCTAGTATCTAAGTATGAGATTTTTCTTACCATTATTCTATTTTATTTTTCTAAATTCTACTTATTCGCATGCTGAAAATGAAAAAAAAATTGATGCGTTCGACTTGCCACAAGTTGTCGCCGTTGAAGGAAGAATGTATGATCCTAAAAGTGATGTTACAGCAAGTGTTGGGTTATTGCCCCTAGATGCATTTTATAAAGCTCTAACATTAGGTCTAAGTTATAATAGAAATATGGGCGATAGCATCACGTGGGGAATTATTAACGCCCAGGCCGCTTTCACATCTGAAACAAGCTTGAAAAAAGATTTACTTGCACTTCAAGTTCAGACACAGGGGCTTTTAGATTATATACGCTACTACGTCACAACGGATTTAATTTATACGCCTATTTATGGAAAAAATTTATTATTTAATAAGTCATTACTAAGAACAGAAATGAGTCTTTTAGCAAGTGCAGGTGTTGTTAGTTTTAACTCTGGCGATATGGTGCCAATGGCAGGTATGGGCGGACAAATTCGCTTTTTTAGTTCAGAATCAATTTCCTATAAATTTGATACGCGTGTTTATTATCATATTGCTGCAAATAAAAGCTCTAACTTTGTTTTAAATATAGGTCTTGGAATATCGTTTGATAATCCAGGAGATAGACAAGATGATAAAAAGTTTTAGCAAACTTATTTTAATATTATTTAGTTTCAGCCTATTAATGATAGTTGAATATTCTTCTGCGCAGACAGCTTTGCCAATTCGCGGTTGGAAATATGTTCCGCAAAATGAAGAGTCTTGGGCAAAGATTCAAAAGCAAATTAAAGAAAAAAATTACAGTGAGGTCTTAGACCGCACACAAAAAATTATAAAAAAGAATAATTCAACAGCTCTGCAAAAAGCAGAGGCTATAATTTCTGAAGCACTAGTTTTAAAGGAATTAGGTTATCCAAGTTTAGTTATGGAAATTCTTTTTGGACTAATAAAAGATTATCCGGGAACACAAGTTTCATATTTAGCCCTTGATCAATTAAACGAATTGCTGCCAGCGAATGTTTTTAATCAAGAAGAATTTCAAAATTTATTCAACCGTGGTTCGTTTAAAGAAGTACCAGATAATACAGTTTCTATGGTTGCCTATTTTATTGCTTTGGATAATATGAAAAAGAACTTAGTTAATTGGATTAATGAACCATTAAGTCAAATTGAACCTAAAAGTTTTTGGCATTATCAATTGCAGTATTATAAAGCTGTCCTTTTCGTTAAAGAAAAAAAATTAAAAGAAGCTGAAGAATTGTTTGAACTATTGCAGCAAAATGAGCAAACGCCTGAACCAATTCGTCAAAAAGCAACTTTGCAACGAGCTCGGTTATTAGTCAGCCGTTTTGAATTTGATGATGCTGAAAAATTATATGCAAAAAATATTTTCTCAGGAAGAGTAATGGGACGAGTTCAGTTCGAAAATGCATTTGTTCGGTATCGCAATAAAGATTATTCAACAGCTTTAGGAATGCTTAAAAGTTTAAAGGCTCCCTATTTTGAAACAGCAATTAACCCTAATCAATACATTATGTCGATGATGATTTATCGTGATCTTTGTTACTATCAAGCTGTTAAAAAAATAGCTTTAGAATTTGATGCAAAGTTTGGAAAACTTATAATGCATCTAAAAGAAGGCAAAGATCCAAGCGAAAGCATTATTTTAATGCGTATGGCTTTGCAGAATGGTCACCTTAAGCAATATGCAGATTTAGTGGATACTATCCGTAAAGAGTCTGACCGAATAGCTGCAGATGGTGCGATCTCAAAAAATTTAAAGAAAGAATTTAGTTTAATGCTATCAAAAAATGAGGCTCGCCTACAAGATTATTTACGAATACCTATTCAAAAAAAACTAAATGAACTTGCAAATGAAATGATTGAAGTTTCGGAAAAAATAAAATTATTAGATTATATCTCGGGTTTAGATCAGTTTCGATTAAAATCAAACTATGAAAGTCGCGATTATAAAGCAGAAGCAGCAGATAACTTTTCATTTGAGAAATTGTATTGGCCAGTTACCTCTGAGTATTGGCATGACGAGTTTAGTAATTATAAGGTTATCTTAACAGATCGTTGCGAGCAGGATACAATAAAATCAAGGACAAGAAAATGATAAAATTTATAGTTGTATGTTTTCTTTTGATTTTTAATTGTATTGCTGGTGCTGAAAGTAAAGCTAGCGCAAAGCTTGGTACTGAAAAAAGATTAACAAGTGCAAAAGATGTGGCCTCTATTAATAAAATTAAGCTTAATTTAGCAAAAATTCAAAAATCTATTGATCTAACAAAGTTTAAAATAAAATCACCACAGGATGTTGAATATTTACCTGATCTATATTTTTCATTAGCTGAATTGCAATTAGAAAAAGCTAGATTGATGTACGCTTTGAAATTAGAATCTAAACCAGGTATTCCGGTAGACGAAATTGATTTCACTGCAGAAAAAAGGGTAAAACAAGAGGCAATCGAAGTATATCAAAATATTAAAGATCGTTTTGCACAATTTCCGCAGCGAGATAAGGTGTTATATGCCTTAGCTCAAGAACTTAAAGATATAGGGGATTCTGATAATTCTTTAAAAACTTTCAAAGAATTAATTGAAAAATATCCACAAAGTTCTTTGTGGGAAAAAACGCAGCTTCAAATCGGAAATATATTTTTTGAAAAGAAAGATTATGAATTTGCAAAACAGCAATATTTGAATATTTTAAAACGTGAAGAGAAATCAATTTCAGCGGTGGCGCAATTTAAAATTGGCCAGTGCGAAATTCAATTAGAGCAGTTTTTAAATTCAAGCCTGGCTTTTGAAAAAGCTGTGATCATTTCAAAAAAATATAATACAACGATCTCGCTCATTGAAAATGAACAGGACAATATTAAAGAAGAAGCTTTAATCGCAAGCGTTTGGCCATTATCTGAACTTGCTGCCGAGCAACTAAGTGCTTACCCAAGATTTTTAAAGCCAGTAGAGTATTACTTACAATTAACAGATGATAAGGCTGTGTATCGCCGAGTTCTATTACGATTAGCACGTAGATTAAAAGTCAAAACCCGAGAATTTGAAGCAGCTCAGGTATATTATGAAATTTTGCGCCTTGCTGACGATCCTGAAATGAAACGTGAAGCTTTAGAGGGTTACTATTTAGGAATCAAGAAAGCCAAGAAGCAGTATTATCCAGATGGTATTGTTGTATTGATGAGTGATACATTTAGATCTTTTAAATTACAAAATATTGAATATCAAAGATATGAGCCACTGTATCGTGATATTGCAACCAGCGTTCATAAAATTGGCCAAAGTTCTAAAAGGCCAGCTGATCTAGAAAATGCAATTGCAGCCTACCGTGATTACTTATATTTTTTTTCAAAATCAAAATATAAAAAAGATATTCAAATTAATACGGCTGAGGCCTTGTATATGTCTGGTCAATTGATACAAGCTGGGCTTGAGTTTTTGAAGCTTGGACTAACGAACTCTTCAGCTAAAGAAAAAAAAGATTTCCTAAATTCGAGTATAAAATCTTTAACAGAAAGTTTAGGTAAAAGTGCCGAGTTATCAGCACTAGAGCGCGCTCAAAGTCGAATAGTTTATCGAAAAGTAGCTGAAAGTTTTCTTAAGGTCTATCCGCATACTTCAGAAAGTAATGACATTGCATTTAATATTTCTAAAACCTTTTATGATGAAAAAGATTATAAATTGGCAGTTCCTAAATTAAAAAACTTTTTAACAACATACCCTAGGTCCGCGCGTAGCCAAGAAGCAGCGCTATTACTTTTAGATACCTACTTTACGCGCGATGATTTGAAAGGCTTAGTTTCTGAAGGCAAAGAAATTTTAGCTATAAATGGCTTAAATTCTGATGTTAGAAAAAAAGTACAAGATATTATTCAGCAGTCGCAAATAAAAAATGTTAGAAATATAGCCGGTGAGTTTGGAACAAAAGAGTATTCAAATAAGATTTTGCAATTTGCAAAATCGAATAAATCATCAGATATTGGCGAAACCGCATTGTTTGAAGCATTCGTTTCCTTACGTTCGGCGAATGATGAAAAAGTTTTTTCTGTGGGCGAAGATTTTCTAGGAACTTTTCCAAACAGCGCAAGAGGAAAGGAAATATTGTTATCAATGGCTCAAATGTCATTGGTAACTGTTGATTTCTCTAAAGCTTCAAAATATTTAATAGCTTATGCCCAGAAATATCCACAAGATAGCCAAGCTAAAGGGTTTTTAACACAGGCTGCTTTAATTTCAGAGCAAATTGGTTATTTTGATGAAGCAATCTTAGCATACAGAAGCCTAGGTCAACTTGATAAAGTTGCATTATTTTTAGAAAAAAGTGGACATTGGAATGAGCTTTTACAAGAAGCTCCTAAATTAAGTGGTGTTAAAAGTTTATATTATTCAGCACTTGCAAATTTAAAATTAAATAAAAAAGAAGAATCCTTAAATTTATTCCGACGCTTAGTGCAGCAGTCCAGTAATAATGATGAAGAGAAAGAAATGATCGGACGAGCCGGTTACTCTGTTGCTGAGAATGAAATAAATGAATTTAAAGAAACTGGTAAAAAAGAACTTTTTACTCCGCAAAGTTTAAAGGCGCGAATTGCGATGCATCAAGATATTGAAAGATCATTGCAAAATATTATATCTTTAGGAGTTGGTAAATGGACTATTGGCGCTTTGTATTTAAGTGGAAAATTAAATACTGAATTTACATTGTTTTTGCGACAAGCCGCTCCTCCGACGGGAATGACACAACAGAAATTAGCAAATGTTTTGGCTCCACAAATTAAAAATTATCAAAGTTTAGCAGATGTTGCTTTTAATAAATGTATGTCCGTAGCAGAAGGAAACGATGTTTTTACTGATGTCGTTTTTGCATGCCGATCACGTAGTGCTGAAGCAAAAATAGATTCTAAACCAATGCGGCAGCGGACTATTGCTTCAACAAATCCAGAATTAATTAATGCAAGAAAAAATCTTTATAAATCGCCTCGGGATTTAAATATCTTAGCTAGTTTGGCCAGAAACCTAGTTAAGTTAGGTGATTATTCTCAGGCTTTAGCAACAACAAGCAGGATGATTGAATATGAACCGAATAATATGAACTGGTTGGCGGAAGCTGGAGTTGTTTATATATACCTAAATGAAGTTGAATTAGCAGTGGCAACATTTAAAGAGACCTTGAAAAAAAGTCCTCAAGATAAGACGGCTTTGTGGGGTTTGGCGGGCATTTATAAAAAATATGGTTTTTTAAAGCAAGCTTCAATTTTACAAGCTAAAGCGCAAGCTGCTGGTCGGCCAAATGGAATGATACACCCATGGATGACGTTTTGAACCAACAGAGGTTTATTTTACGAATCATAGTTAGAAAAGAGAACGTTGAGGTTTTATCTAAAACTTTTGATGATGTTCCGATTATATTTGGTCGTGGAGAACATTGCCACATTTCCTTTCCAGAGAACAATTTTTTATCCAGAACTCATGGAAATATTAGTTTGCAAAACAATCAGTTAATTCTTCAAGATACTGAATCAAGAAATGGAACATTATTTGCTGGAGCAAAAATTAATTCAGCAATCAATTTGGGAAAAAAAGGTCAATTCTCGGCGGGTGGATTAGATTTTTTTGTTATTCTTGAAAGTGATTCTAGGTCTGAAGCAACATTTGTTCCGACAGTTGAGGCACTTCATAAATTAAAAAAAGAAGCGATATCAAAAAACAAATTACCAGATAGATTTTTAGATATAACAGATCAACCAGCTAAATCGCCAGTTCAAGGAAGTCCGAAAAATAAAGAAATTCAATTAGAAATTGAAGATGATTTAGATGAATACACTGTTGTCTCAAAGCGCTTAATAAAAGTTACGCGTGATTTAAGAATTGAAGATAATACGGATTTAAAACGTGTTAGTCCTGAAGATTTAACTTTGCAGGGTGTAGTTACATGGGGCCATGATATTTTTGATGTTCGACAATTTAAAAATCAAGATCAAATTATTGTTGGAAGTACGCCATTTGATCCCGTGTTTGTTCCATTTGTTAATCAAAAGTTAAATCTTGGAGTTGTTTATCAGAATAAGGGATATCTAACGATTCCAAAAAGTATAAAATGGCGGCTTAATCGTAAAGGCTATAGTTTTAGTCCTTCAGAAACAGTTGAACATAAGCTATCGAAAGATTCTGGTTCTGTTATTAATGTTCCATTAATTTTGGATGATTTATGTACTTTGGATTTGGGTGAAGATGTCTCAATTCATTTTCGTTATGTCCAGGTACCAAGGCCATTGGTTTCAAGAACCTGGATTGAAAATCGTGAAGAATTTAAAAAAGCGATAACAATTTCAATTATTTTGCATTTCATGGTTGCGATGGTTGCGATGTTTTCAGCACCAAAAACTATTGCTCCCAAAGTTGAAAATGTTCCTGCGCGTTTTGCAAAACTTTTGGTTGAGCCACCTAAAATGATTTTAGTTCAAGAGCCTGTTATTGAAAAAATTCCAGAACCTATTGTTGAAAAAAAGCCAGAACCTGTTCCAGCACCAATTGTGGCTCAAAAAAAACCTCCGGTTGTTAAAAAGAAACCACTTGTTACACCTAAACCAATTAAAGTAGTTACTCAGCAACTGCAAAAAGTACAAACGGTTCCAGTACAACCGCTAGCGAAAAATGTAACCCAGACTCACGTCCAGCAGAATGCGAAACCAATTCAAAAAGCTCCTCCAGCCCCAACGGTTGAAGATAGTTTTGCGGATGCTTTTGCGACAGCTGCCCCGAATCCTCAACAAAAACCTGCAGCTGATATTAAAATTAATAAGCAGGCATCTGTTTCTGGCCTAACTGGAGGAGGTGCCGGAAAAGGTTTAGCAGGCACCTTGAAATCAAAAGTTGGAGATATTAATTCAGGTTCAGGTGGTGGAAGTGGTGGTGGTCTAGGTTCTGCTGTTGGCAGTGGCGTTGGTCAAGTTGCCTACGCAAAAGCTGGAAGTGGTGGCCAAGTTGGAAAGCGCTCGGTTGTTGCCGCGGTGTTAGGAATTCCTAAATTAGAATCTTCAGATATTCCTCAAGGTCTAGCACAAGCTGAAGTTATGTCTA
The DNA here is from genome assembly GCA_049301055.1 of Pseudobdellovibrio sp. Lineage (GTDB taxonomy): Bacteria > Bdellovibrionota > Bdellovibrionia > Bdellovibrionales > Bdellovibrionaceae > Pseudobdellovibrio. The sequence goes on along the minus strand of JBAQKN010000016.1, from coordinate 129,612 downwards.
TTGTTAATAAATTTACTGCAGAAATTCATCGCTGTTATGAGCGCGCATTATTTCAAGATGGAAACTTAGCAGGTCGAGTAGAATATGAATGGAATATTAGTCCTTCTGGAAGTGTAACGCGTGCTAAAGTGACTAGGTCTGGTGTCAGCAATGGCGAGTTTTTAAATAATTGCGTAATTGGTGTATTTAAAAAAATGAAATTCCCTTCCGCAAAAAATGGCCAACCCACTGTTACAAACATTGGCTTTCCGTTCGGTAAAGAGTAAGTTAAATACTAACAAAGGATAATCAATGAAAGAATTTGGAAGAATATTCCTTGATCACTGGTATATTATGTTTCCGATCGCATTATGCTCAGCCGCAGGGTTTGCAGTTGTTGTAGAGCGAGCATTAACTTTAAGAGCGGCTTCAGCTGTAGATAAAGATGAGTTAATGGGATTTATTCAATCTTATTGTATGCAAGGTCACGTGCAAAAAGCGATCAGCGTCGTTAGCCAATCAAAGGGCCCATTATCAAACATTGTTCGTGCTGGATTGATATCTGTGGCGAATGGGCAAAGCGTTGAAGAAGTTCAAACGGCCATGGATGCCGTTGCTCTTCGTGAAATTCCGCGATTAGGACGACGAATAGATACATTGTCTGCGTTGGCGAATGTCGCGGTATTGTTAGGTTTACTTGGGACAGTTTCTGGTATGATTGCTGCTTTTGGTGCTGTTGCGACTTTGCCACCGGCAGATAAAGCCCGTGTTTTAGCAAGCTCGATTGCAGAAGCTTTAAATGCAACTGGATTTGGTCTTCTAGTTTCAATTATTTTATTTGCTGCTTGGGGTTGGTTATCTGGCTGGTCAACAAAAGTTATCGATGATGTGCATGAGGCCAGTGTATCTACGCTAAATTTTATTTTATCTAATAAAGCTAAAGTATTTAAGGATCCAAAATAAATGTCAGCTGGCGGTGGTAACGAGCCAAATTTAACACCCTTTATCGATTTATTTTCGGTATTGATTTGCTTTCTATTAATGACAGCGGCGTGGATTCAGTTAGAAACAATGCCAACAGCTATTGAAAAAGCTCCTGCAGATGCATCAACGGCCTCGTCACAACCAGAGCCGGAAAAAAAAGATGATAAAAAGAAAATTAAATTAGAAGTTTTACTTTCTAAAGATCATGTTGTTTTAAAGGAAGAAGAGACTCAGGTTGTCGTGCAAAATGCATCGGATAGCTTTGATGCCGATAGAATTAAATCTGTGTTTGCAAAATGGCGCACTAAATATCCCGAAAAAAAAGATATTGTTTTAAGTTCCGAAGCGACAGTGACCTATGGTGATCTTATTAAAATGTACGATTTGTTAATTATTTCAAGCTGGCCCGATGTCGGAATTAACCCACAATAGGATTGTATGAGTAACGATAAAGTAAAAGGCTCGGCCGCACGTATTGTACAAGTTCCAGGTTACCATCTGCATCCGCAATACGATATGGTTCATACGCGCCATATATTAGAAGAGCGAAAAAATAAAAAAAAATCATTTCATTTAAATATGGCTCCGATGGTTGATATGTTTTCAGTGCTTGTGATTTATCTAATTATGAATTTCTCATCATCAGGAGAAATTTACTTTGTTTCTAAATCAGTAACAATACCAAAAGCCACTAAAGGTATTGCAATGGAAAGTTTTCCAATTATATCAGTAGTTAAAGATAAAATTTCATTCGACGCTGAAAGTGTCGGCGGCGAGCAATCCGTTTTTGTTGAAGAATTAAATGACGAAAAAGCACCTAAATTAAGAGCGATGTTGCAGAAAGTGGCCTCTATTGAAAAACAAATTAGTGGAACTAATAAATTTCGAGGCCAAGTTAATTTGCAAGCGGATGTAAATGCCTCAGTTGAAGATGTCAAAAAAGTTATGCGAGTACTGATTGATGAGGGTTGGACGGGAATCAATTTTATAGTTGATCCATCATCAAAAAAATAATTGTTACTACTTAGAAGTTACTACTTTTTCTGCAGGTAACTTAAAACCTTCAGGCAATTCTTCGATAATATCAGATGTAAAGTCGGATTTTAACTGAATCCGACTGGATAAATCATTCTTTTTTCGAGCTGAAACACCTAGACCTTTTGATCCCTGGGCTTCACCTTTGATTTCAATATCATCTAAATTTAATTGATTTTGCAATTGGCTAAAAGTAGATAACGGCAAAAGCAGAATGCATAAAATAATTTTAAGAAACTTCATGGATTTAGTTTACAAGCTGCTTTAAGGCAGTTCAATTTTTTTAGTTAACTTTTCGACAGTTTATGAAAAATATTATTTAGAATTTGTAAAAAAACTGAACAGAAAAAACTGACTTGAAGTAAATTTGGTTTATTTCATATTTTTCAGTCCTTAGGTCTTAAGTCAAAGGTCGGGTCTACCGAAATAAAGGGGGTCAATAGACAGAGGTGCGTCATGAAAAAATTAAATCAAATTATTCTAACTGTTGCGGCTGTATCAACACTCGTAGCTTGTAATAAGACCGATTTTGCTTCTGTTGACGTCACGGCAACAAAACTTGTCGATATACCACTTGATCCAGTAACCCCTCAGCCACTGCCTTTATTAGGATATAAACTTTCTGATGGCCTGTGCGCATCGGATTCTTCGACGCAAGTATTAAGTTGTGTAAAATGTAATGTCCCTCAAGTTGTGGCTAAGCCGCAATTGTCTGCGAAGGCTCAAGCACTATTGGATATAACAACTTTAGTTTGTAATATGCCCAGCAATAAAAATCTAACAAATATAAGGCCTACGAAAGAAATGATTTTAAATAAATTAAATCAGGCGTCTGAAATTAATTATCCTGAGTCAGTTCGTACAGATACAATGTCATTAATTATAAAAGGATTAACAAACCCGAACGACAATTCAGTTCGTGAAAAAATGTTTGGTGGCCTTTTTTATAGACCTCCATTTTCTGATGAATTTGAAACTTATTTTGGAATTACTATAGCTCAAACAATAAGTACTTTTTGTTGGAATGGCGATAAAATGAATGGTGTTGTTACAAATCCTGATGGTGCAGTTGGCTTAATTTCAAAAGATTATCTAGACTGCCAATACACAGATCAATGGTACAACTGCAAAGAAAAGCCAGTTTACATAACGGCACAAGGCTTCCGAAGTCAGCTAGATAAGGCATTAGCATTAGGGGTTACAAATCCATATTCAGCACCCAAGCCTGATCCAGCAAAAAAATGTTCGTGGAATAAATTTGAAGGTGATGATTTAGTAGCAGCCCATAAACAATTAAAAGCATGGAAGGCTGAAGGCCGTAAAGTTTCACTAGCAGTAAAAAAGAATGATGGCGCAGCTTTTTGTGGTGATGCGGATGAGTCAAATATTATTGCTGGTTCATCAGTTGAAATGGCTACTTATAAGTGTGAATAGTTTTAGGAAATAAATTTGAAAATAAAAAAACATGAAAGTGATCTTTCATGTTTTTTTTATAGAAATTACTTTAGCAAGTAAACCTTCATTAATGTTATCCAGCATAGAATAGTAAAAACCAGACCTATAATTGCAACCAGCTTGGCGGCAGCATCGGGTTTAGCACTTGAAGTTACAGTGGTATTTATTTTTTGAGTTAAGCCTTGCAGCAAATTCAAACGTTGCAAGCGATCTAATTTGTAAAAATGCACAGCGATTAAATTATCAAATTCATTTTTTGGATCAATGCGTATCACAATTGCATAGCAGGCCATCTGTTGGCCTCCTGGGACTGCAAACTGAATTTTAATAATCTCTCCGAGGATAGGTGACAAATCATTAGGAGCTACAAATGACAAACCAGTTAATGATATGTTTTGAACTTCTGTTTTTTCTTCCCACGGCCATCGTTCTGAACCAGAATACCGCACAAGACAATTGTCCTGTGTATTCAAAGTGTAGCGCGAAGAACGCTCATGATATTTTGGTAATGCAGAAGTCATGTTTCATTTATCGGCACTGATTTAATGAAACTTGACTAAGTGCTGTGTCTGGTGCGCAAAGAGTGAATAAATCAGGACTAAAGTGCTGCAGAATACCATTGGGCTTCAATTTAATCTTAACTTGTCGCATAGAGACTCTAGAACGTATAATAAATGCTGCATGAAATATAAAGTAAAATTCACAATTGGATTCGTTTTGTTTGCAGCATTAGCTGGCTATATTTATCGAACATCAGTATTTCGAATAACAAAAAATTTTGATACTGTAGATGCAGGTAGGTTGTATCGTTCGGCTCAATTAACAACGGACGAACTTACAGAAGTGATTCAGAAATTTAATATTAAGACTGTTGTTAGCTTGCGTGGTTCGCCAGCAGCTTCAGATTATTACGAGAAAGAATCGGATACATTAGATCGGCTAAAAACCAGATTTGTGCCAATTGCCATGAGTGATAGATATTATCCATTGGAATCGGAAATGAAAGATGTCTTTTCTGTTTTTGAAGATCCGAACAAATATCCTATTCTGATTCATTGCCGTGTTGGAACTGATCGTACTGGAATGGTATCTGCTTTGTATCAACGTGTTTATATGAATAAATCCATTGAAGAATCATTGGATCAATTAACGTTAGCTCATTTGCATGTGCGTCTTTTGCGACCAGCAATGTCAGACTTTGTACGTAAGTTTAAAGATTTGAATTGGGTTCTTAATGACTACAAACTGTGTTCACCTGAATTTTCAAAATATCGAGAGCCCGACTATGACTGCAAAAACTAAATCTACAAAAATTATAACAAAGCGTAAGCCTACTAAAGTTTCGCGAAAAAAAAGTAAAAATAAAATTGTCGAACACCCTAGGTCGTCAGCACTAATTTTTAATAATCGCGAATTAGGATGGCTTAATTTTAATTTGCGCGTTTTAGCAGAAGCAGAAGATACAAAAAATCCACTTTTAGAAAGAGCTCGTTTTTTATCAATTTCAAGCACTAACTTAGATGAGTTTTTTATGAAGCGAGTCGGCGGCTTGAAACGACATGTGGCTTACGGAGTTTCAGCTAAATCTTCAGATGGGCAAACTCCAGAAATGCAATTGGCGATGATACGTAAACGCTTGCAGCCTATGCTAAAAAAGCAACGCGATTTGACTCAAAACTTAACTGCCGAGATGAACAGTCAAGGTTGTCAAATTGTTGGTTACAATACACTGAATGCTGTTGAAAAAAAATGGATTAAAAATTATTTTTTAAAAAATATTTTCCCTGTATTAACGCCCTTGTCTGTAGATCCTGGGCATCCTTTTCCGTTTATTTCTAACTTAGCTACTTCACTTGGGATTGCACTTGCAACACCACAAAATTCAGATGATCTATTATTTGCGCGTATTAAAATTCCAAGGGTTCTGAATCAATGGGTTCACATCGAAGTTTTGTCAGATAAAAGCACTTCAAAAAAGTGGATTCATTTAATTGAAATTATTAAAGAACACTTGCGGGAACTTTTTCCAGAGATGCTTGTAAAGGGGCATATCTTGTTTCGTGTTTCTAGAAATGCGGATTCAGATCGTGAAGAAGAAGATGTTGAAGATTTATTAGCAATGATTGAAGAAGAATTGCGACAACGCCGATTTGCTGAAATTGTTCGTTTAGAAATTGGTGAGTGTACTTCACCATGGTTAAAAGATTATTTAATGACGAATCTGGAATTAAAAGAAGATGATGTTTTTCCATTATCTGCACAATATGATTTGTCTGATTTAGCATCTTTAGTTTCACAGTTAAATTGGCCCAAGCATAAATACTTACCTTGGACACCTGTTGTGCCAATTGCATTAAGTGATCCAAATTTTACAATCTTCGGGGCCATTAAAAAGAATGATATTTTATTACACCATCCCTACGAAAGTTTTTCGGATAGTGTCGAAAAATTTATTCGTGATGCCTCTGAAGATCCTGATGTATTAGCGATTAAGATGACGTTGTATAGAACAGGCGACAATAGTCCATTTATTAAAGCGCTAATTTATGCTGCTGAAATTGGTAAGCAAGTGGTTTGTTTGATCGAGCTTAAAGCGCGCTTTGATGAAGAGCGAAATATTTATTGGGCTCAGGAATTAGAAAATGCAGGAGTGCACGTTGTGTACGGCGTGGTCGGATTTAAAACTCACTCTAAAACAGCCTTGGTTGTTCGTAAAGAAGCTGATCAGGTGCGCTGTTATGCTCATTTAGGAACAGGAAATTATAACGTTTCTACTTCACGATTTTACACTGATTTAGGTCTACTTACTTGTGATGAACGAATTACTTCAGAGCTTGTTGAGTTTTTTAATTATTTAACTGGAAAGTCATTAAAGCAAGATTATCAGCATTTAGTTTTGGCTCCTGTAAATATGTTTCGAAAAATGAAAGAATTAATTAACCGTGAAAAAGAACACGCCTTTAATAAACGACCAAGCTTGATCATGGCTAAATTTAATAATATGGAAGAAAATGATATTTCTTTGGCTTTGTATGAGGCCAGCCAAGCGACTGTGCCGATTCAGCTTATTGTACGTGGATTTTGTTGTTTAAAAGTAAACGTCAAAGGTGTTAGTGAAACAATTCATGTGCAATCTACAATTGGACGTTTCTTGGAGCATTCGCGAATTTATTATTTTAGAAATGGTAAAACTGATCCAATTGATGGAGATTTTTTTATTGGTTCTGCGGACTGGATGTATCGAAATTTACATGCTCGCGTTGAGGCCCTTTGTCCAATTTACGATCGGACGCTAAAAGAAAAATTGTGGACGATTTTGCAGCTTTATTGGAATGATACACAACAAACATGGACAATGAAGTCTGATGCTAGCTACGAAAAAAAAGTAAAATCAGGAACTAACAAAGTGCAGGTTATTCCAGTTCAGGAAGAATTAATGAATCAGGCTAAACTAGCTTGGAAATTTCATGAAGAAAGTTTAAAAAAAGAAATTAGCTAATTTTAAATTTAATTTATTTAATAGCTGAAAAAATTGCGCCTTCTTTTAGGCCAACACATGGAATTTTAATTTTTTTAATTTTATATTTTTTCATTAAAAATAAGGTTAAAAATAAAGCGGGTTCAATAACATCTACGCGGTCTGGTTTTAAATCTAATTTACTAATGCGATCCGCGGGCTTAATTTTTAAAAATTTTTTATAAATTAATTTTAATTCGGTATAAGTAATTAAAGTATTTGGGCCTTTTTTTAATAAGGTTAATTTTAGTTTACCGATAGCGTCTAAGTTGCCGCCTGTGCCGATAGCCAAATCAAAATATCGTTTTGGAAGCAAAGCATTTGCATCTTTAAGTTTTTTTTTCAAAATATAGGATGCAGATTTGTTTTGCTGCGTAGCTTCAGTTAACGTTCGAACCATTCCCCATTTGAAGCTTTGGCTGAAAAAGATTTTATTTTTTTGCATATGAGTTAGCTCAACACTGCCGCCGCCAATATCAATTAACAAGCAGTGCTCAGCGCTTAAGCAAATGCTATTTTGAACAGCTGTGTGAATTAGCTGGGCTTCTTTTTTTCCAGATATGATCTCAATTTGTAAGCCCGAGGTTTGTTTTATTTTGGTTAGGATGGCTTTTTTGTTTTGAGCATCGCGAAAGGCGCTGGTAGCTAGAACTATGCTTTTATCAACTTTAAATTTCTTATTTAAAAGAGCCATTCTTTTAAACGCTAAGACTAATTTTCTTTCGGTGGGAACTAAGATATTATTGTATATAAAGACATCATCACCAAGGCGGATGGGCTCACGATGTTTTTTTAAAGTTTTCCATATGCCGATCTCATCGATTTCGACGATCAATTGGCGGATGGCGTTTGAGCCGATATCAATGGATGAAATTCGCATAGTTTTCTCAGTCTGCAAGTTTTGACTTACCTCATCGTTTTAGAGTTGAAAGAAGACATGGGTCAAGAAAGAAGCTAGGCTAGCATAGAAAGTGGGATAAATGGAACGAACAATTGATTCACAATTAGATGATTTAAAAAAACTTACTGTCGAAATGGGCGGTCAGGTCGAGAAAGCATTGCAATTTGTACACATCGGCATTTCCAGAAGGGATACTCAGCAATTTCAGACAGTTCACCAAATCGAACAGCTGATAAACGATTTGCAAATTAAAATTGATAACGCTTGTTTGGAAGTTTTGGCTAAGCAAGGCCCCGTCGCAAAAGATTTACGATTAATTTTATCAATTATTAAAATCAATACTGATCTAGAGCGTATGGGGGATCAATGTGTAAACATTGCCCATATTGGCCGTGAAGTATTGGCTCGAACAGATAATATTTCATTTCAAGATATCGAGCTTATGGTTGGAACTGTTAAAAAAATGGTTAAAGCAGCTTTAGATAGTTTTGTAAAAATGGATCTAGGGTTAGCAAAAGTTGTTTTAACAATGGATGACGAAGTTGATTTGTTACGAAACAAAATTTTTTCAGAATCAATTGCTAAAATGAAAACAGAACCAACTCAAATTGAAAATTTGCTAGATTTAATTCTTATTGGTCGTAATTTAGAGCGACTTGGGGATCATTCCACAAATATTGCTGAGGACGTTATTTTTGCGTTAACAGGAAAAGATATAAGGCATCAATCGACAGGAGTTTAATTTAATATGAATTTAAGCACGAATCAGACGAAAACATTATTTGTAGGCCATGCCTTAATTGTCGAAGATGATGCGGCAATTGCCAAGTTGCTTAAAATTCATATTTGCGAATTAGGATTAAGCGTTGATATTGCGATCGATGCAGAAACTGCCTTTGCATTAATGCAAACGACTAACTATGCAGTTTGTTTGTTAGACTGGATGCTTCCAGGTATTCAGGGAATTGATTTACTTAAAAAAGTTCGCACGCAGAATTCACAACTTAAAATTTTAATGCTAACAGCTAAAGTTGATTCAGAGTCCATTGTTAGGGCATTAGACGCTGGAGCTGACGATTATTTAACGAAGCCCTTTGATTCAAAAGTTTTACTGGCTCGAGTGCGCAATTTATTGCGCCGTTCAGATTATCAAAAACAATTTGCCGCAACTAAAACACCAGAAGATGAAATGACTTTGGATGGTTTAACTATTCATTTTTCAAAATATTTTGTGCGAAATGCAAACGAAGATATACATTTAACACCATCAGAATTTAAATTATTAGCGGCATTGTTTAAGGCGCAAGGTTTGGTTTTAACTCGGGATCAATTAATATCACAAATTCAAGGTGATGATATTAGTGTAACGGGGCGTACAATTGATACGCATATTTTTGCATTAAGAAAAAAACTTGGTATTTGGTCATCGCATATAGAAACAATTCGAGGCGTTGGCTACCGAGTTCTAATTTCAAATTTAGATTTCACACAGTCGCCGGATGATGAGTCTTTGTGATTCAGCAAGTGATATGGATTTTAGCCATAGTTTTGGTTGGAGCCTTATCGTATATAATTAATTATTATCGCTTTCGAAAAATGATTGTTATCCAAACGAAACAAATGATTCGTTTGATGAAAGCGGAAGAATCAGACTTTGCAGTGATTAATAATATTTTTGATCAAGCGGACGAAGATTTTGCTGATCTTGAACGTGCATCATTAGGGCTTAGAAAGAAATATCTACGCCTGCGTAAGCAGTCTTATGAAGAACGCAAGGGTTATGAAACAGTATTTTCCGGATTAAAGGAAGCGATTGTTACGGTAGATCAGAATTTAAAGATTATTTCTTTTAACGCATCTTTTTTAAATTTTTTCAAATGGATTCCAGTTAAAGAACAGCCAACCTATTTTTTACAGGATGTCATTCGAGATCCATCTATTATTGCCACATTTAAACAGACATTTGAACTAGCAACTATACAGAAAAGTGAAATTGATGATTTGCAATTATTTGTCACCCCATTGCCCTCTAGATTAGAAAATGAAACTTGGTGCTTAGGCGTTTTTTATGATCTTTCTGAAATTCGAAAAACAGAAAAAATTAAAGTGGACTTTGTTGCGAATGCTTCGCACGAACTTAGAACCCCACTAACGGTAATAAAAGGATATTCAGAAATCCTTTTAAATAAATTAAATCAATTAGGTGATAGCGAATTAAGAAACTTAGCATTACCTATATATGAAAGTGCCGAAGGGATGTCGGACTTGATGGATGATCTACTTAGTTTGTCCAAGTTGGATTTGGTTTCCGTTTTGCAGAAGCAAGTTTTAAGTACTAAAGATTTAACTAATGAAATTTTGCAAGAAACTGAAAACCTACAGCAAATGAAAAGCAAAAAAGTAATTGTTTTTGATCAGGCTGAAACAGTTTTGGCAAACGCAGATGCAATTAAACAAGTAATTAGAAATTTAGTAGTCAATGCGATTAAATATTCAGGAGACTCGACAAAAATTGAAATTCATTGGCAAAAGCAGCCGAATGTTACAGTTTTAAAAGTTAAAGATTTTGGTTTTGGTATTTCAAAAGAACATCAAGATCGTATTTTTGAAAGATTTTATCGTGTTGATAAGGGCCGAGGGCGCGATCAGGGTGGAACTGGTCTTGGTTTAGCCTTAGTAAAGCACCATGTGATTAATCATCATGGGCGCATTATAGTAAATTCCGAACCCGGAAAAGGTTCAGAATTTATATGCGAATTTCCTAATAATGTTTAATTATACGACTTTGCGCTCGAGTAGCGATAGGCGATAGCTGGCTAAGTTAAAGTGGCCATATATTTTGATTCTAAAAACTTCGGTGGCTTCAAATTCAACCTCTTCCAAAACTTCTGGAAAAAATTCAGATGTTGCAAAGCCTTTTTGGCCGTAAACCAAGGTTAGGTAAATTCGACATACGCGATCGATAAACTCCTCATCTGTTTCTTTTGAGCATAAGTGAGATTTCAGTTCCGCATCGATTATTTTAACAATTTCAGTTTTCATATCGATTTTTTCGGCATCGTCAGCTAAGCTCTTAACTGTGAAAACGCCTAGTTTTATCGAATTTCAAACGTTAGTCGAGTCTATTTCTGATGATCTAGTTGGATCGCAGTTGCAAGAAGTGCAATCCACTGATGATGGACTGGTATTGGTTTTCTATCGCTTCCAGAAGCATCCTAAAATGGCCTACCTTGTGTTTGATTTGGATAATCCATTTCCATTTATGGGACTATTTTATGAGAATCCCTGGGTGAATTTAAAAAAAGTTAAGCCTGTTGGATTATTTTTAAATTCGCATGTTAAAAACTTAATTTTAAACAATGTTCAGCTACTTGGGCAGTATGGTCGAGTCGTGCAATTAATTTTTGGACAAAATGAAAACCAAGCTCAAGTTGAATTTCGAATGATTCCAAAGCAGACAAATTTAATTGTAACAAAAGACAAGAAATCTATCTCATGGTATCCAAAAAAAGAATTAACTGAGCATGTACAAGCTAAAATTGTACAAAGTGATAATACTAGTGAAGATGAAGTCAGATCTATTCCATTTATTTTAAATAGTTGGCTTGTCAGGCGTGGAGTTTCTAGAGTTAGGAAAGCAGTTGCCGCAGCAGCAAGCCAAAACCCATATGATAAATGGAAATTACAAAAGCAAAAAGACATCGCAAAAAAAACTAAAGCTATGGAAGCTATTAGGCAGCAAATTGACGATTTTATAAATTTCCCATGGTCAGAAATTGGTGACCATTTAAAAACTTATGGAAAGCAAAATTTAAAGCCAGAATGGTATCAATACTTAAATTTAGAAAATAGTGCATCCCAAAATATGCAACATTGCTTTGCAAAAGCAAAGGCTGCAAAAGTAAAAATACTCGGAGCTCAAAAGCGACTTGAAATTCTTGAAAACGAACTAAATAATTTAAATGATTTATCCGAATCTGTATTTCAAAAGTATTTAGAAAAATCAATTCAGAAACAAAATCAAAAGCAAAAAGCAAATCGGGTTGTTGAAGGGCGTTTTCGCAAACTAACTTTAGATGACGAGAATTTAATTTGCTACATGGGGAAATCTGCAAAAGATAACATCGATTTGCTTCGCAGGGCGAAGGCTTGGGATTTTTGGGTTCATCTAAGGGATTATCCAAGTGCTCATGCAATTATTCATCGCCAAAAAGAGCAGACTGTGTCGCAAACTGCGATTATTAAAGTTTCCGAGTGGTTGGTAAAAGAAAGTATGAATGAGCGCAAGCTAATGAAGGGAGCTCGATTTGCAATTGTCTATGTCGAGTGTCGTCATGTTCGTCCAATTAAGGGCGATAAGTTGGGGCGCGTCACATATCATGAAGCGCGCGAAATCTTGATTGCTATCTAAAATTTAAATACACTACAGCATAGTCCAAGCAGAATATGAAATTTGAATAAGTATCAATAACGGGATCAATGGAGTGTTGTCGTATGATTGAAGTACAAAACCTTACGAAGAACTATGGCGATCGTGTAGCCATATCCAATTTAACTTTCACAATTGCAAAAGGCGATGTGGTTGGATTTTTAGGTCCAAATGGCGCCGGCAAATCAACAACAATGAAAATCATAACCGGATTTATGGCTCCCAGTTCTGGATCAGCTCGAATTTGTGGATTTGATGTTTTTGAAAATCCAATAGAAGTAAAAAAAAGAATCGGCTATTTACCAGAGACTCCTCCGCTATACACGGATATGAAAGTCGAAGATTACTTAAAATTTGTAGCAGAGCTAAAACAAGTTGAGCCAAATAAAATTAAATCATTAATTGATAGATCATTAAAAAAAACTCAGTTATTGGATGTTCGCGGAAGGTTAATACAAAACCTTTCTAAAGGATTTAAGCAGCGGGTTGGAATTGCTCAGGCGTTGGTGTCGGATCCTGAAGTTTTAGTTTTGGATGAGCCAACAGTTGGATTGGATCCAAAGCAGGTCGCTGAAATTCGCGATTTAATTAAAGAGCTGCGTGGTGAACACACGATTATTTTATCAACACATATTTTGCCAGAAGTCCAAGCAACATGTAACAAGGTGATTATAATTCACCAAGGAATCATTGTTGCTGAAGATTCTATTGATCAACTTGAAAAATTAAATAAGGGCTCGTTAGTTTTAACCGTAAAAACTAAAAAGAAAAGCTCTTTAGAAGATTCATTTAAGAAATTATCGGGTGTTGTATCCGTCGAAAAAATATCAGAAGTGCATTTTAAAATTAAACTGCAAGAGCAAGACGAATTAATTGAAAAAATAGCTAGCGAAGTAATTCGATCAGGTGCTGGCTTGATGGAGCTTGTTCCACATCATGCAAATTTAGAAGATGTGTTCTTAAAACTTACATACGGTCAGAATCAATAGGAGATTATCTATGAAGGGCGCTTTTGTAATTTACAAAAAAGAACTATCAGGATTTTTCTTAAGTCCACTGTTCTATTTTATTTCTTTTCTAGTAACCATGTTGCTAAGTATTATGTTTATTCTTTCTTTAGATAAGTTTAGTGCGCTTGCTGGAAATCCAATGATGCAAATGGGATCAAGTGGGCAACAGCTTAATATTCATTACGCCGTTTTTCTGCCTCATTTATCGTTGGTTAATTTAATGTTGATATTTTTAGTACCCGCATTCACCATGCGCTTATTGGCTGAAGAAAAAAAAATGCGCACATTTGATTTATTACTGACATCGCCGATCTCATCCGCTGCAATTATTTTGGGTAAGTTTTTAGCGACCTTAACAACTTTGCTAGCAATCATATCAATAGCTATGATCTACCCAATTGTAACTAGACAGATTGCAGAATTTCCTTGGGCTCCAACACTGATTGCAGCTTTGGGAATTTTTTTAGTATCTGCCGTCTATACAGCAATGGATTTGTTTGCGTCCAGCTTAACAGATAATGCATTGATTGCATTTATAGTCTCTATAGTACTAAATTTAACAATTTGGTTTTTAGGAGCCTTAAACGAATCCGTTGATGGACCAATTGCAAAAAAAATATTTGAGCATATTTCTTTAAATAATCACTTAGCAGGGTTAATTGAAGGTACATTTCGAACTAATGGGTTTGTTTTTTTTCTAAGTTTAATATTTCTATTTTGTTTTTTAGCTGAACGAGTTGTCGAATCATCTCGATGGAGGGATTAAGCATGAAGGGAAAAAGTCGCCTAGCTCTAGGAGCAAGTCTAATTTGTTTTGTAGCCTTAGCCGGCCTTTATTTTGCTTTAAAAATATGGATGCCTTTCATGTGGGCGATACTAGCACCCGGATTAGTTGGATTTGGGTTATGGCTATATTTAGTACGCCACGAGCTTATTGAACTGTTTAAAATGAAATCAACCAAACAAGGCTTAAATATGGGGGCTTTGGTTTTGATTGTTTTATTTTTTCTAGTAATCGTAAATTATCTTGCTGCAAAATATTATAAAACTTTTGATTTTTCTGGAAATTCAATAAATACATTATCGGCGCAATCTGAGAAAATAATTTCAAATTTAGACGCAAATTTAATAGTTAAATTTTTCTATAAAAATGGTGCTGATCGAGTTGAGGAAAATAAAAAATCATTTCGTGAGCTAATTAAAAAATATCAAGATAAGTCAGATAAGGTGCAATTTGAAATTGTTGAAATGAACGAGAATGCAAAGCTAGCTAAAGATTTTCAAGCCACAAAAGGTGCGGGCGAAGCATTTATTGAGTTTAAGGGAAATAAGAATAGAATAGAAAATTACACAGAACAGGATTTTACAAATGCTGTTATTAAAGTAACTCGAACTGTAAGGAAAAACATTTATTTTCTGACGGGGCATAAAGAACGAAATCCAGATAAAGAAACAGATGAATCTGGAGTTTCTAGCTTTAAACAAATGTTAGAAAAAAATTCATATATTGTTAAAACTCTATCATTAGTGACGCAGCCTGAAATTCCTGAAGATGCGCATGCCGTAGTTATTTTGGGGCCAGAACAAAATTTTCAGTCATTCGAAATTAAAGCCATAGAAAATTATTTAGAAAAAGGTGGTTCCGTTTTGCTAACGCTGGATGAAAGAAATGCATCTGGTTTGCAGCCCTTTTTAAGTTCAGTCGGATTAGAATTTGAAAACTTTTATGTTTTTAATGTCTACAATACTCCGATGGGGCAAGTTGTGAATGCGCAATCACCGACTGTTGCAGTTAACTATTCTTCGGCAAGTTCAATTACGCAACTTTTTGGTCCTAAAGAGATGACTGTTTTTCGACAACCACACGCTTTAAAAGTGGTTAAATTACCCGAATCGATGAAGCTTGAAATTTTAGTTAAGACTCCTGAAAACTCTGTCGCCTTAAAAGAATTAGATAGCCAAGATTATTTTGGTCAACCTCAGTCCTTTAATTTGGGTGTAGAGATCAGAGGTAAATATGGGAAAGGCGAGAAAGAATTTGATCTTGTTGTTTTCTCAGATGCAGATTTCATGAGTAACATATTATTATATCAAAATTTAAACAGAGATCTTTCGTTAAATACAATAGGCGCTTTGGCTAAAGAAACAGATTTAATTTCAATTTCTGCAAAAGAAGTTGGCCCAACTAAGTTGCTAGTAGCTCCGCCTGAATTTAGTCAGTTTTTTAAATTCGTTATCGGTGCTATATTTTTACCAATTCCAATTTTATTAATGATTATAAGTATTGTTTTATGGCTAAGAAGGCGACATGCCTAATTTAAAAAAAAAGGTGCAGGAATGAAATTTAAGACCACTTTACTTTTAGCAATTGCAGTTTTAGTCCTTGGTGGCGGTGTTTATATTTTTGAATATCAGCGGCAAATTAATGAAGTAAAAACTAAAGAAGAAAATTCTAGAATTATATCTTTTGAAAAAAATCAAATTAACTTTATTGAAATCCAAAAAGAACACGTTAAATATGTTTTGCAGAAAAGCGAAACAGGTTGGGATTTACTAGAGCCAATTCAGGATTCTGCAGATAATGAACAAATAGAAACGCTAATTGATTTTTTAACTGAAGAAAAAATGATTGCCGTCGCGAAAGAATCAGAAGATTCAGCCGTTCTTAAGCTTGCTGAATATGGGTTAGATAATCCATATGCCATGTTTAATTTTAAAAATAATTTAGGCAAATCAAAAAAGGTATTTATTGGTTCGCAAAAAAACTTTGAAGGCAATTCGTTTCTACGTATTGATTCTGAAAATAAAGTATTAGTGGCAAGTCCGGGGTGGTGGGCAAAGGCGGATCAAGGTTTAATAAATTATCGTGAAAAAAGATTATATCGTTCTGCAGTTGGTAAAATTGATTCTATTAACGTTCAATCTTTGCAAGACAAGTTTGAACTTAAACGGGTCGAAGGTAAGTGGATACATGTTGAATATCCCGATATTATTTTAGATCAAAATAAAGTACGCGAAATGTTAAAACAAATTACTGATTCTTCTATTCAAGAATATGTTTTTGATGGAGAGCCTTCAAAAACAATGTTGACCGAAAAGAAGTTAATTAAGCCACCTGTTCTCGTTAAATTGCAAACTCCAGATACCATGTGGTCTGTTGGAATTAATCAAAATGAAAAAGACAATGCTGTATTTGCGATTACAGAGCGTCCAACAAATTTGCTAAAGTTGGATAATTCAAAATGGGAATTTTTTGGAAATCTTAATTTTGATTCTTTGCGTGATCGGACAAGTTTACTGCAATTTAATTTATCAGATGTAACAAAAATTTTCTTTAAAGATCAAACAGGCGAATTTAATTTTGTAAAAGAAAGCAATAAGTGGAAACCTATTCTTGGGCAGCCCGAGGGCACGGAGTTCTCTCAGATTGAATTAGTTAAGGCTTTAAATCGAATTCATGATGTTGAGATTTCTGAATTTTTAGATCTGAATTTTAAAAAGTTCGATGATAAGCTTTTCTCTGGAAAAAACATGCTAATTCTTAAAACTGATTCGGACAATTTAATATTTCAATTAAATTGGGGTCCAGAATTGAAATTGAAGAAAAAGGGCGTTGAAAAAGAATATTATTATTCGCGAACAAGTGTCAGTCCAATGATTTTTGCCATTGAAAAAAACAAAATGAATGCAGAAAATTTTAAACTCGTTTTTAAAAAGAAAGAAACCAATGATACACATTAAATCACCAACTCGTGTAGACTTAGCTGGTGGCACATTAGACATGTGGCCGCTTTATAATTTCGTATCCGATGCGACGACAATAAATTTGGCGATCGACATTTGGACGGAAGTGGAATTAGAAAGTTCTGGAAGTTCCGAAATACAAATTGAATCAAAAGATTTAAAGCTAAAATGGAAATTTCCTGATTTGTCTGTCTTTTTAAAAACATTGGATCCAAAATTAGCCCTTTATCAAAAACTTATTTCTAAGTTTGAATTAACAGAAGGTTTTATACTTAAGACTTCATCGCAAAGTCCAATTGGTGGTGGACTTGGCGGCAGTAGTAGCTTGGTAATTTCAATTTTAAAAGCATTTAATCAACTTTTAGGTTTTGGTCGTCCAGACATTCATGCAATGGTGCACTTAGCTCATAATGTAGAAGCAGAAATATTAAATACTCCGACAGGGACTCAAGATTATTACCCAGCAATCAGTGGTGGTATGAATATTCTAAAGTACACTGCAACAGGCATTAAGCAAAAAATATTTGATTTAGCGGGAACTCCTTTTGAAGATTATTTTTTATTGGTGAACACTGGAAAATCGCATCATAGTGGTTTAAATAATTTCGAAGTTTTAAAGTCAGCAGTGCAAGGTGATTTTAAAGTTTTGACTGCGTTAAAAAAAATAAAGCGAATTGCAGAAGATATGAAAGTAGCTTTAGAAAATAAAAAATGGGACGAATTACCAACATTGTTTAAACAAGAATTTGACGCTCGCATTGAATTAACGCCTGCATTTAGTAGTCCCGAAATCGAAAGACTTGCTAAAATATCAATTGATGCAGGTGCTTTAGCCATTAAAATTTGCGGAGCAGGTGGCGGCGGGTGTGTTCTAATTTGGGTGGCACCTTCAAACCGAGAAAAAGTTATCCAAGCCTGTGAAAGCGAAAACTTTCAATGTTTAAATGCAAAACCGATTGGACCGATAAAATAAATAAAAAAGGGTGTGAATATGTCTAAGCGTAAAATAGCAGTAACAAAGCACTCAGTTACTAAATCAATCGAAGTTCCTGCGCTTGAAAAAAATAGCGATATACTTCGTTTTCTTGGAATTTCTTTGGCAGGTGGAAAGTCAGACAAAGCATGCGTAGCTTTGATTGAATATTATCCAAAGAATAAAAAAATATTCCTATCTAGACTTTATGAAAAAATTAAATCTGAAGAAAAAATTTCAGCTGATTTGAAAATTCATGAATTAATTGAACAGAATAAAGATACACTTGAATATGTCGCTTTTGATGTGCCTTGGAATTTACCAGCATGCATTACTTGCAAAAAAAAATGTCCAGGTTATGAAAATTGTAACGAACCGCATATTAAATGGATGTGGTCTCATTATGATGAAAAAATGAAAAAGAAAAAGCCTAAAAAGTTTTTTACTCCGTATACCCAGCGCTCTATAGAAATGTATTTTGCGACAGAGTTAGAAGAATCATTCAGTATTCATCATGCGATGGGATCAAATTCAGCTCCACTTTTAGCGCGGGCAAATTTTATTAAGAAAAGACTATCCGAAAATATTAAATGTATCGAAGTGAATCCAAAATTAACCTTATGGCGTATTGGTCGCACCTTGGATGTTATGAAATCACACCTAAGACATCATCGTGCAGCTTTTGGCGGAGATGATTCTAGGCGCTTATTTTTGCATGCCATGAACGAAAGAAATTTAACTTTTATTTACCATCAAGATATGAAGCAAATGGTGGATAATAGTCATGCCTTTGACGCCTTTATTTGCGCTTTGACTGGATTTCTTAGATACAAAGATTTAACCGAGAAAAGGCCCAAAAATTTTCCAGCTTACGAAGATTGGATTGATTTCCCAAAAGTAAATATTAAAGCAAAAGATTTTGAATAGTTTATGAGTTGTTTTGAAAATCTCGAACTAAGGGCAGTGGTTTAAACACAGATTTTAGTTCGGGCATTTGTATTGGAATTTTTTCAAATGAATTCAGCCAGGTTTCTGGTGTTTCCATGCAAAGGAATATGTTCCATTTTGAATTTTGGTCGTTAAATTGCTTAATTACAAATTGAAACATTTCAGCTCGTAATCCTGCATCGTAACGCAATTTGTTGCCTTCGCTTGGAAACATTTCGGATGAAGTCACTAATGAATCCATGCCAAAGCGTTCACGCATCATGTGTCGCTGTTCGGGTTGGAATCTTAAAGCACCCAAAGATATGATATTTACTTCTTCAGCACTAAAGTTTTTTTGGATTTCTTTGGCAAGTAATGAGTAGTTTTCTTTCCAGTCTGTATGCCAAATTATTGGATCAATATGAAAAGCGACTTGATATCCACGGTCTTTGCACTTTCTAGCTGCTGCCAGTCGATCTGTTAGGTTCGCGGTGCCATGTTCTTCTTTGGAAATAATATAATCTGGATTTACTGACCAACTGACGATGGTATTCCCAATGGATTTTAAATCTAAAAATTGATCAACAAAGTTAGATTTCGTTTTAAACTCTAAATTCCATTTAGGGTAGTTGTTAAAAAATTCGATTAATTTTCTAGAATATAATGTTATTTGATCTAAAGATAATGAATCAATTACTTCGCCTGTACCAACGCGAAAAGAATGTTCAGAAAATTGATCAGCCATTAGTTTTAATTCAATCAGCGCAACATCTATATTTGTAAATATTTTTGTTTGTTTTGAATTTAAATAACTTTGCAGATAGCAATAACTGCAATTCATGTTGCACTGACTACCTAAATTTAAAACATGATAATTGCAGCAAGTTAATGCTTTTTTTTGAGTTGCACCTGGGCAGCGTTTAAAAAACTGTCCTTTAAAAGTAGTTAGTAATAGATTTCTTTTTGATTGGCTAAATTCAGCAGCAGACATTGTTCCACGCTGTTGGTTAGAATCATTTTCATTTTCTAAATCAAAAATAATTGAAGTTGGGTATAGTTTACGAACTCTAGTCGCAACTTCTGAATCGCGGCTGCTGGGATGTATTTCGATGCGATCGAATTGTGGCAATGAATTGAAAATATAGTCATTGGTGAATATCATTTAGCGATCTCGATTTGCACGCGTTCAAGCGAGGCAATAATTTTAGTAAGATCTGACGCCGAGCTAATAAATAATTTAACCTCGACACCCGCGCGATCGCCACGGCGCTCAAATTTTACTTTCGTCTGACTAGGCCAAGGTAGGTTCTCTAATTTTGTTTTTAAATCGGTGTCCGAAGACGTTGTATGCGGATAGCGCAAGTGCTGCAAATGCAACAGACAGGCTTCTAACGTACTGCCATTTTCAAATAAAGTTTCTTGATGACCCATTAAAATAAGTTCCGTTGCTAGTTCTAAAGCTTTCAAGCCTTCAGAAAAGCTAGGTTTTAAACTAGTTATATGAATTGCTACTTTTTCAAATAGGTCTTGCTGAAAAGTTGTCTTCAATGACTGTGTAAAAACAAGGTCAGAGACTTTCATTTTTTTTTCAAGTTGCCATTGATCAAAACTATTTTGCAAAGAGTTATCCATGCCTTTAGCTAAACTATTTTCTTTCGTTTGGCAAATGCCGCCTTTTGGTCATACACTTTAAATATGACACATTGGAAACAGCGCTCAACATCAAACCTAGATGTGGTTTATTTCGACTACGAAAAAGAAGCTCAAGTCGAAAGCAGCCCTGAGGTCTATATTTGGGATCTGGACAAAACTTATTTAGACACTTCAATTGATTCTTTTTCAGGTCTTTTTCGTACAATTTTTGAAAAAGCATTTACAAAAAAAAATGTTCCAGGAACGCGCAGCCTAATTCGTAGTCTTGATCGCTACCGAAAAAAAAACTTTAATGAAAAAGATTTTCCGATTTTTTTTGTATCTGCGTCTCCTCCGCAAATGGAGTCAAAAATTTATGAAAAATTTATTTTGGACAATATTAAACCAATCGGAATGTCTTATAAAGATAACTTAAAAAACTTAGTTCCAAAAAGATTTTTGTTTTTAAAAAAGCAAGTGGGCTATAAGGTTCAATCCTTGTTGCAAATACGCGTTCGTCTTTCTGCAACAGTACGGATGATTTGCTTTGGGGATGACTCTGAGTCGGATGCCAGTATTTATAACTTGTTTTCAGACATCTGTGCCCGTCGTCATACAGAAGTTATATTAACTGAAATTTTAGAAGATTTTGGAGTCTCTGATTCTCAGATTGATGAGATTTTACGGTTGCAATCGCTAACTCCAATTCAAGATCCGGTCGAAAAAATTTATATTAATCTAGCAGCCGATACGGATCCTGAATATTATTTAAAATTTGGTCGAAGAACCTTGCCAACTTCAAATACAATGCAAGTTGCATTGGACTTAGTTCAGGATCAAAGACTTTCGCTGGAAGAACTTGGCAATATTATTGACGATTTATGCAAAAAATATGGCTTCACCAATGATCAACTTATTGTGTCCTTTGAAGAAATGACACGTCGTCGTATTTTGGGTTTATCAAGTTTTGAAATGCTAAAAAATTATTTTATCGAAAAGCAAATGATACCCATGTCCTGGTCAACAAAAGTAGAACCATTAAAAGAAAAAATTATTGATTTCGGTCGTGTCTATGAATTGGATGGTCTTTTTGAACCATGGATACCAAAACACATCGACTACTTTAACGATTATAGATAAAGTAAAAATATCTATTCAAATTTCAATGGAAATACTGTGCTTATTGGTGGTCCTGTAAAACTTTTGAATTTAGTGCGGGCAACAACCTCAAGTAAGCAGGTCTTAAATGCATTGTCTTGAATGTCAGATTTTGAAATTTCAATTTTTGAAGTTTGGCCATTTTTTTCAATTGTAAAAGCTAGTAAAACAGAACCTCGTGCGGCTAAATTTTTTTGTAAAGTTTGACCGTAGCATTTGAAAAAATCATTTTTTCTTTCAGTCATATTGGTTTCAATATCACTTTGCGAAAGTGTTTCAGTCGTTGTTTTGCTTGGAATAGCGTCTTTTAATTTAGGGGCATTTTTTTTATCCGCCAAAGCAAAGTCAACAGCACTTAGTGACTGGCCATCTTTGCGAACCCAAAAAGATGGTTTTTGACCAAATTTTTCAACAAAAACCTCGCCACTTTTAACGATCACGACTGGGGATTTGTTATCAAGTAGGTCTAATAAAATTTCAGTATTTTCAGATAAACGAAGTTGACCTTCGTCATTAAATTGAATCAGAGCATCTGCATTTGCACCTGTTTTGATCACATCTTTGGGCCGTAATGTAAAATTTGTTTTTAATTGTATGGCTTCAGGCATTTCAAAGTTTTGAACAGTAACAGAGCCTGTTTTATCACTTAAAAAAGCTAAATCCGATTCCGTCACGGACTGGCGGTTTGAAGACTTTGGGTACAGTGTTGAAAAAAGTATTAGTAGAATTCCTGCGGCAATAAGCGCAGGAACTAACCAAGATTTTAATTTCATTTTATAATTACTTAGTTTCAGTTGACTGAGTTGTCGCAGCCGGTTGAGCAGTTGTGGCTGCGGGAGTAGCCGTTGTAGCAGTAGCGGCAGGAGTAGTTGTCGCTGCAGGGGCTTGCTGAGCCGCGGTTGCAGGCAAAGTATCAATAACTGATTTCTGAGAGCGTGCAGAAAGAATTGATAAACCAATGCAAGTCATAGCAAAAATACAGGCAATAACTTTTGTTGTCGTTTGTGCTAACGTAGCGGCACCACCGGCCCCAAGAACAGAAGTTGAACTAGCTTGAGACGTAAATGCACCTCCGCCTTTCGAGTCTTGTAATAAAACAAGCGTGATTAAACCTAGGCAGGCAATAATGTGAACAACGGCTAGAAATGTCATCATGGAAAACTCTCCTTAAAAATCAAAATTACTGGAACGGAAAAAAGTAAAATATCTGGTACGTTCGCGCTCGTCTAGTCCTAGATGAGTTATTCTTAAATTGTCGCACTGTTTAATGATGACAAAAATAGCCATATAAGAGATATCTAACCGCATGATTTTTTTAGCTTTTGAAGGTTTAGATGGTTCTGGCAAGTCTTCGTTGATGAAGCAGCTAGAAGAGCATTTAATTTTAAAGAAAATTCAGTTTATTCAAACACGAGAGCCAGGTGGTACGGCCATCGGCGATAAATTACGCGAAATTATTTTAGAAAAATCATCACAGCCGCCACCAAGCCCGCGCACAGAATTATTATTGTATCAAGCCAGCCGAGCTCAGCATGTGGACCAAGTTATTCAACCCGCGCTAGAAGCTAAGAAGTGGGTATTGTGTGATCGGTTTACGGCAAGTTCAATTGCATTTCAGTCTAGCGGTCGACAAATTTCGCGACACGATGTGAATTGGCTAAATACTTTTTCAACAAATTCATTAAAACCAAATTTACAAATTTTATTAGATTTAACAACTGACGAATCCAAAAAACGCCGCCAAAAACGGGCTGATCAAGTTGGCGAAGACGAAGATCGTATGGAATCCGAAGCGGATGATTTTCATCAGCGCGTTCGCCATGGTTTTTTAATACAAGCCGAAGAATCGCCTTCAGAATGGTTAGTTTTAAATGCTGCTAAAACACAGAAAGAATTATTTCAAGAATTATTAACTGAATTGCGGGATAGAAAATGGCTCGCTTAATCGATTCTATTTTTGGTCATGAAGAGCAAGTTGAATCTTTAAGCCAACTTAAAAAAAATAAACGTTGGCCGCATGCATTTTTATTTGTTGGTCCTGCGGCAACTGGTAAAAAAAAAATTGCCTTGGCCTTTGCGCAGGCCTTAATTTGCGAAAAGGCTGAATTAGCATGTGGGGTCTGTGGCCCTTGTCTACGCGTTGAAAAACTGCAATCTGAAAATTTAATTGTGATCGAACCGGACACGTCTCTTGTAAAGCCAGTTATAAAAGTTGAAGCGATACGTTCATTACTAGATGCGCTAGCATTATCAAGCCTAGGCGGTCAGCGTGTTGTAGTTATTAACGAAGCGCATACGATGAACCCACAAGCAGCAAATACATTATTAAAAACTTTGGAAGAGCCTTTTGAGAACGTTTATTTCTTTTTAATTGGGCAAAGTGTTCAACAATTTTTATCAACGATTAGATCACGAACTCAAGTGGTGCGTTTTCCAAGTTTGTCGATTCAAAACTTAAAAAGTATCAAACCTGGTTTACCCGATTGGGCCTACCAAGGATGCCGCGGGCAGGTTGATCGTTTAATTCAAATGACTTCAGCAGATGGATTAACAAAACGGGCCGAAGCTTTTTTATTTTTAGAAAAGTTTATTGAAGATGCAGATTTTTTTAAAGATGCTCAATGGCGGCTGTTAGCAAAAGATCGTTCCTGGTCAACACTAACAATCGGCGCTTGGTTGCAAGTTATTTGCGAAGCCTTGATATTTAAAGCCAAGCCTGTTGATGGTGATCGTGTTATGTCTGACGCGCAAATAGCCCAAATTCAAAAAATTACTCCTGTTCCTAATGAAAAATTATTTAAGTTGTCTGAAGATTTAATTCAAGCTCAGAAGGATATCTTTGCGAATTTAGATCCAGTATTGGTATTTGAAAAGATGTGGGTGAGTTATGCTCGAATGGGTTGATGTTCATTGTCATTTAGATCGGCTCGAGGGCGGATCAGAATTTGCCTTAAAATTGGCGCAAGATGCCGGCGTAAAAAAAATTATTACTATCGGGACCGAGCCTGAAGATTTACCAATCGTATTAGAATTAGCCGAAAAATATGCTCCGGATGTTTATTGCACATTGGGTATTCATCCCCACGAAGGCACAAAGTACACAAAAGATGTTGAAAATTTTTTAAGACAAAATGCCTCTAAAAAATCAGTGGTTGCGATTGGCGAAATTGGTTTGGATTATTATTACGATCAATCCCCACGTGAAGAGCAAAAATTTGCCTTTTTAGAGCAGCTAAAAATTGCAGCGGATATGAATTTGCCAATCGAAATCCATACTCGGGACGCTGAAGAAGACACAATTGCTATTTTAAAAGAGTTTAAAGGCCAAGTCACCGGACTCGTTCACTGTTTCACAGGATCGGCATGGCTTGCTCAGCAAGCTTTAGATTTGGGCTACAATATTTCGATTTCGGGTGTAGTTACTTTTAAAAGTGCAATCGATCTACGAAATACAGTGAAAAATATTATTCCTATCGATCGTTTACATGTTGAAACAGATGCTCCTTTTTTAGCACCTGTACCAATGCGTGGTCGTCCTAATACATCTGCCTATGTGGTGCACACAGCGCAGGTCGTGGCGGATTTAAAAAATATTTCTCTGGAAGAACTTTCTAGACAAACGAAACTGAACGCAAAGCATATATTTAAAAAATTGATCTGGGACTAGATCAAGTTTAATTTGTTTTTTTAATAAATAGTTAATTTTAAAAGGAGAAAATTCCATGACAAAAATGAAGGTTGGTATTAATGGATTCGGACGAATCGGGCGCATTTTTTTTCGCGCTGGTTTTGAAAAATTAGACATTGTTGGAATTAATTCTTTAGATAGCGCAGAAGGTATGGCGCATCTTTTAAAATATGATTCGTCACATGGAACTTTTGCTGCAGATGTTTCTTTTGACGAAAATCATTTAATTGTTAACGGAGTAAAAATTCCTGTTACGGCTCAGAAAGATCCAGCATCAATTCCTTGGAAAGCATGGGGTGTTGAACTTGTTATGGAATGCACAGGCATCATGAAGGGTAAAGATGATTACCAAAAGCATATTTCAGCAGGCGCAAAAAAAGTAATGATATCTGCTCCTGCCGATGGCGTAGATATGACGGTTGTCTATGGTGTAAACCATACTCAGTATGATTCTGCTAAGCACACATTTATTTCAAACGCATCATGCACGACGAATTGTTTAACTCCATTAGCTAAAGTTCTAAATGATACTTTTGGAATTGAAAATGGCACAATGATGACGATTCACTCTTACACCGGAGATCAGCGCATATTAGATGCGGCTCATAAAGATTTACGTCGTGCACGAAGTGCTGCAGTATCTATGATCCCAACAACAACAGGGGCTGCAAAAGCAGTTGGATTAGTTTTGCCAGAACTTAAAGGTAAAATTGATGGACTATCTGTGCGTGTTCCAACTCCTAACGTTAGTCTTGTGGATTTTACGTTTAATTCCAAAAAAGATATGACAGTAGCTACAATCAATGCGGCCTTAAGAGCTGCGGCTGATGGTCCTTTAAAAGGAGTTCTTGCTGTTGAAGAAAAAGAATTAGTTAGCGTTGATTTTAATGGAAATCCAAATTCATCGATTGTTGATGCAAAAACAACAATGACTGTTGGCCCAAGAACAGCCAAAGTTCTTGCTTGGTATGATAATGAATATGGTTTTTCTAATCGCATGGTTGATATGGCCATGTACATGTTCAAAAATTAATTTTCTAAATAAAGGATTTATATGTCTTCAGGTTTAAAAGGTATTAAAACAGTTCGTGATTTTGAATTAAGCGGAAAAACAGTGTTTTTGCGTTTAGATTTAAATGTTCCTATCGAAAACGGAAAAATTACGGATGAATCACGTATTACGGCAACATTGCCAACAATTAATTATATCTTAGAAAAGGGTGCTAAATTAATTGTTGCGTCTCATTTAGGTCGCCCCATATCAGCAACGGATATCCAGTATTCGTTAGAGCCTGTTGCAGTACGGATGTCTGAAATTTTAAATCGCGAAGTTGTTTTAATGGCTGAACCAAGCTCTGAAGGGGTTAAGCACATTTTATATGGCAATATGAAAAACCAAATAATACTTTTAGAAAATTTACGATTTGATCCAGGAGAAGTTGAAAATAAAATCGAATTAGCCCAACAATGGGCTTCGTATTCAGATATCTATATTAATGATGCCTTTGGCGCCTGCCACAGAGCTCATGCCAGCATTCATGCGATGGCTGAAGTGATGCCCAAAAAAGGCATTGGATTTTTAATCGAAAAAGAAATTAAAATGTTAGATGGCTTATTTGAATCTGTAAAAAGACCTTATATCGCAGTTCTTGGCGGAGCTAAAGTTTCTGATAAAATTCCAGTTATCGAAAAACTTATTAATATCGTGGATGGTTTTATTATTGGTGGGGCTATGGCTTACACTTTTTTAAAAGCGCAAAATGTTCCAGTTGGAAAATCACGTGTTGAAGCCGATAAAGTAAAATATGCAAAAGAGATGATCGAACGTATGGAAGCACGTGGTAAAACACTCTTACTTCCCGTTGATCATGTTGTTAGTTCTGATTTTGGGAATGTTGCAAACAAACGCACAACAACATCTGCTATTATTGACGAAAAAGATTTGGGCTTAGATATTGGTCCAAAAACAATTAAGATATTTACAGCAGCATTAGAAAAGGCAGGCACAATTTTTTGGAATGGTCCAATGGGTGTTTTTGAAAACCCAGCATTTTCTGCAGGAACTTTTGCCGTTGCAAAGGCCTTAGCTGATTCAAAAGGTATTAAAATTGTTGGCGGCGGAGACTCTGCTGCAGCAGCGGTACTTTCTGGTTATGCCGACAAGATGACTCATATTTCAACAGGTGGTGGAGCCAGTCTTGAATACTTACAAGGCGAAAAGTTACCCGGACTTGAGATTTTAAGACCACGTAAACAAAGTGAAGTCATGCCATGAAGAAAATCTTTGCTGCTAATTGGAAATTAAACAAATCACCAAATGAATCTAGAAAATTTATTCAAGATTTTAAAACATTAGCAGCAAATTCTTTTTATGATAAAAAAGAAATAATAATATTTCCATCCGCATTTTCATTAGAAGCTGTTGCAACGACCGTTAATGAAGCCGGAATTCAATTTGGTCCGCAAAATATTTATTCAGAAAAATCAGGCGCTTTTACCGGCGAAAATTCGGCTGAAGTTGCGCAACAGCTAGGTTCAAAGTTTGTTTTAATAGGCCATAGCGAACGGCGCCAGATTTTTAAAGAAATAGATCACTCCTTAAATCAAAAAGTAAAGTTAACCCAGGCGTTAAAGATGACGCCTGTCTTTTGCATCGGCGAAACACTAGATCAACGCGAAGCCAATCAGACGGAAAGCATTTGTTTTTCTCAGTTGGAATTAGGTCTGAATGGTGTGGATTGCCAGCAAAGATTAATTATTGCCTACGAGCCCGTGTGGGCAATAGGAACGGGCAAAGTGGCTACGGTTCAGCAAGTGGCAGATATTCATTACAAGTTAAGTAATAAATTAACTGCAATGGGTTTTAATCAATTTCAATTATTATATGGTGGTAGCGTTAAGCCAGAAAATGCATCAGAGCTTTTAAAAATTCCGCATGTCGATGGTTTTTTAATTGGCGGAGCTGCGCTAGACCCGCAAAGTTTTTTTAAAATTTGTTGTTCGTAAATATTCAAATCGAAATATAATGATTTTTGTTAATGCACGAATTTTAGTGATTAAGGAACAACTTTAAATTTACTAGCAATTAACATATAAATTCGCCTTTGTTTCATTATGGTGCAGTTGATTTTCCGTCCTATATGATTTGAAGCGGTTCAATTGAAATAATCCAAAAATGATTAAGTAAATGGTGGCATATTTGCTATGATGTAAAAGATGTCAATTAAACCTATTTCTAGGCGCTCTTTTTTATTTAATAGTGGAAAATCTTTAGCAACACTTTTAACAGCAAGTGTTGGAATTTATGCCATCGGATCTGCTCATAAAGCACTGGATGGCAGTATGGTAGCTGGTGCTAAAGCTGGAACATGGGTTTACCAATCTGGACCAACCTGTAATACCGGAGATGGACAACAAAGTTTATCTGGCACTTGTAATATTGGTGATATTGGTTTGGATGTTACAAATGATTTTGGTGGTGGCTGTGGTCTAACTATTACTTATGTTTACACGTGCCAGTAGGTCATTCGATGACTCCATTTAAAATACTTTTCTTGATCTTGATATCACTGAATTCAAAAGCTGATGAAGTTGATGACTTATTTAAGTTGATGAGTCAGAAGACAAATCTTTTAACCGAATTTGATATTACAGCGAAAACAATTTTACTTACGAATAACCTCATAGATAAAAAAACTTTAAACATGCCAGAAGCAAAAGATCAGATTAAAAAAACAACAAAAGAATTTGA
The DNA here is from genome assembly GCA_049301055.1 of Pseudobdellovibrio sp. GTDB lineage: Bacteria > Bdellovibrionota > Bdellovibrionia > Bdellovibrionales > Bdellovibrionaceae > Pseudobdellovibrio. The sequence goes on along the minus strand of JBAQKN010000016.1, from coordinate 100,429 downwards.
AAAACTTTGGAAAAGTGAAATCAGAAAAACATTTACTAAGAAAGAAATAACATATCTAAATAAATTGTATCAGTCCGATTTGATGGTTCGGCTGCACGCAAATACAGTTAATTTATCTAAAAACGAAGTATATAAAAACAGTGTTATAAAATCGATAAGTGCCACTAAAGAAAGTAAAAAATAAAAAAAGTAAATCCGTTGATAATTTGCTATTTTTTTGGAAAGTAGTTTTCAGGTATTAATTGTAAATAAACATCAGGAAATGGAAACATTTCTTCAAGAGGTTTCCGGAACAATCGATTAAATTCATAATTATTTTCTGTTTTAGCTAGCTGGTCATAATATTTTTGTATCAGTTCAAAGCCTGTGAATTTATTTTCACGAGGGATGACTTCAAAACCGCCTTCTTGATAACTTTTATATTTATAACCATAGGTGTAGTCTATTTCGGATTTTTTTTTCTTAGTTATAAAATCATGGATGCAATTTAAATTAAAAAAACTGGCTATTTGCTCGGGTGAATATAGAAAAAACCAAGGTATACCTGGGCGATCATTAATCATAAAATATTTAAAATACACGGAATGAAGTTCTCCAGGTAAGCCGATATAAAACCAGTGATCATTTTTCCAAATGGGTGCTATTGGATTGCCTGCCAAAATGGGCAATCCATCAATTTGATCCAGCATCCATAGATGCGCCGCTAGCTGTGGAGATTGGCATCCATACTGTTTAGATATTTCTAAAAACTGGCCAGATTCCAAGAAGTGTAAAATATCTAAATCTAGAAAAGTATATTTAATAGAGTTGTTAATGCAGAAATCGATATTTGAGCGGATATCAAAGTAATTTAAACTATCTTTAAACCGCAAAAAAACAACTTCAAACGAAACTTTCGCTTTTAAAAAAGAAATTGCCATGCATTCGCTATCAATGCCACCTGATAAGCATAATACAATTTTCTCGTTTGGATTTACATTCTTTATGTGGGTTGCTGAAAAAATTGATTCTTCTAATGGTGAAAGTACTTCTTTTTGAAGGGCTCCACATTTAACAACAAACGTATCGGAATTATCGGGTAGGCGGCCAAATTCAAAATGATTTTCTAATGTCCACTGGTGCATACGTAATTAGCGTACTGTTTATAATAAGCAATAGGTAGAACAAATTGTTATTTTTCATCGTCTCAAAATGAAATTCTTGCGACTTTTTAGCATCTGGTGAATTCAATAATTGCCATCGCGTCAAGTCACTAAACACTGTGTGAGAGCCCTTCTCAAACAGGTGCATTCCAATGTAAGAAGTTGCGGTGTTTGTATTGCACTACCTAAATGTGTTGATAAAATAAAGAGGTGAATATGTCGTCTAAAGAAATAAAAATTCATATCCGTCGCTGCCACATTTGCCATACGGTAAACGAGCAGAAAGATAGCTTGGTCGACAAATGTACAGGTTGTGGAAAGACACTGGCGCCTTTTATGTTCTTTGATGAGAAGGCTGAACTAGGGCTAACTGAAGTGGATTCAAACGAAGCCCATGAAACCAGAATGCGACTAAAGTCTGGAAATTGGGGTGAATCATTAAGTTCTAGGTACCCTCCAATATGGGGATTGGCAGTATACTGGTAAAATGAAAGTTACATTAGCAGATATTCAAAAAGCGCGAACTTTAATTCAAAAATTAATTAATCAAACTGGGTGCGAGTTTTCAAATTCGTGCAGTCGTTTGATTGGTTCAGAAGTTTATTTAAAATTAGAAAACAACCAGCGCACAGGCAGCTTTAAAATGCGTGGCGCTGCAAACAAAATATTAAATTTAACAGAGGCCGAGAAAATAAAAGGTGTGATAGCTTGTTCTGCGGGAAATCATGCGCAGGGTGTGGCACTGAGTTCTAGATTAAGCGGTGTTAAGTCGACAATTGTAATGCCTGAAACAGCGTCGCTATCAAAAATTCAAGCCACTAAAGAGTATGGAGCAGAAGTAATTTTGCATGGCCAAATGTTTGATGAAGCAAAGGATTATGCATTTAAGTTAGCTAAAGAAAAGGATTATATCTTTGTTCATCCCTACGAAGATGAATACGTGATTGCAGGTCAAGGTACGATTGGCTTAGAAATTTTAGAACAAGTTCAAAACTTAGATTCAATTGTTGTGCCCGTTGGTGGTGGTGGATTGATTAGTGGAATTGCTGTAGCCGTAAAGGCGTTAAAGCCCAGCATTAAAATTATTGGCGTGCAAACAGAGGTCGTTAGCACAATGGCTCAGCTATTTAATACAAACTCGTATAATCAAGTTGCTAATTCGGTATCAACTTTGGCCGACGGTATTGCAATTAAAAACCCAAGCCAAATTATGTTTGATTCTTTTTTAAAAAAGCATGTCGATCAAATGGTAACCGTTACCGAAGCCCAAATTGCAGAAGCCATTGTGTTTTTATTAGAGCGAGCTAAAACAGTTGCTGAGGGGTCTGGTGCTACTGCTTTGGCTGCAGCTTTAAGTCATCACAAGGATTTGCAATTAGGAACTAAAACATGCCTACTTGTGTGCGGTGGTAACATTGATTTAAATATTATCTCGCAAGTGATCCAGCGCGGACAAATTCAGCGGGGGCGATTATGTGAACTATCTGTTATTGCACCCGATGTACCAGGAAGCTTAAGTCGCTTAACATTGGTCTTAGCTGAACAGCGCGCAAATATTTTAGAAGTTCATCATGATCGCATTCGTAGTGGTTTAAATCTAAAAGAAACACGTATTGATTTCGTAATTGAAACAACCAGCCTGCAGCATATCGAAACCATTCGTCAGGCCTTAATCAAAGCTGGAGCTCAGATTTTAAATTGAAATGATAAAAAAATTAAAACTAAGCTTTTAATTTCCAATTCAATTCAAACTCATCGCCTTCGATTAAAGAATACGAATCTGTTTTTTTATTAGCATGACCTTTTATAGTTAATAATGAATCAGCATGATCGCCGAACTTTAAATTAAATTCAAAGTTGGCTTTTTGAACTACACCCATTTTGAATTTTAAATTAATTTTATTTTCTAAAAAAGTTAAACTAAGCGGGATTAGTTTTTTGTTTTTAATTAACACATCTAAGTTTTGAAAAGAAAACTTTTTTAAATTTGCAATAATTTCATAAGTTTCCGAATCGATATTAAGAGCTAATTTAATTTCAGGACTTAGCTCCAGTGTAGATTTCTTTTTATTGTTTTTTACAGTTAAGCTTTCTAGTAAAAATAAAAAGATTTCGCCAATTAACTTTTGCATATACAAATTTTTAATTCCGGTCGGAGTCGATTTATTAACAATCGATTTTGGCGGCAAACTCATCCTGATTTGGTCTAAAAAGGGCTGACTAATCAAATCGGTTATTTTGTAAAAGTCAGCCAACTTGTGAATTAGAATGCTTTCAATAACATGCGAAGCGGCTGACATATCCGTTGCTAACGAGGTCTGCGAAAAATCGATAAAAATAGCGCGTTGTTCTAGCTTTTCATCTGCAGATAATTTTACTTTTATTTGTTCTGTGGGATTTGGCTTGTAAGTTGTTTCCGCCAAACCTAAAGCTTGATTATTAAATTTCATTTCTAAAATTTGCTGAATCGTTTTGAAAAAATAATTTTGAGTTTTTGTTTCAGATAATAAATCTAAATCTTTTTTTAAACTTTGAATAGTTTTTGCTTTTGCCAAAGCTGTTTCAAAAAATAGAGTAAGCTGTTCGCAAAAAGGATTTGGCTCTACTAATAACGACCAGATCAGTTTATTGCGAATGCCTTTTTCAAATAGCGGTGTCGGTGGTATTTTAAAATCAATGCAATTGGTAACCTGTACAAATACAATGTACATTTGATCAGTTAAGCGCGTAACCACGAAAATATGGCGAAAATCAAGGCCGCCATTTTCAGGATCATTAACAATAATTAAATCGCCAATGTTCGGTTTTAAATATTTTTTAACAATATGAAATATAACCAAGCGGCTAGTTGTTGAAACCAGTTGAGTTTGATCATTTGAGGCAAGTAATTTCCCATCTGCTGTTATTAACGATGCGCTATTGAATGATTTAACTATTTGTTGAGTCAAATTATGTAAATTGTGAAAATTCATAAGTTACCTTGCTTTTCGACGGCAGCAATAATGGCATCGGCCCATTTGAAAGTAAATGTATTAAGTTTAGTAGTAGGGCTTGCTGAGTTTGATGATTTTAGCAAATAACATAAGTTGCCGAAAACAGTTGGTATCGTTTCTTGTGGTTTAAGCTGAATCCAAGTTAGCAGTTTTGAACGAATCCAGTTTTTTAGTCCTTCACGTGTAAATAAAGTAGCTTCTAAAGTTTGGCTTTTTTCTAAAACCTGAAAATGGGTTTCAAGTTTTTGATGAAGTGGAGTTAAGCTTAATTGTGGAAATAACTCTTTGGCTGTGGGTTTGGATTTAATTTCATCATAAAAACAATCTAATATAAGTGCTTTCACAGAGCGACCCGCAATAATAGGGCCTGGTTCATGCTGAGGACTGGCCTCCGAAACAACGAGCTGGCCAATCGAGTCAGAAATAAGAGCCGAAAACGGATCAATTTCAAAATTCTCAAAAACTGGATGCTCGTAACTTATGGCTCCCCAGGGGCTTAGCCAAACAGTAGCCATTGCTGCTGAGATAAAAGTCCATCTTTCAAAATCGAAGTAAAATGCAGAGTTAGTTTTTTTTTGTGTTAAATAATTTTTTAAAAAATAAGAAGAACTCCAATACAAATCAATATTTTCAAATTCTTTTTGAAATCGATCTTTGACCCAAAATTGAATCGAAGCGTCTTCACCAAATGTTTCTTTGATATCTGAAATTATTTCTTCTTTTGTTCCTTCGCTGCCAGCATTCAGTAAAGTTCTGCGAATATTGTCCAGATCGTTTGCCTGTTCGCAATCAAATATTTTAAAATTTTCTTGTACGAACAAATCAGTGATTTCTTGTTTTTTTTGCTTTGAAATTAAATTTTCAGGCAATTGTAAAACAACTTTATTAACTTCTGAATTAATTTTTCTTAAACGTGCTAGCTCTTTTTTAAAAAAAGCGGCGTCACTAGTTTCATTAACACTTACTATTAATGAGGGAGCAGCTAGCGAAAGATACTGAGTATTGCCAACGGCATAACTGTTTTCGAACCCTTCGGGTACAACTTGAACCACACTGCCGCCAAGGCGAAAAGATTTTAAACGGTCCATGTAGCTGGTAACTACATACAGCGTTTTAATTTCATTTTCCTTCGCAGCCACTTTGATTTGATTTAAAATATTTTTCAAAGAGACTTGGGTTAGGTAAACTGATTTTTCGAAAAGCATTGCTGAAGTCTCAGCAGACTTGTCGGATTTATTTAATGCGGCAGCAGCGTCAAAAAGCCGAGCTGTCGCGTAGGATTCGCCTAGATACAAAGCAATTGCAGGTTGGGTCATAGTTAATTAGAACTCGTACTTTCTTTTGTTGTGCTCAGTATGTTAAGAACTCATTCGAAAAGGGTCAATCATGAAAATATCTGCAGAAATTTTAAATCTAGTTCCATATAAACCAGGAAAACCAATTGCTGAAGCTAAACGTGAGTATGGTTTAACAGAAGTTTACAAATTAGCCAGCAATGAAAATCCAATGGGACCTAGTCCAAAGGCTATTGCTGCAGCTCAGGGCTATTTAGCTGAACAACATCGCTATCCTGATCCATCGTGCTATGAATTGATACATAAGATTTCAGAAAAATGGAATATTCCAGTTTCACAAATTGGAATTGGAAATGGTTCTAACGAAATTATTGATTTGTTGATTCGCATATTTTGCGAACCCGGAGACTCTATTTTAACATCTCAAGCTGCATTTGTTGCCTACCAAGTTTGCGCTCAAGCTGCGCGAGTTAAGGTTAGAACAACGCCTTTAAAGTCTGACTTAACTATCGATTTAAAGGCTATTGCCGATGATTTTTATAGAAATCCTGTTGCAAAAACGCGGTTGATTTTTATTCCGAATCCAAATAATCCAACAGGTACGTTAGTTGGTGGGGAAGAGCTAGATGAATTTTTAGTTCGTCTTGGAAATCGCGATGATGTGCTTTTGGTTTTTGATGAGGCGTACACAGAATATGTGCGGGATAAAAAGTTTAAAGAGGCGGCGAAGTTTTACAAAGACTATTCTAATGTTATAGTGATTAAAACGTTTTCAAAAGTTTATGGGCTGGCGGGTTTCCGATTAGGAGCTATGTTGTGCCCTGAATTTGTACTTGAACTTTATAACCGGGTGCGAAATCCATTTAATGTAAATGAGTTGGCACAGGTCGCGGGATCTGCAGCACTTGATGATGAGGCCTATTTGCAGCAATCGCGAGATGTTGTGTGGAATGGGTTAGATTATTTTCAGAATGAACTTAAGCGTTTAAATTTAAAATTCTGGCCATCTGAAGCAAATTTTATTTTGTTTGATACCAAACGAGATGCTCAGGCGGCCTTTGTTAATTTGCTTAAAAAAGGTGTCATTTTAAGACCTGTGCAAAATTATGGCTTTCCAACGTGCTTACGAATGTCAGTTGGGCGCGAGTTCGAAAATAAAAAAGCGATCGAAGCAATTGAAAAGATGCTGACCGAGGTTCCTGAAATCGGTTAGGTTTATAAAAATTAAAAATTTATATTTAACAAGATGGAATTCAAAATGGGATATGTAATTACAATAGATGGTCCAGCAGCATCCGGTAAATCTTCAGTAAGCCGTGAAATTGCTAAAACTTTTGGGATACCATGGGTATCGACAGGAGCTTTCTATCGTGGACTTGCTTATGCCGCGCTTCGCCAGGACATTGCTCTGACGGACCGAGAAAAGTTATCAGAATTAGCGATGTCGAACCAATGGCGCGTTGAAATGACGCCACAAAATACGGTGGTCTGGTTTGGTCAAGAAGATGTAACCGAGCAAATTGGTCAAGAAGGCGTAGGAAATGCAGCAAGTATCGTAAGTAATTACCCTGAAATCAGAGAATCCTTATTAGATCTTCAACGCAATTGTGCTCTTGGAGTAAAGGGCTTAGTTGCAGAGGGGCGTGATTGTGGAACAGTCATTTTTCCTCGCGCAGAAGTAAAAATTTACATCACAGCATCCTCAGAACATAGAGCAACTCGCCGGGCCCAAGAGCTGGGCTTAGATCAAAAAGAGATGGTTCAACAGCAAGAGCAGCGGGACCGTCAGGACTCTACCCGAAAAGTGGCGCCACTCCAAATACCTCAAGATGCTTTTGTAATAGACACAACCGAATTAACTTTTGATGAAGTGGTAAGCCAAGTAAATGCATTTGTGGCTTCGAAAATTAAAGATTAGTTAGTCCAAATTGCCCGGGTTTAATTCTGATTTAGACCTGCACAAACTCTTCGATTGACCGAGTTCTTAAAAACCCCTAGAACTACCTTTCAACCTTTAAGCTCCAAGAGGGCTTTCTGCGTGAGAAGGAAAAAAACAAAAGCATGAACAAAACAATAAGCAAAAGCCAAAAAGAGAAATTATCGGTATTAGCACTTCTGGATGCAGAAGACGCAAAAATCCCAGCAAATCCTGGTTTAAATAATCAGGCATCAGGTAAAGAGTTCGAAGAACTTTTTGCAGCTGCGACTAAAGAACAAGATTTCAGAGTTGGAGACGTTGTCTCTGGTTCGGTTGTTGAAGTTCAATCAGATTATGTGTTGGTTGATATCAACTACAAATCTGAAGGTTTGATCCCGATCAACGAATTCCGCGTAATTGATGGAGTCCGTCAAGTTAAAGCCGGCGATAAAGTCGAAGTTTTAATTGATCGTATCGAAAACGAAAATGGCATGATCGCATTATCTAAAGATAAAGCGGACATGATGCGCGCTTGGAATGATATTTCAAAAGCTGCAGAAAACGAAGAAGTTATTGAAGGACTTGTTGTCGCTAAAGTTAAAGGCGGCTTAAGTGTTGATATCGGTGTAAAAGCATTTTTACCTGGTTCACAAATCGATTTACGTCCAGTTCGCAACATGGATATTTATTTAGGCAAAAAATATAAATTTAAAGTTATTAAATTTAATAAAAAACGTGGAAACATCGTTTTATCTCGCCGTGCACTTCTTGAAGAAGAGCGCGATAGTTTGAAAGCTCAAACAGCAGATACTATGAAAGAGGGCGCTACAGTAACAGGACTTGTTAAAAACATTACTGATTACGGAGCATTTATTGATCTAGGTGGAATTGATGGATTACTTCACATAACGGATATGAGCTGGGGACGTGTAAAACATCCTTCAGAAGTTATTAACGTTGGCGATGAAATCCAAGTTAAAATCTTAAAATACGATACTGAAAAAGAACGCGTATCTTTAGGATTAAAACAATTAACTACAGATCCTTGGGAAACTGTTAAAAACAGCTTCACAATTGGAAGCAAAGTTAAAGGAAAAGTCGTTTCTATGGCTGAGTACGGAGCTTTCGTTGAACTAGGTGATGGCGTTGAAGGTCTTATCCATGTATCTGAAATGTCTTGGACTAAACGTGTAAAGCACGCCAACCAAGTTGTTCAAGTTGATCAAGAAGTTGAAGTTCAAGTTCTTGAAATCGATGGTGAAAATCGTCGTATCAGTTTAGGTATGAAGCAACTTCAAGCCAATCCTTGGATTGAAATGAAAGAAAGCTATGCTCCTGGAACTATCATTGAAGGTGAAGTTAAATCAGTAACTGACTTTGGTATCTTTGTTGGTATCGAAGAGGGCATTGATGGATTAGTTCATATTTCTGATTTTTCTTGGACTAAACGTGTAAATCATCCTTCAGAAATGTTCACGAAAGGTCAAAAAATTCGTGCCGTTGTTCTAGGTGTTGATTCTGAAAACGAAAGATTCTCTTTAGGTGTTAAACAACTTGAAAGCGATCCTTGGTCTCAAATCGAAGACAAGTACGGAATTGGAACTCAGCACGATGTTAAAGTAACTAAAACAACTGATTTTGGTGCTTTCGTTGAATTAGCTGCTGATATTGAAGGTTTAATTCATATTTCTGAATTAACAACTGACAAGATTGCAACTGTTGAAGATTTTATTAAAGCAGACCAAATGATTAAAGCTGAAGTTATCACAATTGATAAAGAAGCTCGTAAAATTGGTTTGTCTTCTAAGTTAATCAAACTAAGAGAACAAAAAGCAGACGTTGCTGATTACGCGAAAAAAGCGTCAGTAACTGCTAAAACTAGCTTCGGCGACATGTTTGGCGATCAGCTTAAGAATTTAAAAGCAGACACGAAGAGTTAATTTTCGTTAAAACTTCAATTTTCTTAAAACCCATAACTTGAAAAAGTTATGGGTTTTTTTTGGTCTAGTATTTCTGCATAGCAGAATGACTGTGCCAAAGCTAAAAGAGACCCTATTGATGTCACATGTATCAATTTATATACGGGGTTCTTAAATGAAAAACTGGTCATTCAGAAAAAAATTTTTTATTAGCGTTATCTTTTTAATAGCAGTTATTGTTGGTTATAATTATTGGAATGGTCGCAATCATAAAGAAGAAAGAATATCGACTAAAAATGAAATTCTTCATTTAGAAATAAATGGCGTTATCTTAAATGGCAAAAAGTTTTTGTCTCAATTAAAAAGATATCAAAAAGATAAAACTATAAAAGCAATCGTCATTGATATTAATTCTCCGGGTGGGGCGGTTGGTCCTTCTCAAGAAATATATTATGAAATATTACGAGCTAAACAAGAAAGTAAAAAACCAATTATTTGTGTAACCACGGGATTGATGGCTAGTGGCGGTTATTATTCGGCATTGGCTTGTGATAAAATTGTTGTGGCACCAGGTGCATTGGTGGGATCAATTGGCGTTATCATGGAGTTTGCAAATTTAGAAAAACTTTATGATTGGGCAAAGGTTTCTAGATACACGATTACTTCAGGTAAGTTTAAAGATTCAGGTTCTGAGTATCGACCAATGCGCGATGATGAGCGGCAATTATTTCAAAGTATGATTGATGAAGTTTACATGCAGTTTAAAACAACTGTGGCGAAAGAACGCAATCTGGAAATGTCTGCTGTCGATGCTTTTGCTGACGGACGTGTCATGACGGGATCGAGTGCTGTTAAATTAAAATTGGCAGACGTTGAAGGAACATTTGAAGATGCTGTTCGTTTAGCGGCAAGAGCCGCTGAATTAAAAGAGGGTGACTATAAAATCTTTAAACCAAAAAAAGAACATATGGGTTTTATGGATATTTTAAATTTAGCTGGTGGTAAGGACGACGATGACGATGATTTGAATGCGTTTGACGAAATTACAAAAGTTGCTTCAATGTCTAATAAGGCTGCAGCAGCAGATATTGTAAAATCGATTTTAAAAACACAATATTTAAATCAACCATTATTTTTAATGCCCGGATACTGGGAATAAGTAGGGATAATTAACTGTGGCGAAAAAAAAAGAAAAAATTCTTTTTAATTTAGATAGCCAAATTTGGCCCATCGAACGAGATATTTTATTTCGTCCGGCACGGTTGAAATACGTCCGTAAGTTAATTCAACCCAAAGAATGTGTGTTTTGTGTAAGTGCAAAGAATAAAATAAGTTTAGAAACTTTGTGTGTCTATAAAACTAAATACAGTCAGATTATTCTAAATAAATTCCCGTATAATAGTGGTCACGTTTTAGTTTTGCCTTTAAAGCATGTTGGAGAAATTTTTAATTTTTCAGAAAAAGCTTACTTGGATTTACACCAAACACTAAAAATTGCAATGCAAGCAATTCAAACAATTTATCAACCCAGCGGCTTTAATGTGGGTATGAATCATGGCGCTGCAGGTGGGGCCGGTATTCCAGATCATTTGCATTACCATATTGTACCAAGATGGAATGGGGATCTTAATTTTTTCCCATTGATTGCAGAAACCAAAGTAGTGATTGAGTCAGTTGAAGAAAGCTATAAGCAATTTGAAGCCTATTTTAAAAAAATAAATTCAAAATCTGGTCGAAAAGGAAGTTTATGAATTCAGTGCAAATTAATCCGTTAACTCCGGCAGTGAAAAAATTGGTTATTGCGATTGCTGCAGTTTGGTTCGTCGTACAAATTCTTTTAGAAAAAATATTGCATGTTAATGTCAGCACTTTTTTTATTCTGCATCCAGATCAAGTCATAGAAAAATTTTATATGTGGCAATTGGTCACTTATATGTTTTTTCATGCGATGTCGCCATTTCATATTTTATTTAATCTTTTGATGTTGTGGTTTTTTGGATCCGAGCTAGAGAAACACTGGGGGGCAAAATTCTTTACCCTTTATTTTTTTGTAACAGGTATTGGAGCGGCCATTGTCTACTGTATCTGTGTTGGCATTTATGCCATTTTAACTGGGGCCGGAGCGCCATTGGTGATTCCTGTTTTAGGAGCATCAGGCGCGTTATTTGGACTTTTGGTAGCGTATGGAATCGTATTTTCTGAACGAACTATTTATTTCATGGGTATGTTTCCGATGAAAGCTAAGTATTTTGCTATGATTGCGGCAGGCTTGGATCTTTCTTCGTTGCTGACTACTGGGTTTGCAGGAAGCGAAGTGGCATATTTGGCTCACTTAGGTGGAGCTGTGGTTGGTTTTCTATTCTTAATGCTTCATGCGCGTTGGAAACTGCGTCAAACGAAGTCGCGTTTGAAGAAAAAAGGCTCAAATTTACGCCTAGTTGTTGATAACGACAAACTTAGCTCAAAAGATGATGGCCCAAAATACTGGAATTAGTGGATTTTAGCTTAAATATAAGATACTAGTTAAGTGCTTATCGCTACGTGAAAAGCCCTACTAGTAAGAGTCGGAATAAACTTAAGGAGTTTGTAATGTCATTAAATAAAGCTTTAGAAAATTTGAAATTTGATAAACGTCTTGTTGATTTAAATATTCGCTTAGGTTTGATCACTCAAGAGCAAATTGATGCGCATGAAAAGAGTTTGGTTGATTTAGAAGCTCAATCAGAAAAATTAGATATTGAAAAAGAAGACAACGACATTAATTAATTACTTTCTAGGGCAGCCCATTCTTCTCGTAAGATTCTGAATTTGCTGCCATCTTGAATCACATACAGGTTCTTAATGCCCTTATCCTTGTGACCATCTGATTCATAATCTTGAACAAACTGAAATAAATACTGATCTTTTAAGTTGAAAATATTTGGATTTGATATCGATATTTTTACGAATTTATATTTATCTTTTAAAGTTTGCTTATGCTTAAGCCAGCTTTTTTTATTATATGTCGGATCAGAGAACTGATTAGAATAATTTTCAATATAGGCTTCTAGCTTTTGTTGCTCCCAAAGATTTTTCCAATTGTTTAGCCAAGTTAAAGCTTCATTTTTCTTTTTGTCATGATCAACACTGTTCATCCAGTGAATTTGATTATTGATAATTAATAAGGTCTTATTTAAAGAAATTAAGCTTTCTACTTTTTTGATCGCATCATTTCTTAAAACAACACAACCTTTCGAACCACGATTTAAGGCGACGTTATCAGGTATCGAGTGCAACCAAATTCCTGAGCCAGTTTTATTTTCGAATTTATCAAATACATTTGGATAGTTTGTTGTAAAAGCTAAATTTCCATATAAATCAAATGGAATTTCAGGAGGCGTTTTTTTCTGTTGAAGTACGTAGATGCCTTCAGGAGTTTTTTTGTCATCTTTTTTTGTTTTATTTCCATCATTTTTGCCAATATCAATATCAAAAACGGAATCTGTTTTTCCCAAATTAAAATTAGAAATTTGCATCATGTAAAGTTGGCGGCTTGTTTTATCTGCTAATAGTGCATTAGTTTGAATATCTGCATCATCTGAAAAATTTAAAACTTCAGATGGTCGCTGAATGTCAGTCTCTGTCTGCGCCATTGCGATCGCAGATGCAAAGTAAGAAAATATAAAAAGAGATATCAGCTTGTGTAAGTGCATTATGTCCTTATCGTCAGATTGTAAGTGAATATATAGCTTAGCGACAATGGAATTTTATGGATAAGGGCAATTAGTCCAAGCAAAATATCTAAGTGTTTCAATGTGGTACAAACCTTACTAGTGGCAAAAATCAGAGCTACTGATGAATACTTAAAAAAATTTAATAATAGATATGCAGGACGTGCTAAAGGACTAGTTCAAATAGACCGATTGTTTCTATATAGATAATTATTCCTTCGAAATGTGAAGAGGTTGTATGAGTCCTGCAATAAAAAAAGTAGTCCTGGCCTTATTCGTAACTGTAAATTTTGCGTGTCTTGCCTTGGGGTCCTACTGGGCATATATGGCAACATTGGGTTATGAACCTGCTACTCTAACAGAGGCTAAATTGCGGCAACCCGCAAGTATCGCTGATAAATTTGTTGGAGCATCGATGGTATATACTATGGATAAGTTTGTAGTAAATTTATCGGGTATGCCAAAACGCACAATTCGACTTCAAGTAAATTTAGATATGATTGGTCCAGAATCCTTTCAAGAAATTATGGATTTAGAAAACCGAGCCAAGGCGCGGGATAAAATTGTACGAGTTCTAAATGAAAAAACTTTTGATGATCTAGAAAGTATTCAAGGAAAACTTTTTTTAAAAGACCGTATTGTTGAGGAAGTAAATAAAGTTTTAGACAAAGGTCTAGTGAAAGATGTCTATTTCACAGACTTTGTAATGAATTAATATTTATAAATTAAGTATATTACTTCTTTTTCATTAATTTTAGGATGACGTAAGCCAATGCTGCTAAAAGCAAAAGACCCAAACCAAGCACTGATTTGTTTTTAAAAATACCTTTTTTAGAAGATGAAGTTCCGTCTTCAGAGGCAAGTAAATCAGCAGGCATTGCTTGGCCAATTCCAGCACCAAGTGTTTCACCAGCACCACGCAACGGCCCTAAGTCAGGACGTGATAATAAATCCTTACTTGCAATGACGCGTAATGAACTTACAGTTTTGTTAAAATTAGTACTGTGCTTTGCGTAGAAACGGTTGTGGGCGCTGAAAGTAATTAGAATAGCAATTTGATCTTTGATCGTCGCTAGATACCGCGTGTGATAATTTTGAACTTCACTGTTTGTATGTAATGAATCAAGCCAAGCTTGATCGTTAATTTTATTGGGTTGTGCTTTGTAAACGACATTCGACTTAATTGTTGCGCCAGCGCGATTCGTTGCTGTGATCGAATTGTTCATATGATTTTCATACAAAGGAAAAGAATCTGTAGGACCTTTTTCTTTTGCAGTTAAAATAATTACTGCCTCTTTTGCTTCTTGGGGATCTTCAGCGCGACAAACCCATTCTGTTTGTTCTAAGTTGCATTTCCAGTTGTCTAACATTTCAAATGAGATGTAAGCATTTTTAAATGTTCTTGAGAAACTTACTGATGGTATTAAAGAAAAAGCTAATAAACTAAAAGTTAATAAATTAAGAATTATTTTATTTAGTCGATTCATGGCGTCCTCGCTTTGGTGCAAACTAATAAATTGATTACCAACTGGTATTATATACATAATCTTGCTAGGCTAGAAAGTGTTAAATTGATGTATTAATTAGGAAATAATTAGGAGGCTTTGTGCTGAATCTATCTCAACTCCAGACTTTCGTCACGGTTGTGTCTGAAGGAAGTATGACTGCAGCAGCAGATAAGTTGTTTTTAACTCAACCCGCAGTTAGTCAGCAAATGAAAAATTTGGAAGACGAATTGGGTGTAGAATTAATTGTACGTGGTGCAAAGCAAATTAAAATGACTGCTCAGGGTGAGGCCTTGTATGAGCATGCCAAAAAAATTCTAAGCTTAGTACAGCAAGCTGAAATATCGATTAAGTCCGTAGGTGCTCAGTTGCGTGGAGAACTTCGTATTGGCACATTGAATTCGATAGGGCTTCATTTGATGAGTCCTGTGGTAAGTCGACTTTTAAAATACAACCCCGATTTTAAAATCAAAGTAGACTATGCTTCAGGCGAAGCGCTTATTCAGAGTTATAAAAAAGGCGAGCTAGATATTTTAGTGTTACCTGAGATTGAAAAAAACTTTAAAATGTCATTGCCGGATTCTAAAGGGCAAATTTTATTTCAAGAAGAAATGTGGCTGGTTGGATCGGGAAAAGATGAATTTTACCCGCCAAGAATAAATTTAGCTGAAATTAAAAAAATTCCTTATGTTCATTTTGCAAATGAATTTCCAGAATTTGATCAAATATTAAAAGATAAGGTTGGTGCTTTGCCCGCTGTATTTGAATCTTCAAATGTGGGTACTTTAAAGAGGGTGATCGAAACTGGTTTAGGAATTGGATTTTTGCCTTCACATTCCATTCGTAAACAAGTGCGTGGTGGTCGATTAAATCATATTCGTGTTTTAGATTTCGATTATAAAATGAATTTTATTTATTATTATAAAGCGACAGGGCCAGCCTTAGAAATCGCACAAATATTATTTCAGGCGATCTCAAGTGATCAAGAGAAAAGTTAGAATAGCACGGATTCGGGCCAACCCATTCTAGAAGCGATAATGCGAACAATTTCGCTTGCAGTCTCTTCTAGAGCGCGTTCTGTAACATTAAATACTGGCCACCTGCGGTTTTGTTTAAATAAATTTTCAGCATATTCAATTTCTTTTAAAATTTGCTGAGACGATGCATATTCACCACCGGTATCTTGGCCAAATTTCTCTAATCTATTTTTTCGAATACGTTGAAGTGAATCAATATCAATAATTAAGCCAACAATTTTTCTTTGATCAATTTTAAATAACTGCTCTGGTAATGGCGATTCAACAACCAATGGAATATTCGCAACCTTCCATCCCTTGTGACTAAGAAAAATAGATAACGGGGTTTTGCTGGTGCGGCTAATACCAACTAAAACAATATCAGCTTTATCCAATTCATTAAAAGTTTTTCCATCATCATGGCGTACTGTATATTCGATAGCTTCGATACGTTTAAAATACATGTCATCTGTTTGTCGTAATGCCCCGACTTGGCTTGAAGAAGCAACGCCAAAGAAATGATCAAGAGTATTAATTAATGGACCTAATAAATCGATCGAAGGAATTGATTTTTCAACACAAAGTTCTGCTGTTTTTTTTCGAAGCAATGGACTAGCAAATGTATAAACGACCATTCCGCGTCTTTTGAAGCAATCATCGATAACATTACGAGTCTGATCTTCCGTGCGAATGTTTTTGCAGCGAACAAGATTAATTTCTTTTTCCGCATATTGAACTAAAGCCGCACGAAGCATTGTAACAGCAGTTTCTCCGGTGCTGTCTGATAAAATAAAAATGGTATAATTGCTATCTTGATTCATTATTCGAAATTAACTTTCATTAAAGTTTTTTGTAAGCTTTCAAGTCTTAATTTTAACCAGGGATCAGCAATTTTTGTTACAACTAGAATTGATAAACTAGGGCTAACAGAAATTACAAAAGCCGACATTTTATTTTGCGAATTTAGAAATGCAAAGTTCATTTTTTTTAAAATGCCAACCGCCGAAGTTCGCACAATTGTGTAAACCGAAGTTGCTGGTAATTTTAGTAAAATATTTTTTTCAGCAATATTAGAAAGTTGTCCGAAAGCAAACATTTGAGTCGGGGTGTGATAACTTTTTTGCTTTTCTAGCAAAAAGCCAATTTCAAAAAATGGTGATAGTTGTGAAAAAAGGGATTGAATATTTTGTGGGCGAATGGGATTTGTATAGATGTAACTTAGGTTTTCTAGATACAAATTATCAGAATTTAATTCGAAGTTCTGACTGCTTTCAAGTAAAGCTAGGTCTTGATTGGTTGAATTAAATATTTTCTCTAGTTTGTCATTCCATTTTTTTATCATGCTTTCATGATACTAGATTCAATTTATTCAACGTATGAAATTTGCAGCAAACTAGTCGAAAGGCTGGCCGCAATGCTTGTAATAGTCTCTTTTGGAAAACCAAAAAAGCGAATCGACATGGCTTTAAGACTTTGGCTTGTTTTTTCAAGCTCGGGTAAAGTTAACTTTAGATCTTCAGAGATTACAAAAACCCATTTATTAAAAAAATGGCTTTCTGTTCCAAGTAATAAGTTTTTTGAAGTTGATTCAAAATTTAAATCAATCATTTCTGTTTGTTTTAATATTTGTTCAATTTTAGCAGAAGCCATTTGTTTGGGATAAAGTAGGCTTGAAGAAAGTAAAAAATCTGATCTGAAATCAATTTCTTGCCACCACTTGTTTTGGTCCGAATTAATAACCCAAAGATCAGCTCCGGCAGAGAAAGCGTAATCTGGGTTCAAGGGTGGAAACAGGTTAGCGCTGCTCATTACGGCTAACCTGATCTAAGATTCCGTTGATAAATGCTGGTGATTCTTGAGTTCCAAATAATTTAACTATTTCAATAGCTTCATTGATAGCAATTTTTGCTTCAATAATTTCAGCAGCAAATAGCATTTCATACACAGCTATACGTATTACATTTCTGTCGACCCCGCCCATGCGGTCGATTTTCCAGTGGCGGCTAGCCTCTTGAATTTTTTCATCTAATTTTACTTTGTGAGCCTGAACTCCGCGAACGATTTCATCCGCATAGCGAATTACGCTGCCCTCTTTGCGTTCTCCATGAATAGAAAATAAATCTTCAAAAGAAATTTGAGGAGCGTATTCAGTTTGAAATAGTATCTGCAGGGCAATTTCCCGGGACTGTCTTCTCATTTTCAGTTTTCCTTAATGTGCTATTTTGTAGCGACATATTTAATGATGGCTGAGCTGTTAAACTCAGTTGAGGGCTAGACTTATCTATTATATCAATCAGCTCATCACCTTCAAGTTTTTCAACAAATTCTTGCACGTCTTTGAAAGTTCTATAGACACTTGCAAAACGAACATAGGCTACGTCATCCAACATTTTAAGTTCAGCCATTACTCGGCGACCAATAACCTTAGATGCAACTTCAGATTCTCCGCGAGTCATTAGCCAGGCGGAAATTCGTTCGACCGATCCCTCAAGCTGGATCAGGCTAACAGGACGTTTCTGACAAGATGCCTGCATTCCGCGTAGTAATTTTTCTTTATTGTAGGGCTCTCTGCGGCCATCTTTTTTTATAATAAAAGGATAGCTTAGCATTACAGTTTCTACCGTAGAGTATCTAGATTTACATGATAAACATTCACGCCGACGACGGATACCACCATCTTTTTGAACTCGGGTATCTAAAACCTTATCTTCGGAGTGTCCGCAGAAAGGGCACTTCATGGGTCTAATTTATGAGACACAATGGTCAGGGTCAATCCTACTTTCATTGCCAAAGACAAAACTTGCGCGTAGCATAATTTCATTGGGAGGCCTGATGATCAAATCAACTCTAGTTTTATGTGTGATGATTCTGGTGGGAATTCAAACTTCTTTTGCTGCTGGTGCTCCGAAAGTTGGCAGAAGAGCTGCCGCCAAGTATTTTCAAGAAAGCCAAAAGCCAGAAAAAGGCAGTCAAAATGATCGTGATCAAAACTCAAATGTGGATAGTATATCACCAGACGATCATTATTTAACTGTTGGAGTAAGTTCCTATTTAAATTCAGATGCCTATAAGTGGGGACAAAATGGTAAAGAAGAAAAAGTTGGGAAATCTGGTTTTGATATGTCTTATCGCATAGGACAGTATTCGAATGTTGTGGATGAAGGTATTCGAGTTAGTTATTCCGAATATGTTGTCACAGATAGGCCCGCCTCAAAATTAAGTTTAATGTATGCTTGGACGTTGCCAGATGCGGGTTCTAAATTTCCTCTTTATTTTGGCTTTGCTGCAGGTCCGGGAGTATTTCTTAAACAAATTCCAGACGAATCTTCATTGAGTATTGATTATCAGCTTTATTTTGGCTTAAGACTTTTTAATATTTTTGAAAGCACTGGATTCTATGTTGAAAGTGGTCTTAAAAATCATCTGCATATATTAAGTGACGGGCAATTGAATGGCACATATATATCTGCGGGAGCCGTTTTTACATTTTAGCTCTTCGAACAGATTAAGAAAGCTTGGTACTATGTCAGATTCTCTTCATTTTCATTTAGTTGATTCCGTTGCGTTCTCGTTGGACGAGATTTTTTTAGAAGGTCGTTACGCAGATAAAGTTATAGAAAGACTTTTTAAAAAAAATCGTAAATGGGGAGCCCGAGATCGTAAATTCGTGGCTGAAATGATCTATGAAATCATACGTCATAAGCGTCGCTTAGAGTATATTGTTGAATCGACTCATGCATGGCATTTAATTGCTGCTTATCTTATTCAAACTCGTGGTGATCTTCCAAATTGGATTGAATTTGAAAATCTAAAAGCATTTGATTTGAAAAAAAGAAATTCTGCAGAAAAACCTCCTGAAATTGCAAACTCATTTCCGGATTGGCTGCATGAACTTGGTCAGAATGAATTTAAAGATCAGTGGAATTTATTAATGAATGCTTTAAATAAACCAGCAGAAGTTTTTTTGCGGGTAAATACTTTAAAGGCGACACCTGAAGTTGTAAAAGCTGAATTGGCCGCAGATCAAATTGAAGCTGAATTAGTTCAGTCCAAAGATTTTGAAATGCCCGTGTGTTTAAAATTAAAAGTTAGAAAAAATGTTTTTGTAACAGGCGCATTTCGTAAAGGATATTTCGAAGTTCAAGATGCAGCTTCACAACAGGTTGCAGGGTTGTTAGATGTGGCTCCTGGGTTGCGAGTTGTGGATACTTGTGCCGGTGCAGGTGGTAAATCATTGCACATTGCCGCTTTAATGAAAAATAAAGGAAAAATTATTTCCATGGATATTCATGAATGGAAATTAAAAGAACTTAAAACACGCGCGGCACGAGGCGGCGTCGATATTATTGAAACTAAAGTCATTGAAGGTTCTAAAACAATTAAGCGCTTAGAAAATTCTTTTGATCGCGTTTTGCTAGATGTGCCCTGTTCAGGTATGGGCGTGTTGCGCCGTAATCCAGATTCAAAATGGAAGTTAAATATTGCTGAAATCGAACGACTTCAAAATTTACAAAAAGAAATTATTTCTGATTATTCTAAATTATGCAAAGTTGGCGGAATTATGGTTTATGCCACATGCAGTATTTTACATCGTGAAAACGAAGATCAAGTGCAATGGTTTCTAGCTACTGAAGAAGGAAAAAAGTGGAAGCTAGAAAAAGAATTGCGCGTTTGGCCGCATCTGCATGGCTTTGATGGCTTCTATGGCGCAAAGTTAAAACGAATTAGTTAATTTCTAAGCTAGACCTAAAAATTGGATTAAAAATAAATTCTTAATCCAATCTTTGTTCCAGTCCTAATGAGTGATGAATCGATAGCATTTAATTTAGAGTTCTGTTTTTCTTGATAATAATCTCCAAAAATTCGAAATGCATCGAAATCTATAAATGCCCCTGCGGCGTAGTCGTTGGCCTGAGTATCTCCATAATAGGATTCGGTGATGGGTAGATAGTAGCGATAATGGCCCTGTAATCCAAAGTTTTTTGTTAAGTAGACTTGCAAAGTGACTGCTGGAAATGATTGGTTCAAACGGTATTGTCCGCCATTATCCGTTCTAGTTCTTAAACCATAATGAACTGTCAGATGAGTTCCTTGTAAAGTATTTCCAAATAAGCGTAAATTAAACATCGCCGTCATATCATTGAAATTTTCTTCAGTGTTATTTTGATACTCTGCTGTTAAGCCAACCATCGTGGCGTAGGCTGCAAACGAACCTTCATAAGATTTTTTAGTCGTTTGAGTTGAAATATTATTTGTCGTTGAATCAAAAGAATATTGATTTAACGAACCAGATAAATAAAATTCGTAGGGTGAAGGTGTATTTACCGAGAGCCACATATCCATCATGTCGCGCTTTTCTTTACCCTCCATCCACTCTTTTAAAGTAAACCTTTTTAAGGAACGTTTTTCTGCACTTTTTGATAGATTGAATCTAGATCCGCGACTGGCGCCTTCTTCCGCGTAGGCATTTAAATGAATGAAGCTGATTAAAATGATTAATTTTAATAGTGTTTTCATAGATTTATTTTATCATATGAAAATACTATTACAGTTCAATTGACTTGAACTGTCTCAAATTAAGAAAAAAGTGTGACTTATTAATAATGCCAAGGAAATTTTTTAAAATCTTTTGCGCGTTTTTCTACAAAAGAATTGCGGCCTTCAGTAGCTTCTTCGGTCGCATAGGCTAACCGCGTGGCTTCTCCGGCAAACATTTGCTGCCCGACTAAACCATCGTCGATTAAATTAAATCCATATTTTAACATACGCATTGCAGTTGGCGATTTTGAATTCATTTCAGCAGCCCATTCCAAAGCCACCTTTTCTAAATCTTTATGGGGAATGACTTCATTCACCATACCCATATCGAAAGCTGTTTGTGCATCGTAATTACGGCCTAAGAAAAATATTTCGCGAGCTTTTTTTTGTCCAACTTGTCTAGCTAAGTATGCCGATCCATATCCAGAATCAAAACTGGCAACATCAGGATCTGTTTGTTTAAAAATAGCGTGCTCTTTCGAAGCTAAAGTTAAATCACATACGACATGCAAAGAATGGCCACCGCCAACAGCCCAGCCGGGAACAACAGCTACAACAACTTTTGGCATAAAGCGAATTTGTCTTTGCACTTCTAAGATATGTAAGCGACCAAGTTTTGCTAAGTTAACTTTATTTTGTTCTTCGGAGCCTGTTCCGTTGCTATCTTGGCCTTCGTATTTGTAGCCGTCTTTGCCACGAATGCGCTGGTCTCCGCCAGAACAAAAAGCCCAACCGCCATCTTTTGGGGATGGGCCATTGCCAGTTAGTAAAACCACACCAACGTCTGCCGAAATATGCGCATGTTCAAGTGCCATAGAAAGTTCGTCGACTGTTTTGGGGCGAAAGGCATTTCGTACTTCGGGTCTATTCAGGGCAATACGAACTGTACCTTGATTTTTCGCGCGGTGGTAAGTGATGTCCGTGAAATCGAAACCGTTGATTTCAGTCCATTGGCTTTCGTCGAATATGTCAGAAACTTTTTTAGTCATAGGTAAGGTTGTAGCATTGACCAAGTTCGATGTCCAAGCCAAGATAATGACATCGATTTCAAATTATTTCTAAGGAGCTAAAAAAATGGTTCATGATTTAAGTCCGTTCATATTAAAATTTCCTGAGACAAGTTTATGGGGCGATCAGTTTGGATTTAGATGGTATGGCTTTGCCTATATGCTTGGTTTTATCTGCGCATATAAAATTATCTCGTGGCTTGCAGAGCGTCAGCGCGGTGGAATGACGCCAGCAATGGTTGGTGATTTTATTACTTATGCAGCTATTGGAACTTTGGCGGGTGGTCGTTTAGGTTACTGTTTATTCTACGATCAAAGTTTGTTCCTAAGTTTTCGTGCTTCCTTTCCATTCTGGGGAGTTTTAGCCGTCAATGAAGGTGGAATGGCCAGTCATGGTGGAATCATTGGAATCATTATCGCTTGCATCCTTTACGCACGCAAAGCAGGCCTAAATTATACTTATCTTTTGGACTTGGCTGCGGTGACCGGTCCTATCGGAGCTTTTTTTGGACGCATTGCTAATTTTATTAATGGCGAATTGGTTGGACGACCAGCAGCTGCTGATTTTCCATTGGCTGTAAAATTTCCTTCTGATATTTTAAATTGGCCAAGCCAAGAGTTTGAAAGATTAAATTCCTTAACTCCAGTTGTAGAAAAACTTGGAACATCCGCTTCTAAATGGAATACTTTATTGCAAAATTATCGCAGCGATCAATCGGCACGCGAACAAGTTTACAGTATGTTGTATAAAATTATCCGTGAAATACAAAGTGGAAATGTAGCTGCGAAAGAATTAATTAGCTCTGTATTAGATCCACGTCATCCATCCCAATTGTATGCGGCTTTGGGTGAAGGATTGCTTACATTTTTAATTTTATTTTTCTTAATGAGAAAATCGCATAAGCCTGGATTTATTGCAGGAGTTTTTGTAATTCTTTATGCGATAGTACGAATTGCCGATGAACAGTTTCGTATGCCCGATGTTGGAATTGGATATCAATTATTTGGCCTAACACGCGGCCAATGGCTAAGCGTAGTAATGTTTGCATGTGGTGTGTTTGTTTTGATTTACTGGTCGCGAACGCAATTACAAACTGTATTTGGTTGGAGTCGCGGAGAAAGCGTTAAGGTTGGTCGTAGGTAAGTTTTAGCGCTTTGAAAAAGGATTTTATGGAGCAAGTTCAAGTTGGAAAAACATACAAACATTTTAAAGGCAATTTGTATAAAGTAATTTGCGTTGCAAAATCTAGCGAGACTCTTGAAGAGCATGTCGTTTATGAAACACTCTATGAAAACCCACAGGGACGCATTTGGGTGCGTCCCTTAAGTATGTTTCAGGAATGGGTTGATGTTTCGGGTAATAAAGTGCGTAGGTTTTCACTGATTGCTGATTAGGAAAAACTAACTTCGAAGAATTATTTTTTTAAAACTAGGCTGTGTGATGTTTTGCTTACGTAACTTGGAATTTCTAAATCATAAGTTAGTGTAAGATTGTAATTATCTTTTGCTATTTTAATATTTAAAATTAAAGTTAGATCAGTTCCTTTGTAATTAATAGGTCCGTTGTAGGAATAGTTATACGTTTTTACACCGTCAACGGTAGTAACTGTTGTCGTTCCAAGTCCTTCCATTGGGCCAAAATAGCTAGTCACATCTGTGCTTGTAGAAATTTGTTTTATTAATGGCAAAAGTAAAGTTTTGATTGCTTGCTTTGAAGTTACTGAACGAAAATTATAATCCATATCAAAGGCGATTCTGAAATTTTGCAAATTTTGAGCAACACCATCAAAGCTTTGAAGTTGGTAGTTACCACTTAATTCACTCCACACAGAGAAATTAACCTGTTTATTACAATCTGTTACATGAACAGTGCCATTGATTTCTGAGGTTTGGTTATTTTTATCTAAAGCAGTACCAAATAAATAGGCCTGAAACCCAGAAGAATCTATTTCAGTTATTTTTAGCTTTGATTTATCTGCTATCATATTTTGTGAACTAGTTCCAAAGTAAGAGAATACCAATGGGTTGCCTGTTTCGCCATTTAAGAAATCAGCTTTGTATTCGGTGATAGAATAATTTGCGGGTATAATCATAGTTGCATAAGGTGTTGTTGGAAAAAAATGAGAAGTGCAAGCATCTGCAGAAACTTCAGAATAAAATTCAATACTTAATTCATTTGCCGATGTCGTTCGTGCAACCGCTGAGGCAACTGTCCAAGATTGTCCAAACATTGAGCCAGATAGTTTTTGCTCACTGTAGTCAGAAGGTGCGCTTGATTGTGTAAAATTTAGGGGAGCGTTGTCTCCACTAATTTTTGCATGACAGGCTGTAAATAATAAAGCTGCGGCTAACAAAGCGGTATATTTTTTATTGTTCATAAGAACTCCTTTAGTTTTTTTAAAGAAGTAATGCGAAACACTGTATTTGGTCCACTTAAATCGAACAGTAAAACGTATTCACTGTTCGGTCGTGTACGGTTAGCTTTTTTAAAATATATTTTCTACAAGGCTAAAATTTCGGCTTTCGAGAAAGCTTTTTCATCACCTGTTTTGAAATTTTTAACTTTAAATTCTACTGAACCATTGTCTTGGTCAAAAATTAAAATGGCATAAACATTTTCTGCAGTGCCAGTTAGTTTGCTAATTTTTTCTAGTTTCTTTTTTAAATTTCCAGTTGGAAATGATAAGCATTTTTTATTATTCGCAACAAGCGCGCTAGTTAATTGTAAGGCTTCAAGTTCTGCTTTTGGTCCAATGGCGGCAAAACAGAAAACAGAATTTTCTTTTGCATGAATCAATGTGCTTTCGCATAAGTCTGCTAAGCGATCAATACCGGCAGCCCAGCCGACGCCTGCTGTTTTTGATCCACCCAGCATTTCGACTAAACCATCGTAACGGCCACCAGATAAAATGGCACTTTGTGCGCCAAGTTCCGTTGTCGTAAATTCAAAAACAGTATGACAGTAGTAATCTAGTCCACGTACTAATTTGGGATTTTTCTTATAGGGAATTTTTAAATGCTCAAGCCCCTGAATAACTTTTGCGAAAAATTCTTTTGATTTTTCATTTAAGAAATTTTCCATTAACGGCGCAGCTGCAATTAATTTTTTATCGCCTTCATCTTTTGAATCTAAAATACGCATTGGATTTTTTTCTAAGCGAATTTGAGAATCAGGAGACAGCTGATCTTTAAGCGGAGTTAAAAAAGTAACTAAAGCCTGTCTGTAATCAGCGCGGGATTCGGTATCGCCCAAAGTGTTAATTTCTAATATGCAGCGCTCGGATAAATTTAATTTTTTTATTATATTCCAAGCTAAATCTAAACATTCAACGTCAGCAAGTGGTGATTCAAGCCCAAGAACTTCAACACCAAGCTGCGAAAATTGGCGATAGCGTCCTTTTTGTGGTCGTTCATAGCGGAACATGGGGCCTTGATAATAAAGCTTTAAAGGAATCAATTGCGCTAAGCCTTCGCTAACAAATGCGCGAACAACTCCGGCCGTTCCTTCGGGGCGCAATGTGATTGAATCCCCTCCGCGATCGGTAAAGGTGTAAGTCTCTTTACTAACAGCGTCAGACGTTTCGCCTAGCGATCTGTGGAAAACGTCGGAAAACTCAAAAAGTGGAGTTTCGATTTCTCCATAACCGTAGTTAAGTGCTGTGTTATAAGCAATTTGTTCAATTGCACGGAAAGTTCTTTTAACATTTGGTAATAAATCGCGTGTGCCGCGAACGCTTTGGTATTTACTCATAGATGGTTTCAAGCATATCCTAAACGCTATGAATATGAAATGGATTTTAGTGGCTCTATTGGTTTTTTCTGCAGCCGTTGGTGCGGGTGTTTATTTATTATCAGGCAGCGGTCGGGGTGTTGGTATTGAAGTCGATTGGCGATTGCTTGGACAGATGGATTATTTATCCAATAAAGCTTCATCTGAACTTCAAGAATTAAACGGAAAACAAATTAAAATTCCAGGTTTCATGGTTCCGTTAGAAGACACACAAAGAAAAGTCACAGAGTTTTTATTAGTACCAAGCCCGCAAGCCTGTATTCATGTGCCGCCACCTCCGCCGAACCAAATGGTTTATGTTAAAATGAAAAAAGGTGTGGATGCTGCGGTTGGAATGCCTATTTGGGTTTATGGAGAATTTAAAATATCCACAAAGCGGTCTCAGTACGGAGAAGTTTCATTCGAACTATCCGGAGATTCAGTTGAAGAATATCATTAATCAAAAAGGAATATAATGAAATTAATTCTGGCAAGTTTAATTTTGGTCGTTGGTTTGTTTGTTCACGCAAAAGATAAACAGGAGCATCGCGAACACGGTGCCCATAAGCACGGTGCCGCAAAAATGTCGATTGCATTTGAAGGATTAAAAGGAAAAATCACACTTGAATTAGCAAGCAGTGGCGTTTACGGATTTGAATATATTCCTAAAAAAGAATCAGATAAGCAAAAGCAAAAAAGTGGATTAGAATTATTAGAAAAAGAAATTTCTAGCATGATAGTATTCGATGCAAACTTAAAGTGCGCGATACTTAAAGATAAAATTGAAGTGGATCAGCATGAAGGTGGAAAACATTCTGATATTGATGCTTCCTTTAATGTGGTCTGCGAAAAAGATCCAATAGGCTCAGTATTGACTTTTAATATTCAAAAAGTATTTCCATTGCTAACTGATGTTGATGTGCAAGTTTTGGTGCAAGATATTCAAAAATCGGTTGAAGCAAATAGAAATGGCTTTACGTTAGAGCTAAAAAACAAATGAATATGACGAAATCAGCAGCCTTAGAATTTTCGAAGTTACAATTTTCTTATGGCTTAATAGCTGTTTTAAATTTGAAAGATTTCACTGTTGATTGCGGCGAATTTGTTTTTCTATTTGGTCCAAGCGGTTCTGGAAAATCAACTTTGCTAGAAATTATTGCTGGCGTGCTACCAATAAAATCGGGTGAATTAAATGTATTTGGAGAAGCCTTTAGTAAAAAAAGTATGGCTGAATTAGACCAGTTTCGAGCGGATCATATTGGTTATATTTTTCAAAGCTTTAATTTAATTCCTTATCTAACAGTCGCTGAAAATATTTTATTACCATTGATGTTTTCCAAACAGCCCTTAGATCGTGTTAGATATGATCAACTTACTAAGGGATTAGGTTTAACTCAATTATTAGATCGTACAGTGACTGATTTGTCTGTTGGGCAGCAGCAACGAGTTGCAGCGGCAAGAGCATTGTTAAAAAAGCCAAAATTAATCTTAGCCGATGAGCCAACTTCTGCATTAGATTATGATCATCGCGAAAAATTTTTAAAGTTATTATTTCATTTTTGTCGCCAAGATAAGACGACTGTTTTATTTGTTAGTCATGATCGCACAATCGAAAAATTATTTGATCGTTCGATAAGTTTACAAGCGCTAAACTTAGTTGCCCCTGTACCCGAGGAAACATTATGAAGTGGTTGCAACTTGCATGGAAATCGTTAAAAAACAGAAGACTGGCTGCATCTTTAACCGTTGTTGCGATGATGTTAAGTTTGGTTTTGTTAATGTCTGTCGAACGCATTCGTAGAGCCGCAGAAACTGGATTTACTCAAAGCGTATCAGGTGTCGATTTAATTGTTGGGGCAAGATCTGGTCCATTGCAAATTGTTTTATATTCTATTTTTAATTTGGGACAAGCTACAAATAATGTATCAATTGAAAGTTATAATGAAATCAAATCAAGACCCGAAGTGGATTGGACAATTCCCTATAGTTTGGGTGATGGTCATCGTGGGTTTCGAGTCGTTGCAACGAATGAAGATTTTTTTAAGCATTATCATTTCAGATCTAAAGAACAAATAAGTTTTGCGGCTGGTGATGTTTTTAAAAATTATTTTGATGTCGTTATTGGTGCAGATGTTGCCGAAACATTAAAGTATATTTTGGGGTCTGAAGTCATTATTGCTCATGGTTCGACATCCGGCGACGCCATACAAAAACATGAAGATAAGCCATTTCATGTCGTTGGAATTTTAAATCCAACGGGAACGTCTGTGGATCGCGCTGTCTATATTTCATTAGAAGCGATGGAGGCCATACATTTGGATTGGCAATCGGGAAGTGCGCCTGCAAAAGAAAAAGAAATATCTGTCCAAAAAATTACTGCTGATATGGTTAAACCTACAACAATAACTTCTTTTTTCTTAAGAACTAAAAACCGCATTGAAACTTTAAAATTGCAGCGTGATATCAATGACTACAAGAGTGAACCTTTATTAGCAGTTATACCTGGCGTGGTGTTGTCGGAATTATGGCAAAGTTTGTCGTCCGTAGAGAAAATATTAAAAGGCATTTCATTCTTAGTTATGTTGGTTGGGTTGATGTCGATGCTAATTGCTTTAATGACTTCATTAAATGAGCGACGTCGTGAAATGGCTATTCTTCGCGTTTTAGGAGCATCCCTAAAGCATATTCTTGGTTTGATTGTATTAGAAACAGTTGTTTTAACTTCGCTTTCAGTTGTTTTAGCCTGCGGCTTGAAAATTCTGATTGAGTTTATTTTAGGCCCTTGGTTACAAGTTAAGTATGGACTTTATTTGGATGCACCTTTATTTTCGACCAGCGAATTTTTTTACATATTCATTATGATGGCGCTTTCTATTTTGACTAGCTTAATTCCAGCTTATCAATCTATGAGGTCCGCATTAAAAGACGGATTAAGTTTAAAAATCTAAGATTATTTAAAATAGGAATTAGAAATATTTTTATGGCTGAAGAACGAAATTATATTACTCCTGCTGGGTTTGAAGTCCTAAGAAAAGAATACACAACCTTATTAAATGATGAGCGCCCAAAGTTAGTGTTAACAGTTCAATGGGCGGCAAGTAATGGCGATCGTTCAGAGAATGCAGATTATATTTATGGAAAACGACGTATGCGCGAAATCGACAAAAGACTTCATTTTTTACAGAAACGTATGGAATCCGCAGAGGTGATTGATCCTAAAACTTTAAGCTCAAAAACAGTCATTTTTGGGGCTACTGTAACTTTACAGAACGATGAGGGTCAGTCTATTATTTATCAGATTGTTGGCGAAGATGAAATCGATGTTAAACAAGGAAAGCTTTCTTGGAAGTCGCCAGTTGCAAAAGCTTTATTAGGTAAGAAGG
Organism: Pseudobdellovibrio sp.; assembly: GCA_049301055.1. GTDB lineage: Bacteria > Bdellovibrionota > Bdellovibrionia > Bdellovibrionales > Bdellovibrionaceae > Pseudobdellovibrio. The sequence goes on along the minus strand of JBAQKN010000016.1, from coordinate 71,234 downwards.
TTGATGATGAAGTTATTATCAAAAAGCCAGCTTCTGAAGAAACAGTGACTGTCACAAATATTACATTTAAGTAATTTTTTCTTCTAACAAAATCTTAACTTGTTAAATCATCATGTCTGAAAGACTATATTGGGTAAGAGGGGTAATATGTCTAAAATTCAAATGTCTTTGGTGATTTCAAGTCTAATTTTTTCTATTTCTTCATTCGCAGGTCAAACATCTGTATTTAGTGTAAAGCCAAATCCGGTTTCGGATGATGCTGCATTAATTCAGGCCGTAACTTCGCATAAGCAAGTTAGCTTTGTTAAGGCTGAAGGTTTAGTTGTATCGGGTTTGTTAAAAGATGATACAAATGGAAGTCCACATCAAAAATTTAATGTGAAGCTGACCAGTGGCCAAGTTATTATGATTGTTTCAAATTTAGATATGTGCGAAAAAATACCAGTTCAAGTGGGTGATGTTGTAGGTGCGGGCGGCCAGTTTATTCCAACAGGCAAGTCGGGTGGTTTGTTACACTGGACACATAAAGATCCCAAGAAAATTCGGCCAGATGGATTTATTGAATTAGGCGGCCGAGTATTTTGCCAGTAACAATTTTTTAAATTATTAAGTCTTTTCAGCTGCCTATCTACAAATGATAGGCTTTTTTTTTATCATTTATGGATAGCAAAAATCTCAGAATGAATGGCGAACTAACAGTCAGTGTCTATTATTTTTTAGACACTTAAAAGCACAACTCTTTTTAAATCCTTTCCATTGCGGGCGATAGTGAGAACCCAATCTTTACCATTACTTATCAAGTGCTATTCTAAGACACTAACTTGGTCCCTTATTTGTAGTTCTATATCTTTAAGACTGTTTCAAAGATAAGGGGGTTTGTATGGCATGGACTAAATTGAGAAATGTAAAAAAACAATCCTATGTAGTAGCAAGTTTAACGTTTGTTTTTTTAATGAATCAAAGTTGTCAAAGCTTCACCGTTAAAGCTCCTGATCTGTCATCAGAACTTAGCGATAAGGCACGCGTACAGCACGCTCAAGAGCTTTTAAAGACAGGTTACAATCGTTCGATAGCTAAAGAGTTTGAAGGCGATAAAGAATTCTCTACATACTTAGAAAAATACATAGCTCAAGAAAATTCAAGTTTAGATTCTGTTGAGTTAAGTCATACATTAATGTCCTTGGGACGAGATCATTTATATGACCCCGTGTTTTTATTAGCAGTTATTAAAACAGAAAGTAAATTTAATCCATTGGCTTTGGGTAGCCACGGAGAAATCGGGTTGATGCAAATTAAGCCAGATACGGCGGAATGGATCAGCGGCAAAAATAAATTCAAATGGAAGGGTGCTAACGCGCTTAAGGATCCTGCCTACAACATGCAAGTCGGTGCCTTGTATTTTAACTATTTAAAGAAATCACTGAACTCGAAAAGTGCCCATTATATTAACGCTTATAACTTGGGAATAAATAACTTACAGCGTCTACCTGCATCTGGTCGTATTAGTCATCCTTATTACGAGAAAGTTTTTGTCAATTATTTGGCAATTTACCAAGAGCTTAAAAAAATTCGTAAAGCGATCTAATTTATGTTGAGTCTTTATTCTTAAAGAGTAGCCTTTTAGAAGGTCTCTTTAAGGATGGAAGCAGAATGAAGAAGTCGGTTTGGTTTTTTTCGCTAATTTTAGCAGTAGCCGTTGTTTTGGTTGAATTCGATGTAGCACGTCGTAATTCAAAAGTAATTGCTAAGAATAATTTGAAAAAAAATGAGCAATTAATTCCAGTAAATTCAGAAATAAAAGTCGCAGAAAAAAAGAATGATAGGTTGTCAGAAGTTGCAGAAAGTAACATTGCAATTGGTGATCAGCGAACTCAGGCTATTGAACACATTGCAAGTTTACAAACTGTTGAATCATTAAAGCAGCTGGAAGACATCGTTCTAAAAGAACCTGATTCGACTGAGGCCAGTGCAGAATTTGAAACGGTACTAAAAGTTCAGGCCATCGAAGGAATTGCAGCCTACCCCCAAAAGGATTTGGCTATTTCATCATTAATATCAATAGATCCAAAAATAAATGAAGCTTTTTTAAAAGATCGTATTAAGAGATCTTTGATCGAACTGCGCGCGCAATCAGAAAACTCTGAAAAACAAGTAGAAGATTCATTAAAAAAATTGATAGAATAGTTTTAAGAAATCAAAAAGGAAATTATGAAAAATTTGTTATTAAGTTCAATATTATTAATTTCAATCTCAACGTTTGCGCATATTGATCCAGGAACCTGGAAGGGTATTGTTGCTGAAAATGCAGATTGTTACATGGAAGTTGGAGCGCAAACTTTTGAAAACAACTTGCCCCATCCATTAAACGAAAGAATTGCAATTACGATTGGATCCACAGCTTATTCTGTTCATCATCCTTACGCGATGAACACTACAGATGGAGCAGTTTCATTTAATCACGATTTATTTGAAGCTGTTGTGCCCACAAGTACGGGCGCCTTTGCCTTGCAAATTAAAATGCTTCACACCGCAGCCTATGAGGGCCCTGAAAGTTTATCCGTTATGGAGCACAACTGGAAAACCGGCGCAAAAGAAATTTTAAAGTGCAGCCAATTGAAAAAAGTGAATTAATAAAAATTACTTCGGGCGACCGAAACCAAATAATCTTTTTTTAGGTTTTGGTGCATCTCCACCGACTTGTGGGCGACCGCTTTCGTCTCGGTTTTGGCCTCCGCCAGTTCGAGGTGCGCTTCGTCCACCGCCACCACCACTGCGACCACGACTGAAGTTTCTTCCGCCACTGCGTCCAGCGCCTTCGATCATGGCTTTGGCTTTGCCCGAAGACATGATTTTAGCGTTTTCAACTTGAACAGAATGGTAAGGATGATTTTTATCAACAGGAATAGGCTGACCAATTAGTTTTTCAATATCACGAATAAATGAACGCTCTTCCGCATCACAAAAAGAAATTGCTGAACCTTCTGCGCCCGCGCGTGCTGTTCGGCCAATGCGATGAACATAACTTTCGGCTATGTTTGGAACTTCGTAGTTGATTACATGGCTAATGCCATCGACATCGATACCACGTGCTGCAATGTCTGTTGCAATCAACACGCGAATTTTACCTTCTTTAAAAGCATCTAAAGCGCGTTGTCTGGCATTCTGGGACTTGTTTCCATGAATAGCTTCTGAAGGCACACGATTTTTAGTTAGTAATTCAGTGACGCGATTTGCACCGTGTTTAGTCCGAGTAAAAACAATGACGCGTTGAAGTTTGGGATCATTTAATACAAAACGCAGTAAATCTTTTTTCTGAGATTTATCAACGTACATAACTTTTTGATCAATTTTTTCTGCAGTAGATGAAACGGGGGTTACTTCAATACGAACAGGATTATGCAACATCGAAGCAGCTAGTTTTTCGATATCACTTGGCATTGTTGCCGAGAAAAATAAAGTTTGGCGTTGTTTTGGAATCATCGTTAATATTTTTTGAATATCGCGAATAAATCCCATGTCCAACATGCGATCGGCTTCATCAAGTACAAATGTTTTAATGTTGCGAATCGAAAGATGATTCTGAGAAATTAAATCTAAAAGGCGACCCGGTGTTGCTACTAAAATATCGATACCTTGTGAAAGCGCTTTGACTTGGGGCCCTTGACCGACTCCGCCAAAAACAACAGTTGATTTTAAGTTTAAATTTTCGCCATAAGTTTGAAAACTTTCTAAAATCTGCATTGCTAATTCGCGAGTTGGAGTTAATATCAAAACTTGAACATTTTTGGGAAGTACCCGAAATTTTGAAAGGGCTAAATGATTTAATATAGGCAAAGCAAATGCGGCTGTTTTACCAGTTCCGGTTTGTGCACAACCTAAAAGATCTTTGCCTAAAAGCAAATGTGGAATGGCTTGAACTTGAATCGGTGTTGGAGTGGTATAACCTGATTTTTTTAAAGCAAGTTGAAGGGGTTCAATTAAATTTAAATCAGAGAAAAGAACTGGTGAATTTGAATTGGGATTTGTGTTGTTACTCAAGGGGGGCCTACTTTCTAAAGAGCTGAGTTCTACAGGGGGATTGTCCTGGTGACAAGTGTTTCAAGAAAAGATATGACAAATACTATGACTAGTCTAACAGCACAAAAAATTTCTAAAGAGATCGTCACGATCTGTCAACGCCTTCATGAACGCAATATGTTGGCTGCAGCAGATGGAAATATCAGTTTTCGCCTAAGTGATGACGAAATTTTAATTACTCCCTCGGGCATTGCAAAAGCGTTTATGACGGCAGAACAGATGGCTGTTATAAATTTAAAAGGTGAAGTTATTATAGGGAAGCCATCAAGTGAAAAACTTATGCACCTGGAAATCTACAAACAATGCCCAAGCGCAATGGCTGTTGTGCATGCTCATCCACCGACTGCGATTGCTTGGTCCATTGCTAGACCAGAATTAACTAAACTGCCAAGTGATTGCTTGTCCGAAGTTATACTCGCAACAGGCGATATTCCGTTTGTGCCTTATGCACGCCCGGGGTCGCAAGATATGGGGAAGGTATTAATTCCCTTTTTGCCAAAGCATCAGGCTATGATTTTAAGAAATCATGGTGCCATTTGTTGGGGAGCCAGCTTAGACGAAGCTTATCGCGGTATGGAGCGGATTGAACATTCCGCGCAAATTTTAGCAGCAGCTGTAAAATTAGGTGGACTGCATCCACTTCCAGCGCAAGAAATTGAACACCTTTATGAAATGCGAAAAAAAATAGGAAATGTTTTATTATGAGTTTTAAAAAATTAACATCCTTGGCTTTAGAATTTAGTTTTTCTGCAGATTTAAAAAAATCTGAATTTAAAATTTTAGATCAGACATTATTACCTTTTGAAGAAAAATGGCTGAGTGTGCAAACGTTAGAACAAATGATTGAAATCATTCAGTCCCTTCGTGTGCGTGGGGCTCCGTTGATCGGAGTCTCGGCCAGCGTGATGTTAGCAAAACTTGCTATGGATAACAAATCACAACACCAATTGCTTGAAGCGGCGACTGAACTTTATGAATCCCGCCCAACAGCTGTGAATTTAATGGTTTGTATTGATCGCATGAGAAATATTTTGAAAAATAAATTTTCAATAGAAAATGTTGTTCAAGAAGCGGTAGCTATATTTAATGAAGATGTTGAGCTGTGCGAACGCATGGCGGAGCACGGGTCGGTATTAATTCAAGATGGCGATCAAATTTTAACTCATTGTAATACCGGAGGCCTTGCTACAGCGGGTGTGGGCACAGCCTTAGGAGTCATTCGTAAGGCGCATCAGCAAGGTAAAAAAATTCATGTCTATGTGGATGAAACCAGGCCCTTACTGCAAGGTGGCCGACTAACAACCTGGGAACTACAAAAATTAAATATTCCCTATACTTTAATTTCAGACAACATGGCCGCACATTTGATGAGTTTAAAAAAAATAACGAAAGCAATAGTTGGTTCGGATCGCATTGCTGCCAATGGTGATTTTGCCAACAAAATTGGTACCTACAGTGTGGCGGTGAACTGTTTTTATCATCAAATTCCATTTTATGTCGCGGCACCTTACACGACAGTGGATCCAACATGTCTTAACGGAGATATGATTCCGATTGAACAGCGAAAAGCAGCCGAAGTTCTTGGGGTTCATGGCCACTTTGGATCTGTGCAATGGGCGCCAAAAAATTCGACGGTTTATAATCCGTCCTTTGATGTGACGCCTGCAAAACTAGTAACGAATTGGATTATTGATCGTGGAGTGTTTAGTCAAAAAGATGTCGATGCTGGCGTATTTAAAAAATAATTTTTAGAAAAGGAATTTTATGTTTGGCGTAATTGGTGGATCTGGTTTTGAAAAATTTGAAGAATTTGAAACCATCGAGTTATTAAATCGTGAAACTCCATTTGGATTAGCATCTAGTGGTTTCAAAAAAGTAAAAGTAGAATCAACAGAGTTTTTATTTATTTCTAGACATGGTGATCATCATGAACACTTGCCTTCAGAAATTAATTATCGCGCCAATATTTACGCATTAAAAAAAATGGGTGTAAAAGCTATTTTGTCGTTTAGTGCTGTGGGCTCTTTACAAAAAGAATATGCTCCTGGTGATTTAGTGATTCCGTATCAATATATTGATCGTACAAAATCAATTCGCGCACATACTTTTTTAGGCGAAGGCTTAATCGGACATGTGTCATTAGCGAAGCCTATCTGCGAAGTTATGGCCGAGAAGCTAAAAGGTTTGGTCGCTAAAGAACAGCCGTCTAAACTATCCTTTCATATTCATTTTGGACAAACGTACGTTTGCGTTGAAGGCCCTTATTTTTCAACGAAAGCAGAATCAAATACATTTCGTCAAATGGGTGCGCAAATTATTGGAATGTCGAATTTTCCTGAATACGCTTTGGCACGTGAAGCGGGTTTGCCATATTTGCCATTTAGCTTTGTTACTGATTATGACTGCTGGGATGATGCAATTCCACATGTAACAATTGATGAAGTTATTAAAGTGATGAAGGGCAACAATGCAAAAGCATTTTCAATTTTAAAAATGCTTTTAAAAGAAAAAGAAATGTGGTCTGAAAGCTTGGCCTTCGAGGGCGGGCTTCGCACCGGTTTATTTATGCCTAAAGAAGCAATTCCCACAAACAAGCGTTCGTGGGTTGATGTTTTAATGAGTTAAGTGTTTAAAACAGTTTAATTAACCATACCCAATAAATGGCGGACAATTATTGGGTATGGTCAATAGATTACCTAAGCTATTAAAAACAAACAGCTTTTTTCGCATTATAGCTATCCTTGGTTTGATTTATTCAATGAAACTGAATGTACTTGCCATTTTTATCAAGTAAGTCTTGGCGTAGGCCTCTTCTTTAAATTAAAATAGAGCCTGTATGGGAAAATTATAAAAATTTTAGCTGGGCCAAATGGAAGTGGAAAAACTACTTTTGCTGAATCATTTGTTGTCGGATCAAAATCATCCATTCCATTTTTAAATCCAGATTTAATTGCGGCATTTTTTTTGTCATTTTTTGCACTCCTCTTTGAATTTAAAATGAGATGAAAATTTTTCAATAAACCATTTGTGAGCTTCAGGTATTTTTGCTTTAAGCATTCTTTATTTAATTACCTGGCAAAGCTATCTTTCCATCTATGTAACCTGTTAAAAACTTTCGCGGTGACATTTGATCGATGTAATCAAAAGAAATAGAACCATAACCATTATTGCCCCAATCTTCACCCCAGCTGTTTTTGAAAGTAAAAATCTTTTTTTCTAAATTATAACCTACAATTAAAACGGCATGCGCCGAGCAGCTAACTTTGTTATTCTGACATTCTTTTTTCAACTTACTGGTTAAATTTAGCTTGCCATTTTTTCTTGAGTTTGACCAAATCAGCGGATGCGCAAGTATCGACGCGGTAACGGGACTATCAAGGCGTGACATCGCTTGAACCACATCTAAACTGCTAGAGTCTACAGCCTCAAATATAAAATTTTTACCGTTGATGACAGGCCTTGTTGGATCTGGTCCATTGTGCGAAAAACAAATAGGCTCAATATGACTTTTATTTTTTTTGCCTTCACAAGGCATTCCCTTGTCAAACCAACTTGGTTGATAAGGAAGGTCGACTTCAAGCATAAAACCGAATTTTTGAACAGCGGCTGCATTTACAGCGACAGACGAATCTTCTTCATTCGCTCGCATCTTGCCTTTTTCTTTACTAACCCAAGCCATATGCTCTTCAGAAATGTCGATAGTTCTATTTATCGATTTATGAATCAAGCTTTCAATAAGACTGCTGATGACAAAGTATGTGCAAGCACCACGCTGGCCCTGACTTTTTACAGGAGATTGATTTGCCTTTAAATCTATAATCTTGGGAAAAGCGTTAAAAACGCTGACATCATATTTTTTTAGAGGAACAAATTTAACCTCTTGTGTAGCTAAAATTTCAAAATTCTTCGCTGTGACTACTTCTGTTGTAGAGCCAAGTATTGTACTTGAAGCTAAGAATGTTAAAGTTAATAAAATGGTGATGCTTTTAAGTTTTTTTTTAGGTAAAAAAATCACTTAATTAACCAACTTTCTGGGAACATGAAATTTGTTCCTTTTCCTAAATAGGTTAGTCCTTGCAAGTTGTTTGGAATTACTGCGGCTTCGCGTCTGTGGTAAATGGGAACAAAAACAACTTGATCTAGTATTTCTTTTTCTAGGGCTGCTAAAATTTTGCTGCGTTTTGTTTTTGAATTTTCTTGGTCAAATTGTAAAAGTAATTTATCGGCTATAGGTGATCTCCAGCGTAGGTTATTTGCTCCGGTCCAACTATTTTCTTTTGTTGGAATTTCTTTTGAAGAAAACAAAGACGTTAAGGATGTGTCAGGTAAAATGGAATTACCAAACATGGCCATTTCAAATTCGCCTTTAGCAGTTGTATCGCCCAATAAAATACGTGGGGGTTGGTTTTTTATTGAACAACCTATTTGAACTTGCGCTAACTCATCACACATAAAAACTTGTATAGTTTCTAAAATTTTTATACCTGATGATGTTTTAAAATCAATAATTAGATCTTTTCCGTTTTTAGTTCTAAATTTCTTATCCGTAACTTTCCATCCGGCTTCGTCTAATAATTTCTTTGCTTTTTCTTTATCGAAGCTAACGGGGTGTTGTGTGAATTCACTAAAGTTTGGTGGAATAAATGTTTCGGCGGGCTTTAGTTTTGAATTAAAAAATGCTTCTGTTATTTTTTTCTTATTGATGGCAAGGCTTATGGCTTTGCGAATTTTTATATCAGATAAAAAAGGACTGTCGTGATTAAAGAAAATTCCTTGAAATATAGGTGAATCTTGAAAAAATACTTTATAATCAGATCCCGCTTCGCTTTCAGAAAAAGTAAAGGCCAAATCCGGTGGAAAACCAACAGCAGAAATCATATTAATCGATTTTGTTTTTAGATTTGCCTTTAATGAGTTTGCTTCGCCCATATGTTGAACGGCGATTTTATTTATTTTAGGTTTGTCGCCATAAAAATATGGATTGATAGTTAAAATAAAATGGCTTCCTAGCTTGAATTCTTGAATTACAAAGGGGCCATTATATAAACCTATGGTTTCAGGTTTGGTAACATAAAGTGTATTTTGGTCGTAAGCTTCTTTTTGATTTTTCCATTTTTCAAAGACTGAGTTTTCTAAATGATAAGGAATGGGGTATGGAAGATCGCGATCAAAAGCCCAACTTGAAGTGGTGTAGGTCACAGAGCATTTTTTTATATCAGCTGCAGCCCATTCGATCTTTTCAATTTTCGAATACATTGTTTTTTCTTGAGTCATTGTATTGGCGCTAAGTCCAGCTTGCCAACCAAGCCACCAATCTTGACATGTTACAGGTTTGCCATCACTCCAGGTTGCTGCTTTCTTTATTGTCCATTGAGCTTTAACTTTTTTAATTTTATTTTCTGTAATTATAGAAGCTAATTTATTTTCTAAAGAAGGTATTTTCTCTGCAAGATCAGGAATAAGTTTGCCTTTTTCATCCTGAGTGGTCATTTCGCGCATTAGGAAATGCATAAAGGATTCTGTGGAAGCTAAATTTACAGTAATTGGATTAAATTGTCCGAACTCTTGAACCACGGCAATTCGAAGCGGGATTTCTTCAGCAAAACAAGTTAAGTAACTTAAGCTTACAAATAGTAAAATCAGTATTGGTTTATTCATTATTTAAATAAACTTGAGTTCTTCTAAATATTCAACTGCAAAAAATCAATTTTGGGTAGGTTGCTGCTGACAACTATTCGTATATTTGTCGCAGCACTGAACACCCTTGCAGTCTGTTAATAACATTTGTGATACAATGGGCCCAGATAAGCTACGGGCTCGAATGTGACCAATTCCATCTGCTATATCGCCACCCATTGTTTTAACAGCAATGCCAATTAATGGATTTGGGGCCTTTCCGATATGCACTTGTGCGACAATATTGTTTGATAAATCATTTTCATTTTTAAAAGAAGTTGAGTATTGGCAACTTGCATCTACTAATGCTGAGCTGTTTGCACAAATAACTTCATCCGATAACCCTGCAGAGATTGAGTAGAACAAAGTGTTTGGGTGCAGTGATGGAAATAAAGCAAAACCTTTATTTGAGTTTCCCATTCTAGGGTTTGCTATATTTAATAAACCATCTGGCCAAAATCCAAATTCTTTATTTTTTCTATTTATAACGGCGGCGCATGTTGAAATGGTCGGAATAATTGAACCTGTCTTTAAGCAACTTTGTAGTCCATGCAAAGCGCCAGCGATTGAAACAAATTTTCTAACGTTTTTAAATAAGTTAAAGCGCTGCAATGTTTCTAAGGTCAGTGTTACGCCTAAAGAGTGGGTAACAATATCCACTTTATGCTGCCCTGTGCTTTTCATAACCATTTCAATATAGTCTTTTAAAAAGGTCATTTTTTTTAATTCGTGATAGTTTCCTGTTGGATTAACTTGCTCTGAAATGGATAAATAAGAAACTGCGAAGATATCGCAATTTGTATAACCGGCATTTTTTAATTGTTTTGTAAATGAGCTTTCGTTATTAATTTCTTTCGTCCACCCAAGACTTGAGTCTGCATTACCATGAACTAATATGACAGGTATATGACTTGGATTTTTAGGGCAGTTGATATCTCCGCCAAAGGATCCTATAAATTCGGAAAATGGGCTTAGATCAAAATTAACGCCTGGACCAAAAAGAGCATAACTTGAACTAGACCAAAGAACTAGTAATGAGGCTAAGGCTAGAGTGGTTCTGAATTTATATTTGCTCATCATAACTCCTATAAAGCGCAATTGGCTTAGGTTTTCGAAAGAAGTTAGTACATAAACAGTGGGCAAGGAAGTGTCAAATTTTGATCAGGTTAAGATTACAAGGGTATGACATTTTTTGTCCGATTAGGACCTTTTTATTCAAAATATAATTCGTAAAGTCTTTTCCTTGATTATAGCAAATGAAATGTAGATCATAAATATATGAGCATGCTTGAGGACATAACGAAAATAGATGCAATTAGCATTGATAAAGAAACAAATGAAGTTGTTTTGAATATTTTTGATCATTTGGATTGGACCGATGAAAAAAAGCATATTCAATTACTGCAAGAAAAAATAAATAATTATATTAAATTTATTCAAAGCAAAGAAATTGAACAAGTTTGCCCAGAAGCAATGGGTAAAAAAGTTAAATTTTTTATTCAGGCTAAGTTTTCACCAAACTCTGCGGCAATGAAATGGTTGGCTGTAACAACGGATCTGCTAGCAAAATCTGAAATTTCTTTTGATCATTCCTATTTAAAAAAATTAAAATAAAAAAGGTTCCAGCTCACTTTTGGGAATTCGCTGCGTTAAAACAAGGAGTCTTGTGTGTCCTTTTACAATCAGAATTATAAGCATTTAAAAATTAAGACAAATGAGCAGCAACTTTGGATTACCTTAAATAATCCTGATCAAAGCAATGCAATATCTATGGAAATGATAGACTCATTAACGACTGTTTTAAGGTACGCAGATTTTGATGCAGAAATTCGTGTGATTATTTTATCTGGCGAAGGAAATGCTTTTTGTGCTGGTGGTGATGTCAAAGCGATGCAGAACAAAACAGGAATGTTTGCTGGCGAATCAAATGAATTAAGAATGCGCTATGCCTTCGGTATTCAACAAATTCCAAAGTGTATTGAAGAAATGTCAACACCGCTAATTGCAATGGTGAATGGAGCAGCTATTGGTGCGGGCTGCGATTTAGCTATGATGTGCGATCTTCGTATTGGATCAGAGAAATCAAAAATAGGTGAAACCTTTGTGAAGTTAGGATTAGTTCCAGGTGACGGCGGGACATTTTTTTTACAACGAGTCATTGGATTTAGTCGTGCTATGCAAATGTCATTAACAGGTGAAATTGTAAGTGGTAAAGACGCATTTAATATCGGACTTCTTAATTACTTTGTAGATGCAGAAGTGCTTCTTGCAGAAACTGAAAAGCTTGCAAAAAAAATTGCTAGTAATTCTCCGGTCGCAATTCAGATGACAAAAAAAGCCATGAAGGTTGCATACCGAAATGATCTGCTGACTGTATTAGATTTGTCTGCAGCCTACCAAGGAATTGCGCAACGAACTCAGGATCACTTTGAATCATTAGTTGCGATTAGTAATAAAAGACCAGCGGTGCTTACTGGGAAATAAATTAATGGCGAATAGAGCTGTTGATCTTCTTTTCAAGTGTGAGTTAATTATAGGTGCGAATACGATTGTCTGTTGATTCGCACAAAAAGAGTTCCATCAAATCGCTTCCTTTCGATTAGAATTTATGAGTAGTTATTAATCAGTTAAGCGAATAGAGTTCCGTCTCCACTGCATGGGTGGGTTAAAAGAGGAATTTATGTCGTCAGTTTTTTTAAATCAGTTTCACGTGGTTAAGCCAAAAAATTGCATCGCACAAGACGAGTTATTAAATTGGATTATTAAGTGTCATCAATTAGCTGAAGAAAGAAAACAAAGTTCTGATTCTGTAGATAAAGCAATTATAGAAAAACTATTTCATAGATATGGTGTTAAATCGGCTCAAATTCATCAGCGTTATCTTGAATGTGATGATGTTCTTTCATGTAATTTCGAAAACAATGAAGTTTATCAAATATCGGATTCACATAAAAGTGGCGCTGACATTTCTGTTCGCGCTAATTTTTATTCAGACAGAGCGTATGAAGTTTTTAAAAAGTTTTATGATATTACGAAAATCGCAGTTCGACCGGACCATTTGATTCATGTAAGTTGTACTGGATATGTATCACCAAGTGCTGCTCAGAAAATTGTAACAGAACAGATGTGGAATCAAATTACTGACATCACTCATGCCTATCATATGGGTTGCTATGCGGCAATGCCAGCTGTTCGTTTGGCAAAAAGTTTAGTCATCGCAGAAAGTATTCAGAATACTAATTTTACGACAGATATTATTCATACTGAGATGTGCGGATTGCATATGAATCCATTAGCTCAGACACCAGAACAAATGGTTGTTCAGACTTTATTTGCAGATGGGCATGTTAAATATACGGCAACTTCTGAAACTAACGAAAGTGGTCAGAGTTTAAAAATTATAGCGATGTTAGAAAAAGTATTGCCAAATTCGCAACAGGATATGAGCTGGGTTCCTGCCCCCTGGGGAATGCAAATGAATTTATCACGGGAAGTTCCTGAAAAAATAAAGTTGGAATTAAAAAAATTTTCGAATGAGTTATTTATAAAAGCAAATTTAAGTATTGAAGTAGCTATGAAATCCATTTTTGCAATTCATCCTGGGGGACCTAAAATTATTGATTCAGTTCAAGAAGTACTAGAACTTTCTAATGATCAAGTTGTAGAAAGCAAAAAAGTTTTGTTTGAGCGTGGTAATATGTCTTCAGCGACATTGCCCCATGTCTGGTCTGAAATTCTAAATAACAATTATCCTGTTGGAACTAAAGTAATAAGTTATGCCTTTGGTCCCGGGCTAACGTTATTTGGTTCAGTTTTTGAGGTTTGTTAGCGATGTTGTTATTTGTACCATTTGTAATCCAGGGCGCAGTTATGTTTTTTGATGAGTTTTATTTTCATCGAAAACGAGGACTGCCTTTGTGGGAACGTATTGGGCATCCGATTGATTCATTTTCAGTTTTTCTTTGTTATTTTTTTATTTATTTAAGGCCTGCAAATGAAGAGAATTTATATATTTACGTTGGGTTGTGTGCATTCTCTTGCTTATTAATAACTAAAGATGAGTTCGTGCATACGCAGCAGTGCGAAGCTAAAGAAAATTGGCTGCATTCGATTTTATTTGTATTGCATCCGATAACTTTTTTAGCGGCAGGTATTATTTGGAAAGAAAATTTAAATACCGATTTTCTTAAAATTCAGCCATTAGTTATTCTAATTTTTATGGTCTATCAAATTTTATACTGGAGTTCGCATGGAAAAAGTAAATAACGATATCTATAATACCTATGGCGACCGTTGGTACAGCGCGGATGATGATCCGGTAGCTTTACTGCGTGCAGAATCTAAAACAAAGTCTCCGTGGATTATTCTAAAAATTAAAGAGCATGGTTTGCTGGAAAGCACCACGAAGGTCTTAGATGTTGGGTGTGGAGCCGGATTTTTAAGTAATGAATTGGCTAAAAATAAATTGCAAGTAACCGGGGTTGATTTATCTGAAGAAAGTTTAAAGGTTGCGGCAAAGCACGATGATACTAAAACAGTTCATTATCAAAGCGCAGATGCCTATCAGTTGCCTTTTGCCAATGAAAGTTTTGATGTACTAACAGCCATGGATTTCTTAGAACATGTAGAGCGCCCAGGCGAGGTAGTTAAAGAGTTTTCACGTGTGCTAAAACCGAATGGGCTTTTTATATTTCACACCTTCAATCGAAACCCAATAGCCTACTTAGTAATTATCAAAGTGGTTGAGTGGGTTGTTAAAAATACACCTAAAAATTTACATGTTTTGCATCTTTTTATCAAACCTGCTGAGTTGAAAATATACTGTTTTCAGGCTAACATGACCCCCAAAGAGATGGTTGGAATAAAGCCAATCTTTTCAACTATCCCGATTAAGAATTTATTTACTGGAATAGTTCCGAAGTCATTAAGATTTGAGCTAACAAAAAGTTTACTGCTTTCGTATATGGGATTTGCAGTAAAAAATAAGTAATAGTGATCTTAAGGAAAAAATTACTTATGATTTTGCTCAGCAATGACTTTCTGGAAGTATTTGTGCTGGTTTCGAGCGTCCTATTGATTTGAAGGATACTAAACGAAATTATTGCGTGCATTGTGGAACATGTGTCTATAATAATTGCGCTAAAGGTAATGCCCGCAGGAACGTATTCGCTAAATTCTGTCATGCTTGTGGGGTTGCTGAAAATTAAAAGGAATAGTATGAAAAAAATAATTCTTTTGGCTTCAGTTTTGTTTTTAACCTCGACCATAAAATCAAGTTATACTGAAATTCTAAATGGTGATCCAGTTACTTCTGGTCACCCGTTGGCTTCGTCCGTAGTAAGCCTTTTTTCAAGATATTCAAATCCTGGTTACGATATTGATGGGGCCTGGTTACCTTCATGCACAGGGTCAGTTTTAAGTTCGAAGTTGATTTTAACGGCAGCTCATTGTGTACAGGATATGAGTCCTAAAGATATGGCTGTTAGTTTTTCATTAGATACTGTGACAATGGATCAACAGATGGATCCTGCAAAACGTGTTATTGATATTGAATCCAGGTTTATAATTCGAAAAGTAAAGGGTATTGAAATTCATCCATTATATAATGGTGAAGGTATTCATGATTTAGCTTTGATTGCTTTGGCTGATACGGCTCCAGAGACTGCAATTCCAGTTGTTTTGTTGCCAGCAGAATTTTTAGTTAAAGAAAGTAATCAAACAGTTTTTGAGGGCGAAACAAAAATAGTAACTCTTATGGGTTTTGGTAAAATTAAAGAAGATCCGGATACAAGTACTGAAGTTCTTCGCGTCACCAAAGTAAGCGGTCAGTTTCTTAAGAATTTAGTCGTAACGGATCAAACGCATGGAACAGGTGGTTGTAATGGCGATTCGGGTGGGCCAGCGTTCTTACATCTAAACGGAGTTAATTATCAAGTTGGAGTTACTCATGGTCCACATGGTCAAAGCCAGACTTGTCACGAGCAGGGTGAATGGGTAAATCCAGGTTTGGATAAAGATTTTTTAGATGAAGCGGTAAAGAAATTAATTCCAGAGGCTTTGTAGAAATTGGCTTAGGTACTGAATTGAAGCAATTAATTTTTTTCTAAAAGTTACAAATCGTTCATATAAAGAATGGGAATAAATTATTTATATATAATATTTCTTTTTCTGAAAATTCAGAATTAAGGCTTGCGTTGATTTTTGATTCAATATTTTTTTTCAGTAATTTGATAATTAATTTCAAGCCAGTCCCAAAGTTTTTTTGAATTGATATTGTCTACATTGACCTTGTGCTGAAGGGGTAATATGCGAGTGCAACCGCTATAAAACATTAACAAAAATAAAGACAGAATGAAAAAGCATCTATTTAATTTAATCATAAATCGCCTTTCGTTTTAACAAGGGTTTGTGGCAAGGCATGCAGACCATACATCAGGAGGTCCTTCACAAAACACCAATGTTGTGTTCCACTGGGACAGACTACAGGAGTCGGTGGTGGCCCTGCGGGGGCACATTTGGCACCTGCGACCAGATTTCCATCAAGTTCTTTTGTGAAGCTTCCAATTAAATAGATTGTGGACTTGCGATGGTGATTTGACCCGGCATGACCAGGGAAGTCTATCGATCTGTTGATCATTTATTTCAGGAAGATAAATAGTCGTTGGATTCCAAACGTAAGGCTTTGTATAATCTGAATAATTATTAATTAATTTGATATATTCAGAAAAAGAAGAACCTAACTGTGGCAACTTATTGTGAATTAATGCAGAAATTTGCATAAGTGTACTTTTAAGAGCCCTAGTTTCAACAAGCCTTATTTTTGTTCCAAAGGTTTCTTTAGCTAGGATGTAATCTAAACTGAAAATAGAATAAATACTGATTGCATCATAGTTGTAGTCATTTTTATATCCATTTTAGCAAGTCAAAATTTAATTGAAAAAGATTACGGTGAAAGCTGGGTTTATCACTGCGTGTACAAATTTTTTCAACTTTCTTAAGAAAGTTTTGAAATTCATTTTGAACAAGCTTGAATCCTTCAGAATCACTTGTAAATGTGGCCATAAAGCTAAATTTATCGTCTTCATCTGTTTGTAATAGTTTATTTTGCAATGTGGATTTCATGATATTTTGATGAACTCGCATTAAGGGATGATTTCGACCTATATGGAACTTTCCTTTAAGGATTTTTTTTGCTTCTTGGCCATTTCCAAGTTCGATCATTTCATTTTGCTGAAGTACTAACAGTATTTGTCGATATTTTTTCTGAGTAATACCTAAAGCTAAAGGTAAATTAAAACTTTTTTGATTTAGGTAAGTGCTTGATAGTGCCACATAAACTAACAAGCAAAGTGGATCAAATAGATAATCAGTTTCTTTTGCTATAATATTTTGATCGGTAATTTGAACTTTAATATTTAATTTTTTTTCTTTTCGAATAGAATCAATTTTATCAGCCAGGAATTTTTTCCGTAACGATGACTGAGAAATAGTGAAATCCTTTAAAAGAGTTAGGAAATCAATTTCCGAAGGATTTAGTTTTAGTATTTGCGCGATTAAATATAAATGATCATCGCTTAAATGGTGGGAGTCGTGATTTAGAACTTTTGATAAATATGTATATTGGATTGAAATTTGGTCAGAAATTTTTTGAAGCGTTAGCGAGTGATTATTTTTTTTTAAAGATCGGACTTTGTTTTTAATAAATTGTTTATAGTCCGTGTATTCAAAAATATCCTGGTCCATGATCCTAATCCTTTTTTTTTAAAATGAATATATTATATAAAAAGTATAATATATTCATCGATATTATACCATAAATTTATACTTTTTGTTCTTGCTTGGGCCGAAACTTTATTTAGCAACGAAATGAATCGTGGCTAAACTAAGGAGAACGAATTATGAAAACCTCGCAAATTTTCTTCACATTTTTAATGTTAGGATTAACAGCTTGCAATGCAAAATTGGAAACGAAAAACGATGGTGGTCAGATACCTATTGGCCCAGGTCCAGTTGGACAGTCTATTGATTCAAAAGCATTAAATGGAACATGGTCTACGGGATGTCTGTCGAACAAAGGGTATTACACACTTCAAATAGTAACAATTGCATCAGGAAATTACGAAAGCCTATCAGGATTGTTTTCAGACTCTAAATGTCAAAAACCTGTTTTTGAATCTATCATGGATAAAGGAACATTTAATTTAATCGGAACGGACATTCATGCTGTGTTAGATATTGATTTTTATGCAGATCGTGAAAATGGAGTTAAGCAAATTTATCATAATATAATTCAATATGCCGACGATCGTTTTTATATGGGTGATGAAGCTATGGCATCGTCGACTTTAAATCGGCCAACAAAAATTGATCACAATAAAGCTTATATAAAACAATAATTTTGAGGTTTCTGTTTAACGACAGAGGCCGCTTGCGAGGACTCCTGCCCGGAAATCGCTGGGTAGGAGTGTTTTTAAATCTAAAGGAGAATTTCTATGTTATTAAAATTAAAAAATAAATATTTGTTATTAATTGCTTTGGGACTAACAGCCTGTCAATCAATTCCATATCAGCCTTATGCTCGGGATGTAAAAAAGAAGCCAGGGCATAGTGGTATTGTGGCGATGCGCTTGGATAATCGTGATGAAGATCAATTAAAGGCGCGTCAAATGATGAACTCTAATTGCGGTTCACAACCTGTTAAAATTTTAGAAGAAGGCGAAGTTGTTGTAGGGCAAGAAGTTAAATCAGCAGCCGATACAACCAGGTCAAAAGCTACTCCAGGTATGCAAGTAGGAAGTCTTTTTGGTTTGCCAATTACTTCTGGTTCTTCAGATGCAAATGATTCTACACAAAGTTCATCAGTAACAACAGCGGTTAAAGAGTGGCAATTATCATATGAGTGCGAAACAATAAAAAAATAATTAATTATTTTTTTTAAAGCTTCAGTCATGACAAAGTGACTGAAGCTTTAAAATTTCTAAGGCATGCAAAAATTAAATTCCCGCGGGTCTGAATTTCCAGATCCTAAGCTTGTTTCTAGTGGGATTTGAGTAAGTCCTGGGCTTTTCATATCTTTTAAAAAATTTATTACTATCCCATTTTGGCTATTAGACATATGACGATTTCCAATAGCGTAAGTATCAATTTCAAGTTGCTTGTCAGTTACTTTCCAAGTGCCTGTTTGGCGCAGGCAGGGTCCAGGGTAAAAAGAATGATCATCTGGATTGGTAAAATAATTTTCGCGGTATTCAAGCCAAAAAGTTTTATCAGGAAATAACATTAAGCTAACTAGGGGGTTTACAAAGACTCCATCATTTCGCTGAAATTTTATATCATATTTTGATACGATATAATGAAAAATGTAGTTTGGAAAATCAGGGTCATCACTTAGGTTTTCTTTTTGAAAAAGAAATTGATTAAAATAGTCTTCATCATCAGAACTGGCGTTTGCTGCAATGACATTTAATACAATCAGTAGCGGTAAGAAAAATTTTGATAAAAAATTCATTTTATATTCTCCTAAGGATGAGGTGAAATAATTAATAAAAGCGATAAGGGCGAATTATATGAAAAAACAATGTCAATTTTATTTTGTATAAGTCCTTGCACCGAAAAAGACTGTGGGGTGAAGTTTATGAAAGCAGTTTGTGGGCGAATCGATCCATTTGCAAAGTACATCGCTGTAGCACTTGTATCCATCATTAAAGGGCCAAATAAAAAATTTCTGAATTCGGATTCGACGCCTGAAAATACTTTTTGCTCTTCTGGTAAATGAAGGATAAGCGAAGGTTTTGCTCGGATATCATTGATATTAATATTTACTTGGCGAAATTCGCCAATTGAAATTTCAGAATCGGTAGATGTTTTTTTAGAAAAAACTTTTAAATTTCCGAAAGGCAGCGTTTCCATAGAGATGCAAGTGGCATCATTGGCGGCAGCGAACCAGCTTAAAGTTTTTCGGTCGATATCACAAACTTCAACTTTGTTGTTTATTTGAATAAAGGAATCGATAGGTGATCGTTCATATTTTTCGACAAGTTGTTTATTTAGGATTTGATTAAGAAATACTTCAGACATTAACCCACTTCCCATGTGTGGTAATCCAAAGACATGGCCTAGCTCATGCAAAACAGCATAACTTAGAATTTTTTTGCGACTCCAAGCTTTTGTAATAAGAGTTCCGTTGTCATTGTCATAGGCGTTGGGACCAAGATCAGAAGAAAAATAAATAAAGCCTTTTGCGCTTAAATTTTGAAGATCGTAATCTGTACGAACTGTTACACCAATAAATTTTTCTGGTTTTTCTAGTTTGGCTAATTGTAATGTATCTAATGTGCCGAATCCAAACTGAAACGTAAGCGCTGGTTTTTCAGAGCAGTTCACTTTATTAAATTTTTGTGTGGCTAGCTGGAAATGACCTGGCTCGGTATTGTTTTGAACAGAAAACTGCTGCTGCCAGTACTGCAAACCATCTTCGATCACAGTTTGTATTTCATCAGTAGTCGCGGATATTGTAGAGTTGTCGACAAGCACGCAATAGTTCACAACTAAAGTATTGCGTACAAACCATGGGTTCTTTGCATCACGAAAAAGTTCTCCTCCGGATGAAACCCAACCGCCATTTTTTGGACGTATAGTTGTTGCAGCCATTGATAACAGAGGAAATGCAATAAATAATAATATCAATTTTTTCATTTTAATATCCTTCTAGATAGTACCAAGTAGTTTTGTGAAGTCTGAAGCGTGCAATCTGTGCAACAGCGGGGCCAGATTGTAAAACGGATATAATTAATTCAGGCTGAAATTTAGAGTCTGGTATTACAAGCGAAGTGTAAATATTCAAAGAAGGAACTTCTGTTTCTTCTGGGGTATTGCGATTTAACTTCATAGTGCTTGGTTCGATACGGTCGATGTTAACTTTTAAATCATAGGATACGATGTCGCCGACAGTTTCAAGTAACCTTCGTGCCATATTGCCCGAGTGCATGTTGAAATCTGATCGAGTTATTTGATCGATTTCACCGCGATCAGAATAGATAGTAACAGAATCATTCGTACATTCTCCAACGGTTTTTTCAGATTTGGCATCCGATTGTGATTCGCATACTGAGAAGCAACCATCTTTAGAACAAGTGAGTGCGCATTTCTGAGCGGAGTGGGCAAACCGTGCATGCGTTCCGCAAGCAAGAGCTTGATCAAAGTTTGATCCTTTAATAAATGTGTCAACGGTTTCTAAAAGTTTGCTGGGATCAACAACTTCAGTTATACCAGCTTGGACTAACTCAAAGCAAAAAATAGTAAGCAAAAGTGATAGGGCGTATTTCATTAAAACCTCGTTATATGGGAATGAGACCATTCTGAAAAAGCAGTGTCAATCAGCCAAAATTATTTAGCACGTTGTCATTCAATAAATGATTGCACTTTAGTATTTTTTAAATACGTGGTTTATCAAAATGGTTTTCTAAAAGACTACACTTTCTAGCCAGACTTTTGTCTAAAATAAGCAGCTGTTGAAAAACATTATGTCTAAAAAATGATAAGATGGAAAACATCATATATTTAAATACAGGAGCATATTTATGAAATATTTTCGACTATTTATTGCATTATGTGCATTAAGTTTTTTATTGAATTCAGCGTGCTCATCTTTAAATAAAAAAACGAATGATTTAAGAAATCCAAGTTCTTCATCTATTGGTCATGCTGAAAATGGAACAATTACATTTGATTCGCCAAGGATGCCTCATGATGATAGTTATGCGGATGCTCCTGCTTTTGGTAAAGTTCCGCCGCATGCAAAGTTGACAGAGCCGCAGCCCTTTGCAGAGCATCTAGAAGATATTAATCAAATGCAAGAAATAGGGCAGCCTAGTTCAGGTTTGGTTCCGGGTGGTTTATCGGTTAAGTATATAATTGATTTGCGGAATGGAACTCCAAAATTATATTTCATAAATAGCAATTTTAAAATTAATGGGGCCGTACAAGACTCTTCGAAGTATCATTATTATTTTGCTAGAAAATATTTAAATTTAACTGAATCTTCTGATGAATTTAATAATCGAAATTATTTTGAACCCGACTTTAAGAAGCATACTTTTATTCAGGGAACTTTGCAAACCTATGAGTTTGACAATAAAGCTTTATATGGAGCTCAACTTTATCCACAAGATGTGCTTCATGAAGAAGGCATTTTACTAATGATGAAAACATTAAAAGCAGCACTTTCAACCCAGCTGCAGCCATTGGGTTTTGTTCAACAAAATGAGCAGCAAACTGTGATGACTGTAATGAAGGGGATGGAAGCGCTACAAACTCCAGTTTTTACGCTTGATATGTTGATAAGAAATTTGACGTATATTCCAATGAATCAAGGCACCGCGATGGGTTTTTTACGAGTTTTTCCAAAAGATGTAAATGCATTGGCACCAACGGATATTGCTTTTTTTGATAAAATCCCATTAGATTTGTCCGTAGTATCTGGTGTTATTACAACACAAGTTCAAGATCCAGGAAGTCATATTAACTTAAAATCTAAAGAGCGAAAAACCCCGAACATGGTTCTTCGAAAAGTGGAACTAATTGAACAATTAAAAGCTATGGATGGCCAATCGATTCAATTAATTGTAACACAAAGTGAATTTAAAATAAATAAAGTTACCGCAAAAGATGTGCAAGATTTTTATTTGCGACGTTTTAATTCTCAGGTTCCTTTGAAGTTAGCTGTTGATTCAAAAGCCAAAATTTTAAAATACGATCTGATGTGCCCGAATAATCCTGCGAATTGCATAGCAAGTCTTAAAAAATTTGGTGGCAAGGCTGCGAAACTTGGATTTTTGGCTCATCGAAATGTTCTTGGTATTGGAAGTGATGAGCAGAAAAATCTTGGGTATCGATTAACGCCTTATGGATTTGGAATACCTTTGCAAAATTATGTGAATTTTGTAAACGATCCTAAGAATATACTTCTAAAGAAACAATTAAATGACTTTATAGCTAAAGATTCTGGTTCAAAACCCTTTTCTGGAACGGAAAGAGCTGCAGCTATTAAATCTTTACAAGATATGTTTTATAAAGCGCATTTGCCAGATCAAAATTTAGCAGAAGTTAAACAAGCTATGGCAGATCTTTCTGCGGAAGTAGAAAAAGCATATCCTGGTTTAGGTTTGAAGAAAGTAAAAATACGATCAAGCGCAAACGCGGAAGATATTCCTGAATTCGACGGAGCGGGTTTGCATTCAAGTTTTGGTGCTCGCCTGGATAAACCATCAACAGCGGATGACTTGTGTACTGTTGAAAGCGACAGTGATTCCGGCGAAACTTCTGATGTCGAAACAAAGATGAAAATGCAGCCAGAGAATCTAACCTGTGCGATTAAGGGCGTGTATGCAAGTCTGTGGAACCAACGGGCCGTAGAAGAACGTGGATTTCGGCGCATTGACCACACCACTGTTGCGATGGGACTAGCGGTTGTTCCAAGTTATAGTTTTTTGAAAAAGCAAGGGTTAGATGAAACAGCCAATTCAGTTGTTGTTACACGAGTCGTAAATTCTCCGGGAACGTACGGCTATATGGTTTCAACTCAGGAAGGTGATAATCTTGCGACAAATCCGACACCAGGAACTCAGGCCGAGCTTTGTGTTGCTACTTTTATTTCTGCAGATGAACCAATGGGATTATCTTTTTTAAGATTTAGTCGTCCTAAAGCTGATGTTGAAGTTAGAACATCGCCCATTTTGCAAGTAAGCGAGATGAAAAAAGTAATCAACTTATCACAAAAAGTTGAAAAACAATATTGTCTAGCGAAAAAAGATTATTATAACGGTGGCGATTGTAATTACGTCACTTCAGATATTGAAAAGCCAACGTCACTTGATTTAGAATTTAAATTTCTAGGCACTCAACATCAAATACTTTGTAAGCAAGTGCGGGAATTTTCAGGAAAATAGTTAATCAGGTAGTTCATTTTGGCATCTTTAGTTATAGGTTCGTTTTATAAAATAACTTGTCCTTCAGGCGTTGCTTACGGTGATAATGTTTATGATGGCGTAATTAAACCAGTAGCAGCTTTAACGTTTCGACTAGCTATTTATGGGCACAAAAATAGGAATGATTAAAGCTCAACATCAAGCTCAATTGCTGGATGATCTGAGGCCAAGTTAATATAATCATTTATAAATTTTGCGCTATGCACCTGAAGTCCACGTGTGAAGGCGTCATCTAATTGTTTAGAAAGATTTGGGTTTTCCCATTTAACACGGGTTAGACCAGCTTCGCCTAAAATTTGCTGAGTTAGTTTTAATCGTGCAGGATTTTTTATATTAAAATCTCCGGCAAATATGATTGGCCCTTGATGTTGTTTTAAATCTGGAAGAGTTGCAGTTAATTGTCTAACTAATGCTTCATCGCCAGACCAGTTAATTCCATGAATACTTAATGCGAGTAATGTTTGAGTCGTTCCGGGTAAATTGTATTCCGCAACTGCAATTGCTTTTGGTGACTTGACGTAGGGTTCGACATCAATAGTGCGATAGTAGCGATAGTCTTTGGGTATTGCATATGACCCTACAGAAGTTCCAGTACCAACATTATTTTTCATTTCAAAACTTGTTGCGAAAATCCAGCCAAAATTATTTATCTTTTTCATTGCTGTTGATACTGGATCATCAGTTGTCGCTTCAGATAACATAATCAAATCTTTATCCATGCTTAACTTTTCAAAAATTGAACTGAACTCAGATTTTCTGCCTTTATAAAGATTCCATGCTAAAACTTTTATTCTTTTCGAAGCTAGCTCTGATTTTGTAGGTGTACCAATTGTTCGAAGCACATGATTCGAATCCGGTATGCTTTGGCAAGCGAATGAGCAGGGTTCGTAGACAGTTTCAGAAGCGGAAGCGTTACGTATTAAAATGATAAGCGGAATAGCGAATAAGAAAAATATAATTTTCATCGATTAGTCCTTAAGTAGTATTTCTTACAATGCTGAATGGAATTAAAATAGCTGTGGAGTCTAGAAAATATTATCTAGCCTCGACTGGCGGTCTAGTAAAAGCCACGGCGGGTATGCTTTTTAGACCAGTGGACTTTTATTTAAATAAAAAAACATGTACTTTTGTTACAACACCAACTGTTGTTTGTTCTAACCGGTGAATAAAAAGAAATTTAAAAAAGGATTGTTAATGGGAAAACCAAAAATAGTTGAAAAAAGATGTGAAATATTAAATTTAGAAAAAGGCACTTATCATTGGTGCGCATGTGGTGAATCTAAAAAGCAACCATTTTGCGACGGATCTCATAAAGGGACCGAATTTAGTGCTGTTACTTTTCAAGTAACAGATGATCGTCCGGTTAGATTGTGTTTATGCAAACATACAAAAAAACCGCCCTATTGCGATGGCTCGCATGGTATGCTTTAGGAACAATATATGAATCTGTCAGATGCCGAACTATATAATATTGTCTTAAAGATAAACCAAGGGTTTTATGATCGCGTTTATAAAGATCCTTGGCTGTCGCAAGTGTTTCGCAAGGTCGAGCAAAAAAACATCGAAAGCCAACAAACTGATTTTATGGTTGGTGCATTAGGTGGTCCAGAAGTATATCGAGGTCGGTCTCCGAAAGATGCTCATCCACATATTTTTGTGAATGAAGAGATGTGGTTATTGCGAGAAAAATTTTTAGTGGAAGCATTTGTAGAGCTTAAAATTCCAGAGTGGTTAAGGGAAAAATGGCTACGAATAGATAATGCTTTTAAAGCTAAAATATTAAAAAAATCATTTGAAGATTGCCAAAAGCGCTATTTTTCTGATGAAATAATATATGAACCAAGTGGTTTAAAGCAAAGGAAAATAGGTTAGTCTAAACTTATCTCGAATTAAAAATAATAGTTCATTTCGTTGGAAAGACAAATTGTGATGGTTGATAATGCAGAGAATTCGCCGGTAAAAATTAATTTAAAAAAAAATGAAGATTACTTTCGCTTTCATCTACCCCATCTGCATTTAAATTCTGTATTTGGTAATGACTGGTTTGCTTTAAAAGCAGAAGCCTTTGCAAGATTTTTTGGAACGCCTGTTTTTTTAATTGGGCAGACAGTTATAGTTGCTGTTTGGATTCTTGCTAATATTTTTGGATATGCAAAATTCGACTTGTATCCCTTTATACTTTTAAATTTAGCATTTAGTTTACAAGCGGCATATGCGGCTCCACTTATTTTATTGGCGCAGACAAGACAGTCTGATCGCGATAAAGCTCACTTAATGGCCGACGCTCAGCATCGAGAAGCCATTGCAGCTGCAAGCGAAGAGCGCGAGATGTTAGCAGCACAGCAAACTGTTTTATTAATTGAGTTACTAAAGCAAAATACTAATTTGACAGAGTTAACGAATCAGTTAAGTCAAAGAATTGAAAACTTAACTATTGAACTTCATGATAAAATCTCAAAAATTAAAAATTAAGATCAGTCTGCTAGAAATTAATGGTTAATGCCTTCGCGATTCGATAATCAATAGCGAAGGATAGTAGCCTAGTTTATAGTTTTTTAATATCAAACAAATTGAAAGAGTTCTTGTTTATTAAATTAAACATATCAATTATCATAAGCTCGGGAGCTTTTGGAATGATATCTCCGCGAATATATTTCGCAAGAATTGTTGTTACCAAGGAGGCGATGCAGTAGGTTCCGGCAGCCACCTGAGGGGCTGGGCAGGGTTTGTTATCTAGCATACTTTGAAAAGTTTTATCCATTACCTTTACAACTTGTTCATCAATGTGTCCGGAAAGTGAATAGAATAATTTTTGAAACTTATCAACATATGACATCGGAGAGTCTGTTTCTGAATCCGCAACATTAAATATTTTTCGAAATAATTTTTCTGGTGCATTCGTGTTTGGAAAGAAGATTGCGCAAGCTCCCCATCCAACAGTTAAACCACTAACTAAAGGAATTTTTTTTACTTCAGCAGTTTCATGCAGAAGTAGAATTGATTTAAGATCTAGGAAATCAATTGTGTCGATAATAAAATCTACTTGGTCTAATAAATATAATTTATCAGGTCCAAGATTTTCAGCAATTGCCACTACGTTCGCTTCTGGATTAATTTCAAGGATATTATCACGCAAACATGTGGCTTTGTTTTTTCCTATTTGGTGATGACGAAAAGCTTGTCGATTTAGATTGGATAGCGAGATTGTGTCACCATCAATTACTGTGAAATTTTGAAATCCTAATTGAGTTAGTGCCATAGCAACTTGGCTACCAACTCCGCATCCTGCAATAAGTATTCTTAATTTACTTATTTTAGTTTGTTCGTCGGTTTTAATATAAATTTGATTTCTATTTGTAAATTCGTCGTAGTTTTCCATATTAGCTTGTCGGATTAGCATTTGAAATATGTGAATATTTTTTATAGAATTCTAGCTTTAGGGTTGAATTGTATACGAAAAAATGCGTTGTAACCTGGACTAAGATAGTGGAATCGATGGTTTTAAGAATTGTTTTAATGTTAGACTGTGGAAATGAAAAACTTACCATTAATCGCAGCGATAATTTTTTTGGCTCAAATTGCATTAGCAACTAATAAGGAAAAAGGTATGACAAAAGCTTGGTTTGCCGAAACGGCGTGTACTTCTTTGGAAATTCTAAAATATAAATCTATTTCAGAAAAAAAGATTACTGACGCTATACAGATATCTGAAAATGAAGCGATACAAAAAATAATTAAGCGAATTCAGAAAATTCCAAGTGGTGGCGAGATGATGGCAAAGATGGGGCCACATGCTGAGAAAATTGTTTTGCAATTTAAATGTAAAAACGAAATGCAAGAAATTGAAATAATTGAAAAGAAATTTAAGACGCCATCAACTGGATTTAATGCGGAAAGAACTGATATTGAGAAAGATTTATATGCAGACATTCACGCTTTACTTGTCCCAGAATTAAATGAAAACGTTCTTAAAATCGAAAATTTAGATATAAAATTTAAAAACATGTCAGTAATATACAAAGGTGCTGAAGTTAATAAAAAAACGTCAGCCTCTGACTTTACATTTATTGTGAAAGATAAAAATGGCAGTGAACAGATCATTAAAATATCTACAGAGCAAGCAGCGCCGCAGCCTGTGGAATTTGAAGTAAATAACTTGAAATATGCATTGCTTACGTATGAAAATAAAAATACTAAACGTATTTTTCCAGATTACTTTCAGATTATAAAAAAGTAATTTATTTTCGGAGCTTTTATGCCAGTGTCTCAACTTAAAAGAATCTTAACGCCAACAGTTCTGATTGCTTCGTTGGGCTATTTTGTGGATTTATTTGATATTACATTGTTTGGAGTCGTTTTGCTGAGTTCAGTAAAGGCGATGGGATTAACAAACATGGATGAAATACTATCTGCCGGAGTAAAACTTTATAATTTTCAAATGGGCGGAATGCTTATTGGTGGAGTTTTTTGGGGAATTCTAGGCGATAAAAAAGGACGTCATGTTGTCTTATATTCGTCTATTCTGATGTATTCTGTGGCTAACATATTAAATGCCTTTGCAACAACGATTGGGCAGTATGAACTACTTCGCTTTCTGGCAGGAGTTGGTCTTGCAGGTGAGCTAGGTGCCGCAGTTACAATGGTTGCTGAATCACTTTCAAAAGAAGATCGCGGCTACGCAACAACATTGGTTGCAACACTTGGAATGATTGGAAGTTTATGCGCAGCTTTAGTAGGTAAGTACTTTGCATGGAACCACGCCTACCTAATAGGTGGTATTTTAGGTCTTGTATTATTAGCAGCTAGGCTAAAAAGTTTTGATTCTGTGATGTTTAAAACACTTCAGCAAAAAAAAATTATTCGTGGTAATATTAAAATATTATTTACCTCAAAAAGAATATTGCGCTACGCCAGTTCGATTGCTGTAGGTATTCCAATTTATTTTATAACAGCTATTTTATTAACTTTGGCACCAGCAGTAACTAGTGAATTAAACTTAACAGGGCCGGTCACAGCAGCAGATGCTTTGATCTGGGGTTCGATCGGTTTGGCGATTGGTGATTTGGCAAGTGGTATGCTTTCACAGTTTCTTAAAAGTAGAAAAAAAGCGATTGCCATCTTTTTATTAATTGCTCTATGTACAATGCTTTTGTACACGCATTCAGTTGGAGCAACTCCTACATTTATTCTTTTATTATGTTTGATACTTGGAACATGTGCCGGATATTGGGCGGTTTTGGTTACAACTGCCGCTGAACAGTTTGGAACAGATATTCGTTCAACAGTTGCGACAAGTGTTCCAAATTTTGTACGAGGTTCTGGAATGATTATCGCGTCATCATTTTTATATTTGAAACCACATTTTACTATTATTCATAGTGTTCAGATTATTGGAGCGGTTGTTTTTATACTTGGTTTTGCAGCTTTATTTATTTTGAAGGAAACTTATGGTAAGGATCTGGATTTTCTTGAGCACGATGAAGCACTGTGAAATTTAAATAGCTATTATAAAAGATTTATGCAGCTTACTTTAAGAAATGCATATTCACCCTTGCCAAAAATGCGGAGCCTGTTGCGCCTCTTTTCGAGCTTCATTTCATTGGTCTGAAACTCTTCTGGAAAGTTATGGAGTTCCTGTTCTTTTAACAGAGCCCATTTCGCTGCATCAAGATGCAATGATTGGTACTAATCAAAAAAATCCCCATTGCTCAGCACTTAGAGGAATTGTTGGAACCTCAGTTGAGTGCTCTATTTACTTGAATAGGCCTTCATGTTGTCGTTCTTTTAAGGCCAGTTTTGAAGATGGATTTGCGGATCTAAGATGTGATGACGCCAGAATCAGTAAGGGGCTTCCAATCTTAGCTATTGAAGATTGGAAGCATTCTTTGACAGATTATAGCTAACAGGAATTTCTAAAGCGACTATATAAGCTGTTTTAGAAAATGGAGATTAATCGGCGTAAAAAACGAAATCAGAACTTATGTAATTTGTTTTTTGCGCACCAACAGTTGGCCATTCAAGAATAACTCGAGTTAAACTGCCAGCAATTGTCGGTGTATATCTTAATTGAATTGAATCACCATTAGTTACGCTTTCATAAGCATAAAGACCTGTGTTTTTAATCCACTTACCATTTATTCCAACTTCAAGCCCTGGGATTGGGCGAAAGCTTACTGGTACGCTAACCCCTTGGCCTAATCCGCTAATAATTTCAATCTTTGAATAGGCCATTGTTCCAACTTTAGTTTGGGCTGAACCAAGAGATTTGCCTGCAATAGACGGTATTGTGCCAGGATTATCCAAAGTTGTTACACTCCACCTCTGCGATTTAAAATTTTCAATAGAAACTGTAATGGATAATTTAGTATTAAAAAATTGTGATGGAGCAATTCCTAATTGAAGGGTATCTCCATTTCGAACTATTTGCTTAAGGGTACCTTTTCCATTATTTAATCTTGCACCATTTATGCTGAATCCAGCATAAAGCACACAGCAATCTAGAATTTGGTGTTCTTGGATTGATACCACTGCTTTATCAGTCGTCAGGCCTGAAATTACGATTTTTTCTGAATAAATAAATCTTTCTGATTCTTGGAAAGCAAAAGGAAATGGGCCACCAAGGTGCGGAGCAATTTTATCGGTAAAACCTAGTGTAGTTTGTTCTGTAAATGAAACAGGGGGGAGGGTTGTAGGCATTGAAGATTTTGGACCAGTCTGTCTTAGAACTTGAGTTCCAGCAGCAGGGTTGTTTGAGTTTGATACAATCAATTCGCCAGAAGTACTAGTAGATAAAAAAGTTGAGGGTGAATTCGCTAATGAAGCTGAATCAAATTTACTTTTGGAACAATTTTGAAATACTAAAACTACTAAAGCTAATCCTAAAGCAGATGTAACATTGTAAAATCCAAATTTGATAAATTTATTCATTTTTGATTCCCCCGAATTTTAAAACATGTGAAATACATATTCTAACCTTGTCATTTGCAATTAGATAACCAGACTAAAGAAAGCCTAACCGATTTGGCTGTATAAAAAATGTTCACTGTAGATATAAACTTTGACACCAGTTTCAATTTGAGAATTTCAAGTCGTTTTGTATTAATCGTGAAAATGAAAAAATGATTGGGTCATAATCGCAAAATTTAGGAAAAATTGCCCCAAACTTTTCCAGGTTCAGATTGCAGATTTGTTATGTTGATTTTGAAAGTGGTCAAAATGTTGCATTACATTGATTCTTTTAACTAACCATCTTACAAGGAGAAAAAAATGGGTTTAGGGACAATATTACTAATTATCTTAATTCTAATGCTGGTTGGTGCAATACCATCGTGGCCGCATAGTAAAAACTGGGGTTATGGACCAAGTGGTGGTTTAGGATTTATAGTGATAATTCTAATTGTATTGATATTGATGGGGCGTATATAACCCCAGTTTTATTCAACCAATTCTTTTTCTTTCTCGGGAACTATAATTAACCAGGGGCGGGTTAACATCAAACGCACGCCCCAATTTAGTAGATGTAGCAGTGATTTAAAGTTAACTTTCGAAGAAATGGAAGCAACTAAGAAAGCTAATGAAAAACTAACTGAAAGATTTAGAAATCCTATTAAAAGTAATCCAGATACAGCATTCACACACTGCCATACTGTTATTCCTTGTTGTATTACAATAGGTAATGCAGTAGCAAACCCGCCTGTGGCTAATGTGATGTGGCGTGTTTCAAGTGGTATCCCAAAAAATTTCATTATTTGAGGCGAAAGTCCAAGTAAAAAACCAAGCGTAATATTTGCGGCTAAAGAATTTGCATTTTTTTCTACGAATTCAGCAAATCGAAAAGTTTTATTTTCTCCAAATATTCGATGCAAACGTTCGCTATTTCTTAGTCTGCTTTGAAGTCGATTTATAAGAGTCCAATTTTCAAACCAGCCAGCAAACAAGCTTGCAGCGAAAAGTAAGCCGCCAGTGAATATTGCGTATAATACAGAGGGACCAAAAAAGTAGGTCGAAGAAAATTGCTCTAAGGCATGATCAGCTGAAAGCATGGGATGATCTAACTTTAAACAAATCCAAGAAACGAAAAAACAAATAGGAAATACTGTACTTAAGTTTCCTAATACTGCGATGAATTGAGTTCTTAATAAAGCAACGATGGCTTTGCGTGATTCCGTCATTGATTTTAACAACGAAGATGCAATATAGGGTGCTGTTGCCGAGGGCTGCTTTGTTGCTAACGTCCAACCCAAGATTTGAATAAGCAAAAAACTGCTCGAATAATTTAAACTTTCAACAAGTCCCTTAGCAAAACCAACCAGTTTAAAATTTGAAAGCCCAAATTTAATAAAAACAGTAATGGCAGTAATGGCTCCGCCGCCCATTGCTGCATTGAACATTTTACGAAATTGCAGCCAATTAAACGTCACATAATGCTCTCCAATTTCTGAATTGGCCTGCACAATGCGCTCTGTAATTAGGCTTAGATTCTCAGAGAAAAAGGATTTTAAACTGCGTTGGTGATGAATATCGATAATTATTTGAGAAATAAATATTTTAAAAGCTTGAGCATTTGAAATGTTAGAATCAAAAAATCCAAGTAATCCACGTAGTCGACGCATTCGTCTTTTTTGAGTTTCAAAAATATAAACCAAGTCAATTTTCACGCCTCGCTCTGGCATTTCTGAATACAGTTCTGAAATATTTTTTTCAGCTAAGTCGAGTTGGCTGAAAACATTTGAAGCTAACTTAAAGTTTAATTTCTCTTGGTGGTCTCGTAAAATATCTGAAATGCGAAATTCCGGAAAAGATTCGGGTTTTTTACCAAAATCAAGTAATTCATTTTGTATGGAAAAAATTGAATTTAGCATCTGTACACTTAGTACGTACGAAGCCATCAGAATGTCGCCTTGTAATCTTTCTTTTAGAATTATTTGTTCTTTGAATAATTGAAGTAGCTCTGTAAGAAGTAGTTCATCGACTGTGCCAACAGAGGCGCTTTCTTTTGAATCAGGAAAAACTTCATAAAGCAGGCTAGCTAAGTCTTCGGATAGGGGTGAGCTTGGTAATACTTTTTCTTGAACCCGAAAGACGAAGTCTTGAATAAAGCTAGTATTTGCTGAAATTCCCACATTCATTAAGGGAGACATCGATGAAATGTTTAACAAGAGGTCTGTAATAGTAGTTACAAAGTTAAATTTCCATTCGGGGTTGTTATTTAACATCAATAATAAATATTTAATTCTTACACTGTAGGTAATTTCAATTTTTGAAGATTTTTTTTCTGAATCATTTGGCTTTTGAATCCACTTCATTACTTTTACAAACCAAAAAACTTTTTCATAGTTACTTTCTTTGGTCGTATTTTGCGATAACAGCGAACTTAATATATCCACAGAAGATCCTTTTTCAGTAGCTTTACAGGTGCAAATCATACTTAGCTAAGCCAGTTCCGTTAGCTAGGTCGTATGAGTCATAAAAATGTTAGGAATTTCGTCAAAAAGTTATTCATTTTTTTAATACTCCCATAGCTAATGGTTTAAGTCGAAACGATAAAAAATAAAAAATGGTAGAAAGCATTTTTGAAGAGAATAATTATATCTATGAAACAAGTTAAAACGAACATTGGAGTTCATATTATGAAAAACCCAAACCAGCTATTAATGAAGATTGCGATTGGTTTAATAGCGCTTACAATTTCGACCCAGGCACATGCCGTATTTCAAATTCCAACGGATGCTATTGATTGTACCTTTAATGGAACTGTTGTTGCGGATGGGACGTCCACAGCAGCTTATTCAATTAATTCCGTACCTGACGGAAGCACTTGCGATTCAGTCAAAGAAGTTAGATTGTGTACTGCTGGAGTATTGTCTGGTTCGGCTCAATTTTCATCATGTACAGTTCAACCTCCAGTACCAACACCAGTACCAACACCAGTACCAACACCAGTACCAACACCACCTGCGCCAGTTGATTTAAGTTGTAATTTCAATGGGCAAAATATTTTGAATGGAAACTTTGTTGCCGCCTTCCAAAATTCTTCAGTTTCTTTTGGTGCGCAATGTGTTTCTGAGCAAAGAAAATGTTTAAATGGACAACTTGATGGAAGTTATAACTTTGATTCTTGCACCGTTGGTGCGCCTTTAAAATGTTTATTTAATGGCTCAGTTGTAGATCACAATGCTGTTGTTACCGCGTACACGTCATCAAGCGTTGCATTTGGTTCATCATGCGCCGCTGTCGCTGAAATGCGAACATGTTCGAATGGGGTTCTATCTGGTAGTGCTCAATTTGCTTTGTGTGAAGTAGGTTTGCCAAAAGCTTGTTTATTTAACGGAGCAACTGTGGCTCATGGTGATTCAGTTACTGCTTATGCTTCATCAACAACACAATATGGAAATCAGTGTATTGCTGAAACAAGAACATGTTCAAATGGAGTTTTGTCAGGAACTTCTTTATACGGTTCATGCACAACTGATCAGCCCGCAAGTTGTTTATTCAATGGAAAAACAATTTCTAACGGACAGATTGTAAAAGCTTACGCAAGCTCGACAGTACCTAATGGCCAGATGTGTGTTATCGAAGATCGTACATGTACTAATGGAATCTTATCAGGTTCGGCAACTGCGGAAAGTTGTACGGTTTTGCCAGTTCCAGTTCCAGTTCCAACGCCAGTTCCAGTTCCAAGTGCAGGATTGTTTTGGGAATTTCCTGAGAACTGTGGTTGCCAGTCAGGACAGGGCTATAACAAATCAATGTATTCAAAAGATGGTGGCAAAACTTGGAGCAGTCTTACAAATAAAGCTCCGGATGATATGCAAGCCATTTGGGATAACATGGTTAAAAAATACGGTATGAATAAATGCAAACGTCCAAATGTTAAATACGTAAGCGCTTGGCACAAAGGATATGTGAAATTCGACAAAGCTTATGTGCCAAAAAATTGCGGATTTGTAGAAATTAAGTTGGAACATAAACATAAACATAAGCATAAGGGACATCATAAATTTTCAGAACATGATGAGCGTAATCACCGTAATCATGATAAAAATGATCATGATTACGACGACGAAGATGATGATCGCGATCATGACCACCGCGCACATTCAGAACATGAGCATGGAAGTTGTCACGGTCATCATAAGAAGCATAAAAAAGTAGAAATTAAATTTGTTTGTGAAAATAAGAAATAGAAAAATAAATAATTTAGAAAACATCAAAAGCCTCTTTTTAGAAATAGAAAGGGGCTTTTGATGTTTTCTAATAAACTTTAAATGAGTTAAGTATCTCAATCTGAGATTGTTAAATGGCATATTTTAAGCACTTTTTAAAAACTCTGGACTTTAAAGTTATATTTTAAATATTAAGGCTATGCTACACTTTCATTAAAGTGCTCTATATGAAGTGCTTCAACATAAAAGGAGATAATAAATGTCTAAAAATCAAAAAAAAACAACGGTACAAAAGAATACAGCTTCTCTTAAAGGCATCAAAAATTTAAAAAATGCTATTTCTAAGCCAGTTCCGACTATTCAACGTAGTATGAATAAGCAACTTGTGGCCGAATAATATTATTTAATTTTAACGGGCCTAAGCTTGGCTCGTTATTTTTTTGAAGTCACATCAAATTCTTTTCGACTGATCAGTCTAAACATATAAAAATCATAATTTCATTCAATGCCATAGATCTAAATTTTTAAGGATTCTTGACGTAATCATTCTTAGTCACGCATGATATTAAAGTAGATATTTGTTGAGGAGTCCTTCTTGAGAAAAAATAATAATTATCCAAAATGGGCTGATAAATTTGAAAATAAGTATAATCCAATTTTGGGTTCTGGACAGGCGTCAAAAAATGCTGCTTTGTTGTTAGGGTATTCAGTTTTTTCAAAGATTGATTTGAAAAAACATTCATTATCGGTACAGGGGCAGCCATTTGATTCTGAGCTTTTGCATTTAAGCTCTATATATAGAAAAAGTAGAAAATTATATTTAGACAGTGGTGGTACTTTTACTTCATGTTATGTTTCTAAAGATCGGTTATTGTTATCATCAAATCTTTTATATAAAAATATTGAATATAATTCTATTGAGAAACAGTTAGACTGGGCTTCGCAGCAATCAGAACAAAAACGAATAAAAGAAATTTTATTTGTTAATAAAATAGCTGTAAATATTTTTCATGAACAAAATCATCGAATTCTAATGAAGATTTTGCCAGCGGCTCCAATTGAATCTGTAAACCTTAGACGATATTTAAATTTTACAGAATCATTAGTCGTAGCGATTGATTTATGTTTAGGTCATCAAATTAATAAAAAAATGGGGCTTTTTTTTCAGCTTGTTGGAGTAACCTATCAACAAGGTTTTGGACGAGAAACGCAATTTTTATCGAAAAGAATTTATCGTGATTATTTGCATGCCTATGCTTATTCAGTATTTTTAAGTCTTTGTTTATATCCACAAAAAGAAGCAAGTAAAGTAATTGGAAAACTATTTTTTCATCTTGATCAAGAAATCTTGAAGCAACTTATGATACGAAGTTATGGAACTGGTACGCTATTTGGTAAAACGACAAATATTGAATGGCAAAAAAACAATAAAAAAGAAGTAATAAAAGTATACAGTAAAATTAAAGGTAAACCCTTGGTCATTAGTTCAGACCCACTTGATTATAGCCAGCTTTATCATATTGGTGAGCAATGGTTTGATATGTTGGGGCTATAAAGCTATGGATCTTTTTTAATGAAAGTAACTGTTCATTTAATATCTATGCCTTGGGCAAGACCTACTTATCCATCTATTCAAACAGGGGCTTTAGCAGCATATCTTCGCCAAGTTCAGCCAAGCCTTGATGTTTTTACTTATTCAGCTCATCTTAAAATTCCATATTATGTCAGTTTGCCTCATGAAAATAATATCGGCGGAATTTTCCTTCACTACGAACGATTTGAAGAATATCCATATTTGCTGGCATATTTATTAGATTTTTATCAATTTAAAAATATTAATTTTAAAACCAAGCGTATTTTGCAAAGTAGG
The DNA here is from genome assembly GCA_049301055.1 of Pseudobdellovibrio sp. Classification (GTDB taxonomy): domain Bacteria; phylum Bdellovibrionota; class Bdellovibrionia; order Bdellovibrionales; family Bdellovibrionaceae; genus Pseudobdellovibrio. Next base: position 34,461 of record JBAQKN010000016.1, on the reverse strand, counting down.
CTCTTAGCTAGTGTTAATCGAGGAATTCGGGGTGTTACAAAAATAAAGGATTTTGACCCATTAACACTTCAAAATGTAAAAAAATTATCACATTCAACACAACGCTATCTAAAAGAATCTATTGGTTCTAAATTTAGCATTGATTCAGTAAATGTTGTTGGCTTAACGACAAACTACAATCAAGTCTATGCTTCCATCTATGCTATCCAATATTTTGTTAATAAATATCCAAAGTATAAATTTTGTTTTGTACTTGGTGGTATGAGCGCGGCATTGCCAAACGTAGTACAGTTATTAGCAGATTTAAAATTACCAGTTTATTGTGTTTTGGGTGAAGGCGAAATTAAGCTGCATAAAATTACTCAAACTATTGAATCTAAAATTAATAAAAATATGTCAAACGCTGAAATAAAAGAAATTGTTCTTCAAGCAGACCCTGGAGTTTTTTCACCAGAAAATCCGCCATCGCTTTGGACTAAAGATAAAAAATTGTACGCTAGTCAGCTGAATAACATGGATGACCTGCCTTTACCAGATTACACTGAATTTTTTCAGACGCTTCGCGAAGTATCATCATCAGATGAAGATTATATTGAAAATAGAAATTCAATTTCATTACAAGCTGAAGGGACAAGGGGTTGCTTTGCGAAGTGCGAATTTTGTGGACTAAATTATCTTTGGCAAAATTTTCGAAAATTAAATGCCCCTGAAGTTTATTCGCGATTTAATGAGCTTGCATCAACATATAATACAACTCGAATTAATTTTGTAGATAATGTTTGTGACACCTGGGCAGAGCACTTTGCCGACAAAGTAATTGCAAGCGAATTGCATCCCACTGTGTTTATGGAAATGCGCGCTCATCATCCGGAAGAATTCTGGGTAAAATTAGCTGCGGCGGGCGTTCATGAAATTCAAATTGGGGTCGAAGCTTTAGCCTCAGCTCTTTTAGAAAATTCAATTCGAAAAGGTACCCGCGTTTATCAAAATATTGTTGTGCAAAAATTATTAAGTGAATTAGGAATTGAATCGGTTTCAAATTTAATTACTCATCATCCTGGTTCTAGCGTGCAAGATGTTGAAGATACGAAGCGAGTAATTCAACATATTCCACATTTACAAGAATTTGGATTACCAAAATTTCTTTTAGTTATGGGTAGCCCCTTGTTTGAAAAAATATCCATTGAAAGTAAAATGGCTTTGAAACTTAATTTACGAGTAAAATTTCCTTTATTATTTAAAAAGTATCAAGTTGAATTCGGTTATAAAACAGCTCCTGAAATTGAAGTATCAAAAGAAGTTTACAAAGCCTGGGATGATTTTGTAATTTGGTATGCGAAGCATTTAAAGATTAGCAAGGCGGAAAAACCAACTTGTACTGTTCAAGCGCTACCAAATGGCAAGCTACAGGTAATAGACACTCGTTTTGAAAAGATAACGGAATATTTTTTTGAAGGGGATTTTGCAAAAATATACACTCTTTGCCATCAGGCTTTGTCAATAACTCAGCTGATTCAGCAGACTTGTCTTGAAGAAAAATATATCCAGTCTATTCTTGATAGATTCTTGGAACAGAAATTAATTATTCATGTCGATGAACGGTATATTTCACTTGCACTTCGTACTAAGGAATCAATTATGAGACTTGCTTTGAATAGATCGCAAGCTACCCAAGTTTTCAACCAAAGCCAAAATTAAAATTTATTTTAAGCCGCAATTTTTTCAAGTTCAACAATGGCTTCGTCGACAACTACATTTAATGAGGCTACAGTTTCGTGAAAGTTGTATTCAAGGTTTTTATCTTTACCCACAGTTTCTAGATCTAGACACAGTTTGCTGCCGTCAGTAACGCCAAGATGTGCGCAAGATATTTTTATTTTGTGGGCCAGTTCTGAAACCCGAGTTAAGTCATTAGCATCTACGCTAGCTTGCATTTCTTTAAGTAGCAGAAGAGTGTCTCTTTTAAATAAAATAATCAGTTCAGATAGTATGTCTTCTCCGCTCATTCTATTTAATTCACGTAGTTCGTCGATTTTACTTTGATCAATTTTAGTCATAATACCTTCTTGTTATATAGGCTTTAATTTTTTTCCAAAATGTTAAAGTTCGTTTTTTAGAATGTCGCGCGCTCCATGTCGCAGCATTTGGTAATAATGAATATAGAAAAGGTTGCAGTAATCTTCTGGGCATAAAACGCTTTAAATAGTAAAAAAATTCTGAATCAACCGCTGTTGCAATCCACAAAGGTGGATCTTGTGTGCGAATCACATCCAATACCAATCGGGCAATAGATTCGGGTGTGGCAATACCCCAGCTCATGGCTCTGGCAACGAATGGAATCATATTCTTATATAAATCGGTATAAGGTTTATCAAACTGAGTCGAAATTTCAGATCGCACAGAAAACTTAGTACGTTCAAATGAATTCGATCGAACAAATCCAGGTTGAATCACAGAAACATTGATTCCGAATGGTTTCATCTCGTACCACAGCGCTTCGCTGGCTCCCTCTAAAGCAAATTTAGAGGCACTGTAGGAAGCCATGGTTGGCATTGCTAATAGTCCGCTGACTGAAGATATGTTAATAATTTTGCCGCGGCCAACTTTTCGCATATACGGTAGATTATGTTTTATCAAACTAATTGGCCCATGGTAATTAGTTTCAAGTTGGGTCAGCTCATCACCATACGACATTTCTTCTAAAACAGAGCGATAACAAATTCCAGCATTGTTAACAATAATATCTATGCCGCCCCAAAGAATTCCGACATCCATGGGCATAATTTTGAATCGATCTGTTTCTGCAAATTTTTGTTTAAGTACCCCAAGGCTTTTAATTCGGGCGGTCACTAGGACGCGGTATTCCGTGCGATTGTAAAGCAGGCTTGCTAAGGCCAAGCCAATTCCTGACGAGCAACCGGTCACTAAGATGACAGGTTTATAGTCTCGGGGTGGGCTTCTAAACTTAAAGAAATAAATGAACCTATACATAGTTGTTGGTGCTTCCTTAAATAAATAATGCTGTAGCTTAATTTTCGTCGATCCCAGTGGCATTTGCAAGGGTATCAAAATAGCTTTTCTTAAACTGATACACTCATCAATTCGGCAATGATTTATAACTTAGAAAAGCATGATTAAGATAAATTGATTGTTGTGAATAAAGCACCAAGTCACATATATCCATTTGAGTTCGCTCTTAAATTAGCATAAATAGATCAAATGATAAATACACAGATGCCACAAGAATCTCATCGCACAGAGCATATCAGTTGGTTACGAGCCGCAGTACTTGGCGCAAACGACGGAATTGTTTCCACTGCAAGTCTAATTGTTGGAGTAGCCGCAGCAAATTCGACGCATCAAAATATTTTATTAACAGGCATTGCTGGTTTGGTTGCGGGTGCTATGTCCATGGCTGCTGGTGAATACGTATCTGTTAGTTCGCAAGCAGATACCGAACAAGCCGATTTAGCGCGTGAAAAAGAAGAGCTTGAAACCAATATTGAATTTGAACGCGAAGAACTTGCACAGATTTATATGAACCGCGGCTTAACTGCAGATCTAGCTATGCAGGTGGCCATTCAACTTATGGCAAAAGATGCTTTGGGTGCGCATGCACGCGAAGAACTTGGAATCACAGAAGCATTAAGTGCAAAACCAATCCAAGCAGCTTTCGCTTCAGCAGGAGCTTTTTCAGTTGGAGCCGTCTTGCCATTAATTATGGTTTTAATATCTTCAACAAATAATTTAATTTTATTAGTTACAACTGCTTCGTTAGGGTTTTTAGTTTTACTTGGAATCTTGGCAGCAAAAGTTGGTGGCGCCAGTGCCATTCGCGGAGCGGTTCGTGTTGGCTTCTGGGGCGCACTTGCTATGGCAATTACCGCTGGAATTGGATCTTTGTTCGGCACGGTTGTATAACATAAAGATGTTTGCATTCCTGCTGAATTTATTTTAACAAGATTGCGGGCATTTTCGCCTTTAGTCGCGATCAAGCAGTTATAGATTTAATTGAAATTTTTCAAAAAGTGCTAGTTCGCATTCAATTATTTTTTTATTTTCAGCTGATTTATTTTTATTAAGCCAAGTCCAACTTTGAATCAACAATTGTTTTTGCGCACGGTCCGTTTTCAAATCTAGAAGAGCAATAATTTTATTATGTTTTAAAACGGGTAAAGTAAAGTAACCATATATTCTTTTTTCTTTTGGAATGTATGCTTCAAATAGATGTTCATAATCAAAAAAAATTTTAAGTTTTTTACGCTGAATAAGTAGTGGATCAAATGGCGATAATATATGTGTTAACTGGCTTGGTTTAATTTTTTTCTCAAAAATTTCTGGATTTATATAAAATTTGCAGTTTTTGGCTTGGATGAGTTCTATTTCGATAAGCTCATGAGTTTTTATTTTTTCCTGTATAAGTTCAGAAATTGATTTTTTCATTTCTTTTTCTAAATAACACGCAGATTCTAAACTAATGATTCCTTGTGATTTTAATGCGCGCTGTAGAATGTAATTTGCATATTCGTTTTTAGTAGTGGCTTTGGGTTTAGAATTCCAATTGAAGTGTTTTTTGGTTAAAGCATACTTTTTTATTATGCCGTCGCGCTCTGCAATTGCAAAATCCCCTTTGTAGAACCCCAGTTGTAATGCTTTTTTCGAAGGCTTGGTGCTTCCCCAAGCATGAGTTTTTTCAATTAAAATATCATCTTTAATATCCCGAATACTAAGGTGACCTTCCTTTTTAAGTAAAGCTTTAACTTTTGCATAGTCTGACTCTTTAACAGAATTAAACCAAGAATTGCTTGTGGCATTTACAGAATTCATTTTGCGAACAAAATATTTAAAGTCATCAACATGAACATAAGATAAAGCATGTGTCCAATATTCAAAAATTGTTTTTTCTTTGGTCTGAGCAGCATGCAAAAATCTAGTTTGATAATTTGGAATTCGATTATATAGAATATGATGATGGCATCTTTCAATTACATTAATGGTATCAATTTGCACATAGCCTAAATGAGAAATAGCTTTGGCTACTGCAGTTTCCCCTGTACCAAAGGAGTTTTTGCTATCAAGTCGTTGCGCATGAATCCAAATATTTTTAGCAATTTCTTTGGTTATTTTAGGTAACATAATGTTTATTAAATACCTGATATTCACGGATCAAGCTAGAGAATTGAACCTAGATTGCCTCCCCCCTGCAAAGATTTTCTATGATAAAGTCTTACTTTAGGAACAGGATGGTTTTATATGGGATTTCGTTTACAGTTTACGATTTTGGCAGGAGTCATTTTTCCGCTAGCAACTTTTGCGTAGACTCATGTTTTAATAACTGGAATGGAATACACAGCAGCCGTAACTGTTATTCAAAAGTATATAGATTCTGCATTTATATTTGGAATAAGTTATTTGCAGAACGATCAATATAGAGTCGGCAGCACGCAATCTCAAAAAGAAACAAACTTTGAAATTGGGTATTTATTTTAATTTTTTTTTAAATAAAAATAGTTAGACTTTAGCATTTATAATGCAATTGTGTATTGATTGGTAAGTCCATAGGGACATTAGTGGTTATCATTTAATTTCAAATGAATTAGATTCGAATGGTGTTAGACCAAACTCTACAAAAGCAAAAAAATCAGACATTAAGTTGAAAAACATAAGAAATACTTCGAATTGGAAAAAAATTGATGCTAGAAGAATTAATGCGTGGAATTTCTAATTAATAAAAACGGGGTATCTAAGTGAGCTTAAAATGGAAAAAGTTAAAATCTGAAATTGTAGATCTAGTTGCAGATTTAAAAGCTAAAATAGAGCATGATTATAAAGAAGAGGTTGAAAACAGCGATATACAGGTATTAGTTAAATTTAAAGATAATGCGAAGGATGCTTTAATAACAATAGTTTACAAAAAAAATCTAGATATTAAGCCTGCGCTAAGTATTAGTTTAGCAAATTGCCTAAATTTGCCTAAACGATTTGAAAGTTTCTTGGCGGATTTTAAAAATAAGATTAGTTAGCGACTTGGGTTGAGTGATGCAGGGGGATTATGTGATGAATTGTTTAACTTGTGCGGATTGTTTGGAGTTGCCGAAGGTCACAGGGATAGTCGGTAAAACGACATTTGAGAGCGGTAAATAAATGCCGGAGCTTGCAGAGGTAGCTTTATTCGCGCGAGATTTAAATGCACCAAGTAGTTCTCTTCAGAGGCTATCATCAATTGGACCTTAACTTCTTTGTTTGAGAAAATAAAAGTGAGTGAGTCTCCAGCCTGGAAAGCAATCATAATTTGACCAAGATGAGCAGCTTTGGATTTTAAGGCTACGCAGTCACTTTTTTACTAACTGTCCACTCAACATTTCTGATATTTTTTCAGATGCAATATTTCTTAGATGCAGAATTTCACCAAACGGGATCCACCCAGTTGCATAAGTGGGATCCAGTGAGTTGCATGAACGGGAGCCACCTAGTTTCATAATCGGGAGCCACTTACGGAGCAAATGTTATAACCGAGCCTTTAAGATCGAAAGATCTAGGAGGCTCATTTGGGATTAAGCATGGCTCAGTACGACGACATTAAGCAAAAAATTGAACATGGTCTATCTGATCGCCAAATTGCGAAAGCTGTTGGTCGAAGACGGCAGACTATTTCAGATATTAGATCAGGAAAGTATTCCTTTGAAGAATCCACGGGTCTTCCAGATTGGATGAATTTATTAAGCTGGGAAAATATTTTAAAAGACATAGGTTTAAAACATCCATTGAAATTTATTTGGGAAGAATCTGTCAGCAAACTCACGTCGTATTCAAATTTTACAAAATATTTATATAAAAAATACCCGTATTTAAAACACGATGCGTATACTCACCGACAATTTAACCCTGGAGAGCGCGTCGAGGTAGACTGGGCCGGCGATGTTATTAAGTGGACAAGTTTAAGTGATGGTAAAATAAATAAAGCCTATATTTTTGTCGGCTGTCTTGGATACTCGCAATTAATTTTTGCAAAAGCCTATTCATCGATGAAGGAAATAGATTTTTTATCAGCACATGAATCTATGTTTAATTTTTATGGCGGTGTTCCTGAAGTTATTTGTCCAGATAATGCAAAAACAGCAGTGATAAAGGCAAATCGCTATGATCCAGATTTAAATCAAGAGTATAATCAATTTACAAAACACTATGGAATTACGGTATCACCTGCAAGGGTTTACAGCCCCAAAGATAAAGCATTGGTTGAGGGTGCAGTAAAAATAGTTCAGCGCTTATTTAAATGGAATTCTAGAGACAAAACTTTTTCTTCACTGAAGCAAATCAATGATGAGTTTAAAAAAATTATTTTTCAAATTAATGAAAAACAGCACTCTAAATTTAAAATATCGCGTCAGGAAATGTTTAACCTAGAGGAGAAAAGTAAATTAAAACAATTGCCTGCAATTAAATACGAATTATGCGAATCAAAATACTGTAAAGTTCATCCGGACGGAACAGTTTGTGTGAACTTAAGATATTATTCGGCTCCGTATAAATTAGTTGGCGAATCTGTGTTAGTAAAAACATATTCACAGACAGTTGAGATTTATCATAAACTAGATAAAATTGCGGTGCATGGAAGGCTATTTAAATACAAGGGCGAAAAAAGCATTCACCCTGATCACATGCCAGAATCAGCACTAGCCTATCGAAGTACGAATGTTCAGGGATTAATACAGCAAAGTTATTTTATAAATTTAGAATTTAAAATATTCATTGAAGAATTATTAAAAGAAAGTCCTTGTGGGAATTTGCGCAGGGCTCAAGGATTTATTCGCGAAGCACGTTCAATGAAAGCAAAATTACCCAATGAAATTTTTAGATTAGCTGTTGTTAGATCAATTGATGATATGAAAAGATATAACAACCTTCGTGTAGAAAAATTTAAAAACTACTTACGTGCTGAATATGAATTATTTATAGAAAATCCAGTTCAAGATCAAATTAAGCGTAATGAAAAAAACCCAATGTTGCGTAAAAATAATTACGCTCATTAAATAGAAAGAAGGTGAAAATTGTCACTAGTAAATATTAAACAGCAGGCTCAGGATCTAGGATTATTTGGAATATTAGGTGCTATTGAAACAGATCTAGCTATTGCGATTAAACAGGACTGGAATCACGAGGAGTTAATATCAAAGATACTACAAGTTGAAAAAGATTACCGCGATGAAAATTTTATTAAAAAGAAAATAAAATTAGCTCATTTTAAACGGAATGCATTTTTAGATGAATTTGATTTGCTAGTAAAGCGTGGAGTTACAAAAAATCAGTTGCAGGATTTAATGAGTTTAAATTGGCTGGAGCAGGCTCGTCCTATAGTTTTTGTTGGACAAACTGGCGTAGGAAAAAGTTACTTAGCGGAAGCTCTTGGAAGATATGTTTGTTCAAGAAGAAAAACAGTTTTATTAAAAGAAGCTACAGAATTGTTTTTAATGATCAATGAAGGTCGTAGACTTAATCGATATTTATCGACTCGAAAAAGATTATCACTTTTTGATGTATTAATTATTGATGATTTTGGAATGCGAAAAATCAGTTCCACAGAAGCTCAGGATTTAAAAGAATTATTAGAGATTAGATCAATATCAAAATCCACATTTTTTACTACTCAGCTTCCACTTGAGCATTGGAATGAAGTTATTGAAGACACTGTAATTTTAGAGGCTATTGTAGATTTAGTTGAACACAGTGCTGTGAAAATTGAAATGAAGGGCGAAAGTTATCGAAAAGTAAAAGCAAAGAAACTTGACAGTAAGGATTTAAATCACTAAAACTTTTTCTATATCCGAAGTGGCTCCCAAACGTGAAACTGGGTGGCTCCGATCAGTGAAATTCTCCATCCAGGCGATATTGCGTCGTTCAACTTTTTTAAGTTGGACAGTATATGGTGAAACAACTATTGCCCCAGCTGATATTCGGGCCATGATTTCGTCTTCGCATTTGGTTAGCGTGTTCTCTGCAATTTCAAGACGCTTCTTTATTGAATCATAAGCACGGCGAAGACTTAAAACGTATTCAATGTCTTTGGCTGTGATCGCTGTCTTTAAAGCTAAGTTTCCGTGGGTTCTCATCTGGACCTCTGAAGTTAATTGCTTATATAACAATAACGCTGTGCGTATTAATAATCAATATAATTTGTATTGAAAATCAATTTAAATGCCGATAACGTATTTAAATGAGCCAACCCAAGTTTAGACATCCTAAAGAAATGAACAGCCGCATGGAGCGTGTACCACTTTCAACACGCGTGTTAAGCACCACAAAGGACGCGCTAGAAAAAGCCGCAAAAGAGAACGGACTTTCACTAGCTGAGATTTCGTCAAATGTTTTAGACGATTATGCTAGTTGGCTAAACGAATCAGGGAAAAAGAAAATTAAATGAAGCCCAAGAAAAAACAGAGCCCAAGCAAGAGGGCGGTCTCAATTTCTTTGAAGCAACTTGAGGTTACTAAAGGGTGGTTTAGTGTTAACGGTCTTTTTGATGCAATAAAACCTTTTGCGACCGAGTACTTAATAGACAATCCATTCATAAACCGTATAGAAGTTTATGATCTTTGTTCCTCGTGGATTAATGCAGAATTAGAATCATTAGATCTTAGAGGAAACGAAAAAGCTACAGGGAACCTCGCCGATATTATTGGAACTAAAAAAACGGCCAATTTTGAAAAGACTTTGCTGAAATATTTAAATTCGATTCCTCATGAATACTGGTTCTTTTTTTATTGTCCTCAACTAAGTCATAAAAAACTTGGCTTTCGACATCTTAATTCAAATTTTAGTAGTATTGAATGTTTTAGTCGAAACTATCAGGCAACTCTAAAAAGCCTACTTGATAGTAAATACCTTCAGAATAGACATGTCGTTCAAGAGAATATTTCTAACGGATTCCATTTCAGAATTTTAGCCAGTGGCTTTGCCACAAAAGAATATCTTAACTCTGCGTCCGTTTTGGCGACAAGACGATTTAAGCATTTATTTATCGGCCTTTTGGTTGAGAAAAAAATTGAAATCGGATTTGCAAGTTCTCCTTTTACCGTGAATGAAGGACAGCTTTTCATTGTTGATAAAATCAACCCTTCTGACGTTCAAAAAATAGAAATTCCAGAAAATTTGCGAAAATTTCTGGGGCGAGTAAAGATACCTAAAAAAGAAGAAGTCTCGCCTTCTCCACTGGGTGAGCTTTTAAATATTCATATTGATAGGACTGACTATTTTCTCGAAAAAGTATCTGGCGGTCTAAAGATACTTTTAGATTCTGATGAAAATTCCGATGATATTGAATGCATCAGGACTGCTTCCGAGTGGTTGTTCGATGCTAAACTAAATGAAGATGATCCAAGTCTTAAAGTAATGCAACTTGCGGCAGCTGCCGAAGCCGTTTTGGCCGAGGGAAAGAAAATAGAAAATAACATCACTAAAACACTTTCTGACCGTTGCGCATACCTACTCGGTTATAATGCGAAGCAAAGAGGAAATATTCGGGCAAGTTTTTCTAAATTTTATGAGATTCGATCTAGTCTAGTTCATGGTCGCAGTCGCGTGCTTCTCCAGAAAGATCAACATATCGTTGATTGGGCTGAAAGCATCGTTGAATCCATAATAAGAAAAGAAACGACATTTCTGACCCATAGAAAGAAATAGCACCTTACACAATCTTAAAGACAGACTAACCAGTAATCCACCGGCATGCCGTTCTTGGTTTTTTTGGAGGTTGAAGGCATTCCTTAGCAGGTTTTTGCCCAATCAACCAAGCGAAGCCCTTTACTTCCTTGTAGTCTCAGCGTTAAGGATTCGGCCTCATGATAGGGCCGGTCGGACTCGTTTAAAAATCACTGATCAATGTTAGTGTGGTTTCGCCTTGGTGGGCGTGATCTTGGTGTAAGGCTAAAAAGCCTCTTTTTAATATGCGTACAACGCAAGAAAAGAATCAAAAAACGCAGATTTTCTGCGTGCTGGATTCGTGTATCTGAAATTGAAAATCTACCAATTGTGGATATTATACAGGCTCTTGATTAGAGGAGTCACCATGAGCCAGTCCATACAAACTTCTGATGAAAACGCATATCAAAACATTAAAAAAATTTCTGATCAACGCTACAAAGAAATATCTGAAATGGTCGCACCATTTATTGAAATGACGGATAAATACGGTGAATTAGTTTGCAAATTAACAGAGCTTCTAGGAAATTTTAAGCCTAAATCCCGTCAAGATAAAATCGTCAGAGACATGTACAATGATATTTTTGATTTTTTGTACGAAGCTCGCGAGTTAATTCTTGCTGGTAAAATTACTGTGGCTTTTCCTCTCGCTAGACGAGCCTTTGAATCCCAGTCGTTACTGGCTGCCTTTATTCAAGACGAAAAAATAGCTATTCAATGGGATAGCGGAAAGGAATTTTCGAACTCCGAAATGAGAGAATTTCATTCTAAGTCAAAATTAAAAGAAGACAAAGAAGTGATGAGGGATCTTTATAAATTCTATACTAAAGGAAGCCATCCAAATAGAGGGCTAATCGGAGTCAGATTTTTAGGAGAAGGTAATCAATTTACGCTTGGAGTAATCGGGGCGCCAGATCTAATACTGTTAAGCAAGCATTTGATTGAGTTAACTCATCTTTGGTTTTGGTATGGAGCTTGCGTGATGTATTTCTACAGCGCCGAAATTCAAAAGCATAACTATTCTTTATTTGAAGAATATAAACTCGTTTCATCGAAAGCTCCCGAAGTAAAAGAATGGCTTGCAGAAGAACTTAATCGGTTACTGGAAGAATATAAAAGTGAATCGCTTAAATGATATAAGGGTTCTGGAAAATCCCTAACGAAAATCGGTTATCGGGGTCAGCAATATACCAAAAGACTAAACCCATACATTATTGGGCGTAAAGCAAAGGCATAAAAGTCAAAAAATATTTTTCCAAATTTTCCCAAGATACGTCTTAAAGTGACACGCTCAAAATTTCTGTATTAAATGCCAAAATTAATTTTAAAACAGTGGCAAAACGTGCCACAATAAATAGTAAAATTTAATAATATTTAACACTTTGGCCAACCATGAAATGTCATTCATAGATGTGGCTTCAAACGTATTGGAGAAAAATGACATTTAGAGTTTTACAGATGCCAAGGGTTAAAAGATGAGGATAATAAATTTGTGCGATTTGGTGCGCGTGATTATGACAGCACGGTGGGTCGGTTTACTACTAAGGATCCCCTGGGTTTTGCTAGCGGTTCGTTGAATGATTATGTTTATGTTGATGCTAATCCGATGAGTTATACAGATCCGACGGGATTATTACTTCAAGAAGCAATAGCGAAACGATTGACCCCTTCTAAACAGGCGGCATTGGGAGCTGGCCTAGCAACGGCGGGCGCATTTTTAATGTATGGCTCATTTAATCCTTTTGCTCCTCTTACATTCTCAGTAGGAGCTTATTTGGGCTATGAAGGCAGTGCAAATATAATTAAGGCGAAGCAAAGAAAATTTATTGATGATATAATGAATCAAGTGATCCCGCCAGATATCAACAAATCTCTAAACTCTGAATTTGGCGCAGAGGGAAGGATGCGTACATGTCCATTATAAAATTAGAGACGAAGGATAAGATTTTTTTAATACTGACAACACTGTCTTGGATAACATTGTTTGTGTACTTAAGCGAGTCGATTATTAAAATAAATGTCTTAGCTGAAGTGGTGGGCTTCTTTTGCGGTCTTTCGGTAAGTTTTTTTAATATTTATATTTATTCAAAACTTAAAGAGTAATGGTGAAGTCAGCAAAAGAAAACGATGATCTGCAATTAGTTATTTCATTAAACCGCTATTGGCCCCTTTTAGAACTGTTACCTACAGCTTGTTGGAAAAACGAAATAAGTTTTATACAAAGCAGAACTAATTTTTTAAATCGTAGTAGTAAATCAAGCGGCTTTTTTTGTTAATTTAAATAGTGCTCCGCATTTCGCTGCCAAAGTTAGAAGGTAATCTAAAGTTACTTTTTCTGGCTTGCTAAATATGCTGCTCCATCTTGATTTTGGTATTCCAAGAAATTCTGCGAACTCAGCATTATTCAAGTGTCGTCTTTCGCGCTCTTTATCAAGTTGGCCAATAATAGTACCCTTCATTGCGATAATTTCCGCTTCAGCTTTTGAAAAGCCAAGATGTTTTGCTAAATCTTCTGTCGACTTAAAACTTATCATACTTTTTTTATCAGCCATTGTATTCCTCTTTCATGCGTTTAAGTCTTTGTATTGCTGTTTCTATGTCTTGTTGCGGAGTTTTCTGCATTTTCTTTCTAAACAAATGTAAAATAAAAATAGAGTCTTTTTGTTGGACATAATAAAAAACTCGAACAATACCGCGTGCATCTCGAACTCTTAATTCTTTTAAGCCTGGGTATCCTGACATTTGTCTTGATACGGGCATTGTTAAATTTGCACCTTCGTTTAAAGAGCCAAATAAAATCAAGAGCTTTTCTTGAATTTCCTTCGTTTCATCCTGAATATCTTTTAAAACTTGTTTCGAGAAGTGCAAACTCATTGTTTTAAAAGTTATACAATATTATAACTTTTGTCAAGGGTAAATATTAGACTCTATCGGAACGCTGTAGTTTATTGGTATATTAGACAAGTACCATGCCATTTTAAAACATTTGATCAGATTTATGGTTAAGTACCTGTAACGGCCGAAGAAATTCAGAATTTTTGAAAACATGACAATTTAAAAAAGTGTTTCAATGTTTCAAACAGCGAGTTCAAATTTTAAGACAAAATTTTGGAATCGACGGCCGTCGTAAATAAAACACTCAGTCTTTGTGAATAGAAATTCCAAAATTTAAGGACCAAAAAAGGCCTTTTTGCGGCCAATTTATTTCCAATATACAAAATATTTTCTTATGATAGCTGTATGCATGTTCGTTTTAGTCTGGGTAATTCACTAGAATCACAATTAGATTTCAATAGAAGCGATTTTTTCAAATATGAAGAAAGCGGCCGTGTAAGTCATTATGACAGTACGGTGGGTCGGTTTACTACTAAGGATCCAAAAGGATTTGCTGGAGGCGACGCAAACTTATATTCTTACGTTGGTGCGAATCCGATGTCGTATACTGATCCGACAGGGCACTGTCCGATGTGCTTGGTTCCTGTTGCTACTGGTGTAGCTGGAGGAATTGGTTCTGCGGTTGGAACTTTAATTGGTGGTGGATCGTTTGCTGATGCACGCAATTCATTTACAGGAGGATTTCTAGCTGGTGGCCTTGCTGGCTTAACGGCAATAACTGGTGGGGTACTTTATTAGCTGGAGCCGTTGCGACTGGCGTTGATTCAATACCTGGTGGTCAGTCAGTGCAAAATTTTAACAATGGTATAAATGCAATTCAAAATCCAAATATGCGTAATGATCCAAAAAATCAATGCGATCAGAAAAAATAAGGAGAATTGCACTATGAGCTGTTGCAGGTTTATTCATTTTATCGCCTGCTGGGTATTTACTTCAGATTTATTGTATATATATATTTATAGTAAAAAATGAAAATATGATTTCCTATGAACTAAATTCAAATGTTTCTGAACAAATACGTATTTCAAGCGGCGCCATGAGCACAATCTACGAATCACAAGACAGCGAAAACGGAGACAAACCCATTCAGCAAATCTCACTATCTGCAAAAGAAAACGATGATCTGCAATTATTTATTTCATTAAACCGCTCTTACGATAATTTTGGCCAAGCCAGCGAATACAGCACAACAACTATTAATAATGGGTTAAACGTATTAAATTCGTACTACCAATTGGTTCCGCAGTACGATGCAAACGATCGGCTTGTTCAAATTCAAAAAAATAGAAAAAGTTATTTAAATAACCAGGTTATTAGCCAAACAGATTATTACAATCAATATAACTTTGCTCTGAATTCAAATAATAACATTCAAGAATTTTCTCAACAAATTACTCCAGCGACAAATCCAGTTAAACGCACCGTTGGAAGTTATTCTGCGGATGATAGGTTGCTATCACTAACCGGATCAATAAACCGAGGCTACGCTTACGATGATGATGGTAATTTAAAAACAATGACAAACTGCCACGGGGTTACTGGGTACGAATACGATGATTTCTCGAACTTAAAAAAGATTACGTATCCTGATGGTAAAATTATCGAATACAAAGTAGACGGCATGAACCGCAGAGTAAAAAAAATAGTAAATGGCATCACCAAAGAATACTACATCTGGTACGATCAAATCCACTTAGCTGCGATTTTAGATGCGAATAAAGTAGTTAAGCTTACTTATTTGTACGGCCCGAATCAAGCACTCCAAGTTATATGGTAAAAGATAATGTGACTTACAGAATAGTTCAAGACCCCGGACTTGGGTCGCTTCACTTTGTCGGCCGCTTAGATGCGCAAAACTTCAGCGGCATTGAAAGATTTCAGTAAGCTTTCAAAATAACATAATTGTTAACACAGGCTCTGTAGCTTCTGGCTCCTTAGGCTAATTCTCTGTTGCCCGCTGTGGGATAATTCAATAGGCTTAGTTTAATGCCAGGATTACACACATCGCTTTTCTCATTTGATTCATCATCTTTATCTGTTGTTGCAGGCGGAGCTTCTGCATTAGATAGCCCTAATTTGCATATTCACAATTTAGAAGATGCCGAAGCTTTTATAAAAAGTTATGGCTATCGAATTAATGATGTCGATGATTTAGAAAGGCTTTGGTATTTTCATCGCCGGGCTTTAGTGTTAATGACTGAAAAATTAAAAATTGATATTAATAAAATTCCTGATTCTATCAAAACGAAAGAATCACTTTTAGATATTCGGTTTTTATTGATTTATGCATCCCAATCGGAAGATGCTAATTTGCAAAAATGGTCGTGTGCGGTTTTGCGCTGTATGCATGTGTTTATACATTCGGAAACAGATTTATTTAGTTCGTTTTCGGAAGAAATTCAAAAACAAATTTTAGCCCCGTTTGAGCAATCGATTGTTCAAGATGATAAATTGTATTTAAAATCATTTAATAAAGAAGGGCATTCTCCGGTTGAGCTAGCTGGTTTTTTTACTAAGCCCTACAAAACATCAACCAGCACCGTGATAAAATTATTAGCTAGGCCCGAAGCGTTGGCGATGAAGATATTTGATAAAATTGGTGTTCGCTTTGTGACCAAGTCGGTTTTTGATTCGTTTCAGGTCATTCGATTTTTGGTGGATGAAAATTTAATTAGTTATCCGCAAATTATGCCAGATCAATCATCAAATAATATGTATCCGGTTGAAGAATTTTTGTCGGTTTGCAATAAACTAAAGAAAAAGCATAGCCATGATAAAAAATTAGCGTCTGAGAAAATTGATCGGCTATTAAATCAAAAATTAAAATCAAATAAAAATGCATTTTTAGGAATGTTTCGTAAAGAAAATCCATTTTCGGCCAAGGACTTTAAATACATTAAATTTATTTCGCGCAAATTAATTCACGTTGACTCGGGTGCTTCTGGAAAAAAGTTTAACTTTTTCTATCCTTTTGAGGTACAAATCTTAACGGAAGAGGCCTATTTAAAGATGCAGTCGGGGGAATCTGAACATTCCTCATATAAAAATCGTCAAATCGAAGTGGCGATTAAAAGATTATTTTCACACGTGGAATAGTAATCGAAAGAATGGATTAGTTGCTATGAAATTTATTTGGTTTATTCGTTCATTTATAATGACTGCTTTTATTCCAATTTCAGTAATTATTCTGGGCCCTTCTGCGATTTTATTTAATTTCATATTTAAGTCTAGAAAAATTGATGATTTGCATTTAGCGATGTGGGGAAAGTTTAATTGTTGGATGTTTGGAATTCGTGTTCAAGTAACGGGTTATGAAAACATACCTGATGAAGGTTGTTTGTTTTTATTTAACCATTCTAGTTTTTTTGATGTGTTTGCTTTAAGTGGATACATTCCAGGTATTCGTTTTGGTGCAAAAGCAGAATTATTTAAAATACCAATTTTTTCTCATACCATGAGAATGATGGGTACGTTGCCAATTGCTAGGCAGAACCGCGAAGAAGTTTTTAAGGTGTACGAAGAAGCAAAAGTGCGTTTTAAAAACAAAGAAAAATTTGCATTATCTCCAGAAGGCGGCCGCTTTTATGGCCCCCACTTGGCGCCATTTAAAGCAGGGCCATTTGTATTTGCAATTTCAGCAGGTGTATCTGTTGTTCCTATTGTTATCACCGGAGCACACGAGTGTTTGCCAAAAGGGCATGTGCTAACCAATAAAGATCGAAAAAATCGAGTTATTAATTTGCATATTTTAAAGCCAGTTTCGACGGCTGAATTTGATGTCTATAATCGGCAGCAATTGCAATTTGTGGTGTATTCTAAGATGGATCCGATCTGGGTCGAATATTATGACAAAGAGCATTCGCTTAAATAATTTTAGCCCTTAACTGCAACCCAGTTTTGAACAAATAAAGGGCTCTGCATATGCAGGCGGTGTTGTCCTGTTTCAATTTCAATTTTTATTTGAAATGGGGCCAATGTTTCGATGCGTTTGACTTGTAACTTTTTTGGTAAAAAACCATATTCAGATTGAATAGCCGAAGCCAATTTTTCGATTTGAATGTAATTTTCAAAAGATTTTCCTTGATCTGTGCTGCGAAAATTTCCAACAAAGATCATTTGTTCATTGTAGTAGTGAACAGGGCCATTAAAATTTTTAAATTCTTTTACTTCGCGCCAATTGTAACCATCATCGGTTATATAGACTCCGCGTGCAGACAGAATGGCTTTCATCGGATTTTTTGGATGAAACGAAATAGAAGCGATATCTTTTTTTAATAAATCATCGATCGTATAGATTTTTTCTGCACTTGTTTCAAGTGGTTTCCACCATACGGGGCCATGCCCTTTGATTTGGCTTTGTATCCATGCGGGTTTGTTATTGGTAGCACATTCTATTCGAGACCATAGCGGAATTTTTTGATTTTTAGAGGCAATAAGACCAATTTGGTTTGGCGTTACTAAGCCCGTGATATCGTCGAAATGAATTTTTTTTCCATCTTTGGTTTCAACAAAATCAAAAGTTCTTTTCTTGATTTCATTCCATTTGTTTTTAGCAAAAGCGTAGGTGGCAAAATCAAATTTTGTAATCAGTTCTGAAACAGGAATATAGCCAAGATAAGCTTTGTAACTAATCTCAGCAAAGCCATTTTTAAACTTCAACACGGAAAATCGTGTGCCACCCGGAATTGTCGTTAGCACCTTCGCTGTTTCTTTAGCTTCCGCTTTTAAATAGCTATCCTTAAGCGTAAGTACGTAACCGGTGTCATAAGGGTCTGCAACGACGTCATCAATATTAAATAGTGTGGTGATTTTATTTTTTGTATCAAAAGCCAGAATCGAATCCACTTTGGTTTCTAAAGCAGACCAGCGTTTTTTTGTTTTCGGATCAATAACCGATTGGGACATATGAGTTGGAAAGACAGGCGTGATCTCAGAACGTGAAAAGTTTTGAGAGTTGTATTTGTAAATGGATTCTTGCTTAAAAGTTTGTCCAATTCTATTTTTTTCTAAATTTTCAATCGAAGTCGCTCCGGATGGAAAAGAGCTTTGAACAGTCTTAAAAAAAGGCACTTGTTGGCTTGAAAATGTGCCGAAACTTGCTACTGAAATATCAGGAGTGGCTGTAAAGGCATGAAATTGCAAAAAATAACATATGACGAATAGCACTAAACCATTTTCAGAGGTAAAAACTCTGCAATCAAGGCCAGTTCTTTGTTATATATATATGGTTCGTTCAATTAATCTTAGGGGTGAAGTTATGGTGCAATTTAATGCTATTAAGAAAATTGGTGTTGTCGGAGCTGGTCAGATGGGAAATGGAATTTCTCAGGTTGCAGCGGGTGCAGGATTTGATGTTGTGATGTTTGATGTGATGTCTGCATCACTAGATAAAGGTCTTGGAGCGATTGCTTCCAGTTGTGATCGCCAAATTAAAAAAGGCACATTAACAGAAGATCAAAAGAATGCTTTATTAAGTCATGTTCAGGCTACGACGAAAATGTCAGATCTTGCGACTTGTGATTTTGTTGTTGAAGCAGCAACCGAAAACATCGAGTTAAAATTAAAGATTTTTAAAGAACTAGATGAAACTGTTCAGCAATCCGCAATTCTTACCTCAAACACATCTTCCATTTCAATTACTCAAATTGCGGCTATTACAAAGCGTCCTAGTCAGGTTGCGGGAATGCATTTTATGAATCCTGTTCCGTTGATGCAATTGGTTGAAGGAATTCGAGGATTACAAACTTCGGATCAAACATTTAGTACAACAAAGCTGTTGGCTGAAAAGTTAGGAAAAGTTTTTGTTGAATCCACAAAAGATATGCCAGGATTTATTGTAAATCGTATTTTAATGCCCATGATTAATGAAGCTGTTTACACCTTGCATGAAGGTATTGCCTCTGTGGAATCCATTGATCAAGCCATGAAGTTAGGAACAAATCAGCCCATGGGACCACTGACGCTAGCGGACTTTATTGGATTAGATACGTGTTTGGCAATTATGAATGTTTTGCATGATGGCTTAGGTGATTCAAAATATCGTCCATGCCCATTATTGGTAAAATATGTTCAGGCAGGTTGGTTAGGTAAAAAAACGGGTCGCGGTTTTTATAATTACAGCAAATAATTTTATTAAAAGGAATTTATGTCGAACTCTTATCAAACGATTAAATTAGCAGGCTCTGATCTTGGAGTCTGGACTCTTATGATTAACCGTCCAGAATCAATGAATGCTTTAAATCAACAAGTCTTAAACGATATGGCCGATGCCTTACGACAAATCTCAGAAATGGATTTTGAGCATGCAAAAGCACTTATTATTACGGGATCTGGCGAAAAAGCTTTTGTAGCCGGTGCAGATATTAAAGAAATGAAGGACATGACTGAAGATCAAGCCATGCAATTTGCTTTGCGTGGTCAAAGTATTTTTAATGAACTAAGCCTTTTAGAAATTCCAGTGATAGCCGCTGTAAATGGTTTTGCTTTGGGTGGCGGATGTGAATTAGCCTTGGCGTGTGATTTTATCATAGCCAGCGAAAATGCAAAATTTGGTTTACCCGAAGTGTCTTTGGGTTTAATTCCTGGCTTTGGTGGAACTGTTAAATTAACCCGAGCTGTTGGCATTCGTCGCGCACGGGAACTAACAATGACCGCAGAAATTATCACGGCCGATAATGCGTTAAAATTTGGTTTAGTAAATGATGTTGTTCCTTTGGCTGAGTTAATTCCAACGGCTATGAAAAAAATAAATTTGATTTTAGCACGGTCTCCGTTGGCTGTCGCAAAAGCCAAAAAATCAATTAATGAAGCTTATGATCTAGATACAGATAAAGCACTAGCCAATGAAGCTGAAATTTTTGCGCAGTTATTTACTTCCGAAGATACGCGCGAAGGAACTTCTGCTTTTATTGAAAAAAGAAAACCAGTATTTAAGGGGCAATAAGCATGAGTAATGAAACTTCAATAGCAAAGTCACAATTAAAAAATCCAATTCGCATTGTTACCGCGGCCGCCTTGTTCGATGGTCATGATGCCTCGATCAATATTATGCGTCGGATATTGCAAGATTTTGGTGCTGAAGTTATTCACTTAGGTCACAACCGGTCTGTTCAAGATGTAGCTAAAAGCGTATTACAAGAAGGCGCTCAAGGTGTGTGTATTTCATCTTATCAGGGTGGACACATGGAATATTTTAAATACTTAAAAGATTTGTTAGATGAGGCTGGTGCAGGCTATGTAAAAATTTACGGTGGTGGCGGCGGAGTTATTGTTCATGACGAAAAAAAAGAATTAGAATCTTACGGTATTGCTCAAATTTTTCATCCCGATGATGGCCGCAAAATGGGGCTTGAAGGCATGATTAAAATGATCATTGATGGTTGTGATTTTAATGTTCTTGAAGCACAAAAAAAATTCGTTAATAAAAAAAATGTGTTTTCAGGTGATTTAATTCCATCTGTACAAATTGGTTTAGCATTAACGGCTATTGAAAATGGAATCAAAGCCACAACATTAGATACTTGGGGATTAAGTTCATTTGCAACTCATAAAAAACCTATGGTTTTAGGAATTACTGGAACCGGTGGTGCTGGCAAATCATCATTGATCGATGAATTGTCTCAGCGATTTCTAAATGCTTACCCAGGAAAAAAGTTAGGCATTGTTTGTGTAGATCCATCAAAACGAAAAACGGGTGGTTCGCTATTGGGCGATCGTATTCGCATGAATTCATTATCTAGACCTAATATTTATATGCGTTCGGTGGCATCGCGTGGTTCTGGAAAAGAAATTGCATCCACACTACCTGAAATTTTAAATTTTATGCGTCAACTTGATTTCGATTTTATTATTGCAGAAACTTCGGGTATTGGTCAGGGGAACATGGCAATTACCGAAGTCAGTGATTTATCGATGTATGTCATGACATCTGATTTCGGAGCGCAATCACAGTTAGAAAAAATTGACATGATTGATTTTGCAGATTTTGTAGCTGTAAATAAAGCCGATCGCAGAGGCGCTCAAGATGCTTTGCGTGATGTCACCAAACAGTACAAACGATCGCGAAAAATATTTGATGACCAAGTAAAAGTTCCTGTTTTCTTAACTCAAGCCAGCCAATTTAACGATGGTGGCATAAATCAATTATTTTTCAGCATAGTAGACGCCTTGGCAGTCGATGCCTCGGCTCAGCCAGTCGATGCCTCGGCTCAGAAAAAAGTGTTGCCCGTTGTGAATGAAGATTATCGCAAAAACATCCTAGCCGCAGATGAGCAAGTCATTATCCCATCTGAGCGGCAGAATTACTTAGCAGAGATTGTTTCTAATGCTAGGAAGTATAAAACACGTGTTCATGATTTAGCACTTAAGGCTTCAAAATTAGGTGCGCTTGAACTGTTAAAAAGTGAAAAACTTTTTGATGAAAAATTGGCAGAGCAAAAAATAGTAAATTTAAAGAAAGATTTTGAAACGTCTGAATTACAATCTTTAGAATCTTGGAATGAATTAAAAAAAGCATACTCAGCAGACGAATTAATTTTTAAAGTTCGCGATAAAGAAATCAGACAATCGCTAGTTTCTAAAACCCTTAGCGGCACTAAAATTCGCAAAGTGGTATTACCTAATTTTACGGATTGGGGCGATCGGTTTAAATTTTTGAAATTAGAAAATATTCCAGGAGAATTCCCTTTTACCGGAGGAGTTTTTCCATTAAAACGTGCGGACGAAGACCCGAAGCGAATGTTTGCCGGTGAAGGCACGCCAGAACGTACAAATAAGCGTTTTCATTATTTGTGTGAAGGCGAAAAAGCACACCGTTTATCAACGGCTTTTGATTCGGTAACTTTGTATGGACAAGATCCTAATCAGCGACCTGATATTTTTGGTAAGGTGGGGGAATCGGGTGTTAGTATTTGTACGCTAGAGGACATGAAGAAGTTGTATGCGGGTTTTGATTTATGTGATCCAAATACCTCTGTCAGTATGACAATCAATGGACCAGCACCGATGATATTGGCTTTTTATTTTAATACCGCAATCGATCAGCAAGTCGAGCGTCGTGAAAAGCAATTTAATCGAAAATTAACGACGAGTGAATGGCAAGAAACAAAAATTAAAACGTTGCAGATGGTGCGTGGTACGGTTCAAGCCGATATTTTAAAAGAAGATCAAGGGCAGAACACATGTATCTTTTCAATCAATTTTGCATTAAAAATGATGGGCGATATTCAGCAATATTTTACCACAAATCTAATTAAAAATTTCTATTCTGTTAGTATTTCTGGTTATCATATCGCGGAAGCCGGAGCTAATCCAATAAGCCAGTTGGCATTTACCTTGTCAAATGGGTTTACGTTTGTAGAATATTATTTATCGCGTGGACTTAAGATAGATGATTTTGCACCCAATTTATCATTCTTTTTTAGCAATGGATTAGATGCTGAATATGCTGTTTTAGGTCGTGTTGCACGTCGTATTTGGGCCATTGCGATGAAAGATTTGTATCAAGGTAATGATCGTTCGCAAAAATTAAAATATCATATTCAAACATCTGGCAGATCTTTGCATGCACAAGAAATTGATTTTAATGATATTCGCACAACGTTACAGGCGTTAATTGCCATTTATGATAACTGCAACTCTTTGCATACAAATGCTTATGATGAAGCGATCACAACGCCGACTGAAGAATCGGTTCGAAGAGCCATGGCTATTCAAATGATTATTAATCGTGAATTCGGGATGACTAAAAACGAAAATCCAACTCAAGGCAGTTATTTTATTGATGAGCTAACCGATTTAGTTGAAGAGGCCGTACTAGAAGAATTCAAACGTATCAATGAACGCGGCGGAGTTTTAGGAGCTATGGAGACTCAGTATCAGCGATCAAAAATTCAAGAAGAATCAATGCTGTATGAACACTTAAAACATTCTGGCGAATTGCCAATCATTGGTGTGAATACCTTTATTAACCCGAAGACATTGGCTGCAAATTATATTCCTGCAAAAATTGAATTAGCTAGAGCTTCCAACGAAGAAAAAACAAGTCAGCTACGCAATGTTGAAAAGTTTCAAACAGATCATGCCGGTGAAGCGGCTAGTCAGTTGACCGAATTAAAAAAAGTAGCTTTAAGCGGTGGTAATATTTTTGAAGCTTTACTTAATTCTTCAAGACATTGTTCGTTGTTTCAAATGTCTGAGGCGTTATATGAAGTGGGTGGCCAGTACCGCCGGAATTTGTAAGTACTATGAATACTAGACCAAATTAGATGATTAAATAAAATCAAAAAATAAATGTCTAGGATTACTTGTTTTATAAGGGCTTAGAGCTAGCTACTAAATTACAAATAAGCCATTTTTTACGTATAACTAAATAAAACCTTTTATTAAGTCGAAAGTGATTAGATCATAAGTACAGTTAAAGAGGTTTTAAGTGAATAAACGAATAATATTTTTATGTACTGTTTTAAGCATTTTATCATTCAATAGCTGTGTGTCACAGCTGACTCAATCGAATGCTTCTGATTCTAGAACTCCCCAATCTAGAAATGAAAACCTAGGCGTGACCAGTATTGATGATCCTTCGATTTATGCGAAAGTTTTTGTAATTAGTGATGTACATGGAATGTATGACCAGGTTCTATCCATTTTAAAAGCGGGTAAGGTTATAAATAATTCGAACAACTGGATTGCTGGAAAATCATTGCTTATTGTTGATGGCGATTCAATTGATAAGGGACCAAAAAGTTTAGAAGTATTAAATTTATGGATTAAATTACAAACGCAGTCAAAAAATGTGGGTGGAAATTTTATTCATGTTTTAGGAAATCACGAAGCTGAATTCTTAGCGGATCCATCTGATGATAAAAAAGCGAAAGTTTTGCTAGCTGAATTAAATTCTCAGAATTTACCTGTTACAGATTTAACTTCAATGGATTCTCCGCATGGATTATTTTTGCATAACGAACCTGTTGCGGCACGTGTTGGACGTTGGCTGTTTTGTCATTCTGGTTTTTTTCCAGATATGAATTGGGCTGACTTTGTTGCCAAGGCAGACAAAGTTATTGGAGCTCAGAACTATGGAAGTAAATTTTTAATTGGTAATAAGTCAATTTTAGAATCTAAAGATTGGGAAAAAAGTAAATCGACTTATCAGCCTGTGATAGATCGACTAGATGCAATGAATCTTTTTGGAATCGTATTTGGACACCAGCCCGGAGCTTTTGGAATCAGGGGGCGATCAGCAGCAAAAGTGGGTGGGCGCTTAATTAAAATTGATAATGGTATGCCTATCGAAGGTGGTTCTTACCCGGGATCGTTATTAGTTTTTACAAATCCTGCACAAATGAATGCTTTATCGTATCCAAGTATTAAAATAATAAATCCCGATCAAAGTTCTTATGATTTAGTTCCGGATAATCTGTGAAAAATATTTAGCGCTAGAATTGTTTCGTTCTATTTTAATTCCCTATCGTGTTGTTAGCTGCCAGATTTAATTGTAAAAAATAATAGCACGGATCAAGCAACTCAGAATTGGGTTAAAAAAGCTGTTCGCTTAAATAAAATAGCGACAAATTAGCAAATTGAAGTTGTGAATAGATTTGCAGCAAAAGCTTTAATAATGAATTCGATGCGCATTTGTGAGCTAAGTCTCTATTCAGCGCCACCGAATAATCATTGAATTATTTTTGAAAACTATTTTTTTGATAAATTTTTAATCTTTAAATGCTCTTTATTTGTTCGGCCCTGTTCGAAAAGTTATTATAAAGAGGGGTTTACAATTTGATACTGTGCAAAAATCTGATCAAGATTATCCGTTATGCCAAGGCTTTTCAGAGCTATAAAAAAAGCGGCTCAGATTTTTTAAAATCTAAAAAGTGTGTTAGCCAGAGCAAAAAGGAAAAGATTTTGCTTCATATAACGTATAATAATGGCCGCAAGAATGGGTTTGCGACATCATGAATACTAAAATTTATCGTTTATGCTCGTCGTGTCATAAGCTATTCGAAGTGACACACTAATAAAATTAAAATCTAATTCGGAGGTCTAGTACATTAATTTTTATATAACAGGGGGGTTTTATTTATGGAATTTTTCACTAAAATAGCTTTGGCATTCGAACACGGTGGTTTCTGGATGTGGCCAATTTTATTAATTCAATTATCATCTGTAGCTATTGTTATAGAACGTGGCTACGCATTATTTATGCGTCGTAAATTAACTCAGGCAACATTGGCTTTAGGCTTTGAAGAATCTATTCGTCGCGGCGAAATGGATGCCGTAGTTCAAAAAGCGCAATCGTTAATGGCTACTAATCCAGTTGCTCGCGCAATTGCTGCAGGTGCTTTAGCGGCTAGAAATATGGGCGGCAAAGAAGAAATCCAAAGTAAAATGGATGAAGTTTTAATTGAAGAAAATTCGTATTTAGATCGCCGCACTGGTTTCTTATCTATGTTAGGTAACGTTGCAACTCTAACGGGATTATTAGGTACTATTACAGGAATGATTAAATCGTTCGCGGCTGTGGCTTATGCAAACCCTGCAGAGAAAGCATCATTACTTGCAGCAGGTATTGCTGAAGCGATGAATGCGACAGCATACGGTTTGATTGCAGCAATACCTGCACTAGTTGCGTATGGTATTTTGCAAAATAGAGCTAATCGTTTAGCTGAAGATTTAAACCACGGTGGATTAAAAGTTTTCAATTGGTTAAGTTACACTTATGAACCTATGACTTCTTACCAAATTAAAAAATCAGCAGATCGTAAAACTGAAACAACTGTTTAGTTACTATTTAGTAATTAGGAATTAGGAGGACTTCATGAGAAATAAGAAAAAACATTTAGATTTTGAAGTCAATCTGATCCCGTGTATCGATTTGTTATCGGTATGTATTTGCTTTCTTTTGTTAACAGCAGTTTGGTTAAATGTGGGTTCAATGAACGTGAAACAAGCAGTTGGTGGGCAGGCTCAAGAAGATACTCAAAAGTCTCCATTGGTTTGGATTCGCATGACTGCCGATGGGGATGTAAATCTTGAAGTTCAAGAGACTAATAAAGTTCCTGTAGCACAACGTAAAATCCATTTAGATCAAGTTAATAAACAAGTAAATTGGGACCAGTTTGAAGCTGCCGTGGCATCGCTTCGTGTTTTAGAACCGGGGTTAAATACAGGACTAATTCTTCCTGTAGCGACAACAGCATATGAAGATATTATTACAGTGTTAGATAAATTGAAAAAAAATGGCATGACTGACCTTGGCGTTTCTCCCTTGTAGGAGGGTATAATGATTTCTGATAGCGTATTGAATCAATCTGTTTTGTCTGGAGTTATTGAAACATCTTCAATTTTGAATCCGCGTGGAGCAAAATTAAAACGCAGTTTAGCTTTAGACTTACTTCTAACAGCGCTTATCGATGCGTTTTCAATTTTGGTTATCTTTTTATTGATGAGCTTCTCTAGCACGGGCGAAATACTTTTTGTTTCCAAAAATATGGAATTGCCAAAGGCTCATTTAGCTGAAGTTTTAGAACGCAATCCAATTATTAAAATTGATGATGGTAAATTGTATGTGGAAGATAAAATAGTAACTGCAGATTCAATTACAGAATCATTACTGGAAGTTCGTAAACAATATAGCAATTTACACCCAGGCGAAGCATTTCCAGGAATAGCAACTATTCAAGCAGATCGTCGTGTAAAATATGAGTTTTTGAATCAAGTTATTCTAGCAATGAATCAGGCGGGCTATAGCGATATTAAATTTGCTGTAACAGTTAAGTAGTAAAAAAAATTGAACGCGTTAAAAGGGGAAATACGTGCTGAAATATATAAAAGTTTGTTCTTTCATTATTATCTTGTCTGGATTTAATGCATTTGCAGAACCAATTGATACCAGCTCGCATGATCTTTTAATAAAAAAATTAACGCAGATTCAATTAAATCTAGCTCCGGCTGATTCTAGCAGAAGCTCTGTTTTATTACGATTAGCAGATTTGCATTCAGAAAAAGCACGTATTTTATCAAATAAAGAGATTAATGACGGTTGTACTATATGTAAAGCCGGAGAAAAAGATCGCGCAAAAGCGATTGGTTATTATACTGAAGCATTAGCTAAAGCACCGGAATCAACTCGATCTAAAGTGTATTTGCAATTAGGTCATCTTTACGAATTGCAAGGCCAAGCTGATTTAGCAGAAAAAAAATATATTTTAATTTTAAGCTCTTCACAAAATCCACTTGAACTTGCTGAAGCTCATTTATCACTTGCCGAAAATGCATTTCGTAAATCAAATTACGCGCTATCGATGAAACACTATGATCAAGTTTTAGCAATCGAAGGTGCTAGCTCTCAGGGATTAGCTGCGTACCGTAAAGCGTGGTGCGCTTTTAAGTTAGGTCAAAGTGATCAAGCCATAGATCAACTGAAAATGGTTTTAACTAATCCCAAACTTCAATCGCGTATGGCTATTTCTAGAGGCATCGCGGATATCCAATTCTTAGAAGAGGTCTCTCGTGATTTAGTAACTTTTATGGCGGCGCGTGGAATTCAGCCTAAAGATGCGGATACAGTTTATGCCTTAACACCTGAAAATTTTAAGTTGCAGCAAGTAACTTTACTTGCGCGAGAAGGTTTGCGACTAGGTCAAAAAGAAGCTGATTTAAAGGTTTGGGAATTTATATTTGAAAAGCATACGGATGCAAAAATTCGTTTAGAAGCTAAAATTCGCCAAGCTCAACTTTCTTTTGATTTGAAAAAGACAGAGCAAGCTGAAAACTTTTTTGCTGCAGCATTATCTTTATGGTCTGCAAATGGATGCACAATTGAAAGTTGCGATGAAAATTACAAAGGACTTCGTCAATTTGTCGTAGGTTGGAATCGCATAGAAATTAAAAATCCATCTAGTCAGTTAATTACAGCCTATCAAGAATTTCTTAAAGTATTTCCTGAAGATGTGGATATGCAAATATGGACAGCGCAAGCAATGGGTCAAACGGGTCAGTTTGCGGCGGCGGCGGCTGTTGGATTAAAAGCTAATACCTTGCTAGCAGGATTAAAAGACAACGAAAAATTAGAAAAAAACTTACTCCTAACGATTGAAAACGCAGAAAAAGCAAAAGATGAAAAGTTGTTGTTAGCGGCTCAAGACGATTATCTGCAAAAAAGTATTTTAAAGCAAAAAACGGCAGATGTTGAATATCAAAAGGCATATAGCATTTATCAGAAAGAAAACTATTTACAAGCCTCTGAATTGTTAAAAGGGATCGCTTTAGGTAATGGGACAAACGCAAAAATTAAATTACAAGCTGCAGAGCTTGCAATGGATGCTTTAGCTATTCTAAAAGATGATATAAAAATGCAAAAATGGTCATCTGAATTTGCTGCTAAATTTCCTGAAAAGAAAAGCGAGTTCGCAGCCATTTATCAAAAAACTATTTTAAATCAAACAGCGGTAGCTGCAAAAACAGATTCAGCTCAGGCATTGCAAATACTAAGTCAATTTGATGTAGCTACTTCATCTATGGAAGATAAAAAAGTTTACTTAAAAAATAAAATTTTATTAAGTGAAAAACTAAATAAAATTCCTGAAGCACGTGTAGCTGTTGATGATTTTTTAAGATTAACTAATTTGTCTGTTGAAGAATCTGAATTCGCACTTCAACGAAAAGCTTGGTTTGCTGAATTAGAGTTAGATTTTGCAACTGCGCTTAAAACACTAGAACTTACAAAAAGTGCTACGATTACGGCTGATCAAAAAGTTCTTAAGTTAGCATTATTTGCTGAATTGGCAGAAAAAGATTCGCAAACTTATTATACCCAATACTTAAAACAATCTAAAGATGCAGAGAAAAAAGCATTAATAGCAATTCGTCTAATTCGGCTTTCTAAAACACCGGAAAAAGAGCTAAATGCGCTTAAAAATCATTTCGATGGTCATCAAGAAATGTTAGCTCAAGCGGTAGTTTATGTTTATGGCATTACTAAAAACCAAAAATTATTAGAAAATTTAATTAAAGTTAACCCTAAACAGCAAAATGCAGGTTTTGCTTTAGCAACGCGAATAATTTTTCTAGAGGATTTTAAAGCTTTAAGTAAAAAAATAGTAGCACATCAAATTGTTTCCAAAAATACGAAGGTTTTGGCTGCAAGTCTTAAGGAACGTATTAAAATTTTAGATCAACTTGATGTATTAGCAAATCGTGCAATTACTTCGAACGATTGGTCGTCACAGTTGATAACTCTTGATTTAGTAGCCAAAGAAAATAAAAGATTTTATAACGAAGTTCTTTCGTTGCCAACTCCCGAAGGTCTAACTGGTGAAGAAGAACAGCAGTATTTGGGTATGCTGTCTCAGCAAGTAATTCCACATCAGACAAAATCAGATATGGCGACAGTTAAAGTTAAAGAATTTTGGTCAGCAAGTCAGATCGCAGATAAATATAAGAATGTATTAACAACAAATCCAGAATGGTCTGCGTACACGTTGGCTGAAGTTGCACAACTACTTGCGATTGCGCCGGATGATCAAAAAAATAGTTTAACAAGTGTGCAAAGTTCAGCCAGTATCGTGAAGACTAATGCGGGTTTGCCTTCAAGAGCTGATTTAGAAAAAGCGCGCTTAAATTTAAAACAAAACCCTTTGGAAATCAGTGCTGTTCAAAATATTTTAGATCTTGAAAAGAAAACTGATCGTGTTGCAATGGTTGAATATTTAGAGTCACGTTTGTCTGTTTTGAAGCAGCCAAATGGAATTGAAAATTCAATCCCAATTAAAAAATAGGAGTCGTTCCAATGAATAAGTACTTTAACATAATAATTTTTCCTTTGATTTTCATAATAAGCTTTTTTGCGTTTGCAGCTCAGCCTGAAGCTACGGCGACGAAGGTTACAACGACAGCAGTTACTTCCTCGGCGCCTGCTAAAGCAAAAAAGAATTCACAAACAGATATGAACTTTGAAGATTTATTGGTGAATGGTCAGTATCATTTTTCGGATGAAGCGGTAACAACTGTTGAAGAAGATAAAGTTCTAAATAGTTTGATTGGTATCCGAACTGATTTTAAAGATCGCATGAAGCAATCTTCAACGTTAGGCGAGGTAAAATCAAAATGAGTTTAAAATTAATCCTTGAAGATCAAGCAGGGAATATTACCAGACAAATTCCGGTAACCGCAAAGAGTGCACAGTTGATTCATCGTTTTGATAACAAACGACTAGAAGTTGTAACAAGCACAGATTATTTGGAGCAAAATAAAATTAAATTTTCAAACATTGCTCATCTTGATTTTGAAGCTATGAAGTCAAAACCATTAGCACTAGGTCAGTTTGGTCAATTACGTTTAGTTGAAGAAATTACGACAGTTCCATTTGATGATGTTCGTAAACATCAAGATGACGGGAAAGATTTAAAAAAATCAGTTTCAGTAGCTGCTGTTGTGTTTCTTTGTATTCTGTTAATTTATTTTTTAGCGCCTCGTGAAAACATTCAAGTTAATGAAGAGCTAAAACAGCAAGTTGTTAAAATTATAAAAAATCAAGCTGCTAAAGTTGTTACTCCAAAAACAATGACGATGAATGATCCGACTGTAACCAAAACGCCTACTAAAAAAATGGAAATGATTAAGCGTTCAGGAGCTTTATCTGTTTTGGGAAGTTTAAAATCCGGAACAAATAAAGGTGGGTTAAATCTTGGTGCAGTTAATACAACGGCAGGCCCAGGATTAGGCGGAACTGCCGGCAGTGGTGGTGTGCAAAAATCTTTATACGCTACCGGAATAACTTCTGCGGCATTAGGTGCGGGTGGAAATATTGCGGGCAGTGGTGGTTACGGAACAAAAGGTAAAGGCGGCGGTCAAGCTGGCTATGGAAGTTTATCTTTAGTGGGTTCTTCGGGTGGAACTCCTGTTCAATTGGGTGCTGAAGCAGAAGTTGCAACAGGTCTTGATCGATCGCAAATTGATGAAGTCATTCGCCGTAATTTAGGACAAGTTCGTTTTTGTTATGAACAAGGTTTACAAAAAAATGCGGCTTTAAGTGGTCGTGTATCAATTGGTTTTGTAGTTGGTGCCTCGGGTGCAGTGACTTCATCACAAGTAGATAGTTCTTCTATGAGCGATAAATTAGTTGAAGAGTGCATAGCTATGCGCTTGAAAACTTGGAAGTTTCCAGTTCCGCAAGGTGCAGTAAGTGTTAAAGTTAGTTATCCATTCGTCTTAAGACGTCAAGGTCAGGGGTAAATTATGAAGGTTATGAAAAAAATCATGTTTGTTTCCGCAGCGATGCTTTTAAATTCATGTAGTATGCAGCAGAATCCGTTAGCTAATGCTCCAGAGTCTATTAAATATGGAATTCCTCCAACACAAAATGCGCAGGTACCAGAAAAGCCAGTTTCTAAAGAAGCATTGCAAATTGATGCGCCGACTTTAGTTAATGGTCATGTGGATACTCAAATTGAAATTAGTATCCAAGGTCGTGTATTAATTCCAGCTGTTGCCTTTACTCTGAAAATTAAAAATCTAGTTCAATTTCCAGGAGCTACGTTTGATGCGGCTGCAGGGGTTTTTAAGTGGACTCCAAGTAAGGAAATATTAGGAAACGTAAGCTCAGGACAATTTGAATTGATTGCAGAATTAGTTACCATTCAAGGGGCTTCAAACTTTCCTGTTTCTATTGAAAGAAAGTCGATCACTTTAAACATTTTTAAAGATTTCGCAAAGCCAATTATAAATTCAGTACTACCAGCTGCAAACTATTTAATGGATTATACGTATTGGATTCCAATTGAATTTGAAGATTCAGACTATTCAAATTCAACGGATTTTTCTCTATTATTTAAAGATTGTTCAAATTCATACTATACAAATCTTTCATCTGTTGTAAGTTACAAGGATAGTGATTTTTCAAAAGATCCTCTGACTAATAAAATAAAGGGAAATATTTTTTTAGACCTAAGAAAATTAGCAATACCATATAACACAGTAAATTTCTGTTTTTCAGTTATTAATTATTCAAAATATGGAATTGCTTCTGACCCCTACCAGGTTGAATTTTTTGTTAAACATACTTTAGCTAATCCAGTTGTTACCCAATCGTCTGTGAATATTAAACAAGGAACTGTTGCTGAATTTAGTTTTTCTTTTTTTGATCCAATGCAAATTGGTAATGTTTTAATTTCCAATATCCCCGATTTAGCAAAACTTCCGAAATCAACGTTAAAGTGTGATGGTAATTACAGCGGTAATAAAATAGTTAATTGTAAACTTTTGGTCGATGCTACAACTTTGGGATTAGGACGCTATGATCTTACTTTTAAAGTACAAAATTCATATTACCCGCAAGATACCGTGGAAACTAATTTAACAGTGTCAGTTAATGTAAAGGATATTTTATGATAAAAACAATTTTTGCATTGGTTGTTGTGTTAGCTTCGGTTTCTTACGCGCAGATTCAACAAGATATAGATTCTTTTGGTGGAAACGAATCTTTGTATGAAAAAGCTAAGGCTTTAAATCCTGAAGTTCAAACAGATGTTGTGCAAAATCGTTTCATCGATCGTACACATCGATTTGAAATTGCTCCAGAGTTTGCTGAAGTCTACGGTGGTGATTCTTACAACCGATCTTCTGACATTGGTTTGAACGCGTACTTTCATATTAATCCAAGTTTTAGTATTGGTGCTAAATACAATTATTATACAAATAAATTAACACCAGAAGGCGAAACAATTATTAGTCGAGCGTCTCAAGCGGCATCTGCAAATCCATCTGCGCCGAATTATTTATATCCTCAAATTATTTATCCAAAGTCAGAAATGATGGGAATTGTTAACTGGTATCCAATCATGGGTAAGTTAAGTTTCGGAAAATGGGGTGTAGCGCATTTTGACACTTACTTTTTGGCAGGCTACGGAACAATTCAATTATCAAATGGTTCAAGCACTTCAACAGCATTAGGTGCCGGCTTTGGATTTTGGGTAAACTCTCATGTGACAACTCGAATTGAATACCGTGCGCAAAATTACACGGCTCAGTATTATGATGAAAGTCGCAAAATGTCGACGGGAACTGCTTCGTTACAAGTAGGATGGATGTTGTGAAAATAAATAAATTTATAATTTCAGTTTTTATTCTTTCTAGTGTTTCTGTGCTTTCAGCGCGGGTTCGTGCTGAAGATGACTTGATGCAAATACTTGAAGGCAAAGGATTAACTGCAGAAACTGCTTTTGTAGAAAATGAAGAAATTCAAAAATTAAGAAAAGTAATTGCTCCAGTTGGCGCAGAGCAGAATATTTTTTTCCAATTCTTAGCAGAAAAAAAATATGAAAAAGCAATGTTTCAGTGGAACTCAGCATTTAGCAAAAGTTCTTTTCAAAGCAAACCGACGGGTCGTGCATTAGAAGCTTTTTTAAAATTTAAAAATGGTCTTAAAATTACAGCTGTAGAAGAGCTTTTAACTATTAAAGATCCGAATACTATTGATAAAACAGTGATTAGCCTTTGGAAAGAAAATTTGAACGGACAAAACCCAGTATGGGGAGTTGTAAAAGCAACATGGGATCCACATTGGACTAAAGTATTTGGTGATGAAGCTGAAATGGCTTTTCTTTTAAAGAAGAATTACACAACTACGGATGTGGCAACATTAACTGATTTAATAAAAAAGACGGTGCCGGACTCAAATCAACGATCCATCTTAGAATGGCAATTAGCATTAAATTTGGGTATTCGCGGGGATACAACAAAAGCTGCCCAGGTGCTAACTCATTTGATGAAAGCTAAAAATAATCCAGTGGATGAAGAGTTGCTTACTTTAACTGCGGGTCGTTTGCTTTATCAAAACGGTTTTTTAGATGCTGCTATTAAGTATTACCA